>NZ_JBBATI010000012.1:0-100472 GCF_040398825.1 Novosphingobium sp.
CCATCGGCCTCCGATATTGGGCGCATGGGTACTGATCAATGCACTTTGGTATTACCCGCCGTCACCACCCCGCGCGCGGCGGCGCATGGCCATGGCACGCGCAATCGCATCCAGATCGTCGATGCTGATATCGGGCATGGAGTCGAGCCCGGCCAGCACCGCGGCCAGATCGGCACGGTCCGCCGCATGCGTCCCATCATCGCGCAATTCGGGCATTGGCAACGTGCGGTGCGGATAACTGGTGCCGGTCAGGGTGTTGAACAACCAACCCACCCCCAGCAGCGCGAGCGTATTGACCGCGACCAGCGCCAGCAGCATCACTCCCCCGCCATGCGCGATGGCCGTATGTCCGGCCAGCACTGGCAACAGCACCACCGCGCCACTGGGCGGATGCAGGCAGCGCAGTGCCTCCATGGCCACGATTGCCAGCCCGACGGCCAAGGCCAGCGCCCCCGCCATTGCCAGCGCCGCCGCCGACCCTTGGGCAATCGCCGTCAGCGGCAGCGCCCAGGCCACGCCTATACCGATCAGCGCCGAAACCATATTGCCGCCCAGCACCGCGCGCGGCTGCGCCAGCGGGCTGGCGGTGACCACGAACACCAGTACGGCTGATGCCCCGATCGGCGGAATCACGCTGGCCGCGCCCCCGGTCAGCCGCGCCAGCACGGCCCCGCACAGCGTGCTGACGGCGACGCCGATCATCGCCCCCAACGCGCCGCGATAGCGCGCACCCATGCTCATGTGCGCGCCGCCCGCAACAGCCACGGCACCGTCAGCCCCTGCACAAAGATCGAAAACGCCACCACCGCAAACGTGGCCATGATCAGTGCGTCATGTTCGGGCAGCGCCGCCGGCACCCCCAGCGCCAGCGCCAGCGCCAGCGCGCCGCGCAATCCGCCCCAGAACATTACGGCCTTGGCCGATGCCGGCAGCGCCAGCGCCGTCCGGTCAAACAGCCGCGCCAGCGGATAAACCGCGATCAGCCGCCCGGCCAGCACCAGCGCGATGGCTGCGGCAGCGATGGTCAGGCTGCGGGCATAGGGCTCACTATGCAGAAACTGGCTGGCCGACTGGCTGCCGATCAGCAGAAACACCACGGAATTGGCCAGGAACGCAAAGAAATCCCACAGCCGGATCATGCCTTGCGCGCCATGATCACTCAACCACCGGCCACGCCCCCAATTTCCCACCAGCATCCCGGCGCTTAGCGTGGCCAGCACGCCCGACATATGCAGCCGCTCCGCGATCACGAACGAACCATAGGCGGCGAGCACGGTCAGCGTGGTTTCAACCAGTTGATCCTGCGATGATCCAGCGACCAGCAACAGGCATCCCGCCACCACCAATCCGCACAGCACCCCGCCACCCGCGATCTGCACCAGCGTCAGCAATGTGCCGCCCGCGCCGCCAGTGCTGCCCGCGATCCACGCGATCACCAGCGCAAACAACACCGCCGCCGCGCCATCATTGACCAGACTTTCGGATTCCATCAGGAATTTCAGGCGCGGGTCGGTGTGCTGCCCTTTCATCAATGCCAGCACCGATACCGGGTCGGTCGCCGCGATCAGCGCGCCAAACAGCGCCGCCGCCGGCCAGCCCCAACCCAGCCCGGCATGCATGCCCGCCGCCACCACCAGCGCCGACAGCAACGTGCCACCAAACGCGATCGTCAGCACCAGCGGCGCCTCTCGCCGGAATTGTGGCCAGCCCAGATGCAGCGCGCCTTCGAACACCAGCGGCGGCAACAGCACGGTAAACACCAGATCGCGGGTCAGCGGGATAGGCGCGCGAAACCCGGCCAGCGCCAGCCCCAGCCCGGTCGCCACCAGCCCGATGGCATAGGGAAATCCCAGCCGGCGGGTGACGATCGCCACCACACAGGCCACCAGCAGCAGCAGTCCCAGATCGATGATCGCAGCATCGGGCATCAACGCGGCGACACCACCACGCCATCCTTCATCACCAGCACGACGTGGCGCACGGCGCTGATATCGCGCGTGGGATCACCCGCCACCGCCACCAGATCGGCCAGCAGGCCTACCCGCACTGCGCCCAACCGGTCGGCCAGATGAAAGGCTTTTGCATTGCCCGATGTCGCCGCGATCAGCACTTGTGGCAGGGGCAGCCCGGCCGCCGCCATCAGCTCCATTTCGCGCGCATTGCTGCCATGGGCATAGACCCCGACATCGCCGCCCATGCACAGCGGCGTGCCCGCTGCGATCGCCAGGCGAAATGCGCTGCGTGATTCGGCCACCATCGCCGGCGCGGTGCCCTGGCCATCCCATCCGCGATAGCGCGCGATCGCATCGCCCGCGGCCAGCGTGGCGCAATAGGCGATATTGCGATCGTGCATCGCGCGGAACAGGTCGGGCGTGCCTTCGTCGCCATGCTCGATGGTGTCGACACCCGCGGCAATTGCGCGGCGCATGCCCTCTGCGGTCACGGCGTGCACCGCGACTGTTCGACCGGCATCATGCGCGGTGGCCACCGCGGCGCTCATTTCCGCCACCGACAGCGTCGGCCGGCTCGGCTCGCCGCGCTGGTAATGGTAATCCGCGTAAAGTTTTATCAGGTCGGCCCCGGCGGCGATCTGGTTGCGCGTCGCACGCACGATCTCGTCCACGCCCGACACCTCTTCGGCGCCGAGCGGCACGGCTACGCCCGGTTCAAAACCTTTGGGCCCATAGGCGCCGCGCGCCACGATCGCGCGGGTCGCCGCCAGCAGGCGCGGGCCTGGCACGATCCCTTGCGCAATCGCATCGCGCAGGCCGACATCGGCATAGCCGGCGCCCTCGGTGCCCAGGTCGCGTTCGGTGGTAAACCCGGCCAGCAGCGTGGCCCGCGCCTGTGCCACCGCGCGCGCGGTGCGCAGCGCCAGCGCTTCGTGCAGCACCTGATCATCCCACGGCGTTTCGTCATAAGGATGCAGGAACAGATGCCCATGCCCCTCGATCAACCCCGGCATCAGCGTAGCGCCGGGCAGATCGATCACCATGGCGCCGGCGGGTACCGGCAGCGCTGGCCCCACTGCCACGATCCGCGTGCCATCGGTCACCACTTGCCAGCCAGGGTGCGGCGCCGCATCAACCCCGTCGAACACCGCCGCCGGTTTCAGCAGGACGGGCGTGGCCAGGGCCGGGATCGGCGCCAGCAGCGCCAGGGTCAGCGCCGACGCGCGGCGAAAAATAATGTTCAGCATGGCCGTATGCTAACCGCCCGTCACGTGCTGTCCACCAGCGATTTGGGCTCTGTCACGGAAATGCCGCACCCCCTTTGCGTGGTTACCGCGCGGGCCCTATGACCGGGACGTGGCGGGGCAAAGGGTTGGATATGCGTGAACGTGTGGTCGGCGGGTTGGGAACGCTTCCTGTGCAGGTGGTCATGGCGATCGTCGCCGGCGCGCTGCTGGGTGCATTTGCGCCGCAGTGGGGCGAAGCGATGCGGCCGCTGGGCGATCTGTTTGTCAAACTGGTGCGGATGATCATCGCGCCGATCATTTTCGTATCGATCGTCACCGGCATCGCCGGGATGCGCGATCTGGGTGCGCTGGGCCGGGTGGCATTTCGCGCGCTGGCCTACTTTGCGGTCATGTCGGGTTTTGCGCTGGTGCTGGGGATGGTGGTGGCCAATGTGGTGCGGCCGGGCGCGGGATTTGCGATTGCGCCGGGTGCGCTCGATCAGGGCCGGATCGCCGATTATGTGGCAAAGGCGCATGATACCACGCTGACCGGTTTTTTCATGGGACTGGTGCCCGATACGCTGCTGTCTTCGCAGACCGATGGCAATATTCTGCAGGTTCTGGTGGTCGCAGTGCTGTTCGGGGTGGCGCTGGTCACGGTGCCGCAGGCCGGTTCCGGGGCGGAAACCGGCGCGCGCGTGCTTGGCCTGCTCGATGATCTGGGCGCGGTACTGTTCCGGCTGGTGGCCATCATCATGCGCGCGGCGCCGATCGGTGCGTTTGGCGCGATGGCGTTCACCGTGGGCAAATTCGGTGTGGCGGCGCTGGTGCATCTCGCCGCGCTGGTGCTGACATTTTATATCACATCGCTGATGTTCGTGCTGGGGGTGCTGGGTGCGGTAGGCTGGATCGCGGGGTTTTCGGTGCTGCGCCTGGCGCGCTATCTGGCGCGTGAACTGCTGCTGGTGCTGGGCACCTCGTCGTCCGAAAGCGCATTGCCGGGGCTGATGGAAAAGCTGGAAGCGGCCGGCGTGCCGCGCGGTATCGTCGGGGTGGTGGTGCCCACCGGCTACAGCTTCAACCTCGATGGCACCAATATCTACATGACGCTGGCCGCGCTGTTCATTGCCCAGGCCTGCCGGGTGGAGCTGACACTGGCGCAGCAGGCGCTGTTGTTGGGGGTGGCGATGCTGTCATCAAAAGGTGCGGCGGGGGTGACCGGTGCCGGGTTCATCACGCTGGCGGCGACGCTGGCGATCGTCCCCAGTGTACCGATCGCCGGGCTGGCGCTGATCCTGGGGGTGGACCGGTTCATGTCCGAATGCCGCAGCCTGACCAATTTCATGGGCAACGCGGTGGCCACGCTGGTCATCGCCCGGTGGGAAGGCGCGCTGGATCGCGAAAAACTTGCCGCCGCGCTGGCTTGACCCGGTCTGCACGATACGCCAGCCTTGGAACCGGAGGATGGCGTGGAACCTGAAACATCGCGCATCGCGCAAAACGGCGATGTCTGCCTGATCATCGGCGCGGGTGACGGGGTGGGGGCGGCGCTGGCGCACGCCTTTGCCCGCGCCGGGCATCCGGTATGCCTGACCCGCCGGGCGCGCAATCTTGATCGGCTGGAAACACTGGCGGCGCAGATCCGCGACGAAGGTGGACAGGCGCATGCGTTCGGCGTGGATGCCCGTTCCGAAACGGAAACCGTGGCACTGTTCGACCGGATCGAACGCGACATTGGCCCGATCGGCGTGGTCATTTTCAACATCGGTGCCAATGTGCAGTTCGGCATTCGCGAAACCACCGCGCGGGTGTTCAGCAAAGTGTGGGAAATGGCCTGTTTCGCCGGGTTTCTGGCCGGGCGCGAAGCGGCGCGGGTGATGGTGCCCCGCGCGCGCGGCACCATCCTGTTTACCGGCGCCACCGCCAGCACGCGCGGCCGCGATGGCTTTGCCGCATTTGCCGCGGCCAAGGCGGGCCTGCGCGCGCTGGCGCAATCGCTGGCGCGTGAACTGGGGCCACAGGGCGTGCATGTGGCGCATGTCATTTGCGACGGGGCGATCGATGGCGTGTTCATCCGCTCGCGGCTGGGCGACACCGCTGATCTGCTGCGCGATGATCTGATCCTGAAACCCGATGACATCGCGCAAAGCTATGTCTGGCTGCACAACCAGCCGCGTTCGGCGTGGAGCCACGAAATCGACCTGCGCCCCTGGCGCGAACAATGGTGACCAGCCCGATGACCGCACCCGCCACCCGCCGTGTAATCGAATTCCTGTTCGATTTTGCCAGCCCCAATGCCTATCTGGTGTGGAAAGTGCTGCCCGATCTGGCCGCGCGCCATAATGCCGAAGTGCGGCTGGTGCCGTGCCTGCTGGGCGGAATGTTCCGCCTGACCGGCAATCAGGCACCGATGCTGGCGTTTGGCGCGATCAAGGGCAAGATGGAGTACGAACGGCTGGAAATGCAGCGGTTTATCGATTCTCACGGGTTGACTGCGTTCCGCATGAACCCGCATTTTCCGGTCAACACGCTGGTGCTGATGCGCGGGCTGATCGCGGCGCGGCGGATGGGGGTGGAACCGGCTTATGTTGCCGCCGGCCTGGTCGCGATGTGGGAACAGGGGCTGGCGATGGACGATCCGGCGGTGATTGCTGCGGTGCTCGACACTGCGGGGCTGGACAGTACGGCAATTCTGGCGGCGACTCACGACGCCGAAACAAAGGCCGAACTGGTCGCCGCGACCGAGGCGGCGGTGGCACGCGGGGCATTCGGAATCCCGACTTTCTTTGTCGACGGTGAGATGTATTTCGGCAAGGAACGGCTGGCCCAGATCGCGCAGCAGTTGGCGGGATAGTGCGCAATTCGTTGGAAAATCAGCGGTGAAAATGCGGGTGTTCACGACCGGATTGGGTTCGTTGCGGGAACACACGTTGCAATTCAAGGTGATCCGTCCTATCTAGGCTTCGCTAACGTCGCCTGAGACGGAACTTTCGGCTACCTGCCTTCCGATTCCAATCACGCCTCTTTGCTCTGCAGACACACTGTCTGCCGATCGTAATCTCCCGTGAAAAGGAACCGGACTATGCCAGTAGGCACCGTAAAATTCTTCAATACCGACAAGGGTTATGGTTTCATCGCTCCCGATGATGGCACCCCCGACAGCTTCGTCCACATCAGTGCGGTTGAACGCGCCGGTCTGCGCACGCTGCTCAAGGACCAGCGCCTGAAATACGAGCTGGAAACCGACCGTCGCGGTAAAGTAGCAGCAGTCAACCTCGAAGCGGTCTGATCCATGGCCAAAGAGGATCTGCTGACCCTCGAAGGCCAGATCGACGAAATCCTGCCCGATGGTCGTTTTGGCGTATTGCTTGAAAACGACCATCGGATCATCGCCTATACGGCTGGAAAGATGCGCAAATACCGCATCCGTTCAGTCGTTGGCGACAGGGTTCGCGTCGAAATGACCCCTTACGATCTCGAAAAGGGTCGTATCGTGTTCCGGGACAAGGGTCCCGGTGGCGGTACCGGGCCTGGACCGCAGCGTCGGCGTAAATAGCCGGCGCCAAAGTCTTTTATTGGCGCGTCTTTTACAGGCGCATGAGCTTATTTATCGGCGCATGGTGCGCCCAGGACAATGATGTATACACTTTCTACCAATTACAGTGATTTCACGCTTCGTAATTTTCAAAATTTTCAGCCGTATCCTTATACGGTCCAACAACCGAATGGCGCCGGAACGTCCGGCAAACCCAAGCCATCTGACAGGTCTCCTGTGCTGTCCCGACAAGAATTGCAGCGCCTGATCCTCGACATGGTGGGCTGATCGGCGCTGTGCAGCAATGCACCGCCGGCAATGAAGGGATGACACATGACCGCATCCAGCCAGTTCTATCTTGCACAGGCTGCAATCTGCACAAAATCGGCCCAGAATGCCAGTCTGGCCAACCAGCGCGACATGTATTTGCGCGCCGGGGCCGCCTGGCAGGCGCTGGCCGACCGCGAAGATGATGTGACGGCGGCGCGCGAACAGCGCGATGCCGACAAAGTCGCGCGCCAGATTGTCGCCGCACCGGTTTACACCGAACTGGATGACGCCGAACCGGCCGACGCTGACGCGCTGTTCACAGCTGCGTCTGCCGAACCGGTATCGCGCAATGACGATTCCGCAATTTCCAGCGGGGCAGGGGTGCACGACACCACCGCCCTGTTCGGGGCTGCACACAGCGGCGAAACCAGCTAAAGGGTGCACAGCGACGCGTGCGGCGCCGGCTCTGGTCGGCGCCGCACGCATGCATTGCACCAACCCTGCCCACAGGGCTGCCACACGGTCCCGCCGTGCCTGCGCAGCCAGTCCAAAGTTATAAAAACCATGCCTTTTTCTTCGCTTCCCCCGCTGATTGCCACCGCCATTGCCGAACAGGGCTATGCCGAACCCACCCCGGTGCAGGCGGCCGTGCTCGCCCCCGAAGCGCACGACCGCGATTTGCTGGTGTCGGCGCAGACCGGATCGGGCAAAACCGTGGCATTCGGCATGGCCATGTCGGCCAGCATCCTGGCGGCCGAGGCTGAGGCCCGGTCGCGCACGCCGCTGGCGCTGGTCATCGCCCCCACGCGCGAACTGGCGCTGCAGGTCAGCCGCGAACTGATGTGGCTGTTCGGCAAGTCCGGCGCGCGCATCACCACCTGTGTCGGCGGGATGGACGCATCGAAAGAACGCCGCGCGCTGATGCACGGCACCCAGATCGTCGTCGGCACCCCCGGGCGGTTACGCGACCATCTTGAACGCGGCGCGCTGGACCTGTCGAACCTGCGCTACGTCGTGCTCGATGAAGCTGACGAAATGCTCGACATGGGTTTCCGCGAAGATCTTGAAGAAATTCTCGAAGCGACGCCGGGCGAACGGCGCACGCTGATGTTTTCCGCTACGATGCCCAAACCGATCGTCGCGCTGGCCAAGCGCTATCAGCGCGATGCCTTGCGCATTTCAACCGTCGGCGACAATTCGGGCCATGGCGATATCGATTACCAGGCGGTCGCGGTGTCGCCCGCCGATATCGAAGGCGCGGTGATCAACCTTGTCCGCTATCACGAGGCGGAAACTGCCATCCTGTTCTGCGCCACGCGCGACAATGTCCGCCACTTGCACGCCTCGCTGATCGAACGCGGGTTTGCCGCGGTCGCGCTGTCGGGCGAACACAGTCAGAATGAGCGCAACAACGCCTTGCAAGCGCTACGCGATGGCCGCGCGCGCATTTGTGTCGCCACCGATGTTGCCGCCCGCGGGATCGATATCCCCTCGCTCAGCCTGGTCATCCACGTTGAAACCCCGCGCGATGCCGAAGTGCTGCAGCACCGGTCGGGCCGCACCGGCCGTGCCGGGCGCAAGGGCACTGCCGTGCTGGTCGTGCCCTATCCGCGCCGTCGCCGGGTGGAAGGCATGCTGCGCGATGCGCGCGTTTCGGCCACCTGGGTGCCGGTGCCATCGCCCGATGCGATCCGCGAACGCGATCGCGAACGCATGCTGGCCGAATTGACCGCGCCGGTCGAATCGAGCGATGCCGAACGCGCCATGGCCGAACGCATCATGGAAACCATGACGCCGATCGATATCGCGCTGGCGCTGGTCCATGCCGGCAAGCGCGGCGTGCCCGAACCCGAAGAATTGCTGGAGGCGGGATCACCTGACGGCGGCGCACGTCCCGAACGCCGCGCCGGTTTTGAAGACATTTCGTGGTTCCGCATGGATATCGGCCGCCGTCAGAACGCCGATCCGCGCTGGATTCTGCCGCTGCTGTGCCGCCGCGGGCATATCACCCGCAACGAAATCGGCGCGATCCGCATCGGCGCCAACGAAACCCATTTCCAGGTGCCGCGCGCGGTCGAGGCAAAGTTCCTGGCCGCGCTGAAACGCACCGCCATGCCCGGCGCGGAGGATGAAAGCGGCATCACCATCGAAGCGTCGAGCGAACCGCCCAGCGGCCCGCACCCCGCGCGCGACAACGCGTCGCGCGACAATGCATCGCGTGACAACGCACCCCGTGGAAAAGTGCGCGGCCCTGGTCCTGGCAAACCCGGCGGTCAGGGCTATGCCCGCAAAGGCCCGCCGCGCCGCCGCGACTGATCTGTCGCGCAGGGCCAGCGCGACCGTTCAGATCACAAAAAACCCGTGGGAACCATCACGGCGCAATTGGTCCACCAGGCCGTATTCCCAGTCGATATAGGCCTGCATCGCAGCGGCAGCGTTATCCGTGCCTTCATAGGGGCGTTTGTAACGGCCTTCGGTCCCGCGCGGGTCGGGTGCGCCGTCGCCGCCGCTGGCCAGCGTCACTTGCGCTGGCCAATCGAGCACCAGCACCTCCCAACCCAATTGTGCCAGCCACGATGCGGTCATGTCGGCGCGCGCGCCCAGATCATCGGCCAGCACGATCCGGGCCCCGCGCACCGGGGCACTGTGATCGATTTCCTGCACCAGCTGCCCGCCCGGCGCATTGCGAAATCCGGGCAGATGCCCGGCCGCAAAGGCATCGGGCTGGCGCACGTCGAACTGGTACAGCGTGCGCGTGGTTTGCGCGCGCAAAGCACCCAATTCATCCCAGGTCACATGCCGCACCCCCGCGCGGTATGATACGTCGCGCGCACGGATGCGGGCATCGTCGATCGCGTCGGCGGGTGGCATGTCACCGCGCGCCTGTTGCCCGATGGCCAACGCCTGCCCCGCCAATGTCCAGCCGATCGTGCCATTACGCAGCGCATAGACCGGGTTGGGCACCCCGGCATTGACCAGCGATTGCGCGCCGATGATCGACCGCGTGCGCCCCGCGCAATTGACAATGATCGTGGTGGCGGGATCGGGCGCCGCTGCGCGTGCCGATAAAACCAGTTCGGCGCCGGGCACACTGATCCCGCCGGGGATTGCCATTGTGGCATATTCGTCAAACCGCCGGGCATCCATGATCGCAATATCGGCACGTTGATCGATCAACGCCTGCACCGCAGGCGCGGGCAGCGATGGCGTATGGCGGTGATGTTCGACCAGCTCGCCAAATGCCTTGGCATAGGAATTGACATCCTCGAACAATTCGAACCCTGCTGCGCGCCAGCCCTCCAGCCCGCCATCCAGCACATGCAGTTCGGTAAACCCCAGCGTGCGCAACTGTTCGATCGCCGGCGCGACCAGCCCTTCGCCCGCGTCATAAATCACCACCGGGGCTGTGCGGCGGGGCAATCGCCACGCCGCCTCGGTCGCGATCTGCCGCAGCGGGATCTGCGCCGCAAACAGCGGGTGGCCGGTTGCAAACGCCGCCTCTTCACGCAGATCAATCAGCGCCACTTCGTCGCGGGCGATCAGCGCATTGCGCACATCGTGGGGGGTCATGGTCATGCGCGCACCGATCTGTCCCACAGATTGGGCAGCTGCGTGTTGGCATAGCCCGATATGAACCGCTTTCGCCCACCGTCAGCCGTGTAGGTCGCGCGCTCGACTGCGCCGATGTTGGCGCCATAGACATGGATCGAAATCGACGGTGCATCGGCAATCGCATTCCACACCCGGTGAATATCGCCGATGCGTGGGGACACCGCCTCAACCATGCCGGGTTCCAGCACGCTGCCGGTACCCGCGCTGATCAACCTGCCATCCGCCGCCAGATCATACCGTTCGGCCTGTTCGCGCCCGCGCAACATGCCGATCAGGCCCCACACCCGGTGGTCATGGATCGGCGTGCCCTGGCCCGGCCCCCATACGAACGACACCACGCAGAACCGTTCACGGCTGTCGCAATGCAGCAGGTATTGCTGATAACGATCGGGGTGCGGCACCGCGCAATCGGCCGGCAGCCAGTCATCATGCGCGACCAGTCCGGCCAGCAATGCCGATCCCGATTGCAAAATCACCGCCTCGTCCGCCGTGCTTTCCAACACGTCGGCCATGGCCGTCACAAATCCCCGCAACCGCGCCAAACCGCCGGTATGATCGTCGCTGCCGGTCATTTGCCCATTCAACACTGTCGTCTCCGTCGCAATAAGGGCGCCAATGTGGTTTGCTCTACCGCCAAAGTCGCGATAGCGCATGGGCGAAGTGCTCGCACCCGGGCACAATCGGGTCACTGGGGCTGCATGCCGATCACCTTGCGCGTGCTTTTTTGTGCCATTGCGCTGTTCGTGCTGGGGCTGCTGGGCCTGCGTGTGCTGGCGGGCCCGGCGCATACCGGCGTGGTGATCGGATTCCAGACCGACGTCGATCCCGGCAAGCTGGCACAGGTCGGCGGGGTCTATGACCGCGTGCTGGGCCAGGCAGTGGTCTGGCGCAAGTTCGACAGCGGCACCGATGTGATCACTGCGCTGGCCGCAGGCGATATCGATTTCGGCTATCTGGGGTCCACCCCGCTGGCGATCGCCGCCACGCGCCAATTGCCGATCAGCACGGTGGTGCTGGCCAGCCGGTTGGGACGGAGCGAGGCGCTGGCGGTGCGCGATGGTTCCGGCATCACCAGCCCGGCCGATCTGGTGGGCAAACGCGTGGCGGTGCCGTTTGTGTCGACCTGCCATTACAGCCTGCTGGCGGCGCTGGCGCACTGGCATATCGCGCCTGGGTCGGTGCAGATCATCAACCTGTCACCGCCGCAGATTGCCGCCGCCTGGGCGCGCGGCGACATCGATGCCGCCTATGTGTGGGACCCGGCGCTGGGCGCATTGAAACGCACCGGGCGCGTCCTGGCCGGGTCCGACGATGTCGCCCGGTGGGGCGCACCGACCTATGACGCGTGGGTGGTCCGCCGCGATTTTGCGCGCGATCATCCACAAACAGTGCAGCGCTTTGTCCGGGTCACGCTGGATGCAGTCGGCACGTGGCGGCACATGCGCACCACACTGACCCCGGCATCCGCACAAGTGGGCGCGATTGCGGCGCTGACCGGCGCCAGCCGCGATGATATTCCCGCACTGCTGGCCAGCAACGATTACCCCGATGCCTCCGCGCAAGGCGGCCCGGCCTTGCTTGGCGGCGGTCTGGCCCGCGACCTTGGCACCACCGCCGCGTTTCTGAAAGCGCAGGGCAAGGTCGATCGCGTGCTGCCCGATTATCGCCCGTTTGTTGATCCGCGCTGGGTTCGCGCCGCAGCCGTGCCGATGGAACTGCCATGACCGATCCCGCCGCGTCCGTCCTGTCCGCCGATGCCGTGTGTGTGACCTATCGCAGCCGCAACGGCGCGGTGCAGGCGCTGCGCAACGTTTCGCTCGCTGTCGCGACCGGCGAAATCGTGGTCGCGCTGGGGGCATCGGGCTGCGGCAAATCGACGCTACTGGGGCTCTATGCCGGGTTTGCGCGGCCAACCAGCGGACGGGTGCTGATCGAGGGTGCGCCGGTCACCGGCCCCGGGCCAGACCGCGCAGTGGTGTTTCAGGATGACGCGCTGATGCCGTGGCTTTCGGCGCAAGACAATGTCGCGTTCGGCCTGCGCCTGCGCGGGATGGGCCGGCCGGAACGCGAAGCGGTGGCGCGCGATCTGCTGCGCGAAGTTGGCCTTGATGGCTTTGCCGACCACGCCATCAACGAAATGTCGGGCGGGATGCGGCAACGTGTCGGGCTGGCGCGCGCGCTGGCAGTCGACCCGCGCTTTCTGCTGATGGATGAGCCGCTGGGCGCGCTGGATGAATTGACCCGCGAACGTATGCAGGTGTTGCTGCTGCAACTGTGGCAGCGCAGCGGCAAAGGCATTTTCCTGATCACCCATTCGATTGAAGAGGCGCTGTTTCTGGCGACCGAGCTGGTCTTGTTCAGCCCGCGCCCGGGGCGCATCGTGCAACGCTATCGGCCCACGTTCGGCCGCCGGTTTCTGGCCGGCGAACCGCTCCGCGCAATCAAGAGCGATCCGGAATTTCTGGCCATGCGCGAAACGCTGGCAGCTGCGATCCTGTCCGAAGAAGAGGAGGGCCTGGCCCGTGGATAATCCTTCGCGCGGGGCTGGTTGGGCCAGTCTGGCCACGCTGGCGGTCATTGTGGCGCTGTGGTGGGCGGTTACCGCCAGCGGGCTGATCGCGCCGCTGTTCCTGCCCGGGCCGGGCGCCGTTGGCTTGCGCATTGTCGATCTGGCCCGCAACGGGTTTGTCGGCGCGTCGCTGTGGCAGCATGCCGGTGCCAGCCTGGCGCGCGTCGGGCTGGCGATGCTGTTTGCGGTGGTGACCGCGATCCCGGTGGGCATGGCGATGGGCCTTTCGCGGCGCATCAACGCCGCGCTTGATCCGCTGATCGAATTTTACCGCCCCGTACCACCGCTCGCCTATCTGCCGCTGATCGTGATCTGGTGCGGGATTGGTGAAGCGACCAAGGTGATCCTGATCACCCTGGCGATCTTTGCCCCGCTGGCGATCGCCACTGCCAGCGGCGTGCGGCGGGTCGATGCCGACCGCGTGCGCGCGGCGCGCTCGCTGGGCGCCAGCCGGGATCAGGTGGTGTGGCTGGTGATCTTTCCCAGTGCGCTGCCCGATATCCTCACCGGCCTGCGCATCGCGCTGGGGGTGGGCTGGTCCACGCTGGTCGCGGCAGAACTGGTTGCGGCCACGCGCGGGCTGGGATTCATGGTGCAATCGGCGTCGCAAATGCTGGTGACCGATGTGGTGATCGCCGGCATCCTGCTGATTGCGGTGATCGCGCTGGCGATCGAACTCGTGCTGCGCTGGGTTGAACGCCGCTTTGCCGGCTGGTCGGGCACGCGCTGAACGGCTTCACGCAGCAGGCGCGGTCCATTCGTCCAGATCGGGCGATTGCCCGATCAGCGCCAGACCGTGCGCGATTGATGTCAGTTCATCGCCACACGCGATCCGCGCATCGCCAAACCGGCGGGTAAACAGATCGCGCACCGCCGGGATCAGCGATGATCCGCCGGTCAGAAACACGTGATCGATGTGATCTGGGGCCAGGCCCGCATCGGCCAGCGCGGCATCAACGGTTTCGGCAATGCGGTCCAGATCGGGCGCGATCCAGCGTTCAAAATCGGTGCGCGCCACGTCCACCGCGATGGTCAGGCCGTCGCCGGCAAACTGGAACTGTGCGTGCGTATCGGATGACAGCGCGCGTTTCAGCCGCCCCACCGCCTCGTACAATCCATGGCCCAGCTCGTTTTCAACCACCGCGATCATCCGGCCGATCGCGGCCGGGTCGGTCGCGCTGTGCTGCAGCTTTGCCAGTTGTTCCAGCGTGCGGCGGTTGCGCATCAGCGCCAGCCGCGACCAATCGCCAAAATCGGCAAAATGCCCAGGCGGAATTTCCAGCACTTTGTCAAACGACCGGTACGTGCCGCCCTTGCCCAGCAGCGGCAGCACCAGTTTGTCCATGATGCGAAAATCGAACTGGTCCCCGGCGATGCCAATCCCGGCCGCACCCAGCGGGGTACAGCGGCGCGGGGCACCCGGCGCGGCCACCCGCACGATCGAAAAGTCGCTGGTGCCGCCGCCAAAATCGGCCACCAGCAGCGTCGCCGGTTCGGTCAGCCGCGCCGCAAAGCTGAACGCTGCGCCCAGTGGTTCATAAACATAATGTACCGGCCGGCCCAGACTGGCGAACATCGCGTCATAGCGGGTGCGTGCCAGCGCCGGATCGGGCCGTGCGCCAACATAGCGCACCGGGCGGCCGACCACGATCCGGTCGGGCAGTTCGGCCAGCGCTGCGCCACCGTGCGCCACCAGATGGCGCAGGAAAATCCGCCCCAGCTCTTCAAATTTCAGCCGTTTTTCAAACAGGTTGGCATGTTCAAACGCCGGGTTGGCGGCCACCGATTTGAACGATTGCAAAAACCGCGAACCGCCAGGGAAATCCAGAAATTCGGCAATCGCCCAGGGTCCGGCCGCCGATGCCAGCGCCCCGCGATGCGCATCATCGGCCCAGAAACACAGTGCCGAACGAAACACCGCAGCCGGCCCGTCGGGCGTGGCGAAATCAACCAGATCGACCCCGGCAGACGCCCGCGCACAGGCCACCACCGAATTGGTGGTGCCAAAATCGATGCCGATCGCGAGGGTGTGATCGCGGCTGGAATCGGATTGCAGCGGGGCCATGGGAAGGATCTTTCGGGTCGGTGGGCGGCTATGACAGCGTGGCTCCCCAACGGCAACCGTGTCACGCATGTTTGCCCGATGCTGATTTGTGTTTTCTCAGGCGCCAATTCGCGCAACATTCGGCACCATGACCGACCACCGCTATTCCGCCGCCCATTGGGGCATCTACGAAGTCACGCCGACCACCGGCGCCGAACCCGCGCTGCGGCCGTTGTCCGCCGATCCCGATCCGACGCAGATCGGGCTGGATCAGCTGGCGCCACAAGTGCGCAGCCTTCGTGTCGCGCGTCCGGCGGTGCGGCGTGGCTGGCTGGAACGGCGTGACCGGTACGGGCGCGGCAGCGACGCCTTTGTCGAACTCGACTGGGACGAAGCGCTCGATCTGGTCGCGGGCGAAGTGGCGCGGGTGCGCGAACAGCATGGCAATCAGGCGATCTTTGCCGGGTCCTATGGCTGGGCCAGCGCCGGGCGTTTCCACCACGCGCAAAGCCAGCTGCACCGCTTTTACAACACCATCGGCGGCTATGTCCGCAGCGTTGACAGCTATAGCCTGGGCGCCGCGCGGGTGCTGATGCCGCATATCTCCGCCGATATGGACACCCTCCACGCGTCGCACACCAGCTGGGACAGCCTGGCCGCGCATTGCACGCTGTTTGTCGCCTTTGGGGGCGTGCCGCTGAAGAACACGCAAGTGTCCTCCAGCGGGGCCGGGCGCCACCGCGCGCGTGCCGGGCTGCAGGCGCTGGCGGCGGCGGGCGTGCGCGTAATCAATGTTGGCCCGGTTGGCGACAATCTGGGCGACGGCGCGGATGCGGGCGGCACCACCGAATGGATCGCACTGCGCCCCAACACCGATACCGCGCTGATGCTGGCGCTGGCGCATACGGTGCTGCACGATCCCCGCTTTGACCGTGGCTTTATCGACAGCCACACCGTCGGGTTTGACCGGTTTGCGGCTTATCTGCTGGGGCACGATGATGGCCTGGCCAAAACCCCGGAATGGGCCGCCGCGATCACCGGGGTCAATGCCGCCACGATCCGCGCGCTGGCCGCCGACTTTCTGTCAAACCGCACCATGCTGTCGACGGCGTGGGCCTTGCAACGCGCCGCGCATGGCGAACAACCGTTCTGGGCGCTGGTTGCGCTGGCGGCGATGCTGGGCCAGATCGGCCTGCCCGGCGGTGGCTATGCCGTGGGCTATGGCCCGATGAACGCGCTCGGCAGCAGCCATGTGCGCATCCCCGGGCCGGTGTTCGCGCAAGGGCGCAACCCGGTGGCCGACTTCATCCCGGTGGCACGGCTGGCCGATATGCTGCTCAACCCCGGCGCACCGTTCCAGTACAACGGCGGGCATTATCACTATCCCGATATCCGGCTGGTGCATTGGGCGGGCGGCAACCCGTTTCACCATCATCAGGATCTGAACCGGTTGCGCCGCGCCTGGGCACGGCCCGATACGATCGTGGTCAACGAGCCCTATTGGACCGCGGCCGCGCGCCATGCCGATATCGTGCTGCCGGCGACAATCGCGCTGGAACGCAACGACATCGGCTTTGCCAATCTCGAAGGGTATTACATCGCCATGCAGGCGGCGATGGCGCCACAGGGGCAGGCGCGCAACGACCATGATATTTTCACCGGGCTTGCCGCGCGGTTCGGGGTTGCTGCGCAATTTTCCGAAGATCGTGATGAAATGGGCTGGCTGCGGCATATCTATGATGAAAATCGCGCCCGGGTCACCGCCACGGGCATCCCGCTGCCGGATTTTGACGCATTCTGGCAGGCCGGGCTGATCGACCTGGGTGCGCACGATCGCCCGCGCGACATGCACGCCGACTTTCGCGCCGATCCGGTCGCCCATCCGCTGGGCACGCCATCCGGTAAAATCGAAATTTTTTCGGAACGGATTGCCGGGTTCGCCCTCGACGATTGCCCTGGCCACCCGGCGTGGCGCGAACCATTCGAATGGCTGGGCTCACCGCTGGCCGCGCGGTTCCCGTTGCATCTGATTTCCGATCAGCCGGCGCGCCGCCTGCACAGCCAGCTCGATCCGTCACCATGGAGCGTGGCGGGCAAAGTCAATGGGCGTGAAGGCGTGCACATCAACCCGGCCGACGCCGCCGCGCGCGGCATTGCCGATGGCGACGTGGTCGAACTGTTCAACGATCGCGGTCAATGCCTGGCCGGCGCGGTGCTCAATCCGGCGATCATGCCCGGCGTGGTGCGGCTGTCGACCGGGGCCTGGTACGATCCCGATGGCACGCGCGACCGCCATGGCAACCCCAACACGCTGACGCTCGATCGCGGCGCATCATCGCTGTCGCAGGGGTGCAGCGCGCACACCTGCCTGGTCGATCTGCGCCGCCTGACCGAACCCCAGCCACGCGTGCAAGCATTCGATCCGCCCCCGATTGAACCGCGCTGACCCTTCCGACTGGAATCACACCATCAGCGCGAGCAAATCCTGCACCCGCGTGGTGGCAAACCCGACCGCGATGTCGGAAATGCCATAGGGTATCAGCAGCGTTTCAGTGCCCAGCAGCATCGCGCCGCAGGTATAGACGACATTGGGCACATAGCCTGATCGGTCGGCATTTTCGGCGGTCAGGATCGGCTGCGGTGATCGGGCGATCACCCGTGACGGATCATCGCGATCCAGCAGCGCACAGCCCAGCGCATATTTGCGCATCGCGCCCACGCCATGCGTGATCAACAGCCAGCCGGCGTCGGTCAGGATCGGGCTGCCACAATTGCCGATCTGGATGAATTCCCACGGATATTTGGGCTCCATCAGCAGGCTGCCTTCATCGTCCCAGCGGTCCAGCCGGTCCGACCGCAGCAAATAGAGATTCTTGCCGTCCTGGCGTCCGATCATCAGATATTCGCCGCCGATCTTTTGCGGAAACAGCGCCATGCCCTTGTTGCGCCCGGCGCCGCCGGTGATCGGATCCAGCGCAAACGTGCAAAAATCGCGCGTGCGCAGCAACTCCGACTGGATCGACCGCCCCGAATAGGCGGTATAAGTGCCCAGCCATTCGATATCGCCGCCGCCATGGTCAAACCGCACCAGCCGCAAATCTTCCAGCCCGTTGGCCTGTTGTTCGGTGACCGGGAAAATCACGGTGTTCGACAGGCTGCTTTCCGGATGGCGCCCGACGATCACCGCGTGGCCGGAACCACGCTGCGGGTCATCGGGCAGCCGTTCCACGCTGGTGGCAAAGGCGGATTCGGGCCACAGATCGAACGATCCATCGGGATAGGCGATGCCTTCGCGAAACGCGATAGAGCTGATGTGGCCTTCGCCCACCGCGCGCAGCGACAGGATGAACCGCACCGATCCATCCGCCATCCCCGACTGGTCGGGGTGGGCGACGATCGACGGATTCATCAGCGCCGCCGCCGAATAGGAATATTCGTGGCAGAAATAGGCGCCAATAAGCTTGCGCCGCTGCGGGGAATAGCCTTTGTCGGCCAGGCCCAGCGTGGCCTCCACCTCGGTATAGCGCTTTTCGAAAATCAGTTCGGTCTGCCAATGCCGGTTCTGGAAATCGTGCAGCACCACGCCATATTCGTGCGCCACTTGCCCATCGCTCAGCGCGGCAATGTCGCGCACCAGGTCAATGGCGCGATCATGCGGTGCGCTGCTGGCCTGCCATCCCAGGTGGAACGGACGCAGCACCACTCTCGACGGATCGGCGTGCAACCTTTGTTGCAGGATGCGAATCCCGTTTCGTACGTTTGCCGTCAGCTGAATCGCCAAGTTCCGTCCTTGCTGCTGTATTGCGCCGCAACAGCGACGGCAGGCTGTAATGGCCAGGCTGAAAGGCCAGGGATCGATCCTGCGCCAGCGTTCCCGTTGCGCCCGCGCCGGTCAGCACCGCTCAACGCCGGATCGATTTCGCCAGCGTTGCCATCAATTTGCGCATGTCTTCGGGCAGCGGTTCGCTGACGATCGCGTCATAATAGGCCTTGATCTGCTTGTTCCAGTCCGGCTTGTCCGACGGACCGCCAGATCCGGCAACGGGTTGCGGAATCGCAAGCGGGCGTTCTGGATCAGGCACTTACACATCCAATCAATGGCACGATTTGCACGGAAAGGCCCTGGCGACTGGGCACTGTCACGATCCGCGGTTCACATGGCTAGATTCACTTGGCGATGTCGTCGCATCCGGCGGTCATCACCGTGGTCTTGCCGGCGCGCTACGAAAATTCAAATGACCGCCCCGCGCGATTGTTCCGCCCTGGCCCCGCACGCGGCGCTGGTCAACCATCCCCGCCGCCAAAAAACAGCGTCTGGCTGATGGTGGTGCGCACGGTTTCCTCACGAAACGGCTTGGTGATCATGAAGGCCGGCTCACGCCCGCCGCCGGTCAGGAACTTTTGCGGAAATGCCGTGATGAAAATCACCTGGACCGGGCTGGTATGCTGCATGGCGTCAACCACGTCGATGCCCGAACTGCCGTCGGCCAGTTGCACATCGCTCAGGATCAGGTTGGGATGATACTGCTGAAACGCCGCCAGCGCCTCGCTGGCGGTGGCGGCCTTGCCGACGATTTCGTGCCCACCCAGCCGCACGATGTCCTCCAGATAGTTGGCGATGGTCGGCTCATCTTCGATGATCAACACCCGCACCACCGGTTCGCGGGTAATGTCATCGCGCGCCGCAGCGACCAGCGCGGCGGCCTCAGCCTCTGATATGTTGAGGATTTCGGCGGTCTGGCCCAGCGAAAATTCCTCCAGCTGGTTCAACAGCAACGCCTGGCGGCGCAGCGGCGGCATCCGGCCAAGCTGCGATCCGCCCGGTTGATCCACCACGTCGGTCGATTGCGCAGATTGCGGATCGACCGTGTTCCACAGCACCGAAAACGCGGCAAACAACCCGGTCGCGCTGGATGCCATCCGGTCGAGCGCGGCCGGGTCTGCCAGCGCGGTTTCCAGCGTGGCGCACACCAGCGCATCGCCGGCCTTGCGGCTGCCGGTTGCGGCCCGTGCATAGCGACGCAGAAACGGCAAATTGGTTGCCAGCTGGTTCGTGGGCACCGGGCCGGAATGGCCTGGCCCGGTTGGTAAGGCCGCTGACATCGGTGGCATCCGGTTTTCCTGCAGGTCTGGCGGGAACACTTTGTGGCTGGCGCGCACGGGCATACCACCCCACCGGAAGGGTACGCATTGTCAACAAACGGTCGAGCGTGGCCATTGTTCCCATCGGCAGCTGCCCCGGCGCAGAAAAATAATTCAAATTTTTTCGTAGGGTAGCACGCAGCGCAGGGTGTACAACGGTAAACGCGCTGTTCGATCCGTGGCAGCGGAACGCGCGCTCCGGATTACAGGTTTGTCGTCATTTGGCCGCTACCGGCCTGCGGAATCCAGGCCGGCCCGCGACTCCACCGCGCCCAGACCGACTCTGTCTGCCGATTGCATTTTCGCCGTGATAAGAGGATCGACTATGGCCTCGCCAGGCAAATTCAAACCTGTTTCCGTCCGCCCACAGGGCGCGCCGCTGCCGGATGGTGATTTTTACGCGAAACTGACCACCGCGATACCGCATCTGCGGGCGTTCGCGCGGTCGTTGTGCGGAAACCGTGACCTGGCTGATGATCTGTCGCAGGAAACACTGTTGAAGGCCTGGGCCGCGCGCGACCATTTTGTCGCCGGTACCAGCTTTCACGCCTGGACTTTCACCATCTTGCGCAACGTCTATTTCGGCCAGATCCGCCGCCAGCGGTTTGTTGGCGCGTATGACGAGGCAGAGGCTGAACGCCTGCTCAACACCCCGGCAACGCAGGAGGCCGGCCTACAGGCAACCGATGTCTTGCGCGCGCTGGCAACCTTGCCGTCAGCACAGCGCGACGTGCTGATCCTGTCGGCAGTCGGGCAGGTCAGCTATGAAGAGATGGCGCAAATCTGCGATGTCGCGATCGGTACGATCAAAAGCCGCATTGCCCGCGCCCGTGCCGCGCTGTCGGCGGTGATCGACGGCGGGGTGATGCCCGATTTCCGGCACAATTTCGTGCTCAGGGGCGAAGTGCTCGACGCATTCCTCGACGAATTGCGCAAGATCGCACCCGGCTATGTCGTCGCAAGACTGGCGGCGTAAGGCGCAGCAGTTGACCCGCGCACGACCAGATTGCCCGGCACGTTCACCAGCATCGTGGCGGGCTCTTCGCCCGGTTTTCCGCCCAACAGCATTTGCACGGCGCGCGCGGTGGTCTCGGCCACCGGCTGGTCGATCGCGCACAGCGGCGGCCGGGTAAACCGCACCATTGGCGTATTGTCGAAACACACCAGGCTCAGGTCGCCCGGCACGTCAAGACCCAGCTCGCGCGCCACTTCGAGCGTGGCAAACGCCATCTGATCGTTGCTGGCAATGATCGCGGTGGGCCGGACGGCGCAGCCCAGCAGCGCGCGCGCGGCCGCCGCGCCGCCTTCAAAGGTAAAGTCGCCGGTCGCCAGCAGGTGATCTTCTGCCATCAGCCCGGCCGCTGCCATTTCGGCGCGCCAGCCATCGACGCGCCACCCGCTTAACTGGTAATCGGCCGGCCCGGCAATAAAGCCGATGGCCCGATGCCCCAGCGCCACCAGATGGCGCACTGCCCGCCGCGCCGATCCTTCATCATCCATGGTCAGCGCGATGCCACCCAATCCATCCGCCCCGTTCGATCCGATCCGCGCAAACGGAATGTCGTGGGCCTGCAACAGCGCCAGGATTTGCGGGTTGTCGGAATGCGGCGGCGTGATGATCACGCCATCGGGCTGCAACGCTGTCAGCGCCGCGCCCAATTCACGTTCGACATGGTCGTTATGGGTATCGACCAGTTCGATCAGCATGCGATAGCCGTATTCGGCGCAGGCGGTCATGCCGCCCAGCAACATCTGATCGACCCAGTCGGTGCCCAGGCGCATCTGCCAATCGGCGATGGTGCGTTCGCGGTCGTTGATCGCCAGGATAATGTACGACCGTGACCCGCTCATGCGCTGCGCCGCGATCGACGGCACATAGCCCAGCCGGTCGATCGATGCCTGCACGCGGCTCATCATGTCTGCGCTGACGTTGGCAACATTGTTGATCACGCGGCTGACGGTTTGAAGAGAAACTCCGGCATCCGCTGCAACGTGCTTGATTGTCACTGCCTGCTTGCGCCGAACCATTACTCTTTACGCTCCATCGCTGCGCCAGGGCGCCAGCCCCGTCCGGCCAGGGCATCTGGCGTCGCACGATAGCAACATCGGTGACAATGGGAAGCGGTGGCCTGATTGAGACGGCCACCCTTCGTGCGCTGGCGGCCGGGCGGCGGGGCGCGCCATGATCCCGCCAGCGGCGGGCAACGCAAACGCAGCGCACCGGCGCGCTCATTTTTGCAACGATCCGTTTCGATCATTGCGGTGGATCGCTAGGGTGATTGCGGGCATGAGCGTCGCCTATGCGGCGGTCATTATCTTTGCCTTCGGTCGATCCTTTTCTGGTGTGGCTGGTCGCCGTGGTCACGGCGGCGTCGATACTGCCGGTGCGCGGGGGCATCGCGGGATGGTTTGGCCTCGCCACCAATCTGGCCGTAGCGCTGCTGTTTTTTCTGCATGGGGCAAAGCTGTCGCGGGCGTCCATCCTGGGCGGGATCGGCAACTGGCGGCTGCATGTGCTGGTGCTGGGTTCGACGTATGTGCTGTTTCCGCTGATCGGCCTTGCCACCACCGCGCTGGATGGCTGGCTGATCGATCCGCGGCTGGGGGTGGGCCTGCTGTTCCTCACGCTGCTGCCTTCGACCGTGCAGTCGTCGATTGCGTTCACCGCACTGGCGCGGGGCAATGTCGCGGGCGCGGTGTGCAGCGCATCGCTGTCAAACCTGCTGGGGATCGGGCTGACCCCGCTGCTGGTCGGTCTGCTGCTGCGCACCGGCGGTACCGGTGCGCTGTCATCGTGGGGGTCGGTGCAGACCATTGCGCTGCAACTGCTGGTGCCGTTCGTGGGCGGGCATCTGCTGCGGCCGCTGATCGGCGGCTGGGTTGATCGCAACAAGGCGATCCTGCAACCGGTCGATCGCAGTTCGATCCTGCTGGTGGTCTATACCGCGTTCAGCGCGGCGGTGGTCAACGGCATCTGGACCAAAGTCACCGTGCCCCAGCTGGGCCTGTTGCTGGTGCTGTCGGCGGTCATTCTTGGCCTGGTGATGGTCGCCAACGTGCTGGTCGCGCGCCTGGCCGGCCTGCCGCGCGAAGATGCGATCGTTCTGCTGTTCTGCGGTTCAAAGAAAAGCCTGGTGTCCGGCGTGCCGATGGCGGCGGCGCTGTTTGCGCCGGCGACGGTCGGCATGGTCGTGCTGCCGCTGATGATCTTTCACCAGTTGCAGCTGTTTGCCTGCGCGGCGCTGGCCGGCCGGTTCAGCCGACAGGCCAATCTGGCCGAGGCTGTATCACGCATTCCCCAAGGGTCAGAACAGGCGGCAGAGGCGGCTGCGGCCCGGGGCTTCACCATTCCCGATGCGTGCATGCCCGGCGTGGTTGCCAATCTGGCCCTGCTGGGGCAGCATGCCAAAACGCTGTCGGGGGGCAATCGGTGATGCAGGCGGTCGACATTGCCGCGGCCGTGCGCGCGGGGCACGTGCGCGCCATCGATATGGTCGAACGCTGCCTGGCTGGACTGGCCCAGGCTGATCATCTGGCCGCAGTCACCCGCGTGCTGGCCGCACGCGCCCGTGCAGAGGCCGCACAGGTCGATGCCGCAATTGCCCATGGGCACGATCCCGGCCCGCTCGCCGGGGTGCCCTATGGGGTAAAGGATCTGTTCGATGTGGTGGGCCTGCCGACCACCGCCGGATCATCGCTTTATGCCGATGCTGCACCGGCAACCCATGATGCAGAGGCGATCTGCCGTTTGCGTGGCGCCGGGGCGGTGCTGGTGGCGACGCTCAACATGGACGAATTCGCCTATGGCTTTGCCACTATCAATGCAACGCACGGTACCACCCGCAATCCCCATGATGTAACCCGACTGGCAGGCGGTTCCTCGGGCGGATCGGCGGCAGTGGTGGCCGCCGGGCTCATGGCGTTTTCGCTGGGGACGGACACCAACGGGTCAATCCGCGTCCCCGCCAGCCTGACCGGTATATACGGCCTGAAACCAACGCATGGCGCACTGCCAATGGCCGGCGTGTTCCCCTTTGCGGAAAGTTTCGACGATGCCGGGCCGTTCACGACATCGGTCGCAGACATGCGCTGCATCTGGCAGGTTCTGACCGGATCACCGGTCGATGGCGCAGCGCCGACCGATCTGCGGGTCGCGCGGCTGGGGGGCCGGTTTCGCGACAATGCCGATCCCGATCAACTGGCCGCGATCGACGCGATTGCACCCCACGCGCCCATCATCGAATTGCCCGAAATTGCGCGTGCGCGGTCGGCGGCATTTCTGATCACCGCGTTTGAGGGCGGCGCGCTCCATGCCGATGCGCTGGGCCGCGCGGCGATGCAGTTCGACCCGGCCACCCGCGACCGGCTGATGGCCGGTGCCCTGTTGCCGCGCGCGCTGTATGACGAAGCGCTGGCGTTTCGGCGGGATTTCAAACAGCAGACAGCCGTGGTGATCGCGGATTATGATGTGCTGCTGGCGCCCGCCGCGCCATGTGTGGCGCCGCTGATTGCCGATCCGCGCATTGTGATCGACGGGGGCATGGTGCCTGCCCGCTCTGACCTTGGCATCCATACCCAGCCGATCAGCTTTACCGGCCTGCCTGCGCTGTCGGTGCCGTTGCGCCGCCCGGGACGCCTGCCGCTGGGGCTGCAACTGATCGGCAAACCAGGTGGCGAAGCAGCGTTGATGGCCTTTGCCGAAATGCTGGAGGGTACAGGTTTGACGGGGCAGGGTTTGACGGGAATCGCTTCGCCGGTGGAGGAATTGGCATGACGCAGGCAGGCACCACGCAGGATGGGGGATCGCTTGACCGCTATTTTGCGCTGACCGCGCGCGGCACCTCTGCACGCACCGAAGTGCTGGCCGGTTTCACCACGTTCCTGACCATGGCCTATATCGTGCTCGTCAATCCGGCCATCTTGGGCCAGGCGGGGATGCCGGTGGCCTCGGTCGCGGCGGCCACCTGCTTTGCCGCGGCGTTTGCCTCGATCCTGATGGGCATGGTCGCCAATACGCCGCTGGCGCTGGCACCGGGCATGGGGCTGAACGCCTATTTCAGCTTTACCGTGGTGCAACAGATGGGCGTGCCGTGGCCGGTCGCGCTGGGTTGCGTGCTGATTTCGGGCGTGGCGTTCCTGTTGCTGACGCTGACCGGGGTGCGTCAGCTGATCGTGTCGGTCATTCCCAACTACCTGTTTGCGGCGGTGGCCGGCGGTATCGGCCTGTTCATCGGGTTTATCGGGCTGAAGAACGCCGGCATCGTCGTTTCGAACCCGGCCACGATCGTCGCACTGGGCAATCTGAAAGCGCCGGATGCGTCGCTGGCGCTGTTCGGCCTCTTGCTGATCGCCGCGCTCAGCGTGTGGAACGTGCGCGCCGCAATGCTGATCGGCATCGTCGCGACCACGGTCGCGGGCTGGCTGTTTGGCCAGGTGGCCTTTCACCCGCAGCCCTACAGCCTGGCCGCGCTGACCGGCACCGCGTTCAAACTGGACCTGGGCGGCGTGTTCGGCCTGACCGGCAAACACGGGCTGGGGCTGGTCGAAATCCTGTTCGTGTTCCTGTTCGTCGATCTGTTCGACAATATCGGTACCCTGGTCGCGGTCACCAAACGCGCCGGGCTGATGGACGCCGATGGTCGCATTCCCGGCCTCAACCGCATCCTGATGACCGATGCGGTCGCCACCATCGTCGGGTCGATGGCCGGCACCAGCACCGTTACCAGCTATGTCGAAAGCGCGGCCGGGGTGCAGGCGGGCGGCCGCACCGGGCTGACCGCGGTCGTCACCGGGCTGCTGTTCCTGGCCACCATGTTCGTCGCGCCTTATGCGCAACTGGTGCCGCTGGCCGCGACCGCGCCCGCGCTGATCATCGTCGGCGGCCTGATGCTGCTGCCTTTGCGAGAGGTTGATTGGGAAGACCCGATGGCGGCGATCCCGGCCTTTCTGACTGTGGCGATGATCCCGCTGACATTCTCGATCGCCAATGGCCTGGCGTTTGGCATTACCGCGCATGCCGTGCTGCGGCTGGTGCGCGGGCGGGCCACCCGTGCCGACTGGTTCCTCTATCTGCTCGCCGCGCTGTTCGTGGTGCGCTTTGTGTGGATGGCAGCGGCATGATGCGGCGGTCCATGCCCTGGCGTGCGGCCATCGCGCTGGTTGCGGGCTGTTTCCCGTCGCTGGTCTACGCGCAAAAAATTGACGATGTGCCGCGCACGGTGGTGATGACCGCGTTTGGCCCCGAATGGACCGCGCTGGTCAAATCGGTCGACAGCCCGGTCGAACACGCGATCAATGGCCAGGTGTTCATGACCGGCACGATCGCGGGCAAGCCCGTCGTGCTGATGAAAAGCGGCGTCAGCATGGTCAACGCGGCGATGAACACGCAACTGGTGCTCGACCGTTTTACCGTCCGGCGCATCGTGTTTTCAGGGATAGCCGGCGGCGTCGATCCCGCGCTGTCGATCGGCGATGTGGTCGTTCCCGACGACTGGGGCCAGTATCTGGAAGCCTCGTTTGCCCGTAAGGCAGGACAGCGCTGGCAACCACCCGAAGCGGTCCTGCCGGGCGCGCCAGCCAACTGGCAGTTCATCTTTCCACGCGGCACCACCGTGACCAATGCCGCATCACCGCCCGCCCGGCGGTTCCGCATCGCGATGGACCCCGCCCTGCTGGCCCTCGCACGCAAAGTCGCGCCGGGTGTGACCATGGAACGCTGCGTTGCGCCGGATAAGTCCGCCCCGGCCGCCGCGCCCCAATGCCTGCCGCGCACGCCCCGCGTGATGATCGGCGGTACCGGCGTCAGCGCGGGTATCTTTGCCGACAATGCCGCGTTTCGCCGGTACCTGCAAAAAGCGTGGGGTGCGCGCGTGCTCGACATGGAATCGGCGGCCGTGGCGCAAGTCGCCTATACCAACATGGCGCCGGCAATTGTGTTCCGCAGCCTGTCCGACCTGGCCGGCGGCGATGGTGACCGGAACATGGAAACCACCTTCGAAAATCTCGCCTCGATCAATTCGGCGCACGTCGTGCTGGCGTTCGTCGCCGCCCTGCCGGATTAGGCCCATGAATCTCGTCACCATCTCCGGCCGCCACGGCATGGTCACCGCGCCGCATTACCTCGCCGCAGAGGCGGGGCTGGGCGTGCTGCGCGACGGCGGCACTGCGGTTGAGGCAACCGTGGCGGTATCGGCGATGCTGGCGGTGGTCTATCCGCACATGACCGGGATCGGCGGTGACGGATTCTGGGTGATCGCCGAACCCGATGGGCGCGTGCATGGCATCCAGGGTTGTGGCAGTGCCGCGGCAAAGGCCGATCTTGCGCTATACGACGGGCTGGACGCGGTCCCGTTCCGCGGGCCGCTTGCCGCCAACACGGTGGCGGGCACGCTGTCGGGTTGGGCGGCGGCGCTGGCCGACCCCGCCGGTGCCTTGCCGCTGGGCCGCCTGTTGCGCGATGCCATCGCCCAGGCCGAAACCGGCGTGCCGGTCACCGCCGGCGGTGCAGCAATTGCTGCAGCAAAAGGCGCCGAATTGCGCATCCAGCCGGGTGCCTATGCGGCAATCTTTGAACCCGATGGGCGCCCCTTGCGCACAGGCGACATCCTGCGCCAGCCCGCGCTCGCCGCGACTTTGCGCACGCTGGCGGCAGAAGGGCTGGCCTCGTTTTATCGTGGCTCGCTGGCGGGGCGCGTCGCGGCCGATCTGGCGGCGCTGGGCAGCCCGGTAACCGCCGCCGACCTGCATGCACACGCGGCAACACGTATTGCGCCACTGCGCGCGCGGATCGGCGGCGCAGACCTGTTCAATTCGCCGCCGCCCACGCAAGGGTTTGCCTCGCTGCTGATCCTGGCGCTGTTCGACCGGCTCCAGGCCGAAGGCGCGGACCAATTTGCCCATGTTCATGGCCTGATCGAGGCGACCAAGCAGGCGTTCCTCCTGCGCGACCGCCATGTCGGCGACCCGGCCTATCACGATTTCGATGGTCAGGCGCTGCTCGACGATGGTGCGGCGCTGGATGCGCTGGCGGCACAGATCGATCCTGCCGCCGCGCTGCCGTGGCCGCAACCGCCGCAATGGGGCGATACCTGCTGGTTCGGTGCGGCCGATGGTCAGGGCCGCGTGGTCAGCGCGATTCAGTCGACGTATTTCGAATTCGGATCGGGCCTGGTGCTGCCCGATACCGGGATCATCTGGCAGAACCGAGGCAGCAGTTTCCGGCTGGCAGCGGACGGGTGGAATGCGCTGCGGCCGGGGCGCAAACCGTTTCACACGCTCAACCCGGCGCTTGCCCGGTTCGATGACGGCCGCACCATGGCCTATGGCACGATGGGCGGCGAAGGCCAGCCGCAGACGCAGGCCGCGCTGTTTACCCGCTACGCCCGCTATGGCGTTGATCTGCAAACCGCGATTTCGCGCCCGCGCTGGTTGCTCGGCCGCACCTGGGGCGATGCCAGCACCACGCTGAAAATCGAGGACGGGTTCGACGACAGCCTCTACGCCGCGCTGGCCGCCGCCGGGCACGATGTCGAACGCGTCGGCGCGCTGACCGCGACGATGGGCCATGCCGGCGCGATCGTGCGCCATGCCGACGGGCGGCTGGACGGTGCGACCGATCCGCGCAGCGACGGCGGCGTCGCCACGTGGTGACCATCGCCGCCCCCGCAGACACGCCCGCAGTCACGGCGCCAGGTGGTGCGCGCGCGGTCGCGCGGTGCGATATGTTGGGCGTGGCGCCCTATTCCGACATGGCCGGTGGGCTGTGTCGCGGCTATCTGACCCCGGCCTATCATGCGGCGCAAACCGCACTGTCCGCATGGATGGCCGACGCCGGCATGCGCGTGTGGCGCGATCCGGCCGCCAATCTGGTCGGGCGCTATGAAGGCACCGATCCGGCGGCACCCGCGCTGATGATCGGCAGCCACCTCGACAGCGTGCGCGATGGCGGCTGCTATGATGGCCCGCTGGGGGTCATGCTGGGGATCGAAGCGGTCGCTGCGCTCCACCGTGCCGAACGCCGCCTGCCCTTTGCGATCGAGGTCATTGCCTTTGGTGATGAAGAAGGTTCCCGCTTTCCCGCCGCAATGCTGTCCAGCCGGGCGGTGGCGGGCACGCTGCCGTCCGACGCGCTCGATCTGGTGGATGCCGACGGCGTGGCGCTGGCCGATTCCGGGGTTGATGTGGCGCACTATCACGATGCAGCACGGGCACCGGGGTCGATCCTCGCCTATCTTGAGGCACACATTGAACAGGGCCCGCTGCTGGAGGCCGAAGGGCTGGCGGTCGGCACGGTCACCGGAATTGCGGCACAGCTGCGCTATCGCGTGCAGGTCATGGGCATGGCCGGACATGCCGGCACCACATCGATGCCGCTGCGCCGCGATGCCCTGGCGGGCGCCGCCGAAATGATCCTGGCCATCGAACGCATAGCACAGGCCGATCAATCGGATGTGGTGGCAACCGTCGGTCGGATCACGGCCGGGCCTGGCGCTGCCAACGTGATCGCGGGCCATGTCGATTTTACCATCGACGTCCGTTCCGGGATAAGCGAACGGCGCGACCGCGCGGCGGCGGCCATACTCGATGCCATCCACGCCATTGCCGACCAGCGCGGTCTGGCAATCACGATCGCCCCCGTCCATGATCTGCCCGCCAGCCCCTGCGACCCGGCGCTGATGAACCTGATGGATGCGGCGCTGGCCGGGGCCGGGCAACCGGTGCGCCGCCTGGTTTCCGGCGCTGGCCACGATGCCATGGTCATGGCCGCACTGTGCCCCACCGCCATGCTGTTCATCCGCTGCCGCGGCGGGGTCAGCCACCATCCCGCCGAACATGTCGATCCCGCCGATGCCGAAGTGGCGCTGCGGGTCATGCTCGGCTTCATCGAACGACTTGGAGCCTCCCTTGACGACGCTTGATCCCCTGCTGTTCGGTGAAATCGACCCGCCCCAGCGCCTGCTGATGGGCCCCGGCCCGGTCAACGCGCATCCGCGTGTGCTGCGGGCGATGGCGGCCGACCTGCTCGGCCAGTTCGATCCGGAAATGACCGCCTATATGAACCAGGTCATGGCGCTTTACCGCCCGGTGTTCGGCACACAGAACCGCTGGACCATGCTGATCGACGGCACCGCGCGCGCCGCGATAGAGGCTTCGCTGGTCAGCCTGGTGGTGCCGGGCGATCGCGTGCTGGTGGTCAATTTCGGCCGGTTCGGCCTGCTGCTGACCGAAATCCTGGGGCGGATCGGCGCGGTGATCGAAACGGTCGATGCGCCGTGGGGTGAAGTGGTGCCGATGGCGGCCATTGCCGATGCGATTGCGCGGTTCGGCCCGCGCGTGGTCGCCACGGTCCATGGCGATACCTCGACCACGATGGCGCAACCGTTGGAAGGGCTGGGCGCGCTGTGCCGCGATGCCGGCGCATTGTCCTATGTCGATGCCACCGCCACGCTGGGCGGGATGGAAATTGCCACCGACCGCTGGGGCATCGATGTGGTGACCGGCGGCCTGCAAAAATGCCTGGGCGGGCCTTCGGGGTCGGCGCCGATCACCATTTCGGATGCGGCGGCGGCGCATATTTTCAACCGTCGCCATGTCGAACAGGGCATCCGCCGCGATGATATCGCGGATGGCGCGGGGGCCCGCATCGGCTCCAACTATTTCGACCTGGCCATGATCATGGATTACTGGTCGGAAAAGCGCCTCAACCACCATACCGAGGCCACATCGATGCTCTATGGCGCACGCGAATGCGCCCGCGTGGTGCTGGGTGAAGGGCTGGACGCCTGTTTCATCCGCCACGCCCGCGCCGGCGCCGCGATGACCGCCGGCCTGCGCGCGCTGGGGCTGACGGTGTTCGGTGACGATGCGCACCGCATGACCAATGTCACCGGCGCGTGGATTCCGGCCGGGATCGATGGCGAACGCGTGCGAATTGCCATGCGCGACCATTTTGAAATCGAAATCGGCACCGCGTTCGGCCCGTTGCAGGGCCGCATCTGGCGCTTTGGCGCGATGGGCTACAACGCGCGCAAACACAAAGTGCTGCTGACGCTCGGCGCGCTCGAAGCCTGCCTTGGCGCAGAGGGCTTGTCCGTGCCGCTGGGGCAGGCTGTGCCGGCGGCGCTGGCCGCCTGGGATGCCCCACGATGAGCCGCGATCTGGTCGGCTATGGCGGCAATCCGCCCGATCCGCGCTGGCCGGGCGGCGCGCGCGTCGCCGTGCAATTCGTCATCAATTATGAGGAAGGCGCCGAAAACAGCGTGCTCAACGGCGACGCCGGTTCCGAAGCGTTCCTGTCCGAAATGGTCGGCGCGGCCAGCCATCCGGCGCGCGCGATGGCGATGGAAAGCCTGTATGAATATGGCAGCCGCGCCGGATTCTGGCGGCTGCATCGCCTGTTCACGCGCGCCGCGTTGCCCGTCACGGTGTTTGGCGTGGCGCGGGCGATGGCCATGAACCCGGCCGCCGTCGCGGCGATGCGCGCCGCCGATTGGGAAATCGCCAGCCACGGCTATCGCTGGATCGATTACCAAAATGTGCCTGAACAGGTGGAACGCGAACACATTGCCCAGGCCATCGCGCTGCACACGCAACTGACCGGCAGCCGCCCGCTGGGCTGGTATCAGGGCCGTACCTCGCCCAACACCGCGCGGCTGGTGGCAGAGGAGGGCGGCTTTCTGTATGACGCCGATAGCTATGCCGATGATCTGCCCTATTGGGACCGGCAGCACGGGCGCGCGCAGCTGATCGTGCCCTATTCGCTCGATGCCAACGACATGAAGATGGTCGCACTGAACGGCTTTACCGAGGGCGACCAGTTTTTCCGCTATCTGGTCGATACGTTTGACCAGTTGCGCGACGAAGGCGGGCGGATGATGTCGGTCGGGCTGCATGGCCGGATCGCCGGGCGCCCGGCGCGGGCGCGCGCGCTGGCGCGGTTTGTCGATCATGTCGTGGCCAGCGGCGACGCCTGGGTCGCCCGCCGCGTCGATATCGCGCACCACTGGATTGCGGTGCATCCGGCATGATCATCAACGATCCGGCCCGTCTGGCCGAAGTCACCGCCGCGTTCCACGCCTATGAAGCCGCGCTGATGGCCAATGATGTGCCGGCGATGGACGCGCTGTTCCACGCTGCGCCCACCACCAACCGCTATGGCGTGGGCGAAGTGCTGTATGGCATCGAGGCGATCCGCGCGTTCCGCAAAGGTCGCGGCGGATCGCCGCCGCGCCGGCTGGGGCAGGTGGCAATCACCGTCTATGGTGATGCCTTCGCCACTATCGATGCCGAATTTTTCCGCGAAAACAGCAGTCGGCGCGGCCGCCAGAGCCAGAGCTGGGTGCGTTTCGGCACTGGCGTTTACGGCGGCTGGAAAGTCGTATCCGCGCATGTCAGCCTGGAAGGGGACAGCCGTTGAACCTCGATCAGGTCAACGCGCTGGATACCGCCGCGTTTGTGGCCCGGTTTGGCGCGCTGTTCGAACATTCGCCATGGGTGGTGGAACGTGCCGCCGCCTTGCGCCCGTTTGCCGATCTCCAAACCGGGCTGATGGCCGCACTGCATGCTGCCAGTGCCGATGAACAACTCGCGCTGATCTGTGCCCACCCGGAACTGGCGGGCAAGGCAGCGATCGACCAGACGCTGACCGCGGCGTCATCGGCGGAGCAGGCCTCGGCTGGGCTGGATCGGCTGACTCCCGACGAATTCGCCCGCTTTCACGCGCTCAACGCCGCCTATCGCGCGCGGTTCGATTTCCCCTTCATCATCTGCGTGCGGCTGACCGACAAGGCCGGCATTCTGGCGGCGATGGAGCGCCGTTTGGCCCACACCCGCGACGCCGAAGTGGCCACCGCTATCGCCCAGATCGGCGAGATCGTGCGGCTGCGGCTGGGGGATATGGCATGATCGCGGCGCTGCTGGCGATCGACTGGGGCGAATGGCTCAATCTGGGGCTGCGCTGGCTGCACCTGACTACGGGCATCGCGTGGATTGGATCGTCGTTCTATTTTGTCTGGCTCGACAACCATCTGAAACCGCCGGCGCAAGGGGTGGCTTCGGGCGAACTGTGGTCGGTGCATGGCGGCGGGTTTTACCACAACCAGAAATACCAGGTCGCGCCACCGACGCTGCCCGACGATTTGCACTGGTTCAAATGGGAAGCCTATTGGACGTGGATCAGCGGTTTTTCGCTGCTGGTGCTGGTCTATTATATCGGCGCCAAAAGCTTTCTGATCGATCCGTCAAAGGCCGCGCTCAGCCAGCCTGAAGCGGTTGGCATCGGGCTGCTGGCGCTGGTTTCGGGCTGGCTGGTCTACGACGGGCTGTGCCGATCGCCGCTGGGTGCCAACAACCGGTTGTTCGGGCTGGTGTGGTTCGCGGTGCTGGTCGCGGCGGCCTGGGCGCTGACCCAGGTGTTCAACGCCCGCGGGGCCTATCTGCACATCGGCGCGATGATCGGCACGGTGATGGTCGGCAACGTGTTCTTTGTGATCATCCCCAACCAGCGCAAGGTGGTGGCCGCGCTGCGCGAAGGCTGCCTGCCCGATCCCGCGCTGGGCAAAGCGGGCAAGGCGCGTTCGCTGCACAACAATTACATGACCCTGCCGGTGCTGTTCATCATGCTCAGCCACCACTATCCGATGACCTATGGCGCCACACGGCCCTGGCTGGTGCTGGCGCTGATCGGTGCCACCGGGGTGTCGGTCCGGCACGTGTTCAACCTGCGGCACAAGGGCCAGTCAGGGGCGCCGTATATCGCGCTCAGCGCCGCACTGGCCCTGCTGTGCGTGGCCTATGTCGCGCTGGAAAAGGGTGCCCCGGCTGCGGCCGGGCCGGCGCGCACCACCTATGCAGATGTGCAGCCGATCTTTGCCCGCCATTGCAGTGGCTGCCATGCCGCCCACCCGACCAACCCGGCGTTCACCGAACCGCCGCTGGGCGTGCTGCTCGACAGCCATGCCCATGCCAGCGCGGTCGCCCCGCGCATCCAGAAGGTGGCGGTAGAGGCAGAGATCATGCCGCTGGGCAACACCACCGGCATGACCCGCGCCGAACGCGACACGCTGGGCCGCTGGATTGCGCAAGGGACACCACCATGAGCACGCTTTCCACCCACGTTCTCGACACCGCGCACGGGACACCGGCGGTCGCTGTTGCGCTGACGCTGACCGCCGCCGATGGCCAGGTGCTGTTTCAGGGCCGCACCAATGCCGACGGGCGTTGCCCCGGCCTGCCGCCGCTGGTGCCGGGCGCCTATCGCATCGCATTCGCCGTGGCGGACTATTTTCGCGCACAGGGCGTGATCCTGCCAGACCCGCCGTTCCTGGATGTGGTGGCGATCGATTTCGGCATAGCCGATGCAGTCGGGCACTATCACGTGCCGCTGCTCGTCTCGCCCTACAGCTATTCGACGTACCGGGGCAGCTGACATGACTGTGCGGTTTGTCCTGGATGGCGCAGTGGTGGAAATCAGCCCGGTCGATCCGACCGCCACGCTGCTCAATCACTTGCGCTATCGCATGGGGCGCACCGGCACCAAGGAGGGCTGTGCCGAGGGTGATTGCGGCGCCTGCACCGTGTTGCTGGGCGAACTGGACGCGCAGGGTACCAGCATCATCTGGCGCGCGGTCAACGCCTGTATCCTGTTTTTGCCGATGCTGGATGGCAAGGCGCTGCTGACCGTCGAAAGCCTGGGCAGGCCTGGCGCGCTCAATCGCTTGCAGGCCTGCATGGCGCAGAACGGCAGCTCGCAATGCGGGTTCTGCACCCCCGGCTTCGTCATGTCGCTGCATGGCCGCGCGATCGGCGCCAGCGGGCATGACCTGCCGGTCGCAGACGTCATCGCCGGCAATCTGTGCCGCTGCACCGGCTATGGCCCGATCCTGGCGGCGGCACAGACTGTCCCTGCGCTGGAACAGGACGACAGTATCACGATCACCCTGTTGCAGGGCCTGGCCGTACGCGAAACGCCTGCCGATGACCCCGGCGAACCCGCGTGGTTTGCGCCACACACCGCCCATGAACTCGCCGCCGTACTGGCCGATCATCCCGACGCGCGGATGATCGCCGGGGCCACCGATGTCGGGCTGTGGGTCACCAAGGGCCTGCGTACGATCGCAACGCCGGTGTTTCTGGGCAGAATTGCAGAGCTTGCCACCATCACCGAAAGTGCCACCGGGCTGACACTGGGCGCCACCGTGCGCTATGCCGATGCCCACCCGGCATGCGCGCGGTTCCACCCCGATCTGGGCGAACTGGTCAGGCGCATCGGCGGATTGCAGGTGCGCAATTCCGCCACGATCGGCGGCAATATCGCCAATGGATCGCCCATCGGCGATGGCCCGCCCGCGCTGATCGCGCTAAACGCCATGTTGACCTTGCGCAGCCTGCAGGGGCGCCGGACCATGCCGCTGGAGGACTATTTTCTCGATTACGGCAAACAGGACCGTCGCGCGGGCGAATTTGTCGAATCTGTTCATATCCCGGCGCTTGGCCCCGATGATCGGGTGCACATTTCGAAACTGTCGCGCCGCTTTGACAGCGATATTTCGGCGGTGTGCGGCGCGTTCAAACTGACTGTGCGTGATGGGATTGTCGTCCGCGCGCGCGCAGCGTTCGGTGGCATGGCGGCCACCCCGCGCCGCGCGCACCAGTGCGAACAGGCGCTGACCGGGCAGACGTTGAACGCCGCAACCATTGCACTGGCGGCCAGCGCCCTGCGCGACGACTTCACCCCGCTCAACGATGTGCGCGGCTCGGCCGATTATCGGCTGGATGCGGCGGCAAACCTGCTGTGGCGACTGTATCACAGGGCGCAAGGGGCCGCCGTGTCGGTGCTGGATGTGGAGCCGGAGCTTGGCTGACCACGGCGCCAACCCCGCCCATGCCCACGACAGCGCGCACCTGCACGTCAGCGGCTCTGCGCGCTATTGCGATGACGAGGCGGAACCCGCCGATCTGCTCCACCTGGCGTTTGGCCAGAGCACGGTTGCCCATGCGCGGCTGGTGGCGATGGATCTGGCAGCGGTGCGCGCGGCGCCAGGCGTGGTCGCGGTATTCACCGCCGGCGACATTCCCGGCGCCAACGATGTCAGCCCGGTCGCCGGCGATGACCGCCTGCTGGCCGATGGCGAAGTCACGTTCGTCGGGCAGCCGCTGTTTCTGGTGGCCGCGACCAGCCAACTGGCAGCGCGCAAGGCGGCGCGGCTGGGCCAGATCAGCTATGAGCCGCGTCCCGCCTGCCTGACCATCGAACAGGCACAAGCCGCGCAATCATTGCTCGAACCAACCCAGCGCATGGTACAGGGCGATCCTGATGCGGCGCTGGCAACCGCCGCTCACCGCCTGTCGGGCCAGTTCGACATGGGCGGGCAGGATCATTTCTATCTCGAAGGCCAGATCGCCCTGGCCCGGCCGGGCGAGGACGGGCAGGTCCACGTGCTCAGCTCCACCCAGCATCCCAGCGAAGTGCAGCATCTGGTTGCGCATCTGCTGGCCGTGCCCTCGGCCGACGTGACGGTCGAAGTGCGGCGGATGGGCGGCGCGTTCGGGGGCAAGGAAACGCAGGCGGCGTTTTTCGCGGCTGCGGCCGCGTTGGTCGCCACGCTGACCGGCCGCCCTGCCAAATTCCGCTGCGACCGCGATGACGACATGGTGATGACCGGCAAACGCCATGATTTCCGCGTCACGTATGAAGTCGGCTGCGATGACCATGGCCGGGTCATAGCGCTCAAACTGCTGCTGTCGGCGCGCTGCGGCGCCACTTTCGATTTGTCCGCAGGCATCAACGACCGCGCGATGTTCCATGCCGACAACTGCTATTTCCTCCCCCATGTCGAAATCCTGTCCGAACGGCTGAAGACGCACACCGTTTCCAACACCGCGTTTCGCGGCTTTGGCGGCCCGCAGGGGATGCTGGCGATCGAACGTGTGATGGACCATATCGCGCAAGCGTTGGGGGCCGATCCGCTCGATGTCCGGCTGGCCAATGCCTATGGGCCGGGCCGCAATGTCACGCCCTATGGCATGACGGTCGAAGACAATATCGCGCCGCAGATCATGGCCCGGTTGCGCCACGATTCCCGTTATGACGCGCGCCGCGCCGCTGTTGTAGCATTCAACGCGCGCAACACCGTCCTCAAAAAAGGCATCGCGTTGGCCCCGGTGAAATTCGGGATCAGTTTCACCACCACCCATCTCAACCAGGCCGGCGCGCTGGTACATGTCTATGCCGATGGTTCGATCCAGATCAACCACGGCGGGACCGAGATGGGTCAGGGGCTGTATATCAAGGTCGCAGCAGTGGTGGCGCAGGTGTTTGCCGTGCCGGTCGGCCAGGTGCGCATCACCGCCACGCGCACCGACAAAGTGCCGAATACGTCGGCCACGGCGGCCTCTTCGGGTGCAGACCTCAACGGAATGGCGGCGCATTATGCTGCCACGGCGATCCGTGACCGCCTGACAGCCTTCGTGGCGCGGACGTTTGCTTGCGCAGAGCAGGATGTCCTTTTCACGCCCGCTGGCGTCAGGGCCGGCGCGGCCACGCTGTCGTTTGCCACGCTGTGCCACAAGGCGCACCGCGCACGCATTCAGCTGTCGGCCACCGGTTTTTACGCCACACCCGAAATCGAATATGACCGTGCGGCCCACAAAGGGCGCCCGTTCTATTACTTCGCCTATGGCGCGGCAGTGTCCGAAGTGGTGATCGATACGCTGACCGGCGAACACCGCGTGCTGGCGGTCGATATTCTGCACGATGTCGGCCGATCGCTGAATCCGGCGATCGATGTGGGGCAGATTGAGGGCGCGTTCCTGCAGGGGCAGGGCTGGCTGACCACAGAGGAACTGGTGTTTGACGGCGCGGGCCGGCTGCTGACGCATTCGCCCGCGACCTACAAGATCCCCACCGCATCGGACCGCCCGCGCCATGTCACCATCGCGCTGTGGGACGGCGACAATGTCAAGCCGACGATCCACCGGTCAAAGGCGGTGGGGGAACCACCGTTCATGCTGGCCAATTCGGTGTTTCTGGCGCTGGGCCAGGCAGTGGTGGCAACCGCGCCGCACAATCGCGCGATCCCGCAACTGGATGCACCGGCCACACCCGAACGCATCCTGCGCGCGATAGCCGCGCACCGCGGCGCATGACCGAATGGCTGGCACAGCTTCGTGTGCTCGCCGGCACAGCGCCAGTGGCGCTGGTCAGCGTGCTGGCCAGCGAAGGGTCCGCCCCGCGCGGCGCGGGCACGCGGATGCTGGTGACGGCCGACACGCTGGTCGGCACGATCGGCGGCGGACAGCTGGAATACCGGGCGGTGGAACAGGCGCGCGCCGCGCTCCTGCATCCACCGGGCACCTGGCGGGTGCAGGATTACCCGTTGGGGCCGCTGCTGGGCCAGTGTTGCGGTGGCCGGGTGCGACTGCTGATCGAACACGTCAATTCTGCCGCGCTGGCCTGGCTGGCCGATACGGGCGACGAAAGCGTGCTGGTGACTCACCTGGCAGCGGGCGGTGTGGAACGCCAAATCGTGCCTGACGCCGGTGTGGTGCCGTTGCCCGCCCGTGGCCCCCTGCCGGGCAAAGGAACACGCTTTGCCGAGGTGCTGGGCCGCTATCGCCGCCCGATCTATCTGTTCGGTGCGGGCCATGTCGGGCAGGCCATTGCGCGCCACGCCGCCCATCTGCCGCTGCGGCTGGCCTGGTTCGATGCCCGCCCGGAATGTGCCGCGATCGATGGCGTCACGGTGATCGATGCCGACAATCTGGCATCATGTGTGGCCGACGCGCCATCCGATGCCGCGATTGTCATCCTGACGCACGATCATGGCCTGGATTACACGCTGGCCCGTGTGGCCCTGGCGCGATCGCCACTGGCCTATGTCGGCCTGATCGGTTCGGCCACCAAACGTGCGCGCTTTCTGGCGCGGCTGGCGGGCGATGGCCTGTCGCCGCAGGATTGCGCACGCCTGACTTGTCCGATCGGCCTGCCCGGCGTGCCCGGCAAGGAACCGGATGTGATCGCAGTGGCCACCTGCGCGCAATTGCTGGGGCTGGGTGCATGACGGTACAGGCGTTTCGCGGCGAATTGCTGTCCGTGCCGCGCGATCCGCAGCTCGATCCCGCTGCGGTGCGCTATGATGCAGACGGGCTGCTGGTGGTCGAACAGGGCATTGTCGTCGCACGCGGCGCCTATGCCGATCTGGCCCCGCGTTTCGCCAGTGTGCCCGTTTCCCATTTGCGCGGGCTGATCGTGCCGGGCTTTGTCGATGCCCACATCCACTATCCGCAAATGGACCGGATCGCCGCGCATGGCGAACAATTGCTCGATTGGCTGGACCGGCATATTTTCCCCGCCGAACAGGCCTTTGCCAGCCGCGCCCATGCCGATGTGGTTGCCGATGCGTTCCTGAACGAGCTGCTGCGCAACGGCACCACCAGCGCATTGGTGTTCCCGACCGTGCACGCGCATTCGGTCGATGCCCTGTTCGATGCGGCGCTGGCGCGGCAGATGCGGATCATTTCGGGCAAAGTGCTGATGGACCTCGGCCCCGCCGGGCTGGCCGATACCGCGCAATCGGGCCGCGATGAAACCGAAACGCTGATCGCGCGCTGGCGCGCGCGCGGACGACTGGGCTATGCGGTCACGCCGCGCTTTGCGCTGACCTCGTCGGATGCGCAGTTGCACGTTGCGGGGCAGCTGGTGGCGGACCATCCCGACGTGCTGATGCACACGCATCTGGCCGAAAACCTGCGGGAAATCGCGGCCGTGGGCGAACGCTTTGCCGATGCCGCCGATTACCTTGATGTCTATGACCGGTTCGGGCTGGTCGGCGCGCGATCGGTGTTTGCGCATGGCGTGCATCTGCCCGACCGGTCTGCCCGGCGGCTGGCCGAAACTGGCGCCGGGATTGCGGTCTGCCCCAGTTCCAACCTGTTTCTGGGATCGGGCTTTTTCGATTTTGGCCAGGCCCAGGCCTGCGGTTTTCGCACCGGGCTGGGCACCGATGTGGGGGCGGGCACGACGTTTTCGATGCTCCACACCGCCGGGCTCGCCTATCAGGCGGCGCAGGCGCGAGGGGTTAGGCTTGATCCGTTCCGCGCGCTCTGGCTGGCCACCGCCGGCAGCGCAGGCCTGCTGCATATTGCCGACCGGGTCGGTGGTCTGGAAGCGGGGCAAGAGGCTGATTTTGCGGTGCTGGATGATACCGCCACGCCTTTGCTGGCGCGCCGCACCGCTGGCGCCAGCCTGGCCGATCGTCTGTTTGCGCTGCAAATTCTGGGTGATGATCGCGCAATTCGCCAGACCTGGATCATGGGTCAATGTGCCTGGAACCGGACCTGAACAAGGCACCCGCAACCAGTGTTCAGGGCACCTCCGCGACCGGCGATTCAACGCCCAGTTGCGAAAAGTCGGCGATAATTTCGCGCAGCACGATGTCTGCGGCATAGGACGTGGGGCGCGACGCAGCGGTGCACAGCGCCAGGGTCATCGGGCGCAGAATCGGGTCCGTAATCGGCGTGAACGCCAGGCTGCCGGCCTTGACCTCGTTGATGACATCGAGCGAGGTCAGCATGCCGATGCCGATGCCTTCGGCCACCAGCGACGCGATCATCTGGATGTTGTCGGACACCACCTTTTTGGCCAGCGTGATCTGGCTGGTCGCTTCGAGCACGGCGATCTGTTCGTGCACCGCCAGCGGTTTTGCGGGCAGGATCACCGGTGATCCGGCACAGGCGGAAAAGCGCGCGCTGCGCTGCTGCGCCAGCGGGTGGTCGGGCAGGGTGACAAAGCCCAGCACCACGTCGGTAAACGCGCGCACGGTCAGGTCGCGGACCGATCGCGGTTCAAAGAAGATGCCGAAATCGACCTCGCCATTGGCGATCACGCGATGGATGGCATTGTTTTCCAGCACACGCACGCCGACCGTGATCCCGGGATAGCGCGACTGCATCGCGCTGATCGTGGCCGGAATATAGCCTTTGGCCAGCGCGTCGATGATCGCGATATCGACATTACCGCGCTTCAATCCGCGCAGATCCTCGATCTGGGCACGGACATCGGTCATGCTCTTTTGCCAGCGCCCGCCCGCCGCCATCATGATTTCGCCCGCCGCCGTCAGGCGCAGCCCGGTGGGCAGCCGTTCAAACAGCGGCATGCCGATGTCCGCTTCGACATTCAGGATCTGCCGGTCGATGGCAGAGGCCGAAACGTGCAGCTCGTCCGCCGCCTTGCGGATCGAACCAAGCCGGCCGACCGCCATGAAGTAGCGCAGAAAGCGCGAAAATGCCAGCATGTGGCGCTGTGGTGACCCCGCTACAATTTTTGCAACACTGTGTCGGATTCATTGCGTTTGCTAGGCATATGTCAAGGCCATAGTTCCGGCATGCAGGGTCGATCCGGCCGGGTGCAGCGGGGCCGTTCGATCGCAAAAAGGGTTTGCCGCGGCGTGACAAAGGCTTTGCCTTGCTGCGCTGCAACATGTTTGAATGACACAAGGAAAACGTTTGTATCAGGGCGGCGGGGACGGGGCGGTCAGGCGCCGGCGACAGGGTGTTCCGGGTCAAGAAGCTGTTAACGCAACAAAAAATGGGGGTCAATAATGCTACAAGTCCAATCTTTCGCTATGGCTGGTCGTGCGCCGACGCGCGGGTCCGCCATCCGCAAGCTGGTTGCGGCCGGTCTGCTGTCATGCACCGCAATGAGCATGCCGGCACTGGCCCAGACCGCGGCGCCGGCGCCGGCGGCAGATGCGCCCAAACCGGCCGAGGAAATCGTCATCACCGGCGCGCTCAATGCGTTGCCGGTCAGGGGTGTCGGATCGGTGTTCGGTTTTGACAAGACGCTGGTTGAAACGCCGCGTTCTGCGTCCACCATCTCGAAAGAACAGATGGACCGCTTTGGCATCACCCAGATCTACGATCTGGTGTCCCAGGTGCCGGGTACCTTCACCAGTTCGTTCTTTCGGCACCGGCGGCGCGCTCGACATTCGTGGCGCACCCAGCGACGTTTATTATCGTGGCATGCTGCGGCTGGACAACCCCGGCAACTATGCGACCCCGATCGGCGCGGCTGACCGCATCGACATCGTGCGCGGCCCGGCCAGTGTGATTTATGGCCCGTCGAAGATCGGCGGTTACATGAACTTCGTGCCAAAAACCGCGCGCGCAGCCAGCGGCGCCTATGCTGCCGAAGCCAAGGGCGATCTTGAGGTTGATCTCGGCAGCTGGGGCAGGAAAGTCATCAAGGGCAGCGTGACCGGGCCGGGCAAGATCGGCGATCACGCCTTTGGTTACAGCATCTATGGCGAAATCGAGGATTCAGACAGCTACTACCGCAATGTCTATACCAAGAACGCGCTGTTTTCGGCGGCGTTCGACACCGACATCACCTCCAACCTGCGCGCCGAATTTGGCGGGACCTATCAGAAATACGACAGCGTGCAGAACAGCGGCTGGAACCGCCTGACGCAGGATCTGATCGACACCGGCACCTATATTTCCGGCCAGAGCCGCGGCCTGGATACCAACGGCGATGGCAAGATATCCCGCGAAGAAGCCTCTGCCGCCAATCACGGAAATGGCATCAGCCAGTTTGGCAGTTTTGCCTGCGCCGGGGTCGATGGCACGTTCAATTTCACGCCGTTCAAGGACGGCATCAATGCCGCGTGTTATACGCCCAATGAGGCGGGCACGTCCTTTACCGACATGAATCTGCTGAATCCCGGCACGGTCAAGCTTAGCCGCAGGCAGACGTTGACCGGACCGAACGACAAGAACAACAATATCCAGAAAACCGCCTATTTCGACCTGATCTGGGAAGGCAAAGGTGATCTGAAGATCAAGAATCAGGTGTTTTATGATGGCGGCATCAGCCTGAATGAAAACGCCTATGGATTTTCGCAGACGTTCAACTCGTACGTTCTTGAAGACAAGATCGTCCTGTCCGACAGTTTCCAGACATCCTTTGCCAAAATCTCGATCCAGGCATCACCATCGGTGCGTTACACGCACTTCAAATTCGCGGACGATTTTGGCCAGGAGTTCTGGAACCGCCCGGATATCAGCCAGGCCACCATCTATCAGCCCTATGATACGCGTCTGCTGTCGACCCAGTGCGACTGCAACTTTTCCGACTATGTGGTGGGTCATTATACCGACCTTGGTGCCGCTGCGCTGGTCGATGTCGATACCACTGTCGGCCTCGATCTTATCGGTGGCGTGCGTTACGACAATGTCCAGACCGCATCGCATGCAATTGCGGCAAAATACTGGCCGGGCGATTACGCCGGTTTCGCTGCCAACACGCAGAACATTCCCGACGCGTCGGGCACGTTTGGTGGCTGGTCGTGGAACGCCAGCCTGTCGTACAAGTCGTCGATTGGCCTTGTCCCTTATGTCACCATCTCGCGCCAGACCACGGTCGTCGCGGGTGAAGGGTCTGAACTTTATGCGCACAACATCGTCGGCAATGCGGTGCTTGGCCAATCCAACCTGCTGGAAGGCGGCCTGAAGGGTGACTTCCTCGACAAGAAGCTTTACGCGGCGATTTCGGTCTACAAACAAAAGCGTACCCAGGCCGGTGCCGAAAGCGGTCTGACCAACCAGATTCTGCAAACCAAGGGTATCGAAGCTGAAATCCGCTGGTCGGTTGACCGCCACCTGCTGGTGACCGGTTCCTTCACCCATATCAACGTGATCAATCTGGGTGCCCTGATTGCCGGGTCCTATTTCAACTACTACGGCGCTGGCGATTTCCCCGGGATCAACCCCGCGCTGATCTTTGGCGGTTCGCAACTGGGTCTCATCCCGATCACGAGTGAAAAGATGGCCCGCCGCCCTGGCGAGCCACAGAATGTCGGTTCGGCTACGGCAACATATGCGTTCGATAACGGCATCGCGCTGAGCGGTGACATCAGCCACGTGGACTCGGTCTATGCCAACTACACGCAAACGGTGAAGCTGCCGTCATACTGGCTGGCCAACCTTGGCGTGTCCTATACCAAGGGGCCGTGGCTGTTCCGCGTGGTGGTCAAGAACGTCAACGACGCACGCTATTTCCGTGCTGGCGGTCAGGACCTGTTCGGTGCCGACATCGCGCTGCCGCAATTGCCGCGCAGTTTCCAGGCGTCGATCAAGTACAAGTTCTGATATCGGACCGGGTGATGGCGGTATCAGCCGCCGTCACCCGGCAATTCCTGCTGAACCATCAAAAAGGCCCGACCATGTTGCAAGCCTGCCGCCGAATTGGGCCTGCCTTGCTCGGGCTTTTCTGCGCGCTGGTGTTGCCTGGTGCTGCAGCGATGGCCTGGCCGATACCGCATTCCGCGCAGCCCCGCCCCGCCAATGTTCTGGCCACCGTGCTGGCCTGCCAGCCCGGCGCGCCGTGCGCGCAACGCCTGCCGGTCAAAGTGGTGATCGTCACCATGTTTGAAATCGGCCAGGATACTGGCGATGCGCCGGGCGAATTCCAGCTGTGGAAAGAACGCCGGCATCTCGACACCCGCATCGCGTTTCCGCAATCGCACCACGATCTGTTTTACAACCCGCAGACCGGCGTGCTCGGCATGGTCACCGGCATGGGGTCGATTCGGTCGGCCACCGCCACGCTGGCGCTTGGGCTCGACCCGCGCTTTGATCTGAGCCACGCCTATTGGCTGGTGGCCGGGATCGCCGGCATCGATCCGCACCATGCCTCGATCGGGTCAACCGCCTGGGCGCATTATCTGGTCGATGGTGACCTGTCGCACGAGATTGATCCGCGCGAAATGCCGCAGGACTGGAAATACGGCTATTTCGCGCTGCACAGCAAAGGCCCGAACGATCCCACCCCGGCGGACCCCAAAATCAACGGCGAAATGTTCGAACTCAGCCCGGCGCTGACCGACTGGGCCTACAACCTGACCAAAGACATGGCGCTACCCGATGATCCGGGCATCACCAGCGAACGTGCCAAGTTCGTCGGATACCCGATGGCCCAGCGACCCCCGTTTGTGCTGCGGGGTGACCAACTGGCGGCGATGACGTTCTGGCACGGCGCATTGATGACCGACTGGGCCAATGACTGGGTGACGTTCTGGACGCGCGGCAAAGGCCAGTTCGTAACCTCCGCGATGGAGGAAACCGGCACCATGCAGTCGATCGAATATCTCTCGCGGATCGGCCGGGCTGATCGCAACCGGGTGATGGTCCTGCGCGCCGGCAGCAACTTTACCATGCCGCCCCCCGGTGTCCCCGCCGCGGCCTATCTGCTGCGCGAAAATGAGGGCTATTCGGGTATGCACGCGGCGCTGGAAAACCTGTATTCCGTCGGTTCAAAGGTGATCGATGAACTGCTGGGGCATTGGGACCGCTACGCCAAAGCGCCCCCGTCATGACCGTGTCACTGATGCTCATATTTCAATCAATGCCTCACAGAACTCTGTCATTCCTGCGAAGGCAGGAATCCAGTCAACCTTGCGTCCGGGAAAGAGGAATAAACTGGATTCCTGCCTTCGCAGGAATGACGAACAAAAACTGCATGGGTGAACGCTGCAGCCCCCGAAAGGGAGAGGGCTTTGTGGTTCCATCACCATGGGCCTGACCGTTATCCGCAACGCCGATTGCATCGTCACCATGGACGATGCGCGCCGCGAAATTGCCGATGGCGCGATCGCGTTTCGCGATGGTGTCGTGGTCGCGGTCGGGCCGGTTGCGGGGTTCGCACAAATGATCGAAGATGCCGACAGGGTGATCGACGCGCGCGGCTGCGTGATCACCCCCGGGCTCGTCAACACCCACCACCATCTTTATCAATCGCTCACCCGTGCGGTGCCGGGGGCGGCCAATGCGTCGCTGTTCGGCTGGCTGAAATGCCTCTATCCGATCTGGGCGCGCTATCGGCCGGATGATGTTTATGCCGCCACCCGGCTGGGGTTGGCCGAACTGGCGCTGTCAGGCTGCACGCTCAGTTCTGACCATCTCTATCTGTACCCGGATGGCGTGACGCTGGATGACAGCATTGCCGCCGCGGCCACCATCGGCCTGCGGTTTCATCCCACGCGCGGATCGATGAGCGTGGGCGAATCCGCCGGCGGCCTGCCGCCCGACAGCCTGGTCGAACGCGAACCCGACATCCTGCGCGATACCATCCGCGTGATCGACCGGTTCCACGATCCGCGCGATGGCGCGATGGTGCGGGTCGGCGTGGCGCCCTGTTCGCCGTTTTCGGTCAGCCAGGGGTTGATGCGCGATTCTGCGCTGCTGGCGCGCGACAAGCGCGTGATGCTGCACACGCATCTGGCCGAAGACGCCGACGATGTGGCGTTTTCGCTCGAACGCTTTGGCTGTCGCCCCGGCGAATATGCCGATGATCTGGGCTGGACCGGGCCTGATGTGTGGCATGCGCATTGCGTTCAGCTCGATGCCGCTGAAATCGACCTGTTTGCGCGCACCCGCACCGGGGTTGCACACTGCCCGGGATCGAACTGCCGGCTGGGATCGGGCATCGCGCCCTTGCAGGCGATGGTGGCGCGCGGCGTGCCGGTCGGTCTGGGCGTCGATGGTTCCGCCTCCAACGACAGCGGCAATCTGCTGATGGAGGCGCGCCAGGCCATGCTGTTGCAGCGTGTCACCCACGGCGCGGGCGCATTCGATCCGCGTACGGCGCTCTATATCGCCACGCGCGGGGGTGCCGAAATGCTCGGCCGCCGCGATTGCGGCTCGCTCGCGGTGGGCAAGCGCGCGGACCTGGCGGTGTGGGACATGGCTGATCTGCATTCATTGGGGGCGTGGGACAAAGTCACCGCGCTGGTGCTCTGCCCCCCGCCTGGCGCGCGCGATGTGTTTGTCGAAGGGCGGGCGGTGGTGCGCGATGGCGATCTTGTCCAAAGCTCGCGCGCAGACATTGCCCAGGCCGCGCAACGCTCGCTCCATCGGCTGATGAGCACCGTCTGATGCTGCACAAGCCCATTTTCCGGAGATGACCATGGCCGGTTTCGTCGCAACATCCACCGATACGCAGGCATTGTCTGGCAGCGGCGCGATCATGACCGCCGCGCAGGCGCGCGATCCGGACTATTTCCCCGGCTTTGCCACCGCCGTGCCGCTGGGCATACAGCACGTGCTGGCAATGTTCGTCAGCAACCTGACCCCGCCGATCATCGTCGCCGGGGCCGCCGGTTTCGGCTTTGGATCGGGCAATGCTGCGCCGCTGATCTACATGATTCAGATGTCGATGCTGTTTGCCGGTATCGCCACACTGCTGCAGACGATCGGTATGGGCCCGGTCGGCGCGCGCCTGCCGCTGGTGCAGGGCACCAGCTTTGCCTATATCCCGATCATGATCCCGATTGTCGCCGGCAAGGGCGTGGGCGCGATGGCGGCGCTGGCGACGGCGGCGCTGTGTGGCGGCATTCTGCATGCCTGTCTCAGCGTGTTTGTCGGTCGCATCCGCTTTGCCCTGCCGCCGATGGTCACCGGGCTGGTGGTGCTGATGATCGGCCTGTCGCTGATGCGCATCGGCATCGAATATGCCGCGGGCGGTGTGCCCGCGATCGGCACCCCGGCCTATGGCGCAGGCACCAGCTGGCTGCTCGCAAGCATCGTGGTCGGGGCGACGCTGGGCCTGAAATTCTTTGCGCGCGGCATCTGGTCCACCGCGTCGGTGCTGCTGGGGTTGCTCGCCGGCTATGGCGCGGCGCTGGCGATGGGGCGCATTTCGTTTGCGCCGGTCATGGCGGCGGGCTGGGTGATGGTGCCATCGCCGTTCCATTTCGGCTTTGCGCTGTCCGCATCGGCAATCCTGGGCTTTTGCCTCACCGGTTTTGTTTCGTCGATCGAATCGATCGGCGATGTCGATGCCATTTGCGAAGGCACCGCCGGACGGCCCGCCACCAACCGCGAACTGATCGGCGCGGTCAGCGCCGATGGCGTGGGCACTGCGCTGGCCGCGATTTTCGGCGCCATGCCCAACACCACTTTCAGCCAGAATGTCGGCCTGATCGCCATCACCGGCGTCATGAGCCGCCATGTCGTCACCGTCGGCGCGGTCTTTTTGGTGCTGTGCGGCCTGGCGCCAAAGATCGGCGCGATCATCACCACCATCCCGATCGAGGTGTTGGGCGGGGGCGTGATCGTGATGTTCGGCATGGTCGCCTCGGCCGCGGTATCAATGCTGTCGGGCGTGGTGTGGAACCAGCGCAACATGCTGATTTTCGGGGTCGCGCTGTCGATCAGCCTGGGCCTGCAATTGGAGCCCGGCGCCGTGGCACACGTGCCTGAAACCCTGCGCGTACTGCTGACCTCCGGCGTGCTGCCCGCGGCCTTCATCGCGGTGGTGCTCAATCTGACGTTGCCGGTGCGGTTGCCGGGGGAATGAGCTATTTTGGGGATACCTGATTCTATGCGCCTGACCTGCACCTTGCTGCTGTCCTTGTTCGCCATCGTCACTCTTGGTGTTTCACCCGCAATGGCCGCCGAACGCCGGCTGGTGATCATTGATCAGGACGCATTGGAAGGCCCCAATCTGCAACCGATCCTGATGCTGCTGCAGGACCCGTCGGTCCAGGTGCTGGGCGTGACCACCGTTTCGGGCGACGGCTGGGCGCCAGAGGAAACCGCCGCCACGCTGCGCATGCTAGAACTGGTCGGGCGCACCGACATTCCGGTGGCGCAGGGCGCGATCTATCCGCTGGTCAACACCCAGGCACGCAATCGGCTGCGCGAAGCGACGTACAGCCCGATGCCCTACAAGGGTGCGTGGATGGAAAGCTGGCCAAGCTACAACACGCTGAAACGGCGCCAGACGCATGCCCCCGATGTGATCCTGCCGATGGCCGAGGGCATGCCCGTCACCACCGCCGATCCGCGCTCCGCCGCGCAATTCATGATCGACATGACCCGCAAATATCCTGGCAAGATCACCATCCTGGCGATGGGCCCGCTGACCAATCTGGCGCTGGCGCAGCGGTTGGACGATGGCTTTGCCGGGCGGGTGCAGGAATTGATTTCCGAAGGCGGCGTGCTGCTGCCCCCCGAAATCGACCAGCCGCTCGACGAATTTGCGATGCAGGCGGCCTATGCGCCGCGCATGTCGATCAATCATTTCTGGGACCCCGAAGCATCGCGGATCGTGTTCACATCGCCCTGGCGCGAACTGACACTGGTGACCAACGACGCCAGCCGCCAGAATCTTGCCACTGCCGATCTGCTGGCGCAGGCCACCCGGTCGGGCCGGCCGGTCGCGCACTATGTGGCGATGATCGGGCAGGGCGGCTATCCGCTGTGGGATGAAACCGCCGTGGCGATATGGATGAACCCGGCGATCGCCACCCGCCAGCTCCACCTGGCGATGGATGTCGATCTGATGCCCGGCGCCAGCTATGGCGCGCTGCTGACCTGGGCCGCCGGCAAAGGCCCGCATCTGGGTGAGCGTGACGTGCGGGTGGTGCTGGGCGTCGATACCGCCGCAGTCAAAGCGCGGTTTGTCGATCTGCTGAACCGGTAGCCGCGGTGGCACCGGAAAAGCGGGCAGTAATCAACAATTTGCAATAAATCTGGCTGGGGCGGCAGGATTCGAACCTGCGGATGCCGGCATCAAAAGCCGGTGCCTTACCACTTGGCGACGCCCCAACGCAGGTCCGCGCCTATAGCGGGTGTGTCGCGGATGAAAAGGGGGGATTGTGCGTGATGCCCATTCGGGTTCAGCCGATCCGCTGCAGCGCGGGGATCAGCGCATCGAAATGGTCGATCACCACATCGGCGCCCAGATCGTGCGGCGGCCGATCGCAAAAGCCAAAGCTGACCGCGACCACCGGCAGCCCGGCGGCGCGGGCGGCGCCGATGTCATAGGTCGTATCGCCAACAAACGCTGCGCGCTGGCCTCCTGCGCGGCGTACCATTTCGATCAGCATGTCGGGTTTCGGCTTGGCCCGGTCCAGCCCCAGCGTATCACCGCCGATCACCACCGCCAGCCGCGGGCTGAGGCCCATTTCGTCGAGCAATTGCCGCGCCAGCGCCTCACGCTTGTTGGTGGCCACGGCGATTTTCACGCCGCGCGCCTCCAGCGCGGACAGCATGGCTTCGCCGCCAGGATAAAGCGTGGTGTGGCGGGCAATATTGGCGGTGTAAAATGCCACCAGTTCGTCGTTGAGCGCGGGCAGCGTGGCCTCATCCACGCCGCCGGTGCGGGCCAGCCCCCCACGCAACATTTGCGCTGTCCCGCCACCGATCAGCCCGGGCACATCGCCCAACGGAATGGTCGGCCGCCCGATCAACGTCAGCGCATGGTTGAGCGCGTGGCCAAGATCGATTGCGGTATCCAGCAGCGTGCCGTCGAGATCAAATCCGACCAGATCAAAGGGAAAATCCGTCATTGCCCATCCCGTTTTGCCGCCCGCATTCCCGTGCCCGCGGCCACAGCGCCGTCGGCAAGGTTCACAGCCATTTGCACTAAGCATAGCGGCGCAACCCGCGACCGCGCAAGCCGCACCGGGGTGCAACCGCCGCCACCGGCCGATCGAAGGTTAACCTTTCTTCAAAAACGCGAACTTTGCCCATGGATGGTCGCTGCGTTCTGGAAACTGCAAGAAAATGCTGGCAACAGGGGCGCATGACCCAGACCCCACCCGATCCCATGCCCCACCAATCCCCCGCACACCCGCTGGCCATCGTCATCTTGGCCGCCGGCAAGGGCACGCGGATGAAAAGCGATCTGCACAAAGTGTTGCATCCGATTGCCGGGCGGCCGATGCTGCACCATCTGCTGGCCAGCGCGGCAGTGCTGAACCCGGCGCAGGCAGTGGTGGTGGTCGGCAGCGGGCGTGACCAGCTGGAACGCGCAGGTTGCGCCACGGCGCAGATCGCGGTGCAGGACCCGCAACACGGCACTGGCCACGCGGTGCAACAGGCGCAAGCGCTGCTGCAGGATTTTGCCGGTGACGTGCTGGTGCTCTATGGCGATGTGCCGTTTGTGCGCCCGGAAACGATGCGCGCCATGCTGGACCGGTTGCACGCTGCCGATGCGCCGGCGGTGGTCGTGCTGGGGTTTGTACCCGATGATGCGCTGGCCTATGGCCGCGTCATCGCCAGCGGCGACCAGATCCACAAAATGGTCGAATTCAAGGATGCCAGCCCCGCCGAACGCGATTGCGGCCTGTGCAACTCCGGCCTGCTCGCGGCCCGGGCCGATGATCTGTTCGCGCTGCTGGCGCGGGTCGGCAACGCCAATGCGCAAGCCGAATATTACCTGCCCGATATCGTCAACATCGCATTGGGCGATGGGCGGACCTGCGCGGTCGTGGTCACCGCCGATGCCGACGAAGTGGCCGGCATCAACAGCCGTGCCGAACTGGCGCAGGCAGAGGCGCGCTGGCAGGACCGCCGCCGCGCCGCGGCAATGGCCGATGGCGCCACGCTGGTCGCGCCCGAAACCGTGTGGTTCGCATGGGATACGGTGGTCGGCCGCGATGTCACGATCGAACAGAACGTGGTGTTCGGCCCCGGCGTGACCGTTGCCGATCACGTAACGATCCACGCGTTCAGCCATCTTGAAGGCGCGCGGCTGGGCACCGGTGTGTCGGTTGGCCCGTTTGCGCGCCTGCGTCCGGGTGCCGATCTGGCCGCCGGCAGCCGCGTCGGCAATTTTGTCGAAGTGAAAAACGCGCGCCTGGGTGAAGGTGCCAAGGCCAACCACCTGACGTACCTGGGCGATGCCGATGTCGGGGCCGGTGCCAATATCGGCGCGGGCACCATCACCTGCAACTATGACGGCTATTTCAAATACCGCACGGTCATCGGTGAACGCGCGTTCATCGGGTCGAATTCGTCGCTGATTGCGCCGGTGCGGATCGGCGCGGATGCCATTGTCGCCGCCGGCAGCGCGGTCAGCCGCGATGTCAGCGATGGGGAATTGCGGCTGGTGCGCGCCGAACAGCTGGTCAAACCGGGCTGGGCCGACCGTTTTCACGATGCGATGAAAAAGAAAAAGGCCGAAAAGCGATCCTGACGGGCAATCCGCCGTTCATGGCGGGTGCGCCAGGGACGTACTTGGGACTTGGGCGTGTCGCGCGGGTGGGGACCGGCGCCGGCACGGCAATTATCATCGGCCCCGTTGTGCGTGAAGGCATGCGACCATGTGCGGAATTATCGGGATTGTCGGCAAGGATCAGGTGGCGGACCGGCTGGTCGACGGGCTGCGGCGCATGGAATACCGCGGCTATGACAGCGCGGGCGTGTGCACCATCGACAACGGGCAGCTGGTCCGCCGTCGGGCCGAGGGCAAGCTGAACAATCTGGTGATCGAGCTGGCACGCAATCCCGCACCCGGCGTGATCGGCATTGCCCACACCCGCTGGGCCACGCACGGCGCGCCCACCACCAACAACGCGCATCCCCATGCCACTGCCGAAGTGGCGCTGGTCCACAATGGCATCATCGAAAATTTCCGCAGCTTGCGCGCCGAACTGATCGCGCGCGGCCGCAGTTTTGAAAGCGAAACCGATACCGAGGTTGTCGCGCACCTGATTTCCGAACAGGTCGAATCCGGTCTGTCGCCGCAGGACGCGGTGAAGGCCGTGCTGCCCCGGCTGCGCGGTGCATTTGCGCTGGCCATTGCGTTTCGCAGCCATCCCGACATGCTGATCGGTGCGCGGCTGGGGTCGCCACTGGTGGTGGGCTATGGCGATGGTGAAACCTTTCTGGGGTCCGATGCGCTGGCGCTGGCGCCGCTGACCCAGCGCGTGACGTATCTTGAGGAAGGCGACTGGGTCATCATCGACCGCGCCGGCGCGCAGGTATTTGACAGTGCCAACAATCCGGTCACGCGGGCGATCGTTGCCTCTGGCGCGACCGCTGCGGCGATCGAAAAGGGCAATTTCCGCCATTTCATGCAAAAGGAAATCTACGAACAGCCGATCGTGGTGGCGCAGACGCTGCGGTCCTATCTGCGCCGCTACGAACAGGCGGTATCGCTGCCGCAGATTGATTTTGACGTCACCAGCATCAGCCGGGTGACGATCGTCGCCTGCGGCACCAGTTTTTATGCCGGCATGGTCGCCAAATACTGGTTTGAACGGTTTGCCCGCCTGCCAGTCGATATCGATGTGGCATCCGAATTCCGCTATCGCGATCCCGTGCTCGAATCCGGCGGGCTGGCGCTGTTCATTTCGCAATCGGGCGAAACCGCCGATACGCTGGCCGCGCTGCGCCATTGCAAGGCCGCCGGGCAGACCATTGCGGTGGTGGTGAACGTGCCGACCAGCACGATGGCACGCGAAGCCGATTTGTTGCTGCCCACCCACGCTGGCCCCGAAATCGGCGTGGCATCGACCAAGGCGTTCACCTGCCAATTGGCCGTGCTGGCGGCGCTGGCGGTGCATCTGGCGGTCAAGCGCGGGCTGCTCAGCCGCGAAGAAGAAATGGAGATCGTCGGCCATCTGGATGAAACGCCCGCGGCGTTGAACGCCGCGCTGGCGCACGACGCCGATATTGCCGCGATTGCGCCGCTAATCGCGCCGGCGCGCGACGTGCTGTATATGGGGCGCGGGCCAGATTATCCGCTGGCGCTCGAAGGCGCGCTAAAGCTGAAGGAAATCAGCTATATCCATGCCGAAGGCTATGCCAGCGGCGAAATGAAGCACGGGCCGATTGCGCTGATCGACGAATCCGTGCCGGTGATCGTGCTGGCGCCATCGGGGCCGCTGTTTGAAAAAACCGTGTCCAACATGCAGGAGGTGCGCGCGCGCGGCGGCAAGATCGTGCTGATTTCGGATGCCGAAGGGCTGGCCGAGGCCGGCGAAGGCTGCCTCGCCACGATCGAAATGCCCAAGGTGCACCCGTTGATCGCGCCATTGGTCTATGCCGTTCCGGTGCAATTGCTGGCCTATCACGTCGCGCTGGCCAAGGGCACCGATGTCGACCAGCCGCGCAATCTGGCAAAATCGGTGACGGTGGAATAACTGCAATCGCAGTCGTTCGGCGGTTTTCTGTCTGCGGAATTGTGCCGGTTTTAAAAATATCATATAAATCAATATTTTAATATGGATTTTCAGGGCGCATGGCGGGGTGCGGCCTTCGCATCGGGCAGGCAAAATCGCAAAACATGCTGTGCCTTGCTTACCTTTGGGCAAGCATTGGCGGTTACACAGGGCTCGTGACTCACACACGGCGATCCCCATCTGTATCCCGACTGGCCGAACAGGCCAAACCGGCATTGCCCACGCGGTTGCCGTGGCTGGCGGTGCTTGGGCTGACCGATCCGTCCGATGGGGACTGGGGGCGGCTGCGCTGCCTGCAGTTTGCCGGGCTCAGCCGGCTGACCGTGGCGCGTGTGATGGCCCATGCGCTGGGCGCGGTGCTGATGATGCGGGTTCTGCCCGGGCATGTCGGGATGGTGTTCAGCCTGCTGTGGCTGGCATTGCTGGTGGCGGCGGTGGTGGTTTCCACCACGATTGACCGCAATTTGCGCCCGTTGGAACAACGCCGTGTCGGGCTGTCGTCGATCCGGCTGCAGGCGACAGGTTCGGCCGGTCTGGCGCTGGTCTGGGCCTTGCCCATGCTGGTGTTTGGCCCCTGGCTGGGCCAGACCGACAGCGCGGTGGTCTGGGCGATCATGGCCATGCTGATGGCGGCGATGGGTTTTGCCTTTGCCGCTGTGCCGCTGGGCGCGCAGGCATTTGTTGCGGTGCTGGGCTTTGCCGGGATCGCCGGGTTTTTGGCGCGCGGGGAAGTGACTGCGGCGGCGGTTGCCGCCAGTTTTCAGGTGTTCGTGGCCATCGGTGCGTTTGAAACCGCGCGCATTTTCCTGGATGGCAAGCTGGCAGAGGCCGGATCGGTCGACAAGGACGATGTGGTATCGTTGCTGCTGCGCGAATTTGAAGAAGGCGATGCGGATTGGCTGTGGCAGGTCGACAGCAGCCGCCGCGTCCGCAATGTTTCCCCCCGCTTTGCCTTTGCACTGGGCGAAGAACCCGAAGATATCGAGGCGAAGCCGCTGATCCAGCTGATCACGGGCGACGCCTGGGACAGCGGCTTCTTTCATTCGTCGCTGCACGACCTGGCCGAACGCGTCAAACGCCGCGAAAGTTTTTCAAACCTGCTGGTGCGCGTTTCGATCAAGGGACAACACCGCTGGTGGGAACTGTCGGCCAGCCCGCGCTTTGACGAAAATGGCGGCTTCGTAGGCTTTCGCGGGGTCGGTTCGGACGTGACCGAGCGGCGCGAGAGCGAGGAACAGATCGCCTATCTGGCGCGGTTCGACACGTTGACCGCGCTGCCCAACCGGCTGCAACTGACCGAGGCGCTGGATGCTGCGATGCGCCGCGCCGACCAGTTCCGCAGCCGTTGCGCGTTTTTGATGATCGACCTCGACCGGTTCAAGGCGGTCAACGATACGCTGGGCCACATGGTCGGCGACAAGCTGCTGGAACGTGTGGCCGAACGGTTGCGCAATCTGGTGGGTGATTCCGGCATGTGCGGGCGGCTGGGCGGCGATGAATTCGGCGTGGTGCTGGGCCAGGGTGTGGACAGCGACGCAATCCACACCGTGGCGCAGCGGATCATCACCGGGCTGTCGCATTCCTATTCGGTTGATCACCACACATTGTATATCGGCGCCAGCGTGGGATCGGCCATCGGCCCGCGCGATGGGGCCACCGTCGAAACGCTGATGCGCAATGCCGATCTGGCGCTGTACCGCGCCAAGGATGAAGGCGGCGCCGCGCATTTCTGCTATGAACCATCGCTCCACACCGATGCCGAACAGCGCCGCCAGCTGGAACTGTCGATGCGTCACGCGCTGGAACGCAACGAATTTTCGCTGGTATATCAGCCGGTGGTCGATGCTTTGACCGGTGCCGTGCTGAGTTTTGAGGCGCTGGCGCGGTGGAACAGCGCTGAACATGGCCCGGTCAGCCCGGTGCGGTTCATTCCCGTGGCCGAAGACGCCCGGCTGATCGTACCGATCGGCGAATGGGCGCTGCGCACCGCCTGCCACGAAGCATCGCGCTGGCCCGACCCGATCAAGATCGCGGTCAACGTTTCGGGTGAACAGCTGCTGGAATCGGGTTTTGCCGATACCGTGGTCAGCGCGCTGGCATCGAGCGGACTGCCGCCGCACCGGCTGGAAATCGAAGTGACCGAAAGCGTTTTCCTGCGCGACGGCACGGTGGCGCTGGAAACGCTGAACCGTATCATCGGGCTCGGCTGCGGCGTGGCGCTCGACGATTTCGGCACCGGCTATTCCTCGCTCGGCTATCTGCGCAAGATCCGCTTTTCAACGATCAAGGTCGACCGCAGCTTTGTTCAGGGTGCGGCGCGGTCCAATCCGGAAAGCCTGGCGATCGTGCGCGCGGTGGTGGCGATGGCCGACAGCCTGGAAATGTCGACCACGGCCGAAGGCGTCGAAACCGAAGAAGAACTGGCGATGGTCCGCCTGCTGGGCTGCAAAAAGATCCAGGGCTATTACTTTGGCCGCCCGATGGCATCGGAAAATGCCTATGACCTGGTCAAGCCAAAGCCGGGCAAAAAGCGCAAGTCGATCGAAGAAATCGTCGAAACCGCGCGCGACGCCGCGGCGTAATACAAGGTTGCTTTGAAGATCGGCCAAACCAGCCGTATCTCCGCGCATTTTGTCTTTCGCTTGAACAAAATTCTGCATAATCCTGTCCCCTGACAGCATGGTATGCGTCTTGCCCAACGGTTTGTCGCGCATCGCTTTTGGGGGAGTTGGTCTTTGGTCCGCAAGATAGTGTATGGGGTCGCGCTGCTGGCGCTGGCCACTGCCACCCCGGTCTGTGCAGAGGTGGTAAAGGCCGATACCCCGTTTGACCTGGGCGTTGCCGGCGGCTTTATCGCGGTGCGCGATTGGGACAAAGTCGCCACGCCCGGACTGGTTCGGCTGACCGCGCCTGAGGGCGATCTGACGGTGACGCTGGTCGATGTGGGCGATGCCACCGATGCCAAGGCGGCAGCCGCGGTCGCGCTGGCCCGCGCCGGCGTCATGCCGCGCCCGCTGGAAACCGCCACGGCAGAGGCACCGATCAGCGGCTGGGATGAACACCTGTGGCTGCGCTATACCGTGCCGCCGGCCGAACACGGGTCGTTGCAGATCGATGCTGTGCGCAAGGGCAAAGGCTGGGTTGCGCTGATCGTCAACGGATCGGATGCCACTGGCGAAAAGCGCAGCGCGGCAATTGGCACCATGTATGAATCGCTGCGCGCCAAGGGGTATCAGGAGGAAAACTTTGCCGGCAAACCCGCGCAGGAACTGACCCCCGAACGGATCGCCGCGCTCAAGGATTTTGTGACCGATGCGATGCGGCAATTGCAGGTGCCGGGCGTCGGGCTGGCGTTGATCCAGCATGGCAAAGTGGTGTGGGAAGGCGGGCTGGGGGTGAAACGGCTGGGCGGAGATGCCCCTGTCGGCGCGCACACCCGGTTCATGATCGCATCGAACACCAAGGGCATGTCGACGCTGTTGCTGTCCATGCTGGTCGATCAGGGCAAGCTGGGCTGGGATCAGCCCGTCACCCAGGTCTATCCCGGGTTTCGCCTGGGCAGCGACGCCACCACCCGCGCGGTCGTTCTGCGCCAGCTGGTGTGCGCCTGCACCGGCCTGCCGCGCAAGGATCTGGAATGGCTGTTCAACGGCGCCGGCAAACCCGCCCGCGACACCTTTGCGCAACTCGCGCTGACCGAGCCGACCTCGAAATATGGCGAAGTGTTTCAATACAACAATCTGATGGCGGCGGCGGCCGGCTATATCGGTGGCCATATCGCCTATCCCGATCTGGAACTGGGCGCGGCCTATGACAAGGCGATGCAGACGCGGATTTTCGATCCGCTGGGGATGACGGACACCACATTTGACATGGCCGCCGCACTGGCCGGCGATCATGCCGACCCCACCGGGCTTGATATCGATAGGCACCCGATCGTGCCGACACAAACGGTGAACTATCAGATTCAGCCCTATCGGCCTGCTGGCGGCGCGTGGTCAAGCGCGCATGACGTGGCGCGATATGTGCTGCTCGAACTGGGCGAGGGGCAAATGCCCGATGGCACGCGGCTGGTCAGCGCAGCCAACCTGCTGGAACGCCGCCGGCGCAATGTGCCGGTGTCACAGGACAGCTGGTACGGCATGGGGCTGGAAACGCGCCACCGTTATGGCATCGACGTGGTCTATCACGGTGGCAGCCTGGCGGGGTACAAGACCAACTGGTTCGCGCTGCCCCAGGCGGGCGTGGGTGCGGTGGTACTGACCAATTCGGACGAAGGCGTGCAATTGCTCGATCCGTTCCTGCGCCGGCTGATCGAGATGCTGTGGGATGCCAAGCCCGAGGCAGCCACCCGGATCTCCGCAGCGGCCGCTGCGCAACAAGCGGTGTATGTCGCGATCCGGGCCAAATTGACGTTTGGCGAAGCGGCGATCGACAAGCTGGGTCTGGCGACACGTTATCGTAATGCCGATCTGGGCCAGCTAGTGATCACCCGCGCCGATGGACACAGCCGGATCGCGCCGGGGCCATACAACGATGCGTTCGCCGTGCAGCACAACGCGGATGGCACCGACAGTCTGGTTATGACCGGTCCCGATCTGGTCAGCTTGGATTACCTGGTCGGCAAAGCTGCCGGCAAACGCACGCTGACCCTGCGCGATGGTCAGCATGTTTACGTCTATACCGAGGAATAGTTTCGCCCCCCGGGGGGGCTAAGCCGCCACGCCCACCGCGCGCAGCACGCTTTCAAACAGCGCGCGGCCATCACTGCCGCCATGCGCCGGTTCGATCATGCGTTCGGGGTGCGGCATCATGCCCAGCACATTGCCCGCGGCATTCAATACGCCAGCGATATTGCGCTGTGACCCGTTAACCGGCTCGGCATAGCGAAACGCGATGCGGTCGTCCGCTTCCAGCTGGTCCAGCGTGGCGGCGTCGGCATAGAAATTGCCATCGTGGTGCGCGACCGGGATGGTGATCCGCTGATCCTTGAAATAGCCTGACGTAAACAGCGACTGGCTGGTGCCCACGGTCAGCGCGACATCGCGGCAGACAAAGCGCTGCCCGCCATTGCGCAACAACGCGCCGGGCAACAGCCCCGCCTCGGTCAGCACCTGAAACCCGTTGCACACGCCCAACACCGCCACGCCGCGCGCGGCCTCTGCCACCACCGCCTGCATGATCGGCGATCGCGCCGCCATCGCGCCCGACCGCAGATAATCGCCATAGGAAAACCCGCCGGGCAGCGCGATGAAATCCAGGCCATCTGGCAGCACCGCATCGCCGTGCCACACGCGATGGACTGTGCCACCGGTGATCTCCTCGATCGCAACCGCCATGTCACGGTCGCAGTTCGATCCCGGAAAAGTGATGACAGCAGCGGCAAAAGGCATTTTAAGCTACCTTTTCAATGCGGTAATTTTCGATCACCTGGTTGGCCAGCAGCTTGCGGCACATATCGTCGAGCGCAGCGTCAGTCACGCTGTCGGCCACATCCAGCTCGATCAGGCGTCCCGCGCGCACATCCTCGATTCCCGCAAAGCCCATCCCTTCCAGCGCATGGTGGATGGCACGGCCCTGCGGATCGAGCACGCCGTTCTTCAGGCTGACATGGACGCGCACTTTCATCGTTCGCACTCTTTCATGACGGAATTTGCCTGCCCTATGCCCCCACTGGTGCCCCGGATCAAGCCGGTTCGGGCCAATTGCGCCAATCCCCCCGCGCACCTTCAAACCAGTGCGCCACGCGCAGCACGCCATGGTCATCAAACCGCCGCCCGACAATCTGCAGCCCGATCGGCAGGCCATCGGGCGTGACCCCGCAATCGATCGATGCGGCGGGCTGTTCGGTCATGTTGGCGGGCATCGTAAACGCGATATGGTCGAACGGCCGCGCCGGATCATTGTTGGGCCCGGGCAGCTGCGCGGCAAACGCCGGCATCGGCGCCACCGGCGACAGCACATAATCAAACCCCTGGCTGAACCGCACGCCTGCCTCGCGGATCGCCATCAGCTGCTGATATCCCTGGTACAGCTCCAGCGCGCTGGTGCGCTCCGCCGGTTCGACCCAGGCACGGATATAGGGCAGGATGCGGTCATAGCGTGCGGCCGGCAGATCGCGCGTTTCCGCCCAGAACCGCGTGCGGAAAAACGTGTCGAACGCATCGAACATGGCCGGCGTCAAAAACGGCGCCACTGGTTCGACAATCGCGCCGCCGGCCTCAAACACCCGCGCTGCCGCCTCAACCGCCGCGCGCACCGCCGGCTCCACCGGCGTGCCCGCGCCGGCGTCGGTCATCAGCCCGATGTGCAATCCCCGCACATCACCCGCCAGATCCATCCAGTCGATCGCACCGGGCGGCAGGCTCATGAAATCGCGCGCATCGCCTTTCGTGATCGCGGTCATCATCAGCGCGGCATCGGCCACGCTGCGCGTCATCGGCCCGGCTACGCGGCCCATATAGGGCGGATCGATCGGCACCCGCCCGTTCGACGGTTTCAGCCCGAACACCCCGCACCACCCCGCTGGCAGCCGGATCGACCCGCCGATATCGGTGCCCAGATGCAGCGGGCCATAGCCTGCCGCCGCCGCCGCGCCCGCGCCGCTGGATGATCCGCCGGGGGTGCGCGTCAGGTCCCACGGATTGCGGGTGAGCGCGTGAAAGCTGGACAGACCGGATGACAGCATGCCGTAATCGGGCGCAGTGGTCTTCGCAAAGATGACCGCGCCGGCCTCACGCAGCCGCGCTGGCGCCGGGGCATCGGCAGGCGCTGGGGTCAGGATGCTGGCGGCGGTGCCCAATGGCGTCGGCACGCCCCTGGTGGCGACCATTTCCTTGATCGTCACCGGCACGCCATCCAGCGGGCCCAGCGCAGCCTGGTTGCGCCAGCGCGCCTCTGCCGCGCACGCTGCGGCACGTGCGCCATCGGCATCCACCGCATAGGTCGCGCACAGTGCCGGGTCCCACGCCGCCACCCGCGCCAGCACGGCGTCGATCACCTCCACCGGCGAAAGGGCACCACTGGCATAGGCGGGGGCGAGCGCGGTGGCGGGCAGCTGGGCAAGATCGGTCATCGCGCCATCATGCCCTGCGCGCGGGCCATCGGCAAAGGGGGATCACACGTGATCCCCGGTCTTTTTTCACGGCCCCGGCGTCGGGGCAGCGGCGGGCAGCACCAACAGTTCAACCGCGCGGTCGGGCGCCAGATAGCGCGCGGCGGCACGTTGCAGGTCGTCCGCCGTAATATCCGTCAACAGCGCCTTTGCCGCGGTCTGGCGCGCAATGCGGTCGGGCCGGCTTTGCGCACGCGCGACCAGCGCCAGCCAGCCGCCATTGTCCTTCAGCGCGTTGTCGATCCGTTGCAACATCGGCGCGCGCGCACGGGCGATCAGGTCCGGGTCGATCGGCCCGGCGACCAGCATAGCCATGGTCGATTTCAGCGCAGCACGGGTGGGTGCCAGATCGCGGCTGGCGACCGCCGCCTGCACCGAAAACGTGCCCCAGCCCGGCCAGAAATCCGATTGGGCGGAATAGGCACGCGGCGAATAGGTCTTGCCCATCGTCTCTCGCAGCGTGTCCTGCACCGCGATCGTGACCACGTCCTGCAACAGGGTCAACGTCAGCGTCAGGCGCTGGTCGTGATCGTCGGTGGTGGGCCATTCCATCCGCACAATTGCCTGATCCGCCTCGCCGCTATGGCGCACCACCTGCGGGCCGCGCGTGTCGGTGAACTGCCGTTGCAGCGCGGCGGGATCGACGCGAAAATCGGCCTCGCGCGCGGGCAGCGCGGCCAGGCTGTGCGCCACGGCGGCAATCGCTGCCGCCTCATCAAAATCGCCGACCATGCCAATTTCGATCGCGCCATGCGTCAGCCAATCGCCAATATCGCTGCGCAATTTGCCAAAATCCAGCGCGCGATAGGCCGCCAGCGAGGCCAGCGCAAAGCGCGGATCGTGGTCGGAAATGATCCCGCCCAGCGCATTGGCCAGCGCGCTGTGCGGGGTCGCATTGCGCCGCGCCAGCACATTGGCAATGGCGGCATGGAACGCAGTATTGCCCTCTGCACGATAACCGGGATCGCTGATCAGCGCGGCCCAGTACCGGCATTGCAACGCCAGATCATCGGGCGTGGTGGTCGCCTCTGCCACAAACGCATCGCCCTGCGCGATCAGCGATCCGCCGACCGATCGCCCGGCCAGCAGTGTTTGCAAATCATCGGCGCTGTGCTGGCCCAGCCCGCCTTGCGCCAGAAACGGCACCATCGCCACCGCCAGCGGATTGTCGCGCGTGCCCAGCGCCTCGCCCCCGGCCAGCGCCAGGCTGACCCGGATGCGCCCCTTGGCCAGATCGGTGTGGCGCAAGTTCAGCCGCACGCCATTGGCAAATTGCACCAGCCGCACGCCCAATTGCGCATCACGGGCATCGGCCACGACCACCCCGGGCGGGCCGAACCGGTCATACCCAAACCGGCCCGATACCGGCACGAACGGGGTGGCAGTGGCGATCTGGCCCGCTGCCCAGCCGGCGCGCAAACCCGCTGCGCCGCCATCGGGCGCGCGACGGCCGCGAAACCGGATCAACGGCATGTCCAGTGGCAGTGCATCATCGCGCAGCGCGGCCAGCACCATCGCCGGGGTGATGGTGGGCGCAAACTGCGTGTACCGCGCCAGCGCATCGGCGGGCGTGGTGGGCACTGTGTCATCGGCAATCAGCGCCAGCGCGGCCGCCACCAGCGCAGAATGCGACCGTGTCGATCCTGCCGCAGCGGCATCAACAAAACCGGCGCGCAGGTTTGCCAGCTGTTCGTCCAGCTCGGCCCGGGTGAACCCCTGTGCCAGCGTCTGCCGCAGCACGGCGCTGGCGGCGATCAGCCCGCGCCGCCAGCCGCCGTCCGGCGTGTCGATGACCAGATTGGTGGTGCGGCCCAGATGGAACACCGGTGCGGTGCCAAACCCGGCGCCGCGAAACGGCGGATCGGCGCGGCGCGCCAGGCTTTGAAACCGTCGGTCGATCACGCGATAGCCAATCATGCGCAGCACCGCGCGGCGGCGGTTGGCAATCGTATCAGGCTCATCGCGCCACGGCCCGTGGCGCGACACGGTCACCCGTTCGGTCAGCGCCGGGTCGATATGGATATCTACCAGATCGCGCCGGTCGGTATCGACCGTGCCCAATGGCTGGCGCGGCGGCGGTGGGGTTGCAGGTTCGCGCCAATCGGCAAAATGCGCCGCCACCGCGCGTTCCATCGTGGCAGCGGAAAAATCGCCGACAATCACCACGTGCGTGCGCGATGGGCGGTAATGCGCCTGCCAGAATGCGCGCAAACCCGCCGCGCTGGCCAGTGTCACCCCCTGTTCGGTGCCAATCGGCAGCCGCTGGATATAGGTGGCGCGTGGGTACAGAAACCGCTGCGCACCCTGCCGGTCGGCCAGTGCAGACCCGCGCCCGTCGCGCATTTCGGCCAGCACCACGCCGCGCTGGCGTTCAACCGCCGCTGGCGCAAACGCCAGTTCGCTGGCGGTTTCGCGCATCAGCATCAGCGCGGTATCCAGCAGTGCCGGGTCGCCGCGCGGCAGATCAAGCTGATAGACCGTGCGTTCAAACCCGGTTGCGGCATTGGTGTCGGCGCCAAAGGTCAGCCCGGCGCGCTGCAACAGCGGCACCATTGTGCCCGGCGCCACATGGGTGCTGCCCTCAAACGCCATGTGTTCGACAAAATGCGCGTAACCGCGGCTGTCGGCCGCTTCATCCAGCGATCCGGTCTCCATCACCAGCCGCACCATCGCCGTGCCTGCCGGTGTCGCATTGGATCGCACGATCGTGCGCAGGCCATTGCCCAGCCGGCCATAATGAAATGCCGGATCGGGCGTCACATCGCTGGCCGCGAACGCCTGGTCGGGGCGGGGTGGGGGGGGCGTAACCAGCCCCCCGCCACCTTTTGCGCAGGCCCCCAGCAGCGCGACCGGCAGGATCAACCATGCAAGGCGGCGTTGCAAACCCAGCGTTCAGTTCACCACTGGCAGGTCGATATAGCTGCCATCATCGCCGCCCACGCTGATCATCTGCGTGGCCTTGGCATAATCGCCGGGTTTGGCGTCCAGGATCGACGCCACAAACGTCTGCGGGTTGCGATCATACAGCGGGAACCAGCTCGACTGGATCTGCACCATGATGCGGTGGCCGGGCAGGAACACGTGGTTCGCCGGCGGCAGCGCGAATGTATAGCCCAGCGGTGCGTTCGGCGTCAGCGGCTTCGCCTCCGACAGGCTCTGGCGATAACGGCCGCGGAAAATGTCCATGCCCACTGCCAGTTCATAGCCGCCCATGGCCGGGTCATACGCGACCTCGTCGGGATAGACGTCGATCAGCTTCACCACCCAGTCGCTGTCGGTGCCGCTGGTCGACGCGGTCAGGTGCACCACCGGTTGCCCGGCGATGGTCACCGGCTTGTCCAGCACCGCGCCGGTAAAGGTCAGCACATCGGGCCGACCCGACACCACGCGCTGGTCGCTGGTCAGCCAGGTGGGCCAGGGGTTGCCGTCATACCCCACCAGCTTGTTGGGGCGCGGCATGAACGACACCGGGTTGGCCGGGTCCGACACGTAATCGATCCGCGCCGCGCGGTCCGATGGTCCAAACCCCAGCGATTGATCGGCATGCAGGAACAGCTTGGTTTCCGGCTTTGCCACCGGCCAGCCGGGCAGGTGCTGCCAGGTCTTGGTGCCCGATTGATAGGCGGTGACCGGGGTCAGATCCATCGGCTGGTCATACAGATAATGCGCCAGAAACGGCGCCAGCACATGCATGCGCCACCATTTGGCGGTGTCGCTGTCCCACCGGATCGGGCCCAGCGATTCGGCGCGTTCAATCTCCTGCCCGTGGTACCAGGGCCCCATCGACATGAACAGATTACCAGCTTTGTCCTGCGATTTCAGCGCGGCCCATACCGCTGGCGCACCATAGATATCCTCCTGATCCCACAGCGAATGCACCAGCATGGTGGGCACGGTCAGCGGCGCGCGCGCCAGGATCTTGTCCATCGCCTGTTCCTGCCAGAACGAATCATAGGCCGGATGCGCTTTCAACTTTTGCCAGAATCCGATCTGGTCCAGCCCGTGCGCGGTGCCCAGCGCCCCGGCCGATCCTGCACGCATGAACAGCGTATAGGCATCGGCCTGCCCGGATTCATACTTGGCGGAATTGTCGCGGCTGGCCACCTGGTCCCAGATGTAATCGTTGTTGTACTGGCGATAGGCGCCATTGTGGAACCAGTCATCGCCGCGCCAGCCATCGACCATCGGGTTCATCGGCACCGCCACCTTCAGCGCGGGGTGCGGGTTGACCAGCGCTGCGAGCGCGGTGAACCCGTCATAGCTGATGCCCAGGATGCCGACGCGGCCGTTGGATTCGGGTACATTTTTCACCAGCCAGTCGATCGTGTCATACGTATCGGTGGCGTGATCGACCTTGGTGGGGTTCAGCGATGTGCCCACGAACGGCCGGTTCATCACATAGCCGCCGCCCGAACCGTATTTGCCGCGCACGTCCTGCACCACGCGGATATAGCCCCCCGCCATGACGACATCGGGTGCGCTGTCATAACCATCGATGCGGTTGGCCATATGCGGCGAATGGCCATAGCTGGTCTGTTCATCGGCACTATAGGGCGTGCGCGTCAGCAGCATGCCTGCGCCCTTTGCGCCGCGCGGCACCAGGATCACGGTGTGCAGCTTCACCCCGTCGCGCATCGGAATTTCCACCGCGCGGCGGTCAAAATCGCGCAAGGCGGTCGCCTCCTCCAGCTTGGCCGGGCGTTCGTCATAGACTGGCGGCGGCGCGGCGAGCGCAGGGACGGCGGCGCCCAGCATGAGGGCAAGACCAAGTGCGGTGGTGATTTTCATTGTCGCTCTCCCCAGGAATTCACGCCGGCGCACGGTCAAGCCGTTCGCCGATAATGTTGCTCAGCCGCCCCAATTGCGCCTTCAGCAAGCGGTTTTCGGTTTCGATCAATCCGGCATGCAGCGCCGCCAGCGCCAAGCCCACTTCATGCGCGGCCCAGCCCAGCAGCGCAACCTCATCCGGGCGATACAATGCGCCATTGCCCTTCAAATCCAGCAGCACCAGCCCCGCCAGCGCGCCATGGTCGAGCATCGGCAGCGCCAGCACACCGGGCAGGCTGGTAGACGTTTCACCCAGATCAAGCGGGTCACGTTCGGCGCGCATCAGCGCAAAGGCCGGATCATCGTCGCGGAAATGGCGCGGGGTCGCATCCCAGTTGCCCGCCACGCGGTCCAGCGCGCCTTCGTTGCGGCGATAGACCGCCACCCGCGCCTCCCCGCCAAACCGCACCAGTTCATCGGCAAACCCCCGCGCCAGCGCGCGCGCATCCTCAAAATGCGCCGCCGAAGCGACAAAGCGCCGCAGCGCATCCTCATTCGCCTGCCACTGGCGGAAAAACAGATGCTCGACCCGGTGCTCCACCCAATCGTGGACGCGGTGAAATGCCAGGTACACCAACACCGCTGCGCCCGCATCGATCCACGCGCTGGCCTTCACCCATTCTTCGGGCAGCAGGTGTTCAACACTCCATTCGATCAGGCCGAAACTGCCCAGCAGGATTACGCTGAACGTGCCATAGACCACCGTGCGATTGAGCGCGAAGCCAAGGTCGACTACGCGGTGGCGCAAGACGGCATAGGCCAGCGCCAGGGGCAGCAGCAGATTGCCCGGCAGCACCAACGCGATAATCACCGCAGGCGGATCGCGCGACATGTCATGACCGATGAACGCAAGAACCGCCTGCGTAAATCCGGCCCAGACCATGCACGTCATGGCAATGGCCATGACGGCAAACCGGCTCCGGTCCGCCCCGTCCGCCTCTCGCCATCCGCGCAAATTCCATACCATGCCCACGACGGCGCAGACCAGAAACGCCGCAGGGATCAGCGCCCGGCCATCGCCCAACACGGCAACGCTGGCATCGTTGAGAGCACACCACGCACCGAACAGATTGACGACCAGGCGCACGGCAGCCAGCAGGCCAAAGGCGGTGATCCAGCCACGTGATACCTGTGCGATGCGTTCGGCGTAAAGTGCGGCCGGGACCACGCACATGGCGGTGCTGCCGACGCTGGCAAACGCGCAGGCATACCGGATCGCGGCTGCCGACCATGGCGTCGTCGGCCAGGCCGGAAACGCGGTCTGCAAGCCGATCCCCATGATGCCGATACCGAACGCCAGCGCGGATACGCTGCCCCAGCCGCGCACGATCGCGATCGGTCCGAGGATCAGCGACACCATCATGGACAGGATAAAGGTCGATTGCTGGAACTGGTCGGAAGGCGGGAGCGCAGCAAAATGGGTCGGTGACACAGCAATTGTCACATGCTGCATCCGACCATCGCGGTCGGCGGTCAGCCCGATGGCCCGACCGGCCACCGGGCGCACGCTGGATTCATAGGGATGGTCAAAACGCACGCGCATCCCGACAGTCAGTCCCGCGCGCTGGGCGCTGCCTTGGGGCGTTACGGCGGTCACCCGTTCCCAGCCCGTTTGGCCTACCAGCCGTTCTGCCGCAAACCCGCGATCAGCGCCGGCGAACATGCCGAACGCACCGGTACGAAACAGTCTGTCAAGTCCTGACGATGCGCTGATCACCAGCACGAAGCCCGCAAACAGGACGACCGCGACGCTGCGCCAGCCGGTAAAAACCCAGCCAGCGGAGGCCGCCCCGGTGCCGTCACTTCGCCCCATGCACACACGCCCCCGCCGCAGAAGTGGCAGAGGTGCACAAGCGGGGGCGTTCCGTCAACCGGGGATGGCACCGGGTGCGATGCTGTGTACCGCCCTCAATTTTTGTCATTCCTGCGAAGGCAGGAATCCAGTTCTGCGCTATGTATCAGGATAGCCGCAGCGCAATATTGCTCAGCCGCGCAACTGGATTCCTGCGTTCGCAGGAATGACGTGGATTGTGGGGCGAACACCCAACGGCAAGGCGTACGCTACTTCTTGGTGCGCAGTTTCCGATGCGCGCCCAGGTCCAGCACTTCGGACGGGCCGCCTTCGTTGTCCAGCAGGCCAAGCCGGCGCGCGACTTCCTGATAGGCTTCTTCTTCGCCGCCCAGGTCGCGGCGGAACCGGTCCTTGTCCAGCTTTTCGCCGGTGGCCATGTCCCACAGCCGGCAGCCGTCGGGGCTGATTTCGTCGGCCAGGATCACGCGCGCAAAATCGCCATCCCAGATGCGGCCGAATTCCAGCTTGAAATCGACCAGGCGGATGCCGATCGTGGCAAACATGCCGCACATGAAATCGTTGACGCGGATCGCCATCGACGAAATGTCGTGCATTTCCTCGTTGCTGGCCCAGCCAAAGCAGGCGATGTGTTCTTCGGCCACCATCGGGTCGCCCAGCGCATCGTCCTTGTAATAATATTCGATCAGCGTGTGCGGCAGCGGTTCGCCTTCGGGAATGCCCAGCCGTTTTGAGATCGATCCGGCGGCGACATTGCGCACCACCACCTCGATCGGGATGATTTCCACCTGGCGCACCAGCTGTTCACGCATGTTCAGCCGGCGGATGAAGTGCGTGGGGATGCCGATATGCGCCAGCCGCGTGAACACATATTCGCTGATGCGGTTGTTGATCACGCCTTTGCCGTTGATCGTCCCGCGTTTCTGCGCGTTGAACGCGGTGGCGTCATCCTTGAAATACTGGATCAGCGTGCCAGGCTCCGGACCCTCATACAGGATCTTGGCCTTGCCTTCATAAATCTGGCGGCGACGGGACATGGGGCAAATCTTCCTGTGCAGCGAATGCAGACGGTACTGCCTTTTCGTATGGCACGAAACGGGGTTGGCTTAAAAAAACCCCGGAAAAACCGGTGCGCCCGGCAGGGGCAACACGCGATCGGCAACCGTCGAGTCTTTCATGGAGGTGCGCGCATAGGCGAAAAGTGCCCCCCGCGCAATTGGCCTGACCCGGCGTGTGCCGTTACCAGACCTGTTGCCGCGCCATACATTTTTTGGATCGATCCATTTTGCCATGGCGCGCAAGGGCCTGCCGCACTTATGGGGGTGGCCGGAAATAATTTTGCGGAAAACAAACCTGCCATGACCCGTGCCGCCACACTTGCGCTGATCGAACGCTATTACGCCGCTTTTAACGCGCGCGATTGGGCGGGCATGCTCGATTGCCTGTCCGACGATGTGGCGCATGATATCAACCAGGGCACGCGCCAGTCGGGCAAACCGGCGTTTGCCACGTTCATGGCGCATATGGAGCGCTGCTATCGCGAAAGGCTGGCCGATGTGGTGATCATGGCCAGCGAAGACGGCACGCGCGGCGCAGCCGAATTCGTGGTCCACGGCGAATATATCGCCACCGACGATGGCCTGCCCGATGCGGCGGGGCAGACCTATGTGCTGCCCGCCGGCGCCTTCATCGGCATTGCCGACGGGCGCATCAACCGCCTGACGATGTATTACAACCTGGCCGACTGGACCGCGCAGGTGGCGCCGGACGCAGCATGATCCTGGCCGTGCGGCCGCTGACCGGGGCGGAACTGGCGGCGGCGCTGGGCGATCTGGCCGATCTGCGCATCCGTGTGTTTGCCGATTTTCCCTACCTTTATGACGGCGATGCGGATTACGAGGCGCAGTATATCACCGAATTCGCCGCCGCGCCCGATGCCGTGCTGGTCGCCGCGTTCGATGGCGCACGTATCGTGGGCGCGGCCACGGCTGCGCCGATGATCCACCAAAAGGCCGAATTTCGCGATCCGTTCGCTGCGCGCGGCGTCGATGTCGCGCGATTGTTCTATTTTGGCGAAAGCGTCCTGCAGCGCGAATATCGCGGGCAGGGTGTTGGGCACGCGTTCTTTGATGCGCGAGAGGCGCAGGCGCGCCAATGCGGCGCCACTGCCGCCTGTTTTGCCGCAGTCATCCGCCCCGCCGACCACCCCGCTCGCCCGCACGGGTATGTCCCGCATGATGCGTTCTGGCAAAAACGCGGCTATGCCCCGGTGCCCGGGCTGGTCACACAGTTGGGCTGGAAGGACCATGGCGACATGGCCGAAACCGACAAACCCATGCAATACTGGATGCGGCAATGGTAGTTTCACACTGGCGCGTGGCAGCCGCGCAATATCCGATCGATCAGCTGGCGGACTGGGACGCCTATGCGGCAAAGCTGTCGCGCTGGGTGGCAGAGGCCGCCGCCGGTGGCGCAGTACTGGCGGTGTTTCCCGAATATGCCGCGATGGAACTGTCCAGCCTTGATCCGGCGACAATGGGCGATCTGCAGGGATCGATCGCGGCGGTGTCGGCGCTGCTGCCGCGTGTGGATGCGCTGCATGCTGATCTGTCGCGCGAACACGGCATCTGGCTGCTGGCGGGCAGCGCGCCGCGGCGGCTGGGTGATGGCCGGTTCGTCAACACCGCGCGGCTGTTTTCGCCCGATGGTCGCGCCGGGTATCAGGACAAGCTGATGATGACCCGGTTCGAACGCGAACAGTGGGGCATTGTCGGGGGCAGCAACGGCATCAACGTGTTCGTCACCCCGATCGGGCGGCTGGCGGTGCTGATCTGCTATGACAGCGAATTTCCGCTGCTGGCGCGCGCCGCGGTAGAGGCCGGCGCTGAGGTGCTGCTGGTGCCCAGTTGCACCGAAACCCTGCACGGATACTGGCGCGTGCGCATCGGCAGCCAGGCCCGCGCGCTGGAGGGGCAGTGCTATGCGGTGCATTGCCCGACCGTGGGCGATGCCGACTGGTCACCCTCGGTCGATCGCAACCGGGGGGCCGCGGGCATTTATGGCCCGCCCGATCGCCATGTGGCACAGGGCTTTGCCATGCCCCAGGACGGGGTGCTTGCAATCGGCGAAGAATCGCGCGCGCAATGGGTCTATGCCGATCTGGATCTGCGCCAGATCGCTGCGCTGCGCGCCGATGGCGGCGTGCTCAACCGGCGTGACTGGGCGGAACAGCCCGGTGCCGAACCATTGCCGCACGTCACGCTGGTCGATATGACCTGAATGCGTCAGGGCATTGTCGCTGGTGCGATGATCGGGTTGGGAGTGGTCGGTGATGCAGATGGCACGGCGCAATATTCTGGCGGGCGGCGGTGCGATTGCGGCCGCGCTGCTGGCCGGGATCGGCACCAGCGCGCGCGCAACGGGCGCGGTGCGGCCGGTCAAACCGGTGGTGCTGGGCCATCGCGGCTGCAGCGCGCTGCGCCCCGAACACACGCTCGGCTCCTATGCCAAGGCGATTGCCGATGGCGCCGATTTCATCGAACCCGATCTGGTCGTGACCAAAGACGGCGTGCTGGTCGCGCGGCACGAAAACAACATTGCCGAAACCACCGACATTGCCGATCATCCCGAATTTGCTGCGCGCAAAACCACCAAAATGGTCGACGGCATATCGCAGACCGGCTGGTTTACCGAAGACTTCACCCTGGATGAACTGCGCGCCCTGCGCGCGCGCGAACGCATGGTGGGTGAGGGGTTGCGCACCGAAAGCCATTCCTATGACGGGATGTTCCGCATTCTGACGCTGGCCGAAATCGGTGATTTTGTGGCCGCTGAATCCGCTGCGCGCGGGCGCATCGTGGGTTTGATCCCGGAAATCAAGCATTCCACCTATTTTGCCGCCGCCGGCCTGCCGATGGAGGACCGGTTCGCCAGCGAACTGGCGGCCAGCAAATACCTGATGAATGCGCCGATCATCGTGCAATCGTTCGAAATCGCCAATCTGAAGGCTTTGCGCGGGCAGCTGGGCGATCGCCCCAATGTGCAATTCATGCAATTGATCGATGACGATGGCCTGCACCCGGCCGATGTGCTCAAGGCTGGCGGCACACTGACTTATGCCGAAATGATGACGCCCGACGGGCTGGCAGCGATCGCGACCTATGCCGATTGGGTGGCGCCGTGGACGCGCCAGCTGATCCCGCTGGGCGACGATGGCAAACTGGGCGAGCCCAAGGCGGTGATCGCCGATGCGCACCGCTGCGGATTGCTGGTCGGGTGTTACACGTTCCGTCCCGAAAATCAGTATCTGGCCGCTGATTGGCGTAACGAGGCGGGTGTGAATGCGCGCAATCCCGAAGGCAGCGTGGCGGAAATCCGCCGCTATCTGGCCGAAGGGCTGGACGGATTCTTCACCGATGACCCCGCGCTGGGTCGCCGCGCGGTTGATGGCGCGTAATACCAACGTGCGGTGAGACAAACCTATCAAGCCCCTCCCCTTCAGGGGAGGGGTTGGGGTGGGGCCCATCCCCAAAGGCCGATCCATGTGGAGAGGCCCCACCCCCGGCCCCTCCCCTGAAGGGGAGGGGGGAAAAGCCCGCCATCATCGCAACCTGGTATGAGACTCTGACCAATCCATGGCACACGTGCCAAGGGACTGGACTTTTCGTGGCGTAACGGTTTCACTGCGATTTGGGATGGGATGCGGACCCGAAGGGTTGATTGTTCCTGCAGCCAAGGGATTTGCATCGCGCAATGATTCAGAAATCGGTTCTGTTCGTGTGTCTGGGAAACATCTGCCGCTCTCCGCTGGCAGAGGCTGCGCTGCGGGCAGAGGCCGTGGCGCAGGGCCTGGCGCTGACCATCGCGTCCGCCGGCACCAGCGCGTTGCACGCCGGCGAACCCGCCGATCCGCGTGCGCTGGCAGAGGCGCGCAACCATGGCATCGATCTGTCCTATCACCGCGCGCGCCAGGTGACCGAGGCTGATTTTACGCGGTTCGGCAACATCTTTGCGATGGATCAGCAGAACTTGCGCGATCTGCACGAAATGGCACCGCGCCGCCCGCTGGCGCGGATCAGCCTGCTGCTCGATCATGTACCGGGCCGCCACGGCACCGCGGTGGTCGACCCGTGGTATGGCGATGCCGATGATTTCGCCACGGCCTGGAACGATGTGGCCGAAGCCGCACGGTACATCGTGGCGCAACTGGCGCGCTAATCCGGCACGGTTCGCCGCGTGAATCAGGCCGTGCGCGCGCGCCGCCGCAGCCCGCGCGCGCCGGTTGACAGCCGTTCGCGCAGGAAACGGCTGGCCGCGCTGGCTTCGGCATAGCCCAGGCGGTGGGCCAGGTCGGTCAGGTTGGGTTTGCGCTGGTTGGTGAAATAATCGTCCGCCACGCGCCGCCGCACGGTGGTCAGCACGTCGGAAAAGGTCATGCCGCGTGCCGCCAGCGCGCGTTGCAGCGTGCGGGCGCCCAACCCCAGCGTGGACGCCGCACGATCCAGCGTCAGGCCGCCGCCCGCCAGGTTGGCGGTCACCAGCCGTTCCAGCGGGCGCAACACATCGTCGCGGCGCAGGCTGTGCGCTGTTTCCAGCTGGCGTTCCAGATAGGCGGTCAGGTGCGCGTTGCCGTGCGGGCTGGTGCGCGCCAGATCATCGCGGTGCAGCACCAGCGCACAGCGTTCGGCACCGAACACCAGCGGGCAGCGGAACACGCTGCGGTGAAACCCCAGCTGGTCGGGCGCGGGATGCGCAAATTCCATCCGCAGCGGGTGCCATTGTTGACCCAGGATCAGCCGGATGGTGCGCAATTGCAGCGTGATCGTCGCATCCAGATAGTGGCTGCCACCCAGCAGGGTCGGCACGGTCAGAAACTGCACCACCGCCACTTCATCGCCTTCGGCCAGGGCAGTTGACCCGATCGCCTCGGTTTCCAGATGCAGATAGCGCCCGCTCAGCCGCAACAGCTGATCGACGCTGGTGCAATGGTCCCACAACAGGCTGAGCGGGCCATAGCCATGCAGATTGCACCACATGGCAAAGCCGACGCCCAGATCATCGCGCCGCGCCGCGATCGCCACGATCTGGAAAATGTCGACCAGCGCTTGCGCCGGGACCAATTCGCTGGTGCGCGCAGCATGCAGCACGGCCCGGTGCGCATCGCCCAGAATCGCATCGAGGTCGATCCCGGAACTGTGGGCATAGCGTGCGAACTGTTGCAGCGCGGCGGTATGGGCAAGGGCGGTATTGAGCATCGGCGTTTCGCGTTTGCCCTTAAGCAGAAAGGATTTTTTGAATCAAGCCACTGGGGATGTGTGTGCCAATGGCAACACTTTGGGGCGGGGCGCGATCTGTCATGTTGCTGTCGCGATATGTCAAGTTTTAACGCCGGCGCGGTCGCAAAGGGACGCAACGTCCGGGCCAACATCCCCCCGCGGCCACCCCCATGGCCAGGCCCGGGCTCCACGCGATCACGCGTGCGAAACAACGTGACCATTTGGAAGAGGACTATTTATGCAGGGCATTTGGCGGGCCGGTACGGCCACCGCTCTTTTTGCATGTGTTATCGCCACCCCGGCGTTTGCCGCTGACGCTGCGCCCGGTCAGGCCGCCGCGGCCGCGCCGCAGGGTGGATTGCAGGAAATCGTCGTCACCGCGCAGCGCCGGTCGGAAAAGCTGCAGAACGTGCCGATTTCGATCACCGCCGCCAATGCAGAGGCGCTGGCGCTCGCGCGCGTTGAAAACGTGTCCAACATCGGTGCGATCACCCCCAGCGTGACCTTTCGCGTCACCAACATCGCCTCATCCAGCGCCAACGTGGTGATCCGCGGTCTGGGCACCGCCGGTATCAGTCGCTCGTTCGAAGGTTCGGTCGGCGTGTTCATCGACGGCGTCTATCGCACCCGTGCGGGCGCGGCGTTGCAGGATTTCCTGGATATCGACAATCTGCAGATCCTGCGCGGCGCGCAAGGGACGCTGTTTGGCAAGAACACCACCGCCGGCGCGCTGCTGCTGGCATCGACGAAGCCATCAACCACCGCGATCGGCGGTTCGTTTGACGCGACTTATGGCAATTACAACGCCTATGCGCTGCGCGGGTCGATCAACGTGCCGTTGGCCAGCAACCTGGCGCTGCGGGTATCCGGCCTGACGTCGAGCACCGATGGCTATTTCACCGATGTGAACACCGGCCATTCGGTCAACAGCAACGCCACCAACGCGGTCAAGGCGCAATTGCTGTGGCAGCCGTCATCGGCCGTCACCGTCCGCCTGATCGGCGATTATTCGCGCAGCCACGGCGATTGCTGTTACGCCACTGCGCGCGTGGTGGCCGGGCCGACCGCGCCGCTGATCGACGGGCTGACCCGCGCGCTGGGACTGAAACTGCCATCGACCGATGCATCCAAGTTTCAGGTTTCGCTCAACCGCCTGGGCTATCAGTCGACCAAGGATTACGGCACGACGCTGCTGATCGACGCGGCGGTGGGCGCAGGCACGCTGAAATCGGTAACCGCCTACCGCCATTTCGACGTGGCGCAACTGGGTGAGGATGCGGATTTTTCGGGCGCCGACGTGCTGCCCTATGATGAGGATTTCCACAGCCGGTTCCTGTCGCAGGAACTGACTTACAACACGCGCATCCCGTCGCTGAACGCAGACGTTCTGATTGGCGCGTTTGCGTCAAGTGAACGTCTGACATCGGGTCGCTCGCTGTACAACGGGGTTCAGGCGCAGGCCTATTGGAACGCCGTGCTGGGCTCAAAAGGTCTGCCGCCGGGCACCGCCGATGCCACCCCCGGCCGCATCGAATCCGAAGCGATGCGCGGATCGACCGATTCCTATGCCGCCTTTGCGCATGGCGATTTCAAGGTCACTGATCAGTTCAGCGTGATTGCGGGCCTGCGCTATTCGATCGAACACAAGCGCGGCGCGTTCAACTATACCTACACCAACGGCATTCCCAACGAATGGGCCACGCTGCTTAACCTGGAGCCGGCGCCGGCCTATGACGTCGGCCACACCGACAAGGCGTTTTCGGGCACATTCGGGCTGCAGTACAAACTGTCCCCCGATGCCATGGTCTATGCCACCTACAACCGCGGCTTTAAGGCGGGCGGGGTCAACATGGATGAAAACGGCGCCGGTGGCGTGCTCAACAACGCGGCCTATTTCGCCACGCTGCCGGTACCCTATCAGCACCTGATCGCCGCGATTGCCGGCGCGACCGGCACAGCCGCGCCGCTAGTGCCAACCTACAAGCCGGAAACGATCAACGCGTTCGAACTGGGTGCCAAGGTCCAGTACCTGGGTCATCGCGGGCGGACCAACGTGTCGCTGTTCTACTATGATCTGAAAAACCTGCAGATCGCGCAGTTCGTGGGTCTGCGCTTTACCGTGCTCAACGCGCGATCGGCGGTTGATTATGGTGCGGAGATCGAAAACACGTTCCAGCTGAGCAAGGCGCTGACGCTGAACGCCGATGCCACCTGGCTGCCGCATGCACAGTACGGCGTCGATGCCAATATCGATCCGGTGCTGTCGGGATCGCGGTTCCGGTTTGCCCCGCGCCTTACCGCCAATGCCGGGCTGACGCTGAACACGCCGCTGAACGACAGCGTCGATCTGCTGGGCCGGGTGCAGTACCAGTACGCCAGCAGCCAGCTCGACAATGTCGCCGGGATGAACGTGCAGGGGCCGGTGGGGCTGCTCAACGCCAATCTGGGCGTGAAGTTCGCCCATCGCTTTACGGTCGAAGGCTGGGTGCAGAACCTGACCAACAAGACTTATGCCACGCAGGTGTTTGAAACCCCGCTGCAAACGGGCACGCAGAACGCCTATATGGCGCCACCGCGCACGTTCGGGGTACGTCTGCACGGATCGTTCTGATCCGCTGCCGGGCGGGTCTCAGGACTCGCCCGGCACCCATTTGCGGGTCAGGCGCTTTGGCGCACGACCAACTGGGGCAGGAACTGCACCGATTGGGTCTGCGCGCCGACCATGCGCCGGATCAGCAGGTCCACCAGCATGCGTGCCCCACCTTCGATATCCTGGCGCACGGTGGTCAGCGGCGGGCTGGTCAGCTGGGCCAGCGTAATGTCGTCAAACCCGGCGACTGCGATGTCGTCGGGCACGGACAGGCCAATTTCGCGCGCGGCGGCGATCACGCTGATCGCGCCAATATCACTCGCGGCAAACACGCCATCGGCGCGGTTGCCCGCGGCAAACCACGCGCGCGCTGCGGCCAGGCTACCCTCTGGCGTGATCGGCATCGGCACGATCGCGGTATCGGCGCGGATGTCAGCGGGCAGCGCTGACAGAAAACCGGCCTGACGCGCGGCGAATTCGGGCGCATCGGCATGGCCGAACCACGCCAGCCGCCGGCAGCCGCGCTGCACCAGGTGGCGTGCGACCATCGCGCCCCCGGCATGGTTGTCCGACCCGACCGAGGTATAGGCGTTCTCAGGTGAATAGGCACCCCACACCACCAACGGACGATAGTGTGCAGCGACCCGGTTGATGGCCGCATTCTGGTCCGACTGGCCGATCATGATGATCCCGTCGGTGCGCCCCGAACGCACAAATTCACCCAGCCAGTCATCGCCCTGCGGCACCACGCGCGATAGCAGCAGATCATAACCGTGCCCGGCCAAAGCCTCGGCAATATGGCCGAACAGCGCCGAAAAAAACGGGTCCGACAACGCCTGCTTGCGTTCGTGGCCCAGTGGCAGCAGGATGCCGATCGCGCCGGTCCGGCCCAGCCGAAGGTTTTGCGCCGCGACATTCAGCTGAAATCCGTGCTCGGCGGCGATCACGCGGATGCGGTCGCGGGTAGACTGGTTCAGCGTGCCTTTGCCGGTCAGTGCACGCGACACCGTCGATACCGAAACACCGGCAATCCGCGCCAGATCGGAAATGCTGCGAACCGATGGTATGGCAGAGCCCATGCTGGTCTGTTCCTCTCCCGGGGATGATGGCGAGAACTTGCAACCGCGCCCCGGCGCGTACTAACTATAGTAACAATGAAATCGCCGATGAAAAGCGCAATCGTTCGCCCCCGCAGCATGCCTATTGCGGTGCAACGACGATTTTCATGCGCACCGGCTTGCCATCGATGCCGACATGGACATGACCGTCGCTGACCAGCCGGATTTTCAGATTGCGCGCCTGGTCGGGGGCAATTTGCAGCGTGTAATCGCCTGGGCGGATCTGTTCCATCAGCGTGAAACCGTCATTTTCGCTGCGCGCGTGCGCCATCAGGCGGCCATTGCGATCGACCAGTTGCAGCACCAGCCCGGCCACCCCGCGTTTGTGGCTGCCATCGGCATAGACCGCGGTGGCCTCTATATCGCTCAGCCGTTCGATCGCGAAATCGACCACCGGGATGCGGCCGGGGCGGGCGACGATTTCCACCCCCGGGCGCGCCGGCGCCATCGCGATATCGGGCAGGCTGGCGCTGTCGATGCGCACCGCGGTGCGGTTGCCATCGCCGATCCCGGTCAGCATCGCGGTCCCGTCGCGGCCTGCCGTCACGTGCTGCGATGCGGTGAAAAAAGCCGCGTTGGCAATGGTTTCCTCACCCGGATCAAACACCCCGTTGCCATTGCTGTCGGTAAATGCCCGCACCGCCACCGCGCCGCTGCTCGACAATCCCGGCCGGGCCACGAACATCCGCCCGCTCAATGGATTGCGCCCGAAACTGACCCCCAGCCGCAGCGTAAAGGCAAAGCTTTTGATCGGCATGACATACGTCGAATCAAATGCCAGCGCGACCGGCCCGAACTTGCGCGTGGCCGACAGGCCCAGCGTGGTCTGGTGGTTGTCAAAGGTCCGGTTGATGCCGGCGCGCACCGTGGTGTCGTGGCCGATATCGCGCGCGAGTTCCCCGCCGAGCGAGGTCAGCCCGGGCCTTGGCCCCAGGCTGTACCCGACCTGGCCGCGAAACTGCGTGTGGCTGCCGGCAAAGGTTGCCAGATCGAACGTGCCGGTGGTGGTGTGGGTGGTGGCGGTGCCCGGGCTGGCGGTGTCGGTATAGTTGATGACATTGGTGGCCATCACCCGGCCCACGGTCATCGTCTGGTGAAACGCGGCAATGTTGCTGACCTGGCCATTGGCATAGGCCAGCCGTTGCCAGCTGAACGCCAGCGGAAACGTGCGGTTGCCCACGTGCAGCGTCTTGGCCAGATCGAACTGGCTCATCGATTTCAGCGGCAGATTGCCGGGCGATCGCACCTCGTCGATAAAGCCGTGGCCATATTCGGCGTGGGTGGCGACCACGCTGGCGCCCAGCAGGCGGCCCGCCACGCCCAATTCGACCGCGGTGCCGCCACCGCTGCCGATCGCGGCATCCAGCTTGGCGGCAAATCCGCCCAGCCCGGAACGCAGCCCCGCCGATGCCAGCCATTGCGACCGTCCGCCCCATTGGTACAGCGCGCCGCTGCCCACCACGGTCAGCGCACTGGTCAGGCCATATTGCATCGCCACCCCGCCGCGCCAGGTGCCATAGCCCTGCGATGGCTGAAACCCCGGCGGGCTGACGTTGATCAGCGTCTTGTCGCGTTGCACTGCAAACACGTTGTAGGTGAACGCGCCCTTGGCCAGTCGCCCGTCGCCGACGCTGATCCGCCGCACTTCTTCACGCCGCTGGCCCTGCGGGCCGTAAAACACCAGGCGGAACACATTCAGCCCGAAATCGACCGGCACATGCAGGAATTCGTACTGCCCGGCCACGGCATCACGGGTTGATCCGACCAGCGTGTCGTTGCGATACAGCTCGACTTCGAATCCCGATGGCAGTTCGCCGCGGAAATCCATCTTTTCAAACACCGATGCGCGTTCCAGCGGTTCGTTGGTCAGCGCAAAACCGCGGCCCGCCACCCCGCGCAGACCCAGCGGCAGCGATGCGCTGGCGACATCGCCCAGGGCAAATTCGGTGGCGTGCAACGGCCCCAGCAGCCGCGCGTCGGGATCGCGCCGGCCCAGTTGCAGCCGCGCGGCCACCAGCCCGTCGGCCGATGACAGGCTGGCATAGGCACGCGCGGTCATGAACAGCAGATCGCCCGACGCGCGCAGATCGCTTTCCACATGCGTTCTGATTCCGTCGCTGCCTGCCGCGCGCAGCTCCACCTCGCCAATCGGCGCGTCGAACAGGTGATAGGGCGTCTGCTGGCGCGGATACGTCGGCGGCGGGGCGTGGCCGCCGGCATTGGCCAGCCGTTCGCGCGCGTTTTCACGGTCCAGCCGCTGTTCGAACGGAAACCGTTCCAGCGTCTTGATCACCACCGTCTGTGCGCGCAGATCGGTGAGGACCGCGATCGGCAGAATGTCGGCCAGCCGGTCTGCGCGGATCCACATTTCACCGTCGTGCGCGGCAAAATCGCGTTTCGGCAGCGGCGCTTCCTTGCCACCCTGGGTGATCGTGCCGGCGCGCAGGTTGATCGATATCGTGCGCGATGGGGACAGGTACCAGCCGCTGGCGTAATTGCCATCATCGCTGATGGTGATCTGCAGATCCAGAAACCGGGCCAGATCGCCCAGCGGCAGATAGACCGCGCCGCGCGTGCCATGCGCGGTGATGGTATCGGTCATTTCGCGATGCTGGGTGCGGATTTCCAGGATCAGTTCGTCGTTTTCGGTCAGCACCGGATAGGCATTGGCCACCGCCTGGCCGGGGCTGGCGGCACGGCCCGCGGTGGCCGCTGGCGGCGGTGCCGCCGATGAAACGGTCTGCGGCAGGCCGGGTGATGGTGCTGGCGCGGGGGATGGCGCAGGGGATGGCGCCGCGACTGCCGCAACCGGCAATGCAAACAGCGCACCCGCCGGCACCATCCCGGCCACCCAGCGTACCGCGCCGGACGGGCGCCCGGGCATGATGCTGATCACGTGTTTGCGCAGGGCAGGGGTCACGCCGGATGTCGCGTCAGGGATCAATGGGGGTGCCCCCATCCGGATCACGGAACGGTGAAGTCCTGCCGCGCGATCGTCTTGCCGGGGGCAAAGTCGTCATCGACATACGCTGCCGTCAGCTTTGCCCCGTGCGCGACAAAGCGCGCATCCAGCGCGGGATCGACCGGCACGGTCACGGTGCGCTGATCGACTTCGGTATAGACGCCGACGCCCTTGACCACCGCCACCGGTTTTGGCGCGCCGGGCGCGGTCACGGTGATATCGCCAAACGCCGATCGCGTCCCGCTGCGGGTGATTGTCAACCGGATCTGCCGTTGCCCGTCGGCGCTGGTCAGCACCGCCAGGTCGGTCAGCCCGGCGGTCAGCGTGGTATCGCCGACGCGGATGATCACCGGGATCGAAATGCCGAACCGCGGCGTGATCTTCACCCCGATGCCGCTGCTGGATGCGCGGCCGTTGGTGGCTTCGTCAATGGTCAGGCCTTCGTCGCCCGGTGGCACCGCGATCGCCGAAAAGTGCGTGCGGTATTCGCCGGCCGGCAGATCGGGCGACACGCGCGCCATGATCCGCACCATCTGCGATTCATTGCCGGGCAGGGTAAAGCGGTGTGGCGACCAGCGCACCATTTCGCCCGCGCCTTTCAGCCGGGCGCGGGTGGCGTCATCCGCCGGGACCGAGGCCGGTTCCACCAGCCGGCCTTCGCGGGTCATCATCATGTCGGCAATTGCGATGTCATAATCGCCGGTGTTGCCGGTCTTGTTGTACACGCCGACGCTGGCGACGCGGTTGCGGTCATCGATGACCACGCGTTTGGGATAGAGATTGATGTCGCCCATCCCGCCGACCGATCCGGTCGGAATGGCTGCGGGGGCGGTACCCTGCGCGGCGTTCGCGCTGCTGGTCGCCGGTGCCGCCTTGGTATTGCCCGGGTCATCAACCGCTGGCACGCTGGAAACCTGGCCCAGCGCGATGGCCGGCGCGCCTGCGCACAGCAACATCCCCCGCCTGATGTGCCGATGCACTGCGCCGGACAGGCAAAACCGGCTGGCCGGTTGCACGATCATCGCTGTTTCACTCCTGTGGACGTGACGCGGGTTAACCCTCTCCGCGAGCGATAAGTAGATTTACGGTATGATCAAGTGGGCAGGTCAGTAATAGGCCACCGTAATCGGAAATGTCCCCGTATAAGTGCCCACTGCCTGACCGGCCGTTGCGGTCAGTGTGCCGCCAATGGAGAACGCGGCGGTGCCGTTGGTGGCGATCTGGCCAATCGCAAAGGTCACGTTGGTGGTGAACTGGCCCAGCGTCATTTTCGCCGCGCCGTTGCTGATCGTCACCTGGCTGACGCCATAGATGGCATAGAGCGCGGATGGTGCGCCGGTCAGTGTAAAGCTGGCCGCGCTGCGTGTCCCGGTTTGAGCGATCGCGCTGGATGTGCCCATGTCACCGGTGCTGGTCAATGTGCCCTGGGGCGACATGGTCAGCGTGCCACCGGTGACGGGCTGGGCAATCTTGCCGAACTGCATCGCGCCCGTCGCCACCAGTTGCATTGGCGCGGTTACCTGCGCGCTGGCGGTTCCGGCAACAGTTTTGGTGTTGCCGGAAGCGGCCATCGCGGCATGCCCGGCCAGCGCGCCGACACAGGCCGCCATGACCGCGATGGTGCGAATGATCTTGTGCATGATCCGGTTCCTTCTTGGATCAGCCAAGCCGCGCGCTGTTTACTGGTAAACTACGGTCGCGTTGTAGGTGCCGGTATAGCTGCCGGCGGTTTCGGTGCCGACCACGGTCAGCGTGCCGCCAACCGAAAAGCTGTAAGTGCCCGACGTCGTGGTCGTGCCGCTGGCCGACGACGGCGCGGTGGTAAAGCTCATCGTTTTCGAACCATTGCTGATGGTCCCGTTGGTGGTGGTGATGCCGAACGCGCGGCTGGTGTCGCCGGTCAGCGAAAACTGGTCAGCCGTGGTGGCCGAACCGGGCACAAAGCCGACATCGCTGGTCACCGAACCGGTGCCGCTGGACGCGACCACCACGGTGCCGCCAGTGCCGGTGGTGAACTTGCCAAAATTGAGCGATGCGCCAGCGGTGTGCGTCAGCACGATCGGCGCGACGATAGTGGCCGACGCGGTACCAGCTGCGGTCGACGTGTTGCCGGTGGCGGCATGCGCAGCCGAAACGGTGCCAAGCATGGCGATCGTTGCTGCAACCCCAAAAATGCGCGTGTTCATGATCATCGAAAGGCCCCGTCCATGTTGCGATGGCGCCAGGCGCCATATCGCTGTTTCCCGTGCAGTCATGCGGGGCTGGTCGGTATCATCGACGATGATCGCTGCCCGCCCGCTGCCTGCAAAACGGGAAGTAAGCGAATATGGTTAACAACCGGTTAGGCACGTTTGCTTAAGTAAAAATACGTGAAAAACGCAATCAGGGCCGATGCAGGGGGTGTGATCCCCCGCATCGGCCCTGTGCCGTTTTTCCAGTGTTCCAGGCGCGATTGCGCCGCTTGGGTCAGTTGTAGGTGACCGTCGCGTTATACGTGCCGGTGTAGTTGCCCGGGGTTTCGGTGCCGACCGCGGTCAGCGTGCCGCCGACGGTAAATGCCGCCGTGCCGGTTGCGCTGGTCGTGAGCGTGGCGGCCGACGGGGTGGTCGTAAATGCCATGGTGCGCGCACCATTGCTGATCGTGCTGTTGGTGGTGGTGATTGAAAAGCTGCGGGAATTGTCACCGGCCACCGTAAACCGGTCAGCGGTCACCACCGTGCCACCGGGCACAAAGTTGACGCTGCCCGTGGTCGATCCGGCGCTGGCGGCGGTAACCACCACGGTGCCGCCGGTGCTGACCGTGAATTTGCCAAAGCTGAGCGCGGCGCCCGTGACGTGGGTCAGCACGATCGGTGCGACAACCGCGGCCGTAACCGTGCCAGCAGCGGTCGACGTGTTGCCCGATGCGGCAAACGCGTTGCCGGCCGGAATGGCCCCAAGCGCCAGGCCGATCGCGACGGCGGAAAGAATGCGATGTTTCATAAATAAGACCTCATCCTGGCGCACCGGGCCGGGGAAGGCAGGCAAACGGGATGTTTCCCCCCATTTGCCTGCATGCCCTGGTCGGTCTGGCCACGGTGATCCACAGCAGGATCACCCGGGTTGTGCGCGATCGATCAGTTGTAGGTGACCGTGGCGTTGTAGGTGCCGGTATAGGCGCCCGCTGCTTCGGTGCCGATCACTGTCAGCGTGCCGCCGACCGAGAAACCGGCAGTGCCGGTCGCGCTGGTCGTGCCTGCTGCGGCCGAAGGCACAGTGCTGAACGCGATCGTGGTGGCGCCGTTGGCAACCGTGCCGCCGGTGGTGCTGATCGAAAAGCTGCGCGATTTGTCGCCCAGAACGGTGAACTGGTCAGCGGCTTCGGACGTGCCGGGCACAAAGCTGACATCGCCGCCGGTCACGCCGGCGCCGGATGCGTCAACCGAAACCGAACCACCGGTGCCGGTGGTGAAGCTGCCGAAATTCAGCGTTGCGCCAGAAACGTGGGTCAGCACGATCGGCGTGATCACGTTGGCGGCTGCGGCGCCCGCGGCGGTCGAGGTGTTGCCAGTGGCGGCATAGGCCGGAGCGGTCACGGTCAGCGCGACGAGCGCCGAAAACAGAATCTTCTTCATAAGCCAAATCCCCAGATCGAAGGTGCGGACAGTCCCGTCTGCCCGGCACGGATGTTCCCCAATGATCACCGGATGGTCGGCCGCGGTCTGCGCCACTCACCCTGCGATTAGGTGGTAATACGTGTTCGACTTGAAAGATTGCTTAGGTAGTATACTTACCGCGCTGTAGATTTTATTTAAGAAATTCCAAAAAATTGATAACCAAGCATAAAAATCGGTAAATTTACGCCGATTTATTGGTTAATATCAAAAAAACTTAATGCAACTTAACGTTAATCCTTAACTATCCATAGTTGTGCGCGCTGCTGCATCGACGCGGTTTGGTCTTGAATCCGGCCGATAAATCCGGGTGTGCACCACGGCCAATGGGTAAACCCGCGCGGGCGATCGGCTGTGCCGATATGCATGGGCGCTGTTTCCATGCCGCAATGGCTGGCGCGCCACGGCGGTGCGCGCGACCACCGGTCAGCCAACAGGAGGGATGACTGCACGCCAGTACAGCGCGGGATCAGATGTAGCTGACGACCACGACAAAGCTGGCGCGGTACCGCGCGGCGGGCAGATCGGCGGGCAGGGTGATCGTGCCGCCGACGTCGAAATGGTCGGTGCCGGTCTGGTCCAGCCGGGGGCCCGTGCCGCCGCTGACAAAGCGCATGGTCAGCGTCCCCACGTTCAGCGCCGGCGCGCCGCCGGCGGCATGGGCAGTGATGGTGGCGGGCAATTGCACGCTGTAATTGCGCAGCGGTTCGCCGCTGACGGCAAACCCTGCGGCATGGGGCAATGCGCAATCCGCTCCGGCACATACCGCGCCGGCATTGCCACCGAATGTGGCGCCGGCGACCCCGGGACTGACCGTGACCGTGCCACCAGCGCCGGGGGCATGGGTGATCGTGCCGAAATCCATGTCGGTCAGCGCGATCACCCCCAGCGGCCGGATCACTGTCGCGCTGGCCACCCCGTTCGCGCCCGATTGCGTGCCGGATGCCAGGGCCGGGGCCGCCCCTGCGGTGGCGAGCCACAGCGCAGTAGCGATCAATGTCGCAATCCGGTGCCACTGCACGCGCGGTATCATCCGAACACCCGTCATCCGAAAACCGTGGTGACCGTGGTCAGCAGCAGCAATGGAAAACTCAGCGTCGCGCCACCGCTGGCACGGGTGACATTCAGCGTGCCGCCAACATGAAATGTGACCGAACAGGTCGCCGCGACGCAATTGGGCAAGGTATAGACCGCGGTGGCGCCGGGTTGGAGTGTCGCTGCGCCGGGCAGATCGGTGGTAAAGTTGGTCAGGCTGCCCTGGACCCCGGACGCACTGACATTGGGCGCCGCGGGCAGGCTGAACTGAAAGATCAGCTGATAGGTGCTGCGATCATTGCTGGCGCGGGCATAGGTCATCGTGAACTGCGCCGGGCCGCTGCTGCGGTCGCCCAGTGGAAACACGCTGTTGTTGCTGGTTGAACCATCGGCGCCGACGGTGCGTGAACCACTGCCGACCGTCACCATTGTCCCAAATCGCAACGGCTGATCGGCGGTGGCGGTAAATGTTGCGGCGGTTGCGGCGTGCGCAGGATTGGCGGAGCCTGCGATGGCCATCGCAGCGCCCATGATGGCCAGCCACTGCCGCCGGCCGGGATCGGCAAAATCATGAAATCGCGCGGAATAAACGCGCTGATCGCCACCGGCCCTGAACCGGTCTCCAATCCCAGTGGTGGCGTGATCAGCGGGTTTCACCAAGGCGTTTTACACCCCGCGTTGCCCGCTGTGCAAGCGATCAACCGCCAGGCCTGTGTAGGAATGTGGGACAGGCGCGCCGGGGGAAAGCAAATTTGTCTAGCATGGAACTAGAGATTGTGCGTTTCGCCATTGCACAGACTTTGGTTTCGCCGGTATAGGTGGTTTCCGATGGTGATGATCGGTGTTGCTGGGGTGCTTTTCGATCCGATTCCATCGGATCGCGCGCTCCGGGATTATTGGTTTGTCGCATTTTCCAAATCGGCAGGTGATGTCACCTGCCTTGAAAATGCTCTAGGTCCGGGATCCGTAATGCTGGCGCACTTCGATGTTCTTCACGCCATTGCGGGGCTCCTGGTCGGGTTTCTGGTCGGATTGACCGGGGTCGGCGGCGGTTCGCTGATGACCCCGCTGCTGGTGCTGATGTTCGGCGTCAGCCCCGCCACCGCGGTGGGCACCGATCTGCTGTTTGCCTCCACCACCAAAATTGCCGGATCGCTGGTCCACGGCTGGCGCGCCACAATCGACTGGGTGATCGTGCGCCGGCTGGCCAGCGGCAGCGTTCCGGCAGCGGTGGTCACCTTGATGATCATATCGGGCATCGGCCATCCGCCGCGTGCCGCCAACCATACGATGCTGGTGGTGCTGGGTGTGATGCTGATCATTACCGCACTTACCACGCTGTTTCAGGAACAGCTGGCTCAACTGGCCAAACGGTACCACCCCGCCAAAGCCACCCCGTCGCGGTGGCCGACGATCGTGCTGGGCGCATGCCTGGGCGCGGCGGTCACGCTGACGTCGGTGGGCGCGGGCGCGATGGGGGTGACCGCGCTGCTGATGCTGTACCCGGCCTTGCGGGTGTCGCGGATTGTCGGCAGCGACATTGCCCATGCCGTGCCGCTGACCATGGTGGCCGGGTTCGGGCACTGGTTCATCGGTGATGTCAACGGGCTGCTGCTGGTCAATCTGCTGGTTGGTTCGATCCCCGGGGTCGTCGCCGGCAGCCTGCTGTCCAGCCGGTCGCCCGACCGGGTGCTGCGCCCGGTGCTGGCGATGGTGCTGCTGTTTTCGGGTTATAAACTGCTGGCGTGACGATGATGCCCGAAACCTTTCCGGGCTTCGACGGCCTGCCGTTGGCGCTCACCCGGATTGGCCCCGATCCGGCTGCTGCCGGCACCCCGGCGCGGACGGTGGTGCTGTTGCACGGGCTGTTTTCCAATGCCCAGATAAACTGGGTGCGGTTTGGCACCGCGGCGCAACTGGCCGACGCGGGCTTTGCCTGTGTGATGCCCGATCTGCGCGCACATGGCGGCAGCGCGGCACCGCACGACGCGGCCGCCTATCCGCCCGATGTGCTCGCGCGCGATCTGGCCGCGCTGGTGGCGCATCTGGGGCTGACAGATTTCGATCTGGTTGGCTTTTCGCTGGGTGCGCGCACGGCGGCGCGCAGCGTTTTGCGCGGGGTGCGCCCGCGTCGCCTGGTGCTGGCGGGTATGGGGTTGGAAGGGCTGTCCGGCTGGGCCGGCCGCAGCGCCTTTTTTCGCGACGTGATCGACCGGTTCGGCACCGTCCGCCCCGGCGATCCGGCCTATACCGCGCAGCAGTTCCTGAAAAGCACTGGCGCCGACCGGGTCGCCTTGCGCCTGCTGCTGGATACCATGGATGACACCGCGCCGGCTGCGCTGGCGGCGATCACCATGCCAACGCTGGTGGTGTGCGGCGATAAGGACAACGACAACGGATCGGCCGACCGGCTGGCACAGGCCTTGCCCCATGCACAACGCGCCACCATTCGCGGCACGCATATGAGCAGCGTGACACTGCCCGATCTGGGTGCGGCGCTGGTGGCGTTCCTGGCGCACGACGCGGTTGGTGGCGGGGGCTAACGGCCCCAAAAACGGCGCTTGCCGCCAGCATGGGTTTATGAGACGTTCGGGACATAACAAAAAACATATCCTGAGGATGTCTGCCCATGAAATCGGTGTGTGCCCCGATTATCCGTCCCCTGCTGTTTGCCGCGCTGGCCGTGGCGGTGTCTGCCCCCGCTTTTGCCGCCGCGCCTGCCATCGCTGCTGTGCCGGATGCGGTTGCAGCGGCCGAACCCGCTGGCGTGCTGGCCGCGTTGCAGGCGGCCGGCCATCGCGCCGTACTGACGCATGATGACAGCGGCGATCCGCTGATCCGCGCCAGCATCGGCGGCTGGACCACGCAAGTGGTGTTCTATGACTGCAACGAGATCAGCCACGCCGGCTGTCAGTCGCTGCAATTCAACGCCAGCTTCATGCCTGAAAAACCGTTCGACGCCGCTGCCGCCGCCGCGTTTGTGCGCGACAACCGGTTTGGCGCGGTCACCGTCGCGCCCGACAAGTCGATCAACGTCACCTGGGATGTGATCACCGGCCGCGGCATCGATCCATCGGTGTTTGCGCTGGTGGTGAAAAGCTATCGCCTGGCGCTCGACACCATCGGCAACGAAGTGTTCAGCCCCGCCAACCGGCCCCATCTGGCCAGCGCAGCGCGATAAGCACCGCCGACTTCAAAGCCCTCCCCCTCAGGGGGAGGGTTGGGTGGGGGTGTCCGACGCCGCGACGGCGCGCGACAATTCAAGCGTCGGACACCCCTCCCCAACCCCTCCCCTGAGGGGAGGGGCTCACGTCCATTCGAAAAAACGCATCATGAACACAATCACCGGAACGGCGGCTCGTTAAACGCGCGCAATTTGCGTGAATGCAGTTTCGCGCCCTGTTGGCGCAGCAGTTCACACGCGGTGGTGCCAATCGCCAGATGCGCGGCAATCGCCTCTTCGTAAAAACGGTTGGCCTGGCCCGGCAGCTTGATTTCGCCGTGCAGTGGTTTGTCCGACACGCACAGCAGCGTGCCATAGGGCACGCGAAAGCGGTAACCCTGCGCGGCGATCGTCGCCGATTCCATATCGATCCCGACCGCACGCGACAGGCTGAGCCGACGCGCCGAATGCGAAAAGCGCAGTTCCCAGTTGCGGTCATCGGTGGTGACCACGGTGCCGGTGCGCATCCGCCGTTTCAGGTCGGTACCGCCGATGCCACTGACCTGTTCGGCCGCGGTCTGCAGCGCGACCTGCACCTCGGCAATCGCCGGGATCGGGATTTCGGGCGGCAGCACCGGGTCCAGCACATGGTCATCGCGCAGATAGGCATGCGCCAGCACATAATCGCCGATCTGCTGGGTGGGGCGCAGTCCGCCGCAATGCCCGATCATCAGCCACGCCTCTGGCCGCAGCACCGCCAGGTGGTCGCAGATCGTCTTGGCATTCGATGGCCCGACCCCGATATTTACCAGCGTGATCCCCGACCTGTCGGGTGCAACCAGGTGATAGGCGGGCATCTGGTGCCGGCGCCAGGCGGTGTCCGACAGCCGCGCGCGCGCATCGTCGGTCGCGGCATCGATCGACAGCCCGCCCGCGCCGGTCAGCGCGACATAGCGCGTGCCATCCAGCTGCCGCCCGGCCCAATCAACAAATTCATCGACATAGCGGTGGTAATTGGTGAACAGGATGAACCGTTGAAAATCCTCAGCGCGCGTGCCGGTGTAATGCGCCAGCCGCGCCAGGCTGAAATCGGTGCGCAACCCGTCAAACAGCGACAGCGGCATCGGCCCGTCGCCAATCACATATTCGGCATCGGCAATTTCATCCCCGATCGCCGCCAGTTCGGTGGTGGGAAAATGCCGCGCCAGATCCTGCGGCCGCACCACACCGATCTCCGCCCCGAAAGCACCATCCAGCACATAGGGAAACGGGATTTCCTGGGCCGACGCGCGCACCGTCAGCGCGACGTCATAATCCTCCAGGATCAACCGCAACTGTTCGCCCAGATAATCGCCAAACAGCACCGGCCGCGTCACGGTGGTGGTATAGGTCCCGCGCTGCGTCAGCCGCCCAAACGCGCGGCCGGTGGACAGATTGTCCGGATCGGCGGCCAGATCGATCCGCAATTCGGGATAGGCATAGGCCCCGTCATCGCGCCGTGACGGCGGTGGCACCGTGCCATCGGCGGCAAACGCGGCAATGTCGGCGCGCAGAGTGGCAACCGCGCTGTCATACAGCCGGTTCAGTTCGGCCAGCGTGGCGGCAATCGTGGCTTCATGATCGGTCATCACCCTGACCTATCGCGGTTTGGTGACGTTGCAAAGGCAGGGGTCGCGCTGTCCGTTCGCGCAATCATGTCCGTCACAGCGTGCCGTAGACCAGCTTTCCATCGACGATCGTCGCCGCTACCCGCGCGCTGGAAATTTGCTCCTTTGGCAGTTCCAGGATGTTTTTCGTCAGCACCACGATATCGGCCAGCTTGCCCGCCTCCAGCGTGCCAAGCTTTGCCTCGGTATGGTTCGCATAGGCCGCGGTGCGGGTATAGGCGATCAGCGCCGCTTCCGGGCTGACAGCTTCTTCGGGTTGATGATCGTGTTTCAGGCTGCCGACCGGGCCATGCGCGTCATATTGGCGATAGATCCAGCGGTTGGCCGCCTGTTCGATCCCGGCAACCGGGTCTGCCGGCCATGAACAGGGCCAGTCGCTGTCAAACACGATCGCCGCGCCGCTGTTCAGCACGGTGCGCCATGGGTTGTCCATCTGGCTTGGCTTCCCGCCGTATTCGCAGCAGAACGCCGGTTGCGTGCTGAGCACGACATGCAATTGGGCCAGGCGCGGCAGATCTTCCGCATTGATGCGCTCGCCATGGGTGATGCGAAAGCGCGCGTCGTGCTGGCCATTGGCCGCTTGCGCGATCTGATACCCGTCAAGCGCCATCTTCACACCTTCGGCGGTCAGCGCGTGCGACACGATGTAATATCCGCGTTTATCCAGTTCCTTGATCAGCGCGTTGTAATCGGCCGCTTTGTACAGCGGTGGGGTCGGATCGCCGTCCATAAAGAATTTGACGATATTGGCCGACAGCCAGTCATTGTGCCAGGTGGTGCGCGCGGTTTCCAGATCGGCGAAAAATGCGTCGGTCATGTGGTGGTTGACGGCCACTGCGCCAAACGACTGGCGCACGCGCAGCGTCAGTTCGCCGCGTTTGCGGATCGCATCCCAGGCGCGCAATTCATTCAGCCCGCCGGTCATCGCCGCTACGCTGGTCACGCCCAGACTGTTGAGATAGTGCTCGCCCGCCTCCAGGATACGCACCTGTTCATCCATCGGCATTGGCGGCAGTGCGCGCTCCATCACCTCCATCGCCGCTTCGTCGAGCACGCCGGTGGGATGGCCCTGGGCATCACGCTCGATATAGCTTTCCTCCAGCGGATCGGGCAACGGCGCGTCGGTGATCCCGGCCAGCGCCAGCGCCCTGGAATTGACCCACAGCCAATGTTCATCGACATGATGCACGACGACCGGCCGGTCGGGCACCGCCTCATCCAGGATCGCCATTGCCGGCCCCGGATGCCGGTCAAATTCGCTGCGCACAAACACGATCGGCTCCACCGGATGCGCGGCGGCATATTCCCTGATCCGCGCGATATAGTCGGCGCGGTTGGCATCGGGCCGGATATTGGCCCACTCGGTCGACAGATTGAGGTGGGTAAGCGCCAGCGAACCGAACCACGGATGCGTGTGATTGTCGGTCACCCCCGGAATCACCATCTGCCCTTTCAGATCGACCACCCGGGTGGTGGCGTTGCGGGTTTTCAGAACTTGCGCGTTCGATCCCACCGCCTCAATCGTGTTGCCGGTCACGGCAATCGCCTCTGCCCACTGGGGTGCCGCAGCGGTGTAGATCCTGCCGTTGATCAGGATCAGGTCACTGGCCTGCGCCCCGCTCGATGCCAGCACGCTGCCAAGCAAAAGGCCCGCCGTGAAAAGTCCTGCCGCAAACCGCATGATGTCATCCCCCGCATATAGTGACTTTGATGACGGTTAACCTGCACAAATCGACAATTTCAACGAGTGTGTCTTCATCGTCAGACCAGCACCATCACCGCCGCACCAACACCTCACGCGACGCAACATGCCCGGCCAGCTCTTCCGGCCAGAAATGCACGCTACGCAAATCCCCCCGCGCATACCGATCAACCTGGTCGGCAAAGTGCGGCGATGCCGGGGCGTTGCTTTCCCCGCCAATGCTGACCGCGCGCGCCGCCACGCGCGGGCCGAATTCCACCGCGGCGACAAAGCTGTTGCCGCTGGTGCCATAGATGCGTTTGGTGCCCGGATAACGCTTCGCCCCGAACGAGGCGAGCGATCCCCAGCGCGCGCTGGCGAACGGGATGGCGGTGGAGGGCTTGGCATCGTCGAACACCTGTTCGATCGCGCCGTCGTTGCGCTGGTACCGGTTCATGTCGCCCCACGGCACGCGCCAGTCGCCAAAATCGGCCTTCAGACGCGCCATGGCTTCGTCCAGCGCGGCCAGCCGTTGCGCGGGGCTCGCATGGCGTTCCATCCAGTCCCAGACCGAATTGCTGTCATCCTCTGGATCGGGGTTGTCGCCGCGTTTGGCCCACAGCGCTTCACCCCAGTTGACCGCCAGCGTGGTGGCGGTCGATGTGGCGGACCAGCGGTGGTCCCACCCGGCCAGCAGCGCAATCGCCGCCTGCCGGTCGGCATTGCCGGGGTCGGCCGCGGCCGCCGCGATCAGCGGGGGCAACAGATGATCAAACGCCGGCATCCACGGATCATACGCCGCGCCGATCAGGCGATCGATTGTGAAATCACGGTTGTCGCCCAGCACGCGCATCGCATGCGGCCCGCGCGGGTTGTCACCGGCCTGGTCCATATAGGCGGGAAAGGCGGCCTTGGCCGGGCTGTCGGCCCCGGCGGCGTGCCACGGCGCATCGTTGGAATTGTAGGCCCAGCCATTGCCCGGGCGCAGCACGCTGGGCAGATCGGCCAGCGCGTGCAGCCCTTTCCAGTCGGTCGCCGGGTCGCTGCCATCGACCGGTTTGGTATAATCGAACCGCGCATCGCGGATGGGCACGAATTGCGGGTGGAGATAGGCAATCTCACCCTTGTCATCGGCAAACAGCGTGTTGTTGGAACTGTTGGCGCGCAGGCCCGCCACCGCCAGAAACGATGCCAGATCGTGCGTTTTGGTGCGCAGCCAGCTTTGCTGCAGCGCGGGCACCGGTTTGTTCATCAGCGCAAAGGCGATCCATTTGCCGTGATCTTCGCGCACGATCGGGCCATGGTGGCTGGCCCAGGTGGCAAAGCTGCGCGTGCCGAACGTGCCATCACCCTTCGCATAGCGCAGCGTGATCCGCGATTGCGTCAGCGGGCGCAGCGCCGCGCCATAGCGATAGGACTTTGTACCATCGGCATTGTCGACCACGGTTTCGGCAAATTCATCGACATTGTCGATCCCGCTGGATGTGTGCATCCACCCGGCATGGGCGTTAAACCCCTGATAGACAAAGAACTGCCCCCAGGTGACCGCGCCATAGGCATTGAGCCCGGCATCGCTGGTCATCTGCAGTTCCGACCGGAAAAAGAAACTGGTGTGCGGGTTGATCAGCAGCAGCGCATGGCCGTTGGCAGTACGCGACGGCGCGATGGCGATGCCGTTTGACCCCGCCGGTTCACGCCACACCAGCCCGCGTTCCTGCGCGGTCATCGCCACCTGGCGGTGTTCGTAAAACGCGCGCAATTGCGACAGCGGCACGCGTTCGACATCGCCGCCGATGCTGCCTTCGGTAAAGGCCAGCGCCATCCACGGTTCAAACCGGGTCAGCACTTTGGGTTTTACCGCAGGATGATCGGCCAGATACGCGTTGAGCCCGGCAGCCCAGGCCACCATCAGCGTGCGCAGCCACGGCGGGCTTTTGGCATAATCGGCGCGCAGCACGGCGGGATTGATAAACAGGCGCTGGCGCAAGTCCTGCCACAGCGCCGGTTCGCCCTCCGCCTCGGCCAGCCGGCCCAGATTGACCAGATAGTTGCGCTCGATCCGGGGGAAATCGTCCTCTGCCTGGGCATAGATCATGCCATAGACCGCATCGGCATCGGTGTGGCCATGCACATGCGCGGTGCCCCATTCGTCGCGGGTGATGGTCACGCGGTCGGCCGTTTTTTGCGCCGGTCTGGCATGAACCGGCGCGGTCAGCATGGTGGCGACGAGCAGTGTGGTGAGCGGACGAACGAGCGGGCGCATGGACGAGGGGCTCCTTTGGCAATGACGACCCAGGCTAGCGCGCCTTTGTCCCGACCGCCAGCCACGCGCGATGCTTCACGGAGCGATAAGCGTGGGTTCGAACGTCTCGCGAGAACACCGATAGTCAGTGCAATGCGCGAAAATGGAAAGCCCTTCCCCTCAGGGGAAGGGTTGGGTAGGGGTGTCCCACGCTGCGATGGCGCGCGAAAATTCGGGCGTTGGACACCACTCCCCAACCCCTCCCCTTAGGGGAGGGGCTCACAGCCGCTCAGTCAAAACTCATCGCACGTCAGGGCTGTAAACCATGAATGATATCCCGCCCCACCGCACCGTGGCCGATCAATCGCTCGCCCGCGCCGACATCGCTGCGCTGGTCGCCTCGGGCGGGGCGGCGGCATTGGTGGATTGCGATCTGGCCGATGCCGATCTGTCTGCGTTGGATATGACCGGGTGGCGATTTGAACGCTGCGACCTGCGTCGCGCGCAGTTTGCCGGCGCCCGGCTGGAGAGCACGCATTGGCAGGCCTGCCGTGGCGCCATGGCGGGGTTTGTTGGCGCCGATCTGACCGATGCGGTGCTGGTTTCGTGCGATTTCAACAACAGCGTGTTTCGCAATGCGCGGCTGGCCGGGGTTGCGTTGACCGGGTGCAAGCTGACCGGGGCGGACCTGTCCAATGCGACGGCGATCGACCTGCGGTTTGAAGAATGCCTGCTGATCGCGGCCAAGCTGCCCGGCCATGCGTTTCGCAAACAGACGCTGCGGCGCATCGATCTGGGCCAGGCCGATCTGCGCAAGGCCGATTTTCGCGAAACCGTCTTTGACCAGTGCAGCCTGCGCGATGCCAATCTGGCGGGCGCGCGATTTGACAAGGCGGATTTGCGCGGTGCCGATCTGGGCGGGTTGCAACTGGTCGATGCCAGGCTGTTTCGCGGGGCGACGATTTCGCACGATCAGGCGGCACAACTGCTGTTGCAGCTTGGCCTGCGGCTCGGCTGAGGCGGGGCCATGGCAGCGGCGCCCTATCGGCTGGATATGACCGCGGAACAGATCGCGGCCGCGCTGGGGGCGGAGCAGGGCGGGGATGTCTGGCCTGGCGGCGGGGTCATGCCCGGCGGCTATGCCCCGGTGGTGATCCGCGGGCGTGATCGGCGGCGGCGGCTGGTGCCGCGCCAATGGGGCGTGCCGCCGCCACCGCGTGGGGAACATTCGGTGACGCATGTGCGCAATCTGCACAGCCCGTTCTGGATCGGCACATTGCGCCACACCGAATTCCGCTGCCTGGTGCCGGCCACCGCGTTTTATGGCAGCGGCGGGGGCACAAAAGGATGGTTTGGTGTCGAAGGTGCGGCAGTGTTTGCGATCGCCGGCATCTGGCGCGATTCCGATGTGGCCAGCTATGCCATGCTCACCACTGATGGCGACGGGCTTTACCCGGCCGAGGGGCTTACCACGCTGCTGGCGATCCTGCGTCCGGATGATTATGACCTGTGGCTGTCGGCGGATTGGAAAGCGGCGCAGGATCTGGTTTCGCCGGCGCGGCTGCCGCTACGCGTGATGCGTTATTGATCCGGATCGCCGCGTGGACCGATGCGGTCGAACGGTGGCGGCGGGGTGGTGTTGCCCAGATTGAGCTGCGCATTCATCATCGCGCTGCGTTGCGCCCGTTCCTGATCGCCACTGCTGCTAAGCGAAACCAGCGTGGCCTGGCTGGTGATAAAGTTTTTCAGCCGTTGCAGCAGCGCCTGTGCCAGATCGGGCTGGCCCATCATTGACACGATGAAACGCTGGCCGTCCTTGCCGAATGCGACCGTGTGCACCTCTGCCACCCACAGCCGGAATGTCATGCCTTCGATCTGCACGACCTGGCTGCTGGTGTGCAGGTTGGCGGTATAGCGGTTGCCTTGCGCGATTTCGGCGGCGGTGAAGCTGCCATTCATGTCCATCCAGATCAGCGTTGAGCGGAAATCGAACCGCAGCGTCAAAAACCGCGCGACATCGAACGCCGCCTTGGCCAGCGCCCACACAAATACTGCGCACACGATCAACGGCCCGACCCCGTCGCCGCCATCCAGCAGCGCCCCCACGGCCAGAAAACTGGTAACCGTCGCCACCAGCACCAGCACCAATGCATAGGCGTTGATCGCGGTGATGATCAGCGGGTTGCCCGATGCAAACGGCCGGTCGGCGTTGCGGCCATCGATGGCGGCACCATCGATGACGAACGGCACCGGCTGCGTTTCTTCAACCATGCTGCCCTGAAATTGCCCCGATCGCGTTTGCAGATCGACCTGCGGATCGGTGCGGCAATAGCGGCGGTTGGGGATTTTTTCCCACCAGCCATCCTGCATCGCGCGCATGAATTCGGCCGAAATCATCGCCGGGTTGACCGATATGTTCCAGGTATCCTGGATGGTGGTGACCGCAGTCGATGGTGCGGCCATGCGGTGGCGCAGCACGGCGGCAAAAAACAGCGCGTGCAGCAGCCCGGCCATGCCCAGCAACAGCAGCAATATGCCGGTGCCGATCGCGATCGGCGCCGGCGGCAGTGCGCTGCCGATCAGCGCGATCACCACCGGGCCCAGCACGGCAAACGCGATCAGCCCGGCCATCTGCGGGATCGACAGCACGTTCAGGCCCAGATCAGCCTTTGGACTGCCCGCCTTTGGGTTGATCAGCCCGGGCGCGGCGGCCACCAGCAGCACGATCGCCACCCAGCTGGCCACGCGCGCGGCACTTTCGCCGCCCCCGCCGCCCAGGATCGCCGATACCACCAGCCCGGCCAGCAGCGCCGCGGTCAGCATGCCCGATTGAAACTGCCGTTCGGCAAAGCCGCGCACCGGGCGCGGGGCATAGATCAGATCGGGCACCAGATAATACAGCAGTCCCGACAGCGGATCACCGGGTTCGGGGTATTCCAATGCCTGCTGGCGCAGCGTTTCCTTCAGCAGCGTTTCGGCTTCAGGACTGGTGCCAAGATCGTCGGGCGCCAATTGCGGCGCCAGCCCGGCGGGGCGGCCACGCCCGAAAAAGAACCGCAGCTGGCTGAACAGCTGAAACAGCAGATATCCGGCGATCACGATAAGCCCAAACGCCACCACCGCCGCCGCCAGTGCATGCACGCGCGCGCCCGAATGCAGTGCAAACCGCGCCTGAAACAACAGCACCAGCCCGGCAATCCCGGTCACGCCCACCGCGGCGCCCACGAAAAAGTTGTGTTCGCGCAACGGGTTGGGAAAGGTGAAGTTCTGGCTGCTGCTGCCGTATTCGTAGCTCACGGACGACCCTTTTTCACGGGCGCATGGTCAGCGCCTTATCCCTTCGCGTTGTGACAGCCGATTGCCGCGGCGGCAAGTGTCGCCGCCGTGCGGTCACACCGGCAGCGGCGGTGTGCTGGCCTGATCCAGCAGCGCCAGATCTTCGCCGGTCAGCGTCAGCGTGATGGCGCCCAGCAGGTCATTGACCTGGGCGACGCTGGTGGCGCTGGCGATCGGCGCGGCGATGCCCGGCTGCGCGGCGATCCAGGCCAGCGCGACTTGTGCGCAAGTGGCGTTGTGCGCAGCGGCGACCGTGTCCAGCGCGGCCAGCACGCGTGGGCCATCGCCATCGACATATTTGCCCACGCGATAGGCGCGCGCGCCTTTGACGTCTTCAGCGCTGCGATACTTGCCGGTCAGATAGCCACAGGCCAGCCCGAAAAACGGCGTCATGCCAATGCCCTCGGCCACGCAGAAATCCTGGACCGCGCCCTCATATCCGCCGCGTTCCAACAGGTTGTATTCGTTCTGCAGCGCGCGATAGCGGCTGAAACCGCCCGCGTCCTGCGCCGCCAACGCACTGCCCAGCCGTTCCGCGCTGAAATTCGATGCGCCCAGCACACGCACTTTGCCCGCGCGCACGGCCGCATCAAACGCCCCGGCCACTGCGCCCTGGTCCTGCGCATCGTCGTCCTGATGCGCCAGGTACAGATCGACATAGTCGGTGCCGAGCCGCTGCAATGAATTGTCGATGGCCACCGCGATCAGTGCGGGATCAAGCTTGGTGCGGTCACCCAGCGGCAGCATGCCGACCTTGGTGGTGATCATCACATCATCGCGCCGGCCGCGATGGCGCAGCCATTCACCGATCACGGTTTCGGATTCGCCGCCGACATGCCCCGGAATCCACGCCGAATAGACATCGGCGGTATCGATCATCGTGCCACCGCCCGCCACAAACGCATCGAGCACGGCAAAGCTGGTATCGCGATCGGCGGTCCAGCCGAACACGTTGCCGCCAAGGATGAGCGGAGGGGTCATCAGGCCGGATTGGCCAATCGCGCGCAAGTTGGTCACAAATCTCTCCCACCGGGCTGATCGCCAGTTGCGTTTGCCATCATACAGCAAGGCCAGCCGGCTTGTGCAAGCACCGATCACCGGGTTGCCAGCCGCGCACGGCGGACCGCATAAATCCTCCGCATGAATATCCTTGCCGTTTCGCGGAGGATTGCCTGGCCGAAGGTTCGGTCACAACGGAAAAGGGCGCCCCCGCAAAGGAGCGCCCTTCTTAATTCCAGCAACCGGAAACCAATCAGGCTTCGGCGGCGGCTGCGTCGTCCAGCAGGTCGGCGGGGATTTCGCCCGGTTCGGCATTGGGGTCATAGGCTTCGGTAAAGCCGCCGACTTCGGTGTCGAACATGGCGTCGATCACGTCGACACCCTTTGACTGCAGTTCGGCTTCGTCAGGCGAACGGGCGACGTTGGCCTTGACCGTGACCGACACTTCGGGGTGCAGCGAAACGCGCACATCGAACACGCCGATGGTTTTGATCGGGCGTTCCAGCACGACCATCGCCTTGTTGACCTTGCAGCCTTGCGCGATCAGTCCGTCGGCGATGTCGCGCACCGAAACCGAACCGTACAGCTGTCCGGCGTTGGATGCAGCGCGGATCAGCACCACTTCCTTGCCTTCGACATTGCCGGCTTCGGCCTGGGCGTCGGCGCGGCGTGCCGCGTTGTCGGATTCGATCCGCGCGCGGTTGTTTTCAAAGATTTTGCGGTTGGCATCGTTGGCGCGCAGCGCCTTTTTGTTGGGCAGCAGGAAATTGCGCGCATAGCCATCCTTGACGGTGACCTCATCGCCAATGGTGCCCAGCTTCTCGATGCGCTCGAGCAGGATAATCTGCATGACTGGCGCTCCTTACTTCACGAGGTAGGGCAGCAGGCCGATGTGCCGGGCGCGCTTGATCGCCTGGCCCAGCTCACGCTGCTTTTTGGCCGAAACCGCGGTGATGCGGCTTGGCACGATCTTGCCCCGTTCGGACATGAAACCCTGCAACAGGCGCACGTCCTTGAAATCGATCTTGGGGGCGTTCTTGCCCGAAAACGGGCAGCTTTTGCGGCGGCGGAAAAACGGACGAGCCATGGTTTATTCCCCTTCGCGTTCGCGGCGACGCGTGCGTTCACGGTCGTTCTTGCGCATCATCGCCGATGGCCCGGCTTCCAGTTCGTCCACACGGACGGTCAGGAAACGGATCACGTCTTCGTTGATCGCGGTCTGGCGCTCCAGCTCTGCCACCACGCCCGCGGGGGCATCGATGTTGAGCATCACGAAGTGAGCCTTGCGGTTTTTCTGAATCTTGTAGGCCAGCGAACGCAGACCCCAGGTTTCAACCTTGGTGATCTTGCCGTGGTTGGCTTCCACGATTTCGGTGGCGGTGGTGGCCAGCGCGTCAACCTGAGCCTGGCTCAGATCCTGACGCGCAAGGAAGACATGCTCGTATAGCGGCATGAACCGTTGCGTCCTTGTCAATTCAACCGATCGCTGGCTTCCTGCGGGATTGCAGGGCCCCTCCGGCTTTCTTCGATTCCGCAGGGCCTGTCGGCACGTGCGGAAGTCGCGGGCCTTAGCGAGTCGGCGCTGGAATGCAAGCGCGCAATGTTTGGAGCTGCACTGACGTGCAGGCAGACCTCCCGCCCCGCCTCCCCACCCGACCACCAATGATACCATCATGCTGTGG
>NZ_JBBATI010000013.1:0-95156 GCF_040398825.1 Novosphingobium sp.
CCACTCGGGCTCAATCATCTTTACAGATCAAGCCAAGCGCAACATGCAAGGATGAAATTGGTGGTCGGCACGATCAGGATTTTGCCCGCATACGTGTTGAACGCGTATTTGCCCGGCAGCATCGGATCGGCCCACACGCCGCGTGACCCGCGCGCGACCAGTTCGCCGTGGCGGTAATCGTCGCCCGATGTGTCGGCAGTATCGGCGCCGGTATAGCTGACCACCACGCCGACATGGCCGACCTCGATCACCGTCTTGGCCACCATTTCGACCGTCGCGAACAGGCGGTTGATGTAATAGCTGCCTTCGACCAGCACTTGCAGCTGGCGCCCGCGGCGGCCGCCGGCGGCAAGGAACTTTTCCGGGTCCTGAAACGAATTGTGGAACGTGGGGGTGTCGTCCTGATCGGTGCCGACTTCGGACGCGATGATCTGTTCCGCCGCCAGCGCCGGGCCGTCGTGGACGGTAACCACGCCGATCTGGTCGTTGGAATCCTTGATCACCACCGCGTCAAACCCGCCGCGCGCCGCAATCAGCGCCGACATCTGTTCAAACACCAGCGCATCGCTGCGTTCCAGCATCAGGCCGTTGATCTGATCGCGGGTGATGATGACGAACTGCGCCAGGTTGATGGCATAAGTGCCTTCGCGCAGGATCGTGCGTTGCGGGCCCTTTTGGCCACCCAGCGTCAGGAATGCGCGCACGTTCAGGAAATCGGCAGTCTTGGCGTTGCTGGCCAATGTCTGCGTCGGTTCCAGCGGCGCACCATCGCGCGCAAACACGTAACCGATCTGGCCCTGCGGAATGGTCACCAGCGGTTCGGCATGAAGCCGGTATTGAAACGGAAAGAAAAAGTGGAAACCGCCGCGCAACACGTCGGGCTGATAGCCGGCCTCTTTGTTCAGCGCGATCAGGCCGCCGGTAACCGATCCGGTCCCGCTCCACAGTTTTTCGACAATGGCCACGCGGTTGTTGCCGACATAGCGAACCATGCCGGAAACACGCGCAAAAATAAGTGCCGCCACCAGCGCAGCGGCGAATTCGGCCCACACGGGGATATCAAACATGGGAATTGGCGTCCTTGGCCAAGTTGGATCGCCGGCGGGTCTGCCGGGCGCTGCACTATTTAAGCCTGCGCAATGCAGACCCCAAAGAAAACCGGCATAAAGAACCATAAAGGTTCTTGTTCTGTTGCGAAATTGTCGCAGGGCGTTGGCTGATAGGCGCTAACATAAAAGCTTCGTCGCCCCGGGCTTGCCTGTACAGTCAAGCCCGGGGCGACGCTTTGGGGCTAAGTTAGCGCGTATGCGCGTTGGCCCTTGTTCCCACCTTGCTGCTGTCGCAGCTTTCGTGTTGAATACAGGCACTCTGGCAGATTGCCACGCAAAGGGGGATGATCAATGCGACGCCTGATGTCTGCCGTGCTGGTGCTGGGTGCGCTGGTGCTGCCAACCGCCGCTTTTGCCGGGCACAGCGATCTGACCGTGCCGCCGGCCGATACGTTCCTGCTGGGCGGGGATCAGGGCGCGGCGATGGCGGTCAGCGGCCGGAATGTGGGCCAGACCGTGGTGGTGATCCAGTCGCGCGTGGGCAGCGTCGACACGGTGATCGCGCAGGTTGCGCCGGGCGGGACATTCGCGCACGATTTTGCGGTGGGTGAGGTTGCGCTGATCGCCAACGTTTCCACGACCCAGGCCGCGCGGCTGAGTGTCGATTTCACCGGATCGCCGGCCAGCCTGTCAATGCGCTACGCCCTGCCGCAAAAGAACTGAGGCGGGGGGCGGTCAATCCGCTCCTGTCAGCAACCGTCGCGTGGCGGCTGCGATATCGTCCTGCCGCATCAGGCTTTCGCCCACCAGGAATGTGCGCGCGCCGCAACCCGCCAGTCGCAGGCAATCGGCGTGCGAATTGATCCCGCTTTCGGCAATCAGCAGCGCGCCGGCGGGGGCCAACGGCGCCAGCCGTTGGGTCACGCCCAGGTCGGTGACAAAGCGTTTCAGATCGCGGTTGTTCACGCCGATCAGGCGCGATTGCAGCGCGTGGGCGCGGGCCATTTCGTCCTCGTTGTGCACTTCGACCAGCACGTCCATGCCGTGTTCCAGCGCGGCAGCCTCGATCTCTGCCATCTGCGCGTCATCCAGTGCGGCGACGATGATCAGGATCGCATCGGCACCAATCGCGCGCGCCTCTGCACATTGCCACGGGTCGATCATGAAATCCTTGCGGATCACCGGCAGGTCGCAGGCTGCGCGCGCGGCGATCAGGTAATCTTCGTGGCCCTGAAAATAGGGCGCATCGGTCAGCACCGACAGGCACGCTGCACCGCCCGCCTGATAGGCAGCGGCATGGGCGGCGGGGTGAAAATCGGCGCGGATCAAGCCCTTGGACGGGCTGGCGCGCTTGATTTCGGCGATCAGTGCAAAGCCGGTGGCGGGACGCGCGCGCAGCGCGGCACCGAACCCGCGCGGCGGCGTTTGCCCGGCGGCGCGGCTGGCCAGATCGGCCATGCTGGTGGCGGCCTTGCGCGCGGAGACCTCGATGCGCTTGGTGGCGCAGATTTCGGCAAGCTTGTCGGTCATCATGGTCCTCTGTTCACACCCGCCAGCATCACGCGGCCGTGGCGATCCAGCAATCGAGCAGCGCCTTGGCCAGGCCCTTGTCGATCGTCTCCGCCGCTTCTTCCACGCCAGCGTGCCAATCGGTGGCATGCCCGGCCACCATCAGCGCGGCGGCGGCATTGAACAGCACCGCATCGCGATAGGGCCCATGGTCGCCCAGCAACAGCCCACGCAATGCGGCGGCATTGTGCGCGGCATCGCCGCCACGGATGGCCGTGACCGGTGCCGGCGTCAGCCCGGCGTCGGCGGGCGCCACCCGGCGCATCACAACGTGTTCACCGGCGATATCGGCCACTTCGTTACCGCCGGCCAGGCTCAATTCATCCAGCCCTTCATCGCCCGATACGACAAAAGCACGGGTGGTCCCCAGCCGGCGCAGCGCTTCGCCATAGATCGGCACATAGCCTGGCCGGGCGATACCGACCAGCTGGCGGGTTACCCCGGCAGGATTGGCCAGCGGGCCCATCAGGTTGAAAATCGTGCGGCGGCCGATGCTGCGCCGGATCGGCATGATCCGCGCCATCGCCGGGTGATAGGTCGCGGCAAACAGAAACGCGATGCCCAGATCGCCCAGCGTCGCCTCTGCCGTTTCGGCCGCGCGATCCAGATTGAGGCCCAGCGCCTCCAGTGTGTCGGCGGCGCCCGCCTTTGAACTGGCGGCGCGGTTGCCGTGTTTGGCCACCGGCACGCCACAGGCGGCCACCACCAGGCTGACCGCGGTGGAAACATTCAGCGTATGGTGCCCGTCGCCGCCGGTGCCGCAGACATCGATTGCGCCATCAGGGGCGGCAACGCGGATCATGCGTTCGCGCATCGCGCGCGCGGCACCGGCGATTTCGGCGGCGGTTTCGCCCCGGTCCGACAGCGCGATCAGGAATGCGGCGATGTCGGCATCGGCAATCCCGCCATCCAGAATCGCGCCAAACACGCCCTGCGCCTCCGCCTCGGTCAATGGTGCGGCGGTATCGGTGGGCAGGGCGCTGACGGAAAGCCCGGTCATGCCGCGGCGTGATCGGTCAGGCTGGCCGGTGTAATCCCGCACAGATCGAGGAAATTGGCGATCAGCGCGTGGCCATGTTCGGTGGCGATCGATTCGGGGTGAAACTGCACGCCATGAATGGGCAAAGTCGCATGGCGAAACCCCATCACATGCCCGTCGTCCGATCGCGCATTGACCACCAGCACATCGGGAATGTCGGTGACGATCAGCGAATGATAACGCGTGCCCATAAAGGGTGAGGGCAGTCCGGCAAACAGCCCGGTGCCATCATGCGTGATCGCGCTGGTCTTGCCATGCATCAGCCCGCCGCGCGCCACCGTGCCGCCAAAATGCTGCCCGATCGACTGGTGCCCCAGGCAAACGCCCAGCAGCGGTACCCCGGCATCGGCGGCGGCGCCAACCAGGTCGAGGCTGATCCCCGCTTCATTGGGCGTGCACGGGCCGGGCGAAATCAGAAACCCCTGCGCGCCCGATGACAGCGCCTGCCCGACCGAAAGCTGATCGTTGCGCACCACTTCAACCGCTGCACCCAGCTCCATCAAATAGTGGACCAGGTTCCAGGTAAAACTGTCGTAATTGTCGATGACCAGGATCATGGCTGCCCTACTGCCCGAACTTTGCTTCGCCCGCCACCCGGATTGCTTCGCGTGCGGCGGCGAACAGCGCGCCCGATTTGGCCTCGCATTCGCGCTGTTCGTATTCCGGGTTGCTGTCGGCGACGATGCCCGCGCCCGCCTGCACATGCATCATGCCATCTTTCAGCACGGCGGTGCGCAGTACGATGCACGAATCGACCGATCCGTCGGGGGCGAAATAGCCGACCCCGCCGGCATAGGCTCCGCGCGTTTCGGGTTCGAGCTCGGCGATAATTTCGCACGCGCGCACTTTGGGTGCGCCGCTGACGGTGCCGGCGGGAAACCCGGCAAACAGTGCATCGACCGATGATGCGCGCGCCGTGTCCAGCCGCCCGACCACGTTCGATACGATGTGCATGACATGGCTATAGCGTTCGACGGTATAGCTTTCGGTCACGTGGACAGTGCCTGCCTGCGCCACCCGGCCGACATCGTTGCGCCCCAGATCGAGCAGCATCAGGTGTTCGGCGCGTTCCTTGGGATCGGCCAGCAGGCTTATCTCGTTGGCGCGGTCTTCGTCCGGCGTGGCACCGCGCGGGCGTGTGCCGGCGATCGGCCGGATCGTCACTTCGCCATCGCGGATGCGCACCAGGATTTCGGGGCTTGATCCGATCAGCGCAAAGCCGGGCAGATCCAGGAAATACAGGAAGGGCGAAGGGTTGATCCGCCGCAGCGCGCGGTACAGCGCCGATGCCGGCAGCGGGAACGGTGCGGTAAAGCGTTGCGCCAGCACCACCTGAAAAATATCGCCCGCCTCGATATAATCCTTGGCCCGGGACACCATCGCCGCATAGCGTTCGGGCGGCATTTGGGGCGTGCGCACGGTTTCCACCGGCTCTGCCAACCGTGGCTCGGCGGGGAGGGGCCCCGTCAGCGTGGCCAATGCGGAATCGATGCGGTCACCCGCCGCTGCAATGGCCTGTGCCGGGTCCTGCACGCTGGCCCAGATCGGCGCTACCGCCACCAGTTCATCGCTCAGCCGGTCAAACACCAGCAGCACGGTCGGCCGCACAAACAGCATGTCGGGCAGTTCAAGCGGGCTGTCGGGTGCACGCGGCAGTTTTTCCACGAGGCCGATGGTTTCATAGCCGAAATAGCCGACCAGACAGGCCAGCACCGGCGGCAATCCGGCAGGCACGGCAATCCGGCAGGCATCGACCAGCGCGCGCAATTCCTCCAGGCTGTTGCCGGGCAAAGGCGTGAACGCTGCCGGATTGCTGGCCCAGACCCGGTTGATTTCGGCAGTCGTCCCGCGCGCGCGAAACACCAGATCGGGGGCCAGGCCCAGCAGGCTGTAACGCCCGCGCACTTCGCTGCCTTGCACCGATTCCAGCAGGAAATCGCCGCGCCCTTCGCGCATCAGTTTCAGCGCGGCGCCCACCGGGGTTTCGGTATCGACAATCAGCCGCCGCCACACCAGCGCTGGCCGACCCTGGGTCAGTGCGGCGCGTGCGGCATCCGCATTTTCCGGGGCATTTTCCGGGACATAGTCCGGGCCCGCAAGCCCTGCGGTCGTCATTGCGCGCCAGTCAGGTTTCCGCGCACCGTGCGAATCGCGGCTTCGTTGCGTTTCGACCCAATTTCGCGCGTGATCGCGGTGCGCAGCTGCGCTTCGTATTCACGGCCGGTGGCCTTGCCCAGATCGCCTGCCGCCAGTGCCAGCGATGGATCATCAGCCGGAACCGTGCCGGCCGTGATCGTCGCCAGTGACACCACCAGCCAGCCGGCCTGGTTGGGCCCGGCGACCTTTTTGGCGGTGCCCGCAGACATCGAAAACATCATCACGAGCGGTGCCGGCGGGCGCGGCTTCATCGCCGACAGCTGTTCACGCGTTGCTTCGATCGGCTTGATCGGCGGCAGCGCCAGGCCCAGCGATTTGATCGCGGCATCCAGCGACATCTTTTTGCCCAGCGCCGCCAGCACTTTGTCTGCTGCTGCGGCGGCGGCATCGGAACCCTGCTGGCGCGTCCAGTCGGCGGCCACCACGGCCTTGATCTCGGCCAGCGCAGCGGGCGCGGCCGGGGTGATCGTGCCCACGTCATAGACTGCGGCACGCAAAGTGCCGGGCAGCGCGGCAATCTGCGGTTGCCCTTCGTGGTCCATGCTGAATGCGGTCTGCAACAGGGGTTGCACATCGGGCGACGGTTTCGCATCGGGCTTGCCCGGCACAGTGCCGTCGGCCTGCAGCGCGTCGGTGGTGGTCACGGTCAGGCCATAGGTCTTGGCGACATCGGCCAGGCTGGTGCCCGCCTCGACCAGTTCGCCGATATGCGTGGCCAGATCGGTCAGCGCGGCCTTGTGCTTTTCCGCTTTCAGCGCGACGGCGATTTCGGCGCGGGCCTGGTCCAGCGTCTTTCCCGGGTTTTTGCGCACCGCATCGACGTGTGCCACCACCCAGCCCAGCGCGCCTTTGGCGGGCGCGATGGTCGCGCCTTGCGCAGCGGCAAACACCGCATCGGCGACCGCCTTTGACGTTTCAGTGGCCAGCTGATCGCGCGATTTGTCGGCCAGCTTGGCAGGCACCAGCCCCTTGGCACCGGCGGCGGCATCGATGGTTTTGCCACTGGCGATTTCGGCGGCAAAGGCCCGCGCGGCGTCCTGCGTGGGCAGGATCACTTGCGTCACCGATCGCGTTTCGCCTGGCGCATAGGTCGCGGCATTGGCCTGATAGTTTTTGGCGATGTCGGCCGGGGTGGGGTCGGGCAGCGTTTTCAGCGCGCTGTCATCGATCACCGCATAGCGGATTGTGCGCCGTTCCGGGCGGTTATAACGCGCGACATTGGCCTTGTAGAAATCGGCGACTTGCGCATCGGTGGGCGGGGTTTTTGGGGCGAACGCCTCGGATGGCAGGATCGCCATGGCGCCGGTGCGCTTTTCCTTCAACAGGGCGATATAGGTCTGGCCAACGCCGATCGGCATCAGCGCGCCTTCGGTCGCGCCCGCAAACGCCTGGTGGCTCAACAGCCCTTTGGCGATATCGTCACGCACCAGCTTGTCGGTCAGCCCGCGTTGCGCCAGCAACTGGTTATAGGCGGACTGGCTGAATTTGCCGTCAGGGCCCTGAAACGCCGGCAGCTTGGCGATTTCGCTGTCGATCAGCCGGTCGCTGATGCCGAAACCGTTCTTGGCGCCCCATTCCCACGTCGCGGCGCGGTCAATCAGCCCGGTCAGCACTTCGTCCAGCACGCCCTGCGCCAGGAAATCTTTCATCGTCAGTGTGGGGGTGCGCTGGCGTTCGTTGTCAAACGCAGAGCGCACGGTCTTGTCCAGTTCGCCCGTGGTAATCCGCGATGCACCCACGCTTGCAGCATTTTCGCCGCCGATCAGGCTGCCGGTGCGCATGCCGCCGACATCGGCGCCGGCAAACGCCAGCACGATCAGCCCCAGAAACACCAGGCCGATCACTGCGCCGATGCGCGATTTGGTAATGGCACGAAAAAAGTCGAGCATGACAGCCGATCACTAACAGGAACAATGCGGCCTGCCTTAGTGAGTGGGAACCGCTTCGCCAAGCCGCGAAATGGGCATGGCCGGACGTTTTGAAATCCTGTGGTAAACCGGTGCCGACGCGTTTTGCATTCGGCCGTCGCATTTGGTAGCCGCATTGCGGCAGGCGTCGATTCCTGCCACCCCTGCGTGTGGCGATTGATCGACGCGGATGAACACAGGATCATAACCATGCCGCATCGCCCCTATATTGTCGGTAACTGGAAAATGAACGGCAGCCGCGCCATGCTGTCCGAAGCGCGCGCGATTGATCGTGCCGCGCAACGGATCCGCGATGTGCAGGTTGCGCTGGCGCCACCGTTTCCGCTGATCGGGCTGTTGCATGATGAGGCCGGCACGATCGGTATTGGCGGGCAGGACTGCCATGCGGCAGCCAAAGGCGCACACACCGGTGATGTGTCGGCCACGATCCTGGCCGACATCGGCGCTGATTTCGTTATCGTCGGGCACAGCGAGCGGCGCCGCGACCATGGTGAAACCGATGCGGCCGTCCATGCCAAGGCCAGCGCGGCGCTGGCCGCCGGGCTGGGGGTGATTGTGTGCGTGGGCGAAACGCTGGAACAACGCGATGCCGGCCACGCGGTGACGGTGGTGGCAGGCCAGGTCGCCGGATCGGTGCCCACCGATGCCCCCGCGCATGAGGCGGCAGCCGCGGGCAAGCTGTCGATCGCCTATGAACCGGTGTGGGCAATCGGCACCGGGCGGGTGGCGGCGGTGGACGATGTGGTGGCGATGCACGCTGCGATCGGCGCGCGGCTGCACGATCTGTTTGGCGATGCGGCGGATAAAATGCGCATCCTGTACGGCGGTTCGGTCAATGGCGAAAACGCCGCCGCGCTGCTGGCCGCACCCGGTGTGCGCGGCGCGCTGGTGGGCGGCGCCAGCCTGACCGCCGATGCGTTTTTGCCGATCGTCGCGGCGGCAGGTAGCGGCGAGGGGTGACCCGGGCGCACACCATCATACCGCGCACGCGGGCTTGCGCTGGTGCGCCACCACGCCTAAGTGCGGCAAAATCAGTTTCAGGCGGGTAGCCATGTCCTTGTTTATTTTTCTTACCGTGGTTCAGGCAATCGTGGCAGCGCTGCTGGTCGCGGTTATCCTTATGCAAAAATCCGAAGGCGGCGGTCTGGGCGTCGGCAGCAGTTCTGCCGGGCTGATGTCTGCACGCGGCGCGGCCGATTTCATGACCCGCGCGACCAGCGTGCTGGCGACCGCATTTGTGGTGTTGTCGGTGATCCTGGCCACGCTGGCGGTTGGCGCCACATCGACCCACAAAATCGACACTTCGCTCAGCCGCACGGCGCCGGTCGCGCCCGATCCGCTTGCCGGCGGCGCGCAAACCGGCCCTGTGCAAAGTGCCCCGCCGGCGGCAACCCCGGCGGCTCCGGCCGCCAAACCGGCACCGGCAGACCCGTTGTCGGGTGCAGCCAAGCAGTAACCTCGCGCCGGCATAGCGTCGCTTCGACAGCTGCGGTCGTGTCGTGACGGGTTGTGCCGGATTCTCCGAATCGGCGAAAATCAGGTTGTCCTCTGTGATGCCATCACGGCGTCACAGTGGTCGCCTTTGTGTTTGAACGCGTCTGTGGATTGCCGGTGATAATACCGGGACACTGCTTGCGTGTGGCCAACCCTTGACGCTAAGGCACTTCTCCCATGGCGCGGTACATTTTCATCACCGGCGGCGTGGTTTCCTCGCTGGGCAAGGGGCTGATGGCGGCCAGCCTGGCGGCGCTGCTGCAGGCGCGCGGCTATCGCGTGCGCATCCGCAAATTTGATCCTTATCTCAACGTCGATCCCGGTACGATGAGCCCGTATCAGCATGGCGAAGTCTATGTGACCGACGACGGCGCCGAAACCGATCTCGACCTGGGGCATTACGAACGGTTCACCGGGGTATCGGCGCGGCAGGCCGACAACATTACCTCTGGCCGCATTTACCGCGACATCATCACGCGCGAACGGCGCGGCGATTATCTGGGCGCGACGGTGCAGGTGATCCCGCATGTGACCGACGCGATCAAGGAATTCGCGCAGGCCGACACCGACGATCTGGATTTCGTGCTGTGCGAAATCGGCGGCACCGTCGGTGATATCGAAGGCCTGCCGTTTATCGAGGCGCTGCGCCAGCTGCACAACGAACTCGACCGCGAACTCAGCTGCTTTGTCCACGTCACGCTGGTGCCCTATATCGCCGCCGCCGGCGAGCTGAAGACCAAGCCGACGCAGCATTCGGTGCGCGAACTGACCGGCCTGGGCATTCAGCCCGATATCCTGCTCTGCCGCTGCGAACGCCCTTTGCCCGAAGGCGAACGCGCCAAGATCGCGCAGTTCTGCAACGTGCGCAAATCGGCGGTGATCCCCGCGCTCGATGCCTCCAGCATCTATTCGGTGCCGCTGCAATACCATGCCGAAGGGCTGGACAACGAGGTTTTGCGCCATTTCGGCCTGACCGCGCCCGAACCCGATCTGGCGCGCTGGACCGACATTGTCGACCGCTTTCACAACCCCGAAGGCGAAGTAACGATCGGCGTGGTGGGCAAATATGTCGGGCTGCCCGATGCCTATAAATCGCTGAACGAGGCGCTGGTGCACGGGGGCCTGGCCAACCGTGTCAAAGTGCATATCCGCTGGCTGGATGCCGAACTGTTTGAACAGGACGACGCCGAAATCGCCGCGCGGCTGGAACCGCTGCACGGCATTCTGGTGCCCGGCGGGTTTGGCGAACGCGGGACCGAGGGCAAGATCGCCTCGGTCCGCTTTGCACGCGAACGCGGCGTACCGTTTTTCGGCATCTGTCTGGGCATGCAGATGGCCTGCATCGAAGCGGCGCGCAACACCGCCGGCATCGCCGCCGCCAGCTCGACCGAATTCGGCCCCAGCACCGAACCGGTGGTGGGCATCATCACCGAATGGATGACCGCCGAAGGCCTGGAAACCCGCGCCGAGGGCGGCGACCTGGGCGGCACCATGCGGCTCGGCGCCTATGAGGCCAGGCTGACCGGCAACAGCCGCGTCGCGTCGATCTATGGCACCACCACCATCAGCGAACGCCACCGCCACCGCTATGAAGTCAACGCCGCCTATCGCGAACGGCTGGAGGCGGGTGGCCTGGTGTTTTCGGGCATGTCACCCGATGGGTTGCTGCCCGAAATCGTTGAACGGCCCGATCATCCATGGTTCGTTGGCGTGCAGTTCCACCCCGAACTGAAAAGCCGCCCGCTCGACACGCATCCCCTGTTCCGCGATTTCATCGCCGCGGCGGTGAAACAGGCGCGGCTGGTCTGAGAACCCGCCAACCTCGCTACCCTATCCTTCGTCATTCCTGCGAACGCAGGAATCCAGTCCCGGCGGCGCCATGACACGCGACATCAGCCCCATGGTCTACCTGATGGCATCGCGGAAAAACGGCACCCTTTATCTCGGCGTCACGTCCAACCTGCTGCAACGCGTCGCTCAACATCGCGCAAGCACACTCGGTGGCTTCACCGCAACGCACAACGTCAAGCTGCTCGTCTGGCTCGAACCCCATCCGACCATGGAATCCGCCATCCTGCGCGAAAAGCAGGTAAAGGCCTGGAGACGTGTTTGGAAACTGGACCTAATCGAATCCACGAACCCAGGCTGGCGCGATCTTGCGACCGATTACGGATTCGAACCGTTGTAACTGGATTCCTGCGTTCGCAGGAATGACGAGGGAGGGGCTTGCTATTCAACAGTCCAATTTGCTGGATGGGGCAAGGCGGACTCGTTCTTTCGTCATTCCTGCGAACGCAGGAATCCAGTAGCGACGGTTCGATGGTAACTATCGCGATGGGATATTTCTGATGAAACGGTTGGGCGCTGACGATCAAGCTGCGCTCAAAAAGGCGCAACGTGCCTGGCTGGCATTTCGTGATGCCGATTGTGAGGTCTGCTGGGCGGATCGGCGTGACTGCATGATTGCGCGCACCGACGAGCGCGAAGAGCAATTCAAAACATCGACGTACTTTGATGGACGCGGAAAATTGATCGAGCTGCGTTAGGCGCCACACCCACAATCAAAAAGGGCGGGCCGTTGCCGACCCGCCCCGTACCAATCACATCAACCGAACCGCCGATCAGGCAGCTTCGCTTGATCCGCCTTCGATCACCGACAGCGGCTGTTGCGCGCCGATCAGCACCTTTTTGGGCTTCATCGCTTCGGGTACTTCGCGCACCAGATCGATGGTCAGCAGCCCGTCGGCCAGATCGGCAGCTTCGACCCGCACAAAATCCGCAAGTTCGAACCGGCGTTCAAACCCGCGGTTGGCAATGCCGACATGCAGGTACTGGCGGCTGGCAGGATCGATTTCGGCCTTGTTGCCCTTTACCACCAGCAGGTTCTGCTGTGCGGTAATGTCGATCTCGTCGGGTTTGAACCCGGCGACGGCCAGCGTGATGCGGAAACGGTCATCACCGCTGCGTTCGATGTTGAAGGGGGGGTAATTGTCGCCGCTCTGGGCCCGGGCCTGGCGTTCGAGCAAGTCGAACAGGCGGTCGAAACCCACGGTGGTGCGGCGATAGGGGGTAAAATCCAGACGTGTCATGGCAATCCTCATGCTGAGCAATTTGCACTGTGGCATGGCCGATCCTGATCAGGCATCGACACATACCGGCTTAACCGGCCACGCCCGGCTTGCGGCGCGTGACCCGATGCGTCATGTGTGGTGGCTGCAACAAATTTCAAGAGGCCGTGATGAGCGATCCTGCAAGCCCGATCCCGCGTGTTGAAATCTATACCAAATGGGGCTGCCCCTATTGCTATCGGGCCAAGGCGCTGCTGGAGGAAAAGGGCGCGGACATGGTCGAATACGACATTACCATGGGCGGGCCAAAGCGCGCCGAAATGATCGAACGCGCGCCTGGCGCCAGCACCGTGCCGCAGATTTTCATCAACGGTCAGCATATCGGCGGGTGTAGCGAACTGGTCGCGCTGGATGCGCAAGGCGGGCTTGATCCGCTGCTGGCGCAGTAACACGCCGGTCATGTCCACCGACCAACCCGCAGTACGCATCGGCGTGCTGCAGATGACCAGCGGCATCGACCCCGTCGCCAATGCCGCCACCATCGCCGCCGCGCTGACCAGCGCGGCGCACGACGGCGCGGCGATGCTGTTAACCCCCGAAATGGCCGGCCTGCTCGATCGCGACCGCGCCCGCGCGCGCGACCACATCGTGATGGAAGAGGACAGCCCGACGCTGGCCACCCTGCGCAATGCGGCGGCGCGCAGCGGGATCTGGTTGCATGTGGGGTCATTGCCGGTGCGGGCCGAGGGGCCGGGCGAAACCCGCTTTGCCAACCGCGCGTTCGTGATCGACCCAAGCGGCGCGATCGTCGCCCGCTATGACAAGATCCACATGTTCGACGTCGATCTGGCCAGCGGCGAATCCTGGCGCGAATCCAATGCCTATCGCCCCGGTGAACAGGTGGTAACGGTCGATTGCCCAATCGGACGCCTGGGCCTGGCGATCTGTTATGACGTGCGCTTTCCGGCGCTGTTTGAAGAACTGGGCCGGCGCGGCTGCGATGTCATCACCGTGCCGGCGGCGTTCACCGTGCCCACCGGCCGCGCGCACTGGCACCTGATGTTGCGCGCCCGCGCGGTGGAGGCCAGCGCCTTTGTCATCGCCCCGGCGCAGACCGGGCACCACGCCGACGGTCGCGATACCTATGGCCATTCGCTGGTGATCGACCCCTGGGGCGATGTCCTGCTGGATATGGGTACCGACGCCGGGCTGGACTTTGCCATGATCGATCTTGCCCGTGTGGGCGAAGTGCGTCGGCAATTGCCCAGCCTTGTAAACCGGCGCGACATTCCCAGATTCAACGCATGATAGTGTTCGATCTGGAATGCCGGGCCGGCGCGCACCGGTTTGAAGGCTGGTTCGCCTCGTCCCACGATTATGCCGATCAACAGGCGCGCGGGCTGCTCACATGCCCGGTGTGCGATTGCACTGATGTGGCCAAGGCGGTGATGGCCCCCAATCTGGCGCGCAAGGGTAACCAGCGCGCCGAATTTGCGCCCGCGCCAGCCCCGGTCGCACCAACAGCGCCCGTGCCCGCCGCAACACCGGCAATCACCTCAGCTGCGGCATCGACCCCGGCCGTGCACCAGGCCAACGCGCCCATGCCGCCAAAATTGCCGCCAGAATTGCCGCCAGAGGCGATCGCCGCGCTGCGCGTGATCGCCACCTTGCAGGCAGAGGCGCTGAAATCATCCACCTGGGTCGGCAACCGCTTTGCCGACAAGGCCCGCGCGATGCATTATGGCGAAGAGGACGCCGCCCCGATCCACGGCCAGGCCAGCCCCGATGAAGCCCGCGCGCTGATCGACGAAGGCGTGACCATCGCCCCGATCCTGTTCCCTGTCGCCCCGCCCGGCAAAACCAACTGAGCGAACGCCCGCACACCTACCATCCCATTGCGCGCGCCGCCCGAGGTCCTTATGGCAGCCGGCGGAGCGCCCGTAGCTCAGCAGGATAGAGCACCAGATTCCTAATCTGGGGGCCATGGGTTCGAATCCCGTCGGGCGCACCACTTTTCAAAGACATAGCACTAGATATCCTGGCGATGGCCTTGTCATTTTGCGTTTCCGTGGATGCGGGGTTTTCGGTCTAGCCGTAACCGAATTTCATGGATTCCGCGCGGCAGCGGACCTGTATGGGGCCAAAATGACGGGTGGTGCGTATGCGCCGCGCTGTCCTCCGGCTTACTCAAGCCTGGTCGACCGGCTGGCTGTAACGCCTGCCACGCGTAACATGTTTCATCGGGATAGATGATCCTGACTAGCGTCGCGTAGCCAGTTTAACTCCACATTTTCCATATAGGAATGGAAAAATTCGGCAATTCTGAAGGTATAGTGTAGAAATATCAGGATGATGGGTGGTCTTGAAGGCTGATTTTATGGCCCACCGGGCGCGTGACCCTTGCTACTGCAACAAAGCGGGATCAGTCTTATTTGAATGAGTCGTAACCGCATAACGCAAGGAACTTGGTTGAACCGATTGGAGGGAGAAAGTCATGATCAACATCGAACGAGATTCCCATGGGCGGACTTATCAGATATGGAAGCAGGATCAGGCCAATTCATGCGGGGTTGCCAGCATCTGGATGGCGCGCGGGATCGCGCGGCAGACCAGCTTTGCCGAAGAAGAATGGGGCCTCGCGCAACGCGTCTATAGCGGCGCAGTGGCCAATGCATTGACCAACGTGCAGGCGCCCAATTCGGGCCCAATGTCGCTCAATCCGGCTGCGTTCACCTCCAATCAGAGCACCATGCAGAATACTTTTGCAAGCTTTGGTCTTTACATGGGTCAAGTTGCGAGCGCGCTGCGCAATGAAGGGCTGCGGGCCGAGAATACCCCTCTGACCGGCAACCCGCCGCGTATTGCAGATAACAAGATCTCGCTGACCAAACCCGCCATCGTCCTGATCAGTTGGGACGGATCCGGCGGTCATTTTGTGGTTGTCGGCCGATGCACGTCGCGCGAAGTATCTTTCCTTGATCCGTGGGACGGCCGGGTCAACGAACAACCCAACAACGGCGAATACACCGCCCGCTACGGCGGTCATGGAACCATCGTCGCGATCGTTTACGTGTCTGCATGATCATCCGCGCCCGCTGGGCTCAGCAGCTCGCCGCTGCGAGCGGACGGGTTTTTGGCCTGCTGGTCCCGCCCGGTGCAAGTCATGCTTGGCCCAGCAGGGTGGCTACCTTCATCGCCAAGCGCGAAATATGCGATATTACCTCCCGCAGAACGATCCGCGCCTTGGGCGAGAAGCGCGTTCAAACAAGCCTCGGCATGCTGAACTTGCTTCATCATCCATCATGTCCGAAGAGCGGCGACGTCCGGGGTGACGAGATTGCCGTTGTCTGAATACCGGAATATTGCGATTGGCGCGGTGCCGACAACGTGGCGTGGGGATTCCAGGGTGGTAAAGTATCAGGATGCGACTTTGCCAAAAAGGATGTTAAATCCGGTAAGATTTGGTGTTCTGGCGGTGCTTGGGTTCCTGCTGGTGTTTCTGTTGCCGTTGTCGGTGTACAAATTTGATGTCAGCACGTTTATCGGTGCGGGTGACAAATTCGTCGCCAAAAGTGCGGTTCCGTTCAACATCGTCGTGCGGAAAAATTCGGGCGGTTATGATGGACAGTTCTATTTCCGCCTCGCGCTGAACCCCGATGCGCGTCAGCAGACCGAAAACGGCGTGACCTTTGATAACGCGCCGTGGCGGATGCAGCGGATCATGTATTCGGCGATTGTCCATGTCCTGGCGTCGTTTGATCTGCGCACAGTGCCGTTTTTTCTGGTGGCGGTGAATTTTGCCGGCCTGTTTTGTGTGGGCTTTTTTGCCAGGACGATAGCGCTGCAGGCCGATTTGCCGGCGTGGTTTGCCATCGCGATCATGGCCTGGCCGGGTTATCTGATCACGCTGGAACACGACACCACCGAAATTGTCGCGGTGGCGTTTCTGGCGGCGGCGATCGCTGCGTTGCTGGCGCGGCAGTACGTGGCCTATGCCGTGCTGGCGGCGTTGGCGACGCTATCACGCGAAACAGCGATCCTGGTGTTTGGCGGTGTGTTCGCCGTGCATGGGCTGGATTGGCTGGTGGCCGCGTTCAGGTCGCGAACGCCGGCATGGGGCAGGGCGGGCCGGGCAGTTTGCTGCCTGCTGGCGCTGCTGCCGTTTCTGGCCTGGCGGCTCTTTCTGACGCTGCGCTGGGGCATGTCGCCGGGGGCGGCCGGGTCGACCCTGCTGGGCTTGCCGTTCCGGGGTCTGATCGAACGGCTGGCCGAATGCCTGCAATACTGGCGGGACCACGCGCCGCTGCCCTTTGCCAGCAAGCTGGAAACCGGGCTGGTGGTGCTGACCCTGCTGGCGTTTGTCGGCGTGATTGCACTGGTGCTGGTGCGGTTGCGACAGGTTCGGGCGTGGGATGTCAGGATGGCCGGCCTCACGGTCGGCTGGGCGCTGGTCGCCATGCTGCATGCCAGCCTGAATGTGATTGGGTGGGACCATATGACCGGTTATCTGCGCGGTTGCAGCGAGTTCTGGTTCGTCAGCATGTTGCTGATCGCGCTGTCCGGTTTCAAACCCACGCGAATCCAGGCGATTGGCGGCCTGGGGTTCGCGGCGATCGTTGCGTTGGGCAATCTGTCCTGACATTCGCGCTGCGATGGTCCGGCGCCTGAACGGTTGTCTGGGTCAGTCGCTGTTGTCGACACCCGACCAGCCGGGCAGGTAATGGGCTTCACGGCTGCGCGCCATGGGCACGGCCTCTGCCACGGCCTTGCTGAAATGGTCGTCCAGCCGGGCGGGCTTGATCCGGTCGCGAAAGAAATCGGCCCACAGGAATTCGGTATAGGGGGTGGGGGATTTGGCATAGCCACCGGCCTTGCGCACTTCGCCCGCCAGCGATCGATAGGGATCATCGGCCAGATCGCGCAGCCGCGCCGGCAATTCGTCAAAGTCACGGCGTTTGCCCCTGGCATCATAGGGATGCAGCCAGTTGTGCGCATCCATAAAGGCAACGAAACGCTTTTTGGGCAGCATATCCAGCGTGGCGACCACCGATACCATGACCTCTTCCACGCCCTCTTCGTGCAGTGCGAGCGCGAGGTGGTGGTGATCGATGATCCACGGCGCGCCGCCCGGCCCGATCACCGCCGGGATCATGTGTGATCCCAGGTACCGGCCCGCCGAATCGCGTGGCCGGTTGCGCCATTCTTCGCGCTTGGTGGCGACTTCGCGATGGCCGACGGTCATCTGTGTTGGGCACAAGTCCTTGATCCTGACGGGGTGGAGGATCGGCTGGATACGCTGCGTCATGGCCATGGTTCAGATCCTGTGCTGTCGGGGACAAAGAGGCGGCAAAGCGGGGGGATGGCAGACTGCACGGGCGCTGTCGTTGATCCTGGTGAAATTCAGGCGGAAATCGCGCGTCTGGCCGCATCGGCCACGCTGAATGTCGCGTTGTCGGCCAGGTTGCCCAGGCCCGCGGCCGTCAGCACATCGCGCACGCGATCATGCGCGCGCGCCAGGATCAGGCGGCAACCGCTGGCGTGCAGGTCTTCGGCAAATTCCCCCAGCGCGTCGAGCGCGGTCGCATCCAGATCGTCGCTTTCCTCCAGGCTGAGCACCAGCACCTGCGCACCGCTGGCACGAACGGCGCGGCCGATGGTTTGCAGCACGGTTTCGGCATTGGCGAAAAACAGCGGCGCATTGGGACGGAAAATCGCCACGCCCAGCACGCGCGCGGCATCGTCATGGCGGCTGAGATCGACAAAATCGTGGCCCGTGCCGATCCGCCCGAGCTCGCTCGTTACCGGGTGTGACCAGCGATACAGCAATTGCGCCAGCGACAGCGCGATCGCCAGCAACATGCCCGCCAGCACACCCAGCAGCAGCACGCCGGTCATCGCCGCAACGGCGATCCACTGGTCGCGCTGCAGCACGAACAGCCGCGCGATCGGCGCGGGGTTGAGCGCGTGGATCAGCGCAGCGATCACCACCGCCGCCAGCACCGGTTCGGGAATGCGCGCGATCAGCGGCCCGGCGAACAGCACCAGCGCCAATGTGGCCACGCTCGCCACTGCCACCGACAGCCGGCTGCGCGCGCCGGCGGCGGCATTGGCCGATCCGATCGAAAACCCCGCGCCGATCGGCATGCCCTGCGCCAGCGCGGCGGCACCGTTGGCCAGCCCGATCGCGGCCAGTTCGCGGTTTGAAGAAACGGTATCGCCATGCGCCAGTGCCAGGCCCCGGATGGTGCCCCAGCTTTCGGCAAAGATGATCAGCGTCAGTGGCGCCGCCAGTTGCGCAATCCGCGACCATACCGCCAGGTCGGTCGGCAAAGTCAGGCGCGGCATGGCAATCGGCGTCGGCCCGACCAGCGCGATGCCGCTGTGCGCCAGCGGACCGAATGATCCTGCCGCGATGCCCGCCGCCATCACGATCAGCGTTGCCGGCAATCCTGCCACCCGGCGCAACATCACCAGCGCGGCCAGCGCACCCAGGCCCAGCGCTGCGCTGGGCCAGTGCCATTGTGCCCGATGCGTGGCCAGCCCCGCCAGGACTTGCCCGATGGTCGATCCGGGTACCGCGACATGGACCAGATGCGGCAATTGCCTGATGATGATCGTGGTGGCCAGTCCCAGGGCAAACCCGCGCAGGACCGGCCGTGACACAAACCCCGCCAGCCCGCCCATGCGGAACAGCGCCAGCACGGTAAACATGATGCCGACCATCAGTGTCATCGCCGTGGCCAGCGCATCGGCGGTGACTGTGCCTGGCAAAGTCGGCGCGACGGCCATGCTGCCCAATGCGGCGGCCAGGATCGATGCGGACGACGATGTGGCCGATACCACCGCAAACCGGCTGCGCCCGACCATGGCATAGACCAGCCCGCCGACCACCCCGGCCATCAGCGCGCGCCCGGGCGCCAGTCCCGCGATCCCGGCATAGGCCACCGCCTCTGGCACCAGCAGCCCGGCCACCGACAGCCCGGCCAGCAGGTCCAGCCCGCGCGTTTGCCAGGTCGCCTGTTCCTGAACTGCCACACCTGCTCCTGTTGCTGGTGAAACAGCATAGGCCCGATGCGCCTGCACGCAACTCGCTGTGATGGTGGCGCCCGGGGGCAGCGGCCTCAGCGCAGGCAGACGCGCCGGTCTGCACGAGGTGTTAAAAAGTTAACGGCGTTCGGGAACGCCAATTAAGAAATTTGTACCTAGTCGCCTGATCGATAGCCGGTGGTGCGGGTCGCGGCGTGGTTGCGCCAGTGGCGTGCCCGGCTTTGGGGTAAATGTGCGCGGGGTCACCCTGATCCAGCGCACAAGCCAGGTGTGATCAGAGGGTTTTATGGCTACCATTGTGCCAATCATTGCCGGGCTGGTGTCCGCACGGTCCACCGTGTCAGAGGCGGCGGTCAATCCGTTTGCCGGGGCCACGATCACCGATGGCAATGCCGGCGCATTGGAAACGCTGACGATCACCCTGTCGGGCGCGGGCGGCACGCTGGTCGATGGTACCGGGTTTGCGGGGCTGGTGCTGAATGCCGATGGCACCTACAAATTGTCCGGCACCACGGCAGCGGTCAGCGCGCAACTGGCGGCATTGACGTTCCGGCCGCTGGCCGGCGCGGCGGGCACCAGTTCCACCACCACCTTTGCGTTGAGCGATGTGGCGTCGTTTGCAGCCACGCCAATCACGCTGGCGACGTTCAACACCACCAATGGCGCCTATCTGTTTGCCGGCCTGACCATCAATGCGGCAGGAACGCTGATCGGCGTCACACAAAACGGCGGCCCCAGCGGGCTGGGCCAGGTGTTCGCGCTGTTCAAGGGCACATCCGGGTATGGCGCGCCGATCCCGATCGCCAGCTTTACCGGTGCCAATGGCAGCGCGCCGCATGGCACACTGGTGGCCGATGCGGCCGGCAACCTGTTTGGCACCACCAACACCGGTGGCGCCAACGGCCTGGGCACCGTGTTCGAAATCTTCAAGGGCACCAGCTATAGCGCGCCGGTCACGCTGGCGACGTTCAACGGTACCAACGGCTCAAATTCGCTCGACGGGCTGGTGATCGATGCCGCCGGCAACCTGTTCGGCACCACCAACAACGGCGGTGCCAATGGCCTTGGCACGGTGTTTGAACTGGTGAAGGGTGCCAGTGGCTATGGCGCACTGACGACGCTGGCCAGCTTTAGCGGCGCCAATGGGTCGTATCCGCGCGGGTTGATCGTCGATGCGGCGGGCAACCTGTTTGGCGAAACCATCCAGGGCGGCGCCACCGGGGTAATGGGCACGGTGTTTGAACTGGTCAAGGGCACCAGCGGTTATGGCGCGCCGGTTACGATTGCCGCGTTCACCGGGGCCAATGGCGCCAATCCGCGCGGCGGGCTGCTGCTGGATGCGGCGGGCAATCTGTTCGGCATGACATCGGCCGGCGGCGCGGCGGCCAATGGTACCGTGTTTGAAATCATCAAGACCACCACCGGTTACAATGCACCGATCACGCTGGCGACGATCGACGGGGTCAACCAGGCATCGGTGCGCGGCGGGCTGATCGCCGATGCCGCGGGCAACCTGTTCGGCACCACCTTCAACGGCGGCGCGCTCAATGATGGATCGGTGTTTGAACTGGTCAAGACCGGCACGACCTATAGCGCGCTCGTCACGCTGGTGACGTTCAACGGCACCAATGGCGCCTATCCCTATGCCGGGCTGACGATCGACAGCGCCGGCAACCTGTTCGGCACCACCAGCCAGGGCGGGCCGGGCAATATCGGCACGGTATTCGAGGTAAGCGCGAGCCAGTTGGCGCAGGCATCGGCCGTGGCCAAGGTGACCGTGACCAACACCGATCCGGTGCCCGCGCCGGTTGTCACCAACGGCACCACGGTGCCGACTTATACCGTTGGCGGCGCGGCAGTGGCGGTGGCCTCTACCATTGCCATAACCGACCCTGGCATTGCCAACCTGCAATCGGCCAGCGTGACCATCTCATCGGGCTTTCGCGCTGGCGATGTGCTGTCGTTCACCGCCCAGACCGGGATCACCGCCAGCTACAACGCCACCACTGGTGTACTCACGCTGACCGGGTCAGCCGCGCTGGCGACCTACAAGACAGAGCTGGCCTCAATCAAATTTGCTTCCACCGCGAACGATCCGACCTTTGCCAACACCGATATGGCGCGCGGGCTTACGCTGGTGGTGAACAACGGCACGCTGGCGTCGACGCCGCTGGCGATCGCGCTCAACCTGACGAAGCCGGCGGGCAAGACCTATACTCTGGGCACCACCGCGGTCACCATCGCCGGGGCTGCGGGCGATGATGTGATCAGTTCGGCCGCCACCACGCTGCTGGCGACCGATGTGATCGATGGCGGCCTGGGCACCAACACGCTGAAGCTGACCGGTGGCGGCAGTTTCAATCTGGCGACACCCAAAACGCTGGCGCATATCCAGATCGTCAATGTGGGCGAAAGCCAGACCGCGGTCCAGACCGTCACACTCCGCAGCGGGCTGAACGCTGATGTGATGGTGGCATCGGGCACCGCAGCCACAGGCAACACTTCGCCATTGGCAATTGCCGTGATCGGTGTGGCCGGAGACAGTTCGGTCATTCACCTGGGCAAGGGCACCGATACCGTCACGCTGGGCAGCGCGACCGAATCTGTGGTCGGCACTGGCGGTACAGCCATTGTCAATGCAACCGCGGCCACCGCTGGTGCGCTGATTTCGGATGTCGGTGGCAGCGTGGCGCTGACCCTGACCGGCGGGGGCACCGCCGCGCTCAACAAGGCCGATGTCGGCATCAAAAGCATGACATTGGCCGCGTCCACCGCGGCGTGGAATTTTACCACCGATGGCGAATCCGGCCTGAGCATCGTCGACAAATCAACCACCGCTGATCTGATCAACCTGTTGGGCGCCAATGCCTCGGTCACGTTGGGGTCGGGCGCCAGTACTGTGGCATTCCACGCCAACCCCGGTCGCGATGTGATCACCGGCTTTATCGCCAGCGGCACGGGCCATGATACGCTGCAGGTCGACAAGACGGTGTTTGCCGACTGGGCACATCTGCTGGGCGCGACCACGCAATCGGGCGCCGATCTGCTGATCACCATCGATGCCAATGACAGCGTGCTGCTGAAAAACGTGACGTTGGCGGCGTTTGCGTCGACCGACGCGAAGTTCGTCTGATTGGCGTTATACGGATGGCGCGCACACCATCCGCACCAGATCGGCCAGCGCGGCGGTTACCGGCACCGGCACGCCCAGCGCGCGGGCATGGGCGACCACCGCGCCGTTGATGGCATCGATTTCGGGCGCGCGCCCGGCCAGCCGGTCCTGCAGCATCGATGCCTGGTGCTGGCGGTGGTTGGCCAGCGCAAACGCAATCTTGCGGTGCACGCCATCCGCATCGACCGCGATGTTGAGCGCGCGGGCGGTGGCGATCACCTCATCGGCAATGGCGGTGATCACTGCATGGCCGGCGGGCGAATCCATGCCGCCCACGGTCAAGCCCGTGACCGTCGCCACGCTGTTGAGCGCAGCGTTGAACGCAACCTTTTCCCACATCGGCACGTTGGCATCGGGCACGCATTGTGCGGGCAGGCCACAGGCGTTGAACCGTGCGGCGATGGCATCGACATCGGCCGGCCGGGCAGCGTCATACGCGCCCAACCACACACGCCCGGCGCCGTGCGACGCGACCGACGCCGGCCCGGTCAGATCGGCGGGAAAATCGGTAACACCCATGGCCACCTGCGATGGCCCGAATACCCCGGTCAGCGCCTCTGCATTGCCCAGCCCGTTTTGCAGGGTTAGCGCGATGGTCGAAGGTCCGGCCAGATGCGCGACCGACGCCGCCGCGCCGCGGCTGTGCATGCTTTTGGTGAACAGCATCACCAGCTCGGCCGGGCCGGCCACATCGCCCGCCAGCGCCGCATGCACCGGCACGCAAGCCGTGCCGTGATCATCGGCCAGCGTGATGCCATCGCGCGCCAGCACGGCGATGCGCGCCGCATCGACATCCACCACCGTCACATCGGCGCCCCCGCGCGCCAGCTTTGCCGCAAACAGACAGCCCATGGCGCCCGCGCCGACGATCACGATCCGGTTGATGCTCATACGCGTTTCCTATGGGTTTGATCGCTATTTGCAATAGCGTTCGCGCGCCGCCTGCGCCATGGTAAGTGGAATGATAAAGGGAGAGCTTTGCCGATGACCGATGTGCGCACCGCGACCCTGGCGCTGCTGCGCGATCTGGGCATGACCACGGTGTTTGGCAATCCGGGCAGTACGGAATTGCCGATGTTCCGCGATTTTCCGTCCGATTTCCGCTATGTGCTGGGGTTGCAGGAATCTGTCGTGCTGGGCATGGCGGATGGCTATGCGCAGGGCACCGGCCGCGCCGCGCTGGTCAACCTGCATGCCACCGCCGGCACCGGGCACGCGCTGGGCAATCTGTTTACCGCATACAAGAATCAGACCCCGCTGGTGATCACCGCCGGGCAACAGGCGCGGTCGATCCTGCCGTTCGAACCGTTCCTGTTTGCCGAACGGCCGACCGAATTTCCGCGGCCGTTTGTCAAATGGGCGGTCGAACCCGCCCGCGCCGCCGATGTGCCGGGCGCAATCGCGCGCGCGTGGATGGTGGCGATGCAGCCGCCATGCGGGCCGACCTTTGTGTCGATCCCGATCGATGACTGGGAACAGCCGTGTGACCCGGTGCAGGTGCCCCGCATGGGCGCGGCCAACCCGGGCGATCCTGCGCTGCTGGCAGAGGCGGCGGCGCGGCTGGCCGGCGCAGCGCGCCCGGCGCTGGTGCTGGGGGCAGGGGTGGCGCGCGATGGGGGCTGGCATCAGGCGATCGCGCTGGCCGAACGGCACCAGGCGCCGGTCTATGTCGCGCCATTCAGCGCGCGCTGCAGCTTTCCCGAAGATCACCCGTTGTTTGCCGGATTTCTGGAGCCACGGCGCGAAGCGATTGTCGCCGCGCTGGCGGATCACGACCTGATCATCGCGCTGGGCGGGCCGATGAACCTGTACCATGTCGAAGGCGCCGGGCCGCATCTGCCGCCCGGCGCCACGGTGGTGTTCATCGCCGACAATCCGGCACAAGTCAGCTGGGCGCCCTGCGATCTGGCGATTGTTGCCGATGCACGGCACGCCCTGTCGGCCTTGCTGGCCGGGCCGGCACCGGCCGGGCGCACGCCGCCGCCACCGCGTGCGTCGATACCGCTGGAAACGGCACTGACCGATCGCTGGTTGCTGGACCGGGTCGCCGCCTTGCGCCCGGCAGGGGCGATCATTGTCGAAGAGGCGCCGACCGCGCGCGGACCGATGCATGACCATCTGCCGATCACCGCGCCCAACAGTTTTTACACTTGTGCCAGCGGCGGGCTGGGGCACGGTTTGCCCGCCGCGATTGGCCTCGCGCTCGCACAGCCGCAGCGCAAGGTGATCGCGCTGTTGGGCGACGGATCGACGATGTACGCCATCCAGGGCCTGTGGAGCGCGGCGCAGATGGGCCTGCCGGTCAGTTTCGTGATCCTCAACAACCAGCGGTATGAGGCTTTGCGCGGGTTTGGCCGCCTGTTCGGGATGCAGACCGTGGCCGGGACCGATCTGACGGGCCTTGATTTTTGCGGGCTGGCCGCCGCACAAGGGCTGGCGGCGCGGCGCGTGGCGGACTTGGGCGATCTTGACGCGGCGCTGGCGTGGTCGTTCGCCAACGCTGCACCCACACTGGTAGAGGTGATGATCGCATGACCCAGTGTTCACCCGCCGCGCTGGCCCGGCTGATCGATGACCGACCGGATGAGGGCGTGTTTCGCGTCCACCGCGCGGTGTTTGATGATCCGGCGGTGTTCGATCTGGAAATGGCGCGATTGTTCGAAGGCGGCTGGGTATTTCTGGGTCTGGCATGCCAGGCGCCGGCGCCTTATGATTTTTTCACCACCACCATCGGCCGGGTGCCGGTGCTGATCAGCCGTGATGGCCAGGGCACGCTGCACGGCATGGTCAATTCGTGCCCGCACAAAGGCGCGCGCGTGGCGCAGCGCATGGCGGGCAATGCGCGCATCCATGTCTGCCCCTACCATAACTGGAGCTTTGACGCCGCCGGTGCCAACCGCGCGATCAAATGGAAATCCACCGGTTGTTACCCGGACGGGTTTGATGCCGATGGCCACGATCTGCCGCGTCTGCCCGCGTTTGCCGAATATCGCGGGTTTCTGTTCGGCAGCCTGGTGGCGGATGTCGCGCCGATCGAGGACCATCTGGGCGGCGCCGCGCGCCTGTTGGATCTGGTGGCGGACCAAAGCGCTGATGGCATGGAACTTGTGCCGGGCGCGGTCACCTTCACCTATCAGGCCAACTGGAAACTGCAGCTGGAAAACTGTTCGGACGCCTATCACTTCACCTCCACCCACCCATCGTACATCCGCGTGCTGGAAGAACGGCAGCGCTCAGGCGACGCGGGCGTGGTCAAATCGATCTGGGAGGATACCGATTACTGGACCGGCGAAGGTGAAGGCGTGCAGGGCGGCAGCTACAGCTTTGCCAATGGCCACGTGCTCAACTGGGGGCGGTTCGGCATATCATCGGCGCATCCCTTGCACGAACGGCTGGATGATTTGCGCGCGCGGGTGGGAGAGGCGCGCACCGCGTGGATGTTCAACATGCGCAACCTGACCATTTTTCCCAACCTGCAGATTGCCGAAAACGCGTCGAGCCAGTTGCGCGTGATCCGGCCGCTCGCCGCCAACCGCACCGAAATGCGCACCTGGTGCCTGGCCCCGCGCGGCGAAAGTGCAGCCGCGCGCGCGCACCGCATCCGCCAGTACGAGGATTTCTTCAACCCCAGCGGCATGGCCACGCCCGACGATACGATCAGTTATGAGGCGTGCCAGCGCGGCTTTGCCAGCCGCGTGGAACCGTGGTTGCAGGGCTATATGCGCGGCACCACCGTGGCGCAGGATGGCGGCAATGCGTTTTCCGACGCGCTGACAATGACCCCGGCGCGATCGGTGCTGAGCGATGCGCAGACCTGCGATGAAACGCTGTACCAGAGCTATTATCGCGCCTGGGCACAGCGCATGTGTGCGAGCGTATCATGACCATATTGACCCGGTCTCTGGCCGAAGACCTCTTGTATCACGAAGCGCTGCTGCTCGACACCGGGGCGTGGGCAGAGTGGGTGGAACTGTATACCCCCGACGCCACCTTCCACGTGCCAGCCTGGCGCGATGAAACCACGCCGACATCGGACCCGGACACCGAACTGTCGCTGATCTTCTATCGCGGGCGCCGCAATCTGGAGGACCGGGTGTGGCGCGCCACCTCTGGCCTGTCGGTGGCATCCAGCCCGCCCGCGCGGGTGGTGCACCTGATCGCCAACGTCATGGTGGAGGATGCCGCCGCCGGCCTGGTGACCAGCGCGTTCACGGTGCACCGCTATGACAAGCGGGCAGAGGTCGCACACGTGTTTTTCGGCCGCTATCGCCACCGCTTTGTCGATGTTGACGGCACCTGGCGGATCGCCGCCAAAACCGCCTGGCTGCTGAACGACACGATCCCGACAGTGCTGGATTTCTATCAGATATGATCGCGGTTCGCGCTTATGGCGCGGGGTTTAAACCTTTGCCAGCAATGCGATCGCGTCTGCCTCACCCACCACTTCGGCGTATTTGGCCTGCAGATCGAACAGGTTGGCTTCGTGCGGGGCCTGGTGGCGGTCGCCACAGGCATCGCGCACCACAAACGGGATAAATCCGTGCTGGCAGGCATCGAGCGCGGTGGCTCGGATGCAGCCTGATGTCGATGTGCCGGCAATCAGCAGCGTATCGATTTCCAGCGCGGTGAGCGTTGACGCCAGATGCGTGCCGAAAAACGCACTGGCATAGCGCTTGGTGATGACCATTTCATCGTCCAGCGGGGCCAGCCGGGCCGGAAACGCGCCCAGCGGATTGCCGCGGTCAAAGCATTTCAGCGCCGGCACCTTGCGATAAAACACCCCGCCATCGGCGCCACCAGGCGTATATTCGACATTGGTGAACAGCACTGGAAAGCCGTGGCCGCGCATCGCCGCGGTCAGGCGGATCGCGGATTCGAGCGCCGCTTCGATCCCGGCATACAGCGGCGATCCGGGTTGCAGATAGGCCTTGACCATATCGACCACGATCAGCGCCGGGCGTTTGCCAAAGCGCAGATGGCCGTCAAACGCACCGGCATAATTGGCCGTCAGGTCATCCGGTGATGCCATCAGATCACGCCCTGGCCCGCCAGCCGGGACAGATCATCGGCGCTCAACCCCAGCAATTCGCCATAGATTTCGGCATTGTGCTGGCCAACGGTCGATGGCGCGGGGCGGCGCACGCTGCCGGGAGTGGCCGACAGGCGGGGAAACACTCCTTGCATCTTCAACGGGCCAAACCGGTCGGTTTCGACCTCGATAATCGCTTCGCGCGCCTGATAGTGCGGGTCGGCGATCATGTCGGGCGCGCGATAGACGCGGCCCGCCGGGATCGAATGTTCGGTCATCAGCGCTTCGACTTCGTCCACCGTCAATGTGCGCGTCCACGCATCGATCAGATTATCGATCTCGGTCTGGTTGGTGCCGCGCGCAATGTGGGTGGCAAAGCGCGGGTCATCGCCCAGATCGGGCTGCCCCATCGCCACCGCCAGCCGTTTCCACAGCGAATCCTTGTTGGCGCCGATCATGAATTCGCCGTCGCGGCAGCGATAGACGTTGGAGGGCGCGATCCCTTTCAGGATCGATCCCGATCGTTCGCGGATCACGCCGCCGTGGTCATATTCGGCGACCAGCCCTTCCATCACCTGCAACACGCTTTCATACAGCGCGGCATCGATCACCTGGCCCAGGCCGGTCCGATGGCGCACGTTCAGCGCCGCCAGCACGCCCATGCAGCCATACGTCGCGGTCAGCGTATCGCCGATCGACACACCCATGCGGCTGGGCGGACGATCGGGCTCACCCACGATATAGCGCCAACCGCCCATCGCCTCACCAATCCCGCCAAACCCGGCGCGGTCGGCATAAGGCCCGGTCTGGCCATAGCCAGACATGCGCGCGATAATCAGCGAAGGTGTGTCGGCCAGCAGGCGGTCTGGCCCCAGGCCCCATTTTTCCATCGTGCCGGGTTTGAAATTTTCGATGACGATATCGGCCTGCGCGATCAGCCGCCGCACCAGATCCTGCCCTTCGGCCACGCGCATGTTGGCGCTGACCGAGCGTTTGTTGCGGGCGATCACCTCCCAATGCACTTTGTCGTCGCCCTGGCCCCATTCGCGCATCGGGTCGCCGGTCACTGGCGGCTCCACCTTGATCACGTCGGCGCCCATGTCGCCCAGCAATTGTCCGCAGAACGGCCCGGCCAGCAACTGGCCCAGTTCGACAACGCGCAGGCCCTGCAATGCTCCTGTGGTCACGCGCTTACTCCGCCGCCGCCAGATGCGGCCAGACCGGCTGGACCGGAGCGGGCAGGCCGGTCTCTGCCTCACACGCTGCGCGCAGGGCCGGAATGCCGGGGCCATAGTTGAACAAGGGCAGGGGGCCGCGGCGCTCGCGGATTTCCGCACGTAGCGCCTCAGTTGCGGCGGCATCGACGATGCCGGTGTCATCGGCCACCACGCCATAGGCGCGCGCGCCGGCGCTGGTCACCAGCCCCTGGCAGATTTCGCGCGCCACCAGTTCGGGCGCGCGTTCCAGCGCGTCGCCCCAACCGCCGCCACCCCAGGTGATGAAGTGCAGTTGGTCATCGGCCTCAACCGCCAGATCTTCGACCTTGTTGCCGATGATGTGCATGGTGCCATCGGCTTTTTCCAGCACTTTGCGCGCCCGGCCGCCGGGTTCACCGCCGTTGACGCCCCAGGGCGGCACGAACCAGCGGTCATCGTGGATGGCGATCGTGCCTGCGCTGAGAAAGCGATAGGTCATGTGGATGCCATCGCCGCCACGGTGCAGCCCCGCACCGCCGCTGTCGGGTGCGCATTCATAACGTTCGATGCGCAAGGGGAAATAGCGTTCCAGAAATTCGTTGGGCACGTTGGTAAAGCCGGGCCACAGCGAATGGCCATCGGGCCCGTCGCCCATCGGCCGGCCGGGGATGCCGCCAAAGCCGATCTGGAACAGCTGAAACCAGTCGCCCGATGCGCCCGGACGGGTATCGTTGCCTGCATAAAAAAGGTGGGGGCTCGACGAAAAGCCGGCGGCGTTCAGGAACTCCGGCGTCTTTTGGCCGAGCAACCCCCCCAGTATGTCAAAGATGCGGCCTAGCGCATGGGTGCGACCCGAGAGCGCGGCAGGGAACTTTGGCTTCAACAGCGATCCTGTTGGAATTCGCACGTCGATCAGGTCATAGAAACCGTCATTAAACAGGATCTGTGGATCAAAGACCATGATCATGTAGATGCCAAAGAACATCTTGAACATGTTTTCATTCAGGTAGAAATTAATCGAAGCGCTTGATTGCGGATCGGTACCGTCGAAATCCAGCACCACCTTTTCGCCTGCGCGGTGCATGGTGCAGCGGATGCGATAGGGGCCGTGGCCCATGCCATCATCGCAGATATAGTCTTCAAAACTGACCGGTTCTTCGGCGATGGCCATGCCGATCAACGCCTTCATCGCGCGGTGGTTGCGCGCCAGCAATTCCTGCGTGGCGGAAAAGAACACGTCATCGCCAAATCGTTCGGACATTTCGATCACGCGCCGCGCCGCCACCCGGCAACTGGCGATCAACGCGTTCAGGTCGGCCAGGCACCAGTCGGGCTTGCGCGTCTGGTGCAGCACCAGTTTCAGCAGGTCTTCGTTGAATACACCCTTTTTCCAGAGCTTTACCGGCGGAATGCGCACCCCTTCCTCAAAGATCGAATGCGCGTTGATCGGCATCGATCCGACCACTTTGCCGCCGATGTCGCTCTGGTGCCCGAACATCGAGGTATAGCCGATCAGGCGACCATCCTTGAACACCGGCAACAGCACCAGCCAGTCGTTGGAATGGCTGACCGCGCCATCGACCGAATAGGGATCGGATAGAAAGATCAGGTCGCCGTCTTCAAGTGTTCCATCAAAATTGCGCAGGAACCCGTCGATAAAGCTGCCGAACTGGCCGACGATCATCTTGCCCGCATGGTCTGCGATCAGCGGAAAGGCATCGCCCTGTTCGCGGATGCCCGGCGACATTGCCGTGCGCACCAGCGTGGCATCCATTTCGATACGCGCATTGCGCAGCGCGTTTTCGATGATGTCGAGCGTGATCGGGTCGATTGCGACCCGGTTGAACGGGACCGGGTTGGTCTGGAGAATGGTGGCTGGCATGGGTCAGGTTTCCTTCAAGCCGGCTGAATCAGGATATTGCCGCAATGGTCGACAGTGGCGACGCATCCGGCTTCGATCAGGGTGGTGGAATCCATTTCGCACACGATGGCCGGGCCGGGGATCACATCGCCCGCGCGCAACCCGGCACGATCGTAGATCGCGCCGGTGTGTTCGCGCCCATCCATCCACATCACGTGTTCGCGCATGAACGCCGCGCCCGGATTGCCATCGCCGCGCGCAATTTCGGGCACCGGCAGATCGGGCACCTGGCCCATGGCAACCGCGCGCAAGTTCACGATTTCGTGCGGGGTTTCCATGTTGAAGGTGAACAGGCGCAAATGTTCGGCATCGAACCGGGTCAGGATTCCGGCCACACCATTGCGGCGCAGCTCATCGAGGGTGATCGTCAGCGGCACTTCAAACGCCTGCCCGGCATAGCGCACATCGACCTCGAACAGGCTCGACACTTCGCCCGCGGGCACCCCGTCGGCGATCAGTTCGGCACGGGTCTGCGCGGCCATCTCGTCCAGGATCGCGATAAGTTCGCCGGCGCTGGTTTGCGCTGCCGCCTGCGAAAAACTGCGCGCGGTTTCGGTGCGCATGCGCGTGGTCGCATCACCCAGCGCGCACAGCACGCCGGGCGAGACTGGCGAGATTGCCGGCCAACTGCCCATCAGCCGCGCCACCGCGTTGACATGCAGCGGCCCCGCCCCGCCAAACCCCATCAGCGCAAAATCGCGCGGGTCATACCCCTGCTGCACCGAAATCATCCGCAGCGCGCCAAACATGTTTTCGTTGACGATATCGATAATCCCGCGCGCCGCTTCCATCAGTCCGATGCCCAGCCGGTGGGCAATGGTCTGCACCGCCGCGCGCGCGGCTTCGCGGTCCAGCCGGAACGTGCCGCCCAGCAGGTTTTCGGGCAGATAGCCCAGCACGACATTGGCATCGGTTACGGTCGGCGCCACGCCACCCTTGCCATAGGCGACCGGGCCGGGCACCGCGCCGGCCGATTGCGGGCCAACCCGCAGCGCACCCGTCAATTCGGGTACATAGGCGATTGATCCGCCGCCCGCGCCGACGGTTTTTACATCCAGCGCCGATGCGCGCACCGACAGATGGCCGACCTCGGTGGTGCGCTGGCGGCGCGGTTCCAGATTTTCGATCAACGCCACATCGGTTGATGTGCCGCCGACGTCCAGCGTCATGATGTTGCGCAGGCCGGCATTGCGCCCCACCCAGATCGCCCCGGTCACGCCACCAGCAGGCCCGGACATCAGGATGTTGACCGGCTGCGTTTCGGCCTTTTGCGCGCTCATCAGCCCGCCATCGGACCGCAGCAGCGACAGATTGCCGGTCAGCCCCGCTTCGGCCAGCCTGGTGCGCAGATTGGCGACATATTTGCCCACGATCGGGCGGACGGCCGCATTGGCGACGGTGGTCAGCGTGCGTTCGTATTCCTGCATTTCGGGCAGCACTTCGTGGCTGAGCGATACCGGCACATCGGGCATGACTTCGCGCGCGATCGCGCCGATCCGCGCTTCGTGCGCGCCATTGGCATAGGCGTTGATCAGGCTGACCGTCACCGCCTCCACCCCGGCAGACTTCAGAAAGGCCAGCTGATGGCGCACGTCAGCTTCGTCCAGCGGGCGGACTTCGGCCCCGTCAGCGCCGATGCGGCCCTTGACCGTGACGGTGTGTTCCAGCGCGGCCAGCGGCTGCGGCTTTGGCCAGATGATCCACCCGGCCAGGCCGCCCGGCACAAAACTGCGCGCGATCTGCATGATATGGCGATAGCCTTCGGTGGTGATCAGCCCGACGCGCGCGCCCTTGCCCTCCAGCACTGCATTGGTGGCCACGGTCGTGCCATGCAGAAAATATTCGATGGCAGCGGGCGCGATCCCGGCGGCGGCACAGATCGTGGTCAGGCCATCCAGAATGCCGACCGAACTGTCGTGCGGGGTGCTTGGCGTCTTGTGCCGCCAGAATGCGCCCGTGCCGGTTTCGAGCAGCAGCAGATCGGTGAACGTGCCGCCGACATCAACGCCCAATCGGTAACCCATGCAAACCCCCAGTGTGAAATATCATTTGCAGCCAATGGCATGGCCGCCATTTGTATCAGGACAATTTCGGAAAGGCCGGCGCCCGCGCCACCATGCCCGGCAAAGTGCGGTCCATCACCGTGCCCAGCCAGTGACTGGCGGAAACCAGCGCAGCCAGATCGATGCCGGTCGCGATGCCGGCGCGTTCGAGCATGTAGACCACGTCTTCGCTGGCGACATTGCCCGATGCGCCGGGCGCGAACGGGCATCCGCCCAGGCCGCCGATCGACGCATCGATCGTGCGTGCGCCCGCACCGACCGCCGCCCACACATTGGCCAGGCCCGTGCCGCGCGTGTTGTGAAAATGCACCCGCACCGGGATCGGCGCGATCGCTTCGCGCACCCGTGTCACCAGCCGCGCCACATGCGCCGGGTTGGCGACGCCGATCGTATCGGCCAGCGCCAATTCCACCGGGCCGGCTGTGGCCAGCGCCACGGCCATCGCCAGCACGCGGTCTTCGGCCACTTCGCCCTCAAACGGACAGCCGAATGCGGCGGCGATGGTGGCCTGTGCGGTGCGTCCGGCGTCGTGCGCCAGCGTGATGATGCCCCGCGCCGCATCGACCGATCCGTCGCTGGTCTGATTCTGGTTGGCCATGGCAAAGGTATCGGTGGCCACCGCAACCGCGCCCAGCTGGTCAATGCGCCCGGTGTTGAGCGCGCGGGTCGCCCCGCGTGCGTTCATCACCAGCCCGATATAGGTCACATCGCGGCGGTCGGGCAGCGCGGCGGCGACGTCCTCTGCATCGGCCATCTGCGGCACGGCGCGCGGATTGACAAAGCTGGTCACCTCTATCCGCCGCGCACCGGCGGCAATGGCGCGTTCGATCAGCGCGATCTTGTCCGCGGTTGAAAGGACGTGCTTTTCGTTTTGCAGACCGTCGCGGGGCGACACTTCCAGCAGTTCGATGCTGTTTGTATACATTATGCCGCAACCTCGATCACGCGTCGGGCTGCCCCGGCAGAATGCACGACGGGCAGTTCGGCGGGCGGCGTTTTGGCAGACGGCGCGGCCGACACTCCGCCGGTCAGCCCTTTGTGGGCATCGGCATAGGCGTGATAGGCGCGCAGGATGTGGCTTTGCATGATCGCCTCTGCCCAGCCGCCATCGTGGCGCGCGAATGCGGCGACCAGCTCTTCGTGTTCAGACCAGGACCGGTGCAGCGCATCGGGGCCATACTGGTGCGCGGTGCGCCACACCACCGGCTGTTCCACCAGCGATCCCAGTTGTGCCATCAACCGCCGCGACCCGGCGCAATCCAGGATGGCGGCATGAAACATGCGGTTGCCATCGATGAACGCGGCAACATCGGGGCGGGGCAGGGCGATCGCCTGCGCAATCTGTGCATTGGCACTGCGCAGCCGCGCCAGCGAATCGGTTGTCATGCGCTGCGCCGCGCGCCGCGCGGCGTATCCTTCGAGCATGGCGCGCAAATCGAACGCATCGCGCACGTCGTCGATCGACCATTCGGCGACAAAACTGCGCTGGGTATCGGTGCGCACGACCAGCAGTTCGGTTTCCAGCCTGCGCAAAGCCTCACGCACGGGGGTGCGCGAAACGCCGCATTTCTCGGCCAGCGCCTCTTCACCCAGCTGCGTTCCGGCGGGCAATTCGCCAGCCAGGATCATGTTGCGGATCGCAGCATAGGCCCGATCGGAGGTGCGTGACATGCGGTCTCCCAAGGAGCTTGACCAATGGCATTTGTATACAATATTTAAAGGCACCGGCAAGCCCCGATCACCCGCCGCCCATTGCCAAGGTTTGGGACGCAGTGATCACCGCACATGAGGGGGGCGGGCGCGTCGGGCTATGGGTCATGGGGGCCTGTATGACCAAACAGGGAGCGCATATGATGCTGAATACAACCCGTGACCGGAAAACCCGGCACACCGCCGCCTGGCTGCAAACCACTTGCCTCGCGCTGTCGGCCGGCGTCATGCTGATGGCCGCGCCAGCCTATGCCGACCAGGCGCCCGACGTTGCACCGGTCGCAAAGGCGGGCGATGACATCATCATCACCGCACGCCGCCAGAATGAACGGCTGCAGGATGTGCCGGCATCGGTATCGGTGCTGACCGCGGCGGCGCTGGCCAATACCGGCGCCAAGCGGGCCGAAGATTTTACCCAGTTGACCCCGGGCGTGACGATCGTCACCGGCACTGCCGAAGCGGGCGACACGCAGATCAACATTCGCGGGATGAACGGCGCGCGTGACGCCGAAAGCTCGGTCGCGCTGGTCATCGACGGCATTTTGAAAACCAACGTGGCCGATCTCAACCAGGATCAGGGCACGCTCAGCCAGGTCGAAATCCTGAAAGGCCCGCAGGGCGCGCTCTATGGCCGCAACGCCGCCGCCGGCGCGATCGTGATCCAGACGATCAAGCCGACCGATGTGATGACCGGCGGTATCGACGGGTCATACGGCATGTACAACACTGCCGATATCAAGGCGCACATTGCCGGGCCGTTGACCGACAAGCTGGGCTATGTGGTATCGGCCGCCTATGCGCGCAGCGACGGGTTTTATCACAATGAATTCACGGGCAATTCAAAGACCGTGGATGAAAAGAAGAACTGGTCGGTCGACGGCCGGCTGGTTTATGGCAACGGCACCGATACGCAGCTTGATTTCAAGATGCGCTATGCCGAATTCCACGGCGCATCGCTGCCGTTCAACGCCGCGTTTGCATTGCCGCTGTTCGCCGGGATCAACCCCGCCTTTTACGAAGACGTGAACAAGCACCCCTTTCATTTTTACAGCAATATCAAGCCGACCAACGATCAGTACAGCTTTGACACATCGCTGCGGCTGGATCAGCGGCTGACCGATGGGGTAAAGCTGGTGGGCTGGGTGTCCTATTCCAATGTCGATCAAAGCCTGGTCGCCGATGGCACCTCGGCCGATTTCGGCCGCTTCCTGAATGCGGTCAATCCGGCGGCCAAACCGGCGGTTGACGCCTGCTTTGCCACCACCGCCGCGCTGACCGGATACAAGGTGAACCAGCCCGGCTTTATCGGGCAAATCCCGGTGCCGTTCCTGTTTGCGCCGGCCAACGGATCAACCTTTGGTCCGTACAGCCCGACCACGTGCGACGGCACGCAGTTCCAGATCCGCCGCCAGCACGACATCAGCACCGAATGGCGGCTGGAATCGACCGGCAATGGCCCGCTGCACTGGCAGGTTGGCGGCTATTACCTGCATATCGATCGCACCGTCGGCGTCAGCCTGGGTGCGGACGAGGGCAAGGGGGTGTTGACCAACCTGTACAACGCGCCCGACAGCGTGAACCCGACCTCGCTGCTGGTGGCGGACAAGTTTGGCACCAATGTGGTCGCTGCGTTCGGTTCGCTGGAATACAAACCGTCGCCGGAATTCACCGGTGGCATCGCGCTGCGCTATGACCGTGAAAGCCGCAACACCAGTTCGCTGGTGCCCACGGCCAACGATCCGTTCACCGGCGGCCCGATCAATCCGGGCCAGGCGTTCGGGCCTCTGGCGCCAAAATCGGCGGTGTTCGATCAACTGGAACCGAAAGTCACGCTCAGCTGGAAACCCGGCGACCAGTTCAACATTTACGGCAACTGGGGCATCGGGTTCAAATCGGGCGGGTTCAACAACCAGGGATCTGCCGCAATCATCCAAACCAATTTCGTCACGCCGCTGGGTGCCGATGTGCACATCACCGACCAGTACAACAAGGAATGGTCGAGCGCGTTCGAGGCCGGGATCAAGGGCAACCTGTTCGACCATGCGGTCACCTTCGACCTCGCCGGGTTTTACACCCAGGTCCACAACATGCAGTTCTTTGAATTCTTTGTCGGCACATTCGGCCTGTTGCGCGTGGTTTCCAACATCGACCTGGTCGATCTGAAGGGCGCGGAACTGAATGTGGCGGTAAAGCCGGTCAAGGGTGTGAAGCTGTTCGGTGCGTTCAACTATACCGACAGCCAGATCAAGCGGAACAGCGCGCGCCCGGCCACGGTCGGCAACGAATCGCCCTATACCGCCAAATACACGCTCAATCTGGGCGCAGAGGTGGAACAGTCGGTGTCGAGCGGCATCAGCCTGTTTGCGCGCGGTGATTACCGCCTGACCGGGCCGACCTGGTTCAGTACCGCGCAGAACAACAACGGGCCGACACTGTTTTCGGGTCTGCTGCCAAGCACGCTGGGCTTTCCGGCCGTGGTCGGCAATGCCACGTTTGACAAGGCGCGCCGCAATGCGTTCGGCATCGTCAACCTGCGCGCCGGGCTGCACGCCGGAAACTTTACTGCCGCGGTGTTCGCCAACAACCTGCTCGACAAACAATACCTGAACGAGGTGATACCCGCGGTCGAATTCGGCGGATCGTTCATCTCCCCCGGCACGCGCCGCCTGGTCGGCGTCGAACTGGGCGCCAAGTTCTGATTGTCCTCCAATAAAACCCTCCCCCTCTGCAAGGGGGGAGGGTTTGATGGGGGTGCCCGACGCCGGATCGGTCCTGTATTCCCGGCGCAGGATGCCCCAACCCTAACCCCTCCCCCTATCGGGGAGGGGCTTTTTTTGGTGGTTTGCCGGCGTTTGCGACGTCACGCGCCCGTCAGCGTATGCGCCAGCGCGGCGATAGCGGGTATCATGCTGACCGGTTTCATCAAGGCTGTCGCCACGATCGATCCACCAACACCCCAGAAATAGGCGGGATGAACCCGGCGTCTGGTGGCCAGATCGAACCCGGCCGCCACGACGAAATACAACAGCAGTTGGATCGTCAGAATGGCCCACATGCCCAGTTCCCCACCCAGCAGCGGCATCGGCAACATCCGCCCCCACGCCGGGCTGATCAGGAAAATTGTGCCCGACAGCATCAGCCGGCGGTGCCAGTCGGTCCGCTGGCGCAGTACGATCGCGGAAACGGTAAAGGCATAGAAGGTCAGCACCGTGATCGGATCAAGCGCCAGGAAATAGGCGGGTGCAAAGAATGGTGGTGCGCGATGGGCCATCAGCGATTCACACGTGGCAAATATGCCGATGACCACCATCCAGTTGGCCCAGCCGAACGCCAGCCACCCCAGCCTGCGGTGCAGCGACGCCTGCCCGCCTGCCACAGCAGCGTTTTGCAGGACGTAAAGCCCGGTCCAGGTCATGAACGTCAGCGCGTGCAGATGCACCCACCACGGTGAAGCAAGACTGGAATGGCCCATGGCAAAGGCCGCGCCAAACCCGGCCACCACGGAAACCGCGATCCACACCGCCATGCCCAGAAAAAATCTGCGTTCGCGCGATTCAGCATCGCGCATGGTCATCGCAGTCGTCGCCATATCCACCCCCCGGTTGGCGGGAGAGTATCAACACGATCAAGTGTGGTCCAGCAGCATGGGCATGGCGATGTCAGGCCCGAAAATCTCCGATTCGCCGCATACAATATCGGCGTCGGGCCAGGCCTTGCCTGCGGGCGGCGATCATCGGGGTTGCAATCGCGCGTGGTTTTTGCGAACGGCCACAACGTGAAGTCATGCTGCCATATCAAAAAGTGATGCACCACATGCCGAGAACCGAATATGCCCGCGAACCGCTTCCGGCCCGGATCCTGCGCAAGGCCCGCGCGCTGTTTGGCCCCACGGGCATGTTCCTCAAAGGATTTGCAAAAAACCCGGTGATGGTCGGGGCGATCGTGCCATCGTCCGCGCGGACGATCACGCGGGTGCTGGCGCCGGTGGATTGGGCACAGGCCCGGGTGTTTGTTGAATATGGCCCGGGGGTCGGCACGTTCTGTCGGCCGGTGCTCGATCGTCTGCGCCGCGATGGCAGGTTGATCGTGATCGACACCAACCCCGATTTCATCCGTTATCTTCAGGCCACGATCCGCGATTCCCGTTTCAGCGCGGTGCTGGGTTCGGCCGCCGATGTTGGCGAGATCGTGGCGGCGCATGGCTTTGCCCAGGCCGACTATGTCTTGTCCGGATTGCCGTTCAGCACATTGCCACCCGGCGTGGGGCCGGCGATCATGGCGGCAACCCACCGGGTGCTCCGCCCCGGTGGCGCGTTCATGGTCTATCAGTACACTGCCCGCGCGCGCACCTTGATGCGCTGCTATTTCCCGTGCGTGGACCGGGGGCTGGAGCTGTTGAACCTGCCCCCTTGCGTTATCAGCTGGGGCTGGAAAACCTGATCGGGAATTTCAGGCAATGGGCACGCGAAGTGCCCCCCACATCACCCATGCGCCTCAACAAACGCGCGTTCGGCCACGAATGTGCCGGGACGGTGCGTTGATCCTTCGGTCAGGCCGTGGGCCACGCAGATGTCTTTCAGCGCGTGGTTCACGGGGATGCTGCCGCAGATCATTACGCGATCGGTTTCGGGGTTGAACTGCGTCTGGTTCAGCCCGAGTTCGCTGAACAGCTGCCCCGATGCGATCAGGTCGGTCAGCCGGCCGGTGCGCGCAAACGGTTCGCGCGTGACCGACGGGTAATAGTGCAGGCGGCCCTGCACGATCGGGCCCAGCAGCTCTTCATCGAAAATGTCGCGTTCCAGAAAATCGCGATAGACCAGTTCGCGCACGAACCGCACGCCGTGGCACAGATAGACATTGTCGAACTTGCGTTCGATGCCCAGTTCTTCATCGCCATAGGTGTTGATATCGCGGGCAATGCTCAGCCATGGCGCCAGGCCAGTGCCGGTGCCCATCAGGAACAGGTTTTTGCCCGGGGTCAGCGCGCTGTGCACCAATGTGCCGGTCGGTTTGCTGCCCAGCATGACATGGTCGCCAGGCTGGATATGCTGCATCCGCGTGGTCAGCTGGCCATCGGGTGCGACGATCGACAGGAATTCCAGTTCATCGGCATAATCGGGCGATGTGATCGAATAGGCGCGCGGCTTGGTCTTTGCACCGTCGGTTTCCGGCATGTTCAGCATCACGAACTGGCCCGAATGAAATTTGAACCCATCGGGGCGGGCCAGCGTGAAACTGAACAGTTCGGGTGTCCAGTGCTTTACGCTGAGCACTTCCTGACTGGTAAACATCGCAAGTCACTCCAAAAAACCAAATCTGTCGACCATCAGCCGCCACCGGGCTGCGGGCAAACCGCCATGCCAGGCCCCGGGGGCGGTGGCGATTGCCGGCCCCCCGTATGGGCGATCACGCGGTTTGTCACACAAGATTTTGTGTGCGGCATGGTGGTGAAAACGATAACCGGGCTCTTTAAATCCCGTGCGACGGCGTTCTGCATTAACCCGTGTTTAGGGCAATTCGTCCATGGTGCCATCTGACACGCGGCCAAGGCCGTATGGCATTGGCGTTTGGTGGGGACGGGTATGAACGGTCTGGTAATGGGCGCGGCGATCCAGCCGGTGCAACGGGTCTGGCGCAACCGGGCAAAGGCCCCGGCGGTGCTGGCAAACCTGCTGACCGGCACATTCGCCCGCTATCTGTCGGCCAGCGTGGTGGCGCTGGGTGCCGATGCCGGCAGTTTTCTGGTTTTGCTCAACGCCGGCATGGCACCTGCGCCCGCGGCGGCAGCGGGCTTTATGCTGGGGATCGTGGTTAACTGGCTGGTGTCCAGCCGGGTGATGTTTGCAGCATCGGTGGCCGTCGCCGGCCCGGAACGCCGGCGGCAACAGGCATTGTTTCTTGCCTCGGCAATGGTTGGCCTGGTGCTGACCACGGTGATTGTCGGCTGGGGCGCAAGCCATGCGATCAACCCCCGGCTGGCCAAGCTGGTCGCGGTTGGCGTCAGTTTTATCACCACCTCCGGCTTGCGCCATGTGCTGGTGTTCGGCAAACCGCGCCAGGGCTGAACGACGGGATCATGGGGCATAACATGGCAGACACGCTGGCCGAAACGCCAGGCCGGGGCCGCGCGTTTGTCGTGCAAAGCCTGGCGCTGGCGATCTATGCTGCCTGGGTCATCACGGTCGGGCTGCATCACGAGGCGTGGTTCGATGAAATGCAGGCGTGGCTGCTGGCGCGCGACAACAGCTTTGCCACGCTGATCGGGACTTATGCCCGGTATGAGGGCACACCCGGGCTGTGGCATGCAATTTTGTGGGTGGCGGCACGCGCCGGGCTGCCATTCGCAGGCATCTGGGTGCTTTCGGTCAGCTGTGCGATTGTGGCGGCGGCGGTAGTGCTGTGGCGCGCCCCGTTTCCGCTGCCCTTGCGCATCGGGCTGCTGGCCACCTGGTATTTCGGATACCAGTACAGCGTGGTCGCGCGCGGCTATTGCCTGGATCTGATGTTGTTGCCGGTAGCGGCGTCGCTGTTTGCCACCCGCGTGCAGCGGCCGCTGGGCTATGGCCTGGTGATCGGGCTGCTGGCCAATATCAACGCGTTCAGCTTTCTGGCGGCGGGTTTGCTGGGGCTGGAATTGCTGGTGCGGCTGGTGCAGGGTCGCCGATTGACGGATTGGCGCGCGATTGTGGCGCTGGCGCTGGCCGGCGCGCTGGGGCTGCTGGCGATGTGGACCGCGTGGCAGCCGGCCGACAACGGCTTCATGGCGCAAGTCACGCGGATGAACCCGATCAGCAGCGCATTTGTGTTCATTGCCAACGCGCTGTTTGACCGGGTCAGCCCGTGGAGCGGGTTGCACCAGAATGGTGCAGAGGTGCTGGTGGGCATGCTGCTGTCCATCGCGTTTCTGGCGGTCACGGCGCGGCTGGTGCTGGCCGGGCGCGACCGCGCGCTGATGCTGACCATTCCGCCGGTGCTGATCGTGTTTTCGGGCGCGGTGCTGGCCAGCAGCTGGCATGGCGGCATGCTGTTCACGACCGTGCTGTTCGTGCTGTGGACGCAATGGCACAATCCGGTCGGGCCGCGCACGCGCAATGCCCTGATCGCGATGCTGGCGCTGCTGGAAATCGCGCAGGGCATGCAGACGCTGCGCAGCGGGCTCGACGATATTGCGCGCCCCTATTCGGCCGGTCGCCCGGCGGCGGCGGCGGTGATGGTGTGGCGCGCCGCGCATCCCGGCGCGCGGATCGACGCATTTGGCGGGCAGAGTTTTGAAACGCAGCCGTGGCTGCCGTACAATGTCTATGGCAACTATCACGATGCCGCGCCAAACCCGCAATTCGTGCGCTGGAACAACGATGAAACCTGGCACGCACTGCCCAGGCCCGGCGAATGGAACGCGACGCTGGCCACCCGCCCCGATGCGGTGCTGGCAGCGGTGGTGTGGCTGCCCGCGGCGGTCAAGCGGGATCCGGCCGCGGCGGCCTGCGCCAAAGGCTATGTGCTGACGCAGACCTTTCCCGCCGCGATGCAGTGGCGCGGTATCCCGATCAACAACACGCTGTATCTGTTTGAACGCGCGCATACCGGGCCTTGCGTGGTGTGATCGGAATGGTGTGATTGGCTTGATCTGATCCGCCACTCTGCGCATAGCAGCAGGCGATTGCACCAGTCAGGATACCCGCATGCCCAAACCGCCGATCGGACGCGATACGCGCCTGTGCATGTCGCTGTCGGGGCGGCCGGGCAATGCCGGATCGCGATTGCACAACCATCTGTATGACGCGCTGGGGCTGGATTACGTCTACAAGGCGTTTTCCACGACCGATCTGCCGGCGGCCGTGGGCGGCATCCGCGCGCTGAACATTCGCGGCGCGGCGATTTCGATGCCGTTTAAGGAGGCGGTGATCCCGCTGGTCGATCACCTGCACGCAACCGCCGCGGGCATCGCCAGCGTGAACACGCTGGTCAATGACGGCGGCATATTGACCGGATACAATACCGATTACAGCGCGGTGCGTGAATTGCTGCATGCTGGCCCGGCCGATCCGGCCATGCCGTTCGTGTTGCGCGGCAGTGGCGGCATGGCCAAGGCGGTGGTGGCAGCGCTGCACGATCTGGGCTGGCGCGATGGCACGATCGTCGCGCGCAACGCGGCCACCGGCGCGGCGCTGGCGGTGCGCCACGGCTATCGCTGGGCCGACACGCTGCCCGGCCCGGGCGCGGCGCTGCTGATCAATGTCACACCGCTGGGGATGGAGGGGGCGGATGCCAACGTGCTGGCGTTTCCCGTCGAAATGATCGCGGCGGCGCGGGTCGCGTTCGATGTGGTTGCGCAACCGGCGCGCACGCCGTTTATCTCGGCGGCGGCCGATCTGGGCAAAGCGGTGATTTCGGGGGTGGAAGTGATCGTGCGACAGGCGGTTGAACAGTTCGTGCTGTATACCGGCGTGCGGCCAACGCCCGCGCAGATCGTTGCGGCCACGCGGTTTGCCCATGGCGATGCCGCGGCTGACCAGTTGGCACTGGCATTCGGGCTGGCAGAGGGGCGACCGGCATGACTATGCCGACCGGCGCCAACGATCTGATTACCGATGTGGCGGGCCTGCGCGTGGGCCATGCGGCATCGGCGCACCATCGTACCGGTACGACTGTGCTGGTGTGTGACGGGCTATGGCCGGCGGCGGCCGATGTGCGCGGCGGCGGGCCGGGCCTGCGCGAAATCGACGTGATGGTGCCCGAAAACCTGGTGTCGGGCATTCATGCCATCGTGCTGTCGGGGGGATCGGTGTTTGGGCTGGCGGCGGCCGATGGCGCGCTGGTCGAACTGGCGGCGGCGGGGATCGGCCTGCCGTTGGGGCCGGCGGGGCTGGTGGTGCCGATCGTGCCGGGCGCGGTATTGTTCGATCTGAACCAACCGGGCGACAAGGCCTGGGGGTTGCAACCGCCTTATCACGATCTGGGGCGGGCGGCGGCGCGCGCGGCGCTGGATGGCGCGATGCATGCGACGTTTGCGCTGGGGTCGGTGGGCGCGGGCACCGGGGCGATGGCGGGCACGGTCAAGGGCGGCATCGGCAGCGCATCGTTGCACCTCGATCACGGTCTGGTGGTGGGCGCGCTGGTGGCGGTCAACCCGGTGGGCGCGGTCAGCGGTGTTGAGGGCTGGGGCTTTGCCGGCGATCCGTTTCCCGATGGCAGCCGGCTGGCGCAGGCGGCAGAGGTGCTGCCGGGCACCAACACCACGCTGGCGGTAATCGCCTGCAACGCAAAACTCGACAAGGCAGAGGCAAAGCGGCTGGCGATCATGGCGCAGGATGGTTTCGCGCGCGTGATCCGCCCGGTGCACACGCCGTTCGATGGCGATGTGGTGTTTGCGCTTGCCAGCGGCGCAATCGACCTTGATCCGCTGTGCGTGGCGGGCACCCAGCGCAGCCGGCCGTGGTGGCTGGCCCGACTGGGCGCGGCGGCGGCAGATTGCGTGGCGCGCGCGATCGTGCGTGGCGTGGCGGCGGCGCGTTAGTTTGTGTTGGTGTCCGACGCTGCGATGGCGCGGGACCAGTCGGGCCTTGGGCACCCTTCGGTTGGGCAACCGTTGGCGCGTGTGCTTCGACAGGCTCCGCACGAGCGGAACTTGTAATATTTAAGGCATTGTCGCCCAATTCAGCTAAGACCCTACAACCTATCGCAGTGCGATGCCCAGCGCGCGCAGTGCCACTTTCAGCCGGTCGCGACCGTTCAGCGCGGCGGCATTGCGCCCGCGCGACACGATCAGTGCGCGCCAGCCGACCGGGTTTTGCCCTTGCGCGGTCTGGAACGTGCGCGCGGTGTCGTCATAGGCGGCAATGCCGGCGCGCTGGTGTTCCAACGCATAGCTTTCGTGGTGCAGCACCACGGTTTGCGGCAGGCGCGGTTTGACCGCTGCCGGGCGCGCGGGATCGGCGTGGCCGACCACCAGTCCGAACACCACCATTGCGCGCGGGGGCAGGCCGATCAGTGCGGCAACCGCTTCGGGATCATTGCGCATCGCACCGATATAGACCGTGGCCAGCCCCAGTGATTCGGCGGCCACCACCGCGTTCTGGGCCGCCAGCGCGGCATCGATGGCCGCAACGACAAAACTTTCCAGAAAATCATACCCCTCGGCAGCGACGCCGGCATCGTTGGCAATCATCGCCGGCCGCGCCAGATCGGCGATGAACAGCAGTATCACCGGTGCCTCGGCAATATGTTTCTGCCCCCCGGCCAGTTCGGCCAGCTTTGCGCGTTTGTCCGCATCGCTGACCGCGACTACGCTCCACAATTGCAGGTTGGACGATGTGGCCGCCGATTGTGCGGCCGCGACCAGCGTTTCGATGGTGCCGACTGGCAGCGGATCGGGCAGATAGGCGCGGACCGAGCGGTGATCGAGCAGACCGGCGATAGTCGGATTCCAGCGCAGGCCGGATGGATGATCTGTGCCATAGCGCAGATCCAGCGCCATCGCTGCGGGGTCGGCGAGGTCGGTTGCGGCAGTCGTCATCGGTTTGTCCCATCACGGCAGATGTGGCCGCGTCTTTCCGCGATCAGGCAGAGCGTTGCAAATTTATAATCCGCAACGTCGTTGCGACGGACTTGTTGCCCGGACCCAACCATTATAGGCGGACCCGGTGCAGCATTTTACCAAATCCGCGCCGATCTGGCTGACTGGTCCGGCAGCGCTGTGCGTGGCGGCGATGGCCGGCGGGTGTGTGCGGGTGCCGCCCCAGCCAATCGATCTGCCGGCACGTGCGGCAGCGCGGACGTCGGCGGGCATCGATCTGCCGGTGGTGCAGGCGCGTGCAGCTGCGCTGGCGCCGGGTCTGGCGCGCCCGGCCACTGGCATTGACCGGCTGACGCTGTTTGCCGCGATCCTGGCCAATGATCCGCGTGTGCAGGCCGCGCGCGCGGCGGTCGATGCGGCGCGGCGCGATGCGCGGCTGGCGCGCAAGGCGGCCAGCCCGTCGCTGTCGCTGTCCACGTCCTATACCAATGATCCGTCACAACCCGCGCCATGGGTGGTCGGAACATCGGCCAGCGCGCAGCTTGATTTTGGCGATCGCCGCAAGGGCCGCATCCGCGCCGCCGATTTGGGCGTGGTCGCGGCCGAGTATGATCTTGTCGAAATGGTCTGGGCCGAGCGCATGGCGGCGGCGCGCGGGCTGATCGATGTGATGGCGGGGGAACAGCAGGTCGCACTGGGGAATGACCTGATAGCGTTGTACGATGTGCAATTGGCGGCGATGCAGCGCAGGGTCAATGCCGGGGAAATGGCGTCGCTTACCATGGCGCCGGTGCGCGGCGCGCGCGCGGCGGCGGCGCGGGCGCGCGATGATGCCACTGCGCGGATCGCGGGGGGGCGCGCCACAATCGCCGGAGTGTTGGGCGTTCCTGTTGCCGCGCTGAACGGGGTGCCGCTGATCTGGCCAGATTTTGGCGAAGCGCCTGGCCTGATAGCGATCACCCCCGAAACAAAGCGCGCCGCGCTGATAGGCCGTGCCGATGTGTTGAAAACCATGACCGCCTACGATCAGGCAGAGGCCAATCTGCGCGTGGAACTGGCCAAACAGCTGCCATCGATCAGCGTTGGTCCGGGTTTCAGCTGGACCGGCGGACTGCTGACGCTGCCGTTCGCGGTCAACCTGCAATCGCCGTCGTTCGATCTCAACCGCGCATCGATCATGGCGGCAGAGGCGCATCGCACCGTGGCGGCACAAGCAGTTGAATCCATGTTGGCGAATGCGCAAGCCGCGATCGATAGTGCCGCCAGTGAGCGGTCTGCGTCTGTGCGTGCGCGCGAACGACTGATCCGCGAAGAACTGCCGCAGACCAGGCTGGCCGCGGATCGTGCCGATGTGCAGGTGCAGCTGGGTTCGCTCGATCGTGCCGACTGGGCGGCGGCCAAGGCCACCGATGCCGCCGCGCGGCTGGCGGCGGTCGACGCGCTGTCGCGGTTGCGGCTGGCGCAACTGGCGCTGGAAGCGGCGCTGCGCCAGCCGCTCGATGGCCCCGAGACGCAAATTTCGGTGCACAATGATCCTGCATTGTCTGGGGAGAAGCAGCCGTGAAGCGCTGGCAGGTGAGTGTGGTGCTGGTTTCCGGGCTGATCGTGGGTGCACTGGGCATGCGGGTGGCCGCGCCGATGCTGGCACCGGCGGTGGAAAAGCCGTTGGCGGCGGATGGAGATGATGCCGGCACGGGCGTGCATGTCGAACCGGCTGTGCAGAAACAGGCCGGTCTGGCAGTGGCAGCCGTTGCGGAACGGCGGGTTGCCGGCACTGCGGATGGCTATGCCCGCGCGGTCGACCCCGCACCGCTGGGCGTGCTTGCAGCCGAAATCGCATCGGCCACGGCGGCGCACACCAATTCGGCGCTGGAACTGGCGCGGTTGACTGCGCTGGTGGCGGCCGATGCCGGTGCCTCACGCCACGATCTGGATGCTGTGCGCGCGCAAGAGGGCGCCGACCGCGCCCGGCTGACGCTGGCGTGCCAGGCGCCGACCTTGCAGATTGGCGCGGGGCTGGGGCACCTGGGCTGCGCCGCGGTGGCGCGGCTGGCGGATCAGGCCGCACATGGCCGGCTGGCGTTGATTCGGCTGGATTTCCCCGATGGCCCGCCGCCCGCCGGGGCCACGGTCACCATCGATTTTGGCACCGCGCAGCCGGCTTTGCGCGTGCTGGGCCCGGCGATTGGCGGCGACACCCAGTTGCAGACAGCGGGCGCGCTGGCCTTGTTGGAAGGGCCGCTGGCGGCGCAGGCCGGGGTTGGCCGCGTGGTGCCCGCACATCGCCAGACCGGCAGCGGCACGCCGGCGTTGCTGGTGCCGCGCGATGCCGTGGTGCGCGCCGATGGCGCATTGCAGGTCTATCGCGCGTTGGCGGGCGACCGGTTTGAACGCCTGATCATCGATGGGCCGGGCACCGTGCCAGCACCCGAAGGCTGGCTGGTGGCACCTGGCGCTGCGCTGAAACCGGGCGACCGGATTGTCGTTGCCGGCGCCGGTACGCTGCTGGGGCTGGAACGCGCGGCGGGCGCCGGGGCCGGGTCGGGCGGGGGCGACTGAACCGATGCTGTCGACCATCGTTCGCGCGTCGCTGCGCTATCCCTGGCTGGTGCTGCTGGGTGCGGCCGTGGTGTTGGCGTTCGGGCTGATGACGCTGCGCGGCGCGGCCTATGACGTGTTCCCCGATTTTGTGCCGCCGCAGGCCTCGATCCAGACCGAGGCCCCGGGGTTTTCACCGCGCCAGGTCGAAATGCTGGTCACCCGCCCGCTGGAGGCGGTGGTCAATGGCGCCAATGGCGTGGCCACGGTGCGATCGCGATCGATCCAGGGCCTGTCGGTGATCGATGTCACCTTCAAAGGTGGGCAGGACCCCTATCGTTCGCGCCAGCAAGTGGCAGAGGCACTGGCCGATGTGACCAACACGCTGGCCCCAGGGGTCAATCCGCCAAAACTGTCGCCGATGGTGTCGGCAACGATGGACCTGATCAAGATCGGGTTTGTGTCTGACAAACTGACGCCGATGCAATTGCGCGATCTGGTCGAATGGACGGTTCGCCCGCGCCTGCTGGCCGCGCCCGGCGTGGCGCGTGCCAACGTGTTTGGCGGGCAGACGCGGCGGATAGAGGTCGCGGCCGACCCGGCGCGGCTTTATGCCCGCGGGCTGGGTTTTGCCGATGTGCATGATGCGGTGGTGCGCGCGGTGACGGTGGCCGGGGGCGGCTTTGCCGACACGCCCAACCAGCGCATTTTCATCGATCCCGGCCCCAGCGCCGACAGCGCCCAGACCATCGCCGCCGCCGTGGTCGGCACTGGCGCGGGGGGCACGGTACGGGTGGGCGATGTTGCGCGGGTGTCCGATGCGGCTGCGCCGCAGGTGGGTGATGCGCTGGTGATGGGCCGCCCCGGCGTGTTGATGACGTTGTCCAGCCAGTTTGGCGCCAACACGCTGGATGCGACGCACGCGGCCGAAACGGCGCTGGCCGAACTGGCGCCATCGCTGGCCGGCGTGGGGGTGAAAATCTATCCGGCGCTGCACCGCCCGGCCAATTTCATCGATGCGGCATTGCACGGATTGACGATCGACCTGCTGGTCGGCGCGGTGATGATCGCGCTGGTGCTGCTGTTTATCCTGCGCGATGCGCGGGTAACGCTGATTGCCTTTGTGTCGATCCCGCTGTCGCTGCTGGCCACGCTGATCGTGCTCGACCGCAGCGGGCAGTCGATCAACACCATGACGCTGGGCGGGCTGGCGGTCGCGCTGGGGGTGGTGATCGACGATGCGATTGTCGATATCGAAAACATCGTGCGCCGGCTGCGCGGGGTGACCGATCGCGGCGCGCGTGCCGAAATCATTGCCAATGCCTCGGTCGAGGTGCGCGCGCCGGTGGTCTATGCCACGTTTGTGCTGGTGCTGACGATGGTGCCGGTGATCCTGTTGACCGGGCTGCAGGGGGCATTTTTTGCCCCGCTGGGCGTGGCGTTTGTGCTGGCGACGCTGGCATCGCTGGTGGTCGCGCTGACGGTGACGCCGGCGCTGGCGCTGCTGCTGCTGGACGGACGTGCCCCGGCGGATGAGCCACGCTTTCTGGAACGGATCAAACAGCACCACGCGCGCGCGCTGATCCGGCTGAGCGGGCATCCGCGCTTTGCCATGGGACTGGTGGCGCTGCTGGCGCTGGTGGTGGTGCTGATGGCGCCGCTGTTCGGCAGCGAGCTGCTGCCGGCGTTCCGCGAACGACATTATGTGGTGCAAGTGGCGGGGCCGCCGGGGGCGTCGTTCGACTGGATGCGCGCGACCGGCGTGCGCCTGTCACAGCGACTGCTGGCGTTGCCCGAAGTGCTGAGCGTAGAGGAACAGATGGGCCGTGCCGAGGCGGGTGAGGATACCTGGCCGCCGGGGCAGGGCGAATTTCACGTGCGGTTGAAAGATGTCGGCGCGCGTGGCGAAGACAGCGCGCTGGCGGGCATCCGCGACGCGCTGGCGCAAACCCCGGGCCTGCATAGTGAGGTTACCACCTTTCTGGGCGACCGCATCAGTGAAAGCCTGTCGGGCGAAACCGCCGCGATCGTGATCAGCGTGCAGGGCAACGATCTGGACACGCTGGACCGGCTGGCGGCGCGTATTGCGGGGATCATGCGCGCCACCCCCGGCACGGTCGATGTCCAGGTGAAATCCGAACCCGGCAACCAGATGCTGGGGATTACGCTCGATCCGGTGCGGATGGCGCAGCACGGCGTCAGCCGGTCGGACGCCGGCGACGCGATCCGTGCCAGCTTTGCCGGGCTGGATGCGGGGCAGGTGGTGCTGGCCGATCGCAACATTCCCGTGGCAGTAACCCTGCCGGCGGAATTGCGCCGCGATCCCGAAATGCTGGGGCGCATATTGGTGCGGGCGAGCGGCGGCAATGCGGTGCGCCTGTCAGACATTGCATCGATCGGCGCGGGCGACACCCGCGCGATGATCGAACACCAGGGCGGGCAGCGCCGCCAGATCATCACCGCCAATGTCGCCAATGCCAGCGATGTGGGCAGCGTGGTGGCCGCGGCGCAGGCGCGCATCGCGCATGATGTGGCCATGCCCGCGGGCACTTTCGTCTCGTGGGCGGGTGCTGCCGAAGGGGCGGCAGCGGCGCGCAACGAGATTGCCTGGCATGTCGGGCTGGCGGCGATCGCGATGATCGCGCTGCTGGTGGTGGCGTTTGGCGGATTGCGGCCGGCGCTGCTGATCCTGGCCGGGCTGCCGCTGGCGCTGTTTGGCGGTATGCTGGCAGTGGCGATGACCGGGGGCACGATTTCGCTGGGGGCGCTGGTCGGGTTTATTTCGCTGTTCGGGATTTCGGCGCGCAATGCAATCCTGCTGGTCAGCCATGTCGATCAACTGGTGGCAGAGGAAGGCGCCGCCTGGTCGCTGGGCACCGTCCTGCGCGCGACTCGCGAACGCGTGACGCCGATCCTGCTGACCGCGCTGGTCACCGGGTTTGCGCTGCTGCCGATCGCGGCAGAAAGCGGCCAGTCGGGGCGCGAGATCGAAGGGCCGATGGCGGTGGTCATCCTGGGCGGTTTGGCCACGTCGCTGATTCTGGTGCTGATGGTGCTGCCGGTGCTGATCTGGCGCTGGCGCGTTGCCGGTTCGAATGGCACCAGTCCGGCGGGCGGTCAGGTGCCCGATGTCGTCAGCGACGCATGACGAAGCATTGCAGACAGCAAACCTTTCAGGCGTGCCCGGTCAATCGTTGGGGCCGTCTGGTGTCCATGCTTCACCTTTGATCTTGGACAAGGCAATACCGCAACGTTTGCATCGACCGCGAAACACCAGTCCGTCGCGGCGCACCTTTGTGCGCAACGGTCGATGCATCCCCAGCCAGCATGCCAATCGGCCTTTCAGCCGTTTGGTTAACCCGCGCAAGCCTCTATCGGAGCCCGTCGTTTGCAAACTGTTCCCCATTCTTGTCATAATACCCAAATTTTGCGGCAAGGAAACCTGGTTAACGTGCCAATCTGCACCTGTTTTAATCAGGAACACATGCGAAATTCCGGGAAACCGGCCGCAGCGCCCGGGCAGTACTGCATTTGCCGGGCCACGGGCAGACCTGTCCGGAACTTTACGTATTTAGACGTATATGTCGACGAGAAACCGCGTCCGGTCGGCAACATGCCCGTGCCGCATAAACATGGCGTTGCGCCGCATCGGCGCACTATTTTTTGAAGGTGTTGATTTTATGTGTTGAATCTTGGGCTGGTATATGATTCGGTGTAACCAATGCGACGCAATCGGCAAACCCTGCGGCTTCCGCGTGAAAGCCTGACCCAGTCACTGGCGCTGATCGTGCTGCTGGTGCTGGGCGCGGTGGCGCTGGCCGGGCCCAGCGGCGTGCTGGCGTGGACCGAAAACGCGCGGTCGCTTGACCGCAATGCGCGCGAAATTGCCCGGCTGACCGCGCTTCGTGACCGGCTGCACAACCGGGTCGATCTGCTTGATCGCCGCCATGCCGACCCCGATCTGGTGGGTGAACTGCTGCGCCGCGACATGAACGTCGCGCATCCCGACGATATCATCCTGCCACGCAAATAGCTCCGGGCCGGCTCAGCCGGTGATCCGCTGCCCATTGCGACGTCTTGCGATTTGGCGACCGCGCACCTAGTTCAGGCACAACCCGGCGGACGGTGCTGATCGTCCGCCATGACACCTTGCCAAACCATGGAAACGAAAACGGGCATGACCAGCATTATCGACGCCGATCACGATCACGATGACGACGATGACGAACAGCTGGGCAAGATTGCCGTGCCCGATCACGTGCAGGACGCGATTCGCACACTGATCCACTGGGCCGGCGATGATACCAACCGCGAAGGCCTGCGCGACACGCCAAAGCGTGTGGCGCGCGCCTGGCGCGAATATTGCCAGGGTTACGGCGAAGACCCGGCCAGGCACCTTGGCCGGCAATTCGAAGAAGTGGGCGGATATCAGGAACTGGTGCTGTTGAAAGACATTCCGTTCCAGTCGCATTGCGAACACCACATGGCGCCGATCGTCGGCAAGGCGTCGATCGCCTATCTGCCGCGCGACAAAGTGGTCGGCATTTCAAAACTCGCGCGGGTGCTGCACGGCTTTGCCCACCGCCTGCAGATTCAGGAACGGCTGACCAGCGAAGTGGCGCAATGCATCTGGGACAACCTGAAACCTCATGGCGTCGCCGTGGTGATCGAGGCGCAGCATGGTTGCATGACCGGTCGCGGTGTGCGCACCCCGGGGGTGGGCATGATCACCAGCCGGCTGATCGGGGTGTTTCTGGAAGACAACCGCAGCCGCAAGGAAGTGCTGAGTTTGATGGGGTATTGATAGCGGTCATCGGCAGACCCGGCGCTAACCGGGCCTGCCGATGCGCAAGATCAAAGATGCTCGAGAACGTATTCGGCCGAGCTGACCTTGAAATCGCCCGGTGCTTCAACATGCAGTTGTTCGACCACGCCGTCGTTGATGACGGCGGCAAACCGCTGGCCGCGGATGCCCAGGCCAAAGCCGGTACCGTCCATCACCAGGTCCAGCGCCTTGGCCAGATCACCGTTGCCGTCGGCCAGCATCGTCACATCGGCCGAACCCGACGCAGCGCCCCACGCCTTCATCACGAACGGATCGTTGACCGCGGTGCAGGCCACTTCGTCGATACCGGCAGCCTTGAAATCGGCGGCGTGGTCGACAAAGCCCGGCAGATGCTTGGCCGAACAGGTCGGGGTGAACGCACCGGGAACCGAAAACAGCACGACTTTCTTGCCGGCAAAATAATTGCTGGTCTGCACCGGTTCCAGGCCGTCGGCGGTGGCCTTGACCAGTTTGATATCGGGCAGCGTTTCTCCAACTGCGATTGTCATCGGAATCATTCCTTCTTTGGCACAACGGATCATGGCCGGGCATCGCAACAGCGATGCCCGTGCGGGTCCGGGTATAGAACGCCGGTGTGACAGCGCAACTGCACAGTCCGGCATTGATGCGGGGAGCGTGTCAGGCATTGCCCCATTTCGCATATAAAGATATCTTTATATTCTTCGCCGATGGCGCTAAGGGCCAGATCAGTGGCGGGCGTGAAGCCAGCTTTTTGATTTGAAATCCGAACACCGCAACAGGAGTGCCCCGACGTGAGCAAGCAGGACTATGTGATCGCTGATATCGGCCTTGCCGACTTTGGCCGTGCCGAAATCGCCATCGCCGAAACCGAAATGCCGGGGCTGATGGCCCTGCGCGCCGAATTTGGCGCGTCGCAGCCGCTGAAAGGTGCGCGCATCACCGGTTCGCTGCACATGACCATCCAGACCGCGGTGCTGATCGAAACGCTGGTCGCGCTGGGCGCCGATGTGCGCTGGGCCACCTGCAACATCTATTCGACGCAGGACCATGCCGCCGCCGCGATTGCCGCCGCCGGCATCCCGGTGTTTGCGATCAAGGGCGAAACGCTGGCCGATTACTGGGATTACGTCGGCCGCATTTTCGATTGGGATGATGGCCATGGTCAGACCACCAACCTGATCCTGGATGATGGCGGCGATGCCACGATGTTTGCGCTGTGGGGCGCCCGAATCGAAGCCGGCGACACCATGCCTGAGCCGGCCAATGCCGAAGAAATCGAATTCCAGCGCGCGCTGAAGGCCTTTTTGAAGGCCAAGCCGGGCTATCTGACCGCGAGCGTCGCACACATCAAGGGCGTTTCCGAAGAAACCACCACCGGTGTGCACCGCCTGTACCAGATCGCCAAGGACGGCAAACTGCCGTTCCCGGCGATCAACGTGAACGATTCGGTCACCAAGTCGAAGTTCGACAACCTGTATGGCTGCAAGGAATCGCTGGTCGATGCGATCCGCCGCGCCACCGACGTGATGCTGGCCGGCAAGGTCGCCTGCGTCGCCGGGTTTGGCGATGTCGGCAAAGGTTCGGCCGCGTCGCTGCGCAATGGCGGCGCGCGCGTGATGGTCACCGAAATCGATCCGATCTGCGCGTTGCAGGCGGCGATGGAAGGCTATGAAGTGGTGACGATGGAGGACGCGGTTTCGCGCGCCGACATTTTCGTGACCGCCACCGGCAACGAAGACGTGATCACCGCCGACCACATGAAGGCGATGAAGCCGATGAGCATCGTGTGCAACATCGGGCACTTTGACAGCGAAATCCAGATTGCGGCGCTGTCGAACTACAAATGGACCGAAGTGAAGCCGGGCACCGACCTGGTTGAATTCCCCGATGGCAAACAGATTATCATGCTCGCCAAGGGCCGCCTGGTGAACCTGGGCTGCGCCACCGGGCATCCCAGCTTTGTGATGTCGGCCAGCTTTACCAACCAGACCCTGGCGCAGATCGAGCTGTTTACCAAGGCCGCGCAATACGACAACAACGTGCACGTGCTGCCCAAGCATCTGGATGAAAAGGTCGCCGCGCTGCACCTGGAAAAGCTGGGTGTGAAACTGACCCGGCTGACCGATCGCCAGTCCAGCTATATCGGGGTCAGCCAGACCGGCCCGTTCAAGCCCGATCACTACCGCTATTAAACACGGCCGCTATTGATCGCAGGTCGTGCGAACAAAGAACCGGCGGGGGGCAACCCCGGCCGGTTTTTTGTGTGCGCTTTGTTCAGGTGTCGGGCCGCTTCCACATTGTAATTCCCGCAGTACAACTCTAGCCATGGCAGCATGACCCTGAACCCCGCCGCCCTGGCCGTGATCGGGCTGCTGCTGGCGGCATGGACCGTGGCAGCGGCCAGCGCGGTGCTGACCGCCCGGGCACGGGCACGCCGGGCAGAGGCCAGCCAGCGGCTGGCGCGTCGCCTGGCGCGAATGGTGGATGATGCCCCCGCGCTGCCGATGGTGGTGCGTGCCGATGGCCGCATCGAAGGCCCGGCACGGCTGGCGGGCTGGTTCGGGCTGGATGCCATGCCCGGATACCTGTCCGAACTGGATGGCGGCGGCGATGGCGCGGGCGCCGGGTTTGACGAATATCAGCTTTCACTGCTGAGCGATGCGGTGCGCCGCACCCAGAAAACCGCTGCACCGTTCCGCCTGTCGTTGTCCCCGCGCGGGACGGGCAAGGCGCTGGGGGTGCGCGGGCATCTGGCCGATCCGCAGATTTCGCCTGCCGGCGCCGCGCTGGTGTGGTTTTTCGATGCCAGTGAAAGCGAAGAGGAATTGCGCAACCTGCGTGCCGAGGCGGCGAGCGCGCGCGCCGATTTTGCCGGCCTGTCGGGTTTGATTGAGGCGGCGCCGCTGCCGATGTGGTTTCGCGGCGCCGATCTGGCACTGCGGCTGGTCAACACCGCCTATGTCCGCGCGGTTGGCGGGCGCAGCGGGGTTGATGTGGTGGCCGCCGGGTCCGAACTGGTCGAACCGGCCGATGGCCTGGCCCCGCGCGATCTGGCGCGCCAGGCGCTGGTGCGCGGGATGCCGGTGGAACGCGTGGTGTCGGCCACGATTGGCGGCCAGCGCCGGTCATTGCGCGTGATCGATCTGCCGCTGGGGGACGACGGCGTGGCCGGCTATGCCGTGGATATCGAGGAAATGGAGGAATTGACTCGCCAGTTCCGCCGCTTTCGCGACGCGCAGCGGCAGATGCTCGATACCATGTCGGCGGCGATTGCGCAGTTTGATGACCGGCGCAATCTGGTGTTCGTCAATCAGCCGTTCCTGCGGATGTTTGCGATTCCGCCGAACTGGATCACCGATACGCCGCCGTTTGATCGCGTGCTCGATCGCATGCGCGACGGCGGCCGCCTGCCCGAAGTCCGCGATTTTCCCGAATGGCGGCGCGAACGCCAGGGCTGGTTCCTTAGCCGCGAGGCGCGGGAGGAACCGTGGCATCTGTCCGACGGCACCCATTTGCGCGTGGTGGCACAGCCGATGCCCGATGGCGGGCTGCTGATGATATTCGAGGATCGCACCGAACAGCTGCAATTGTCCGCCACGCGCGACACGCTGTTGCGCACGCGCACCGCGACGTTTGACAATCTGTTTGAATCGCTCGCGGTGTTTGGCCCCGACAGCAAGCTGCAGCTGTGGAACCGCCGGTTTGCCGCCGACTGGAGCCTGGATGAAGACCTGCTGGCGACGCATCCGCGCGCCGATGTGATCCTGGCCCAGATCGCGGCAAAGCTGCGCCGCCCGTCGCAAGTTGCCACGATTGCCCAGGTGATTGAGGCGGCCACGCTGGAACGGCGGCAGCAGACCGGGCGACTGGTGCTGGCCGATGGCCGCACCCTGGCGTTTGGCGGGGTGCCCTTGCCCGATGGCAACGGGCTGCTGACCGTGCTCGACATCACCGATTCGCAAAAGGCAGAGACGATGTTGCGCGAACGCAATGCCGCGCTGGTTGAAGCGGACGCGGTGAAAACCCGCTTCATCGCCAACATGAGCTATGAATTCCGCACGCCGATGACCTCTATCCGCGGGTTTGCCGAAATGCTGCAGGGCGGGTTGGCAGGCGATCTGCCCGATCAGGCGCGCGACTATGTCGATGCCATCCTGGTTTCGGTCGAACGGCTGAGCGAACAGATTGAATCCGTGCTTGACCTGTCGCAGGGAGAGGCAGGCACATTGCCCGTCGCGCGAGAGGCGGTGGCGATGTTCGCGCTGTTGACCGATGTGGTGAACGAACGCGCGGACCGCATTGCGCAAGGCCAGCTGACACTGGATCTGCGTGGCAGCGATGCGGTCGGCACGGTGACCGGCGACAGCCGCCGGTTGCGCCGCGCGTTTGGCCACCTGGTGGACAATGCGATCGATGCGACCCCGCCGGGCGGGCGCATTCTGGTCGAATGCACCCGGCGCCCCGATCGCAAGGTGCAGGTGGTTGTATCGGACAACGGCCGCGGGATGCAGCCGGCGCATCTGGCGCGCGCGATCGAAGGGCTGGCGATTGCCGCAGAACCGGGTAGCGGGGCGGGCGGCGGGGCCACCGATCGCCGGGTCGGGCTGGGCTTGCCGCTGGTGCGCCAGTTGATCGATGCGCATGGCGGGTCGATCGAGCTGATGTCCGAACCGGGGCAGGGCACCAGCGCCATGGTGCTGCTGCCGTGACCGTGGTCCTGTTGCCCGATCTGGCTGCCACCGCCGCGCTGGCCGCGCAGATTGCGCGCGCGCTGCAACCCGGTGACGTGGTGGCGCTGCACGGCGGGCTGGGTACGGGCAAAACCACGCTGGCCCGTGCGATTCTGGGCGCGCTGGGGCATGATGGAGAGGTGCCGTCGCCGACTTTTGCGATTGTCGAGGTCTATGATCCGCCCGGGGTGCGGTTGCCGGTGGTGCATGCCGATTTTTACCGCCTGCGCACCCCGGCAGAGGCGGATGAGATCGGGCTGGACGATTATCGGCAGGGTGCGGCGCTGATTGCGGAATGGCCCGACCATGCCGGCGGCTTTGCGCACGAGCCGGGTTGCCTGACCATCCACATGGAAACCATCGAAAAAGGCCGCCGGGCCATTGTCGAGCCGGGTCGGCTTTGGCAAGAGCGTGGGCTATGGATCTGAACATTCCCGACAATGCCCTTCCCGAAACCGGCCTGGCGTTTCTGGCGCGTGCCGGATGGGCGGGCGCGGATATCCGGGCACTGCCTGGCGATGCCTCGTTCCGGCGCTATTTTCGCATTGTGAAAGATGGCGGTGCCAGTGCGATGCTGATGCACGCGCCGCCGCCGCGTGAAGACCCGGAACCGTTCCTGCGCGCGGCACGCTGGCTGGATGACAATGCGCTGCGAGCGCCGGTGATCCTGGCCGATGATGCGGCGCAGGGCTTTGTCCTGCTGGAGGATTTTGGCGATGTGCGGGTGCGCGAATATGTCGATGCCTGGCCCGATGATGAGGCAGAGGTATACCGCGCGGCCATCGCCACGCTGGTCCGGCTGCACCGGCTGCCACCGGGCCCGTTCACCAATTATGGCCTGAATGAATATCTGCGAGAGGTCCGCCTGTTCACCGATTGGTATTGCCCGGCGCGCGGGCTGTATATCGACGGGCGCGGCTGGACCGAAGCGTGGGAGGTGGTGCTGGCGCCGTTGCTGGCACGCCAGCGCCCTGGCGTGACCGTGCTGCGCGATTACCATGCCGAAAACATCATGCTGATCGAAGGGCTGGATGCACAGGGCCTGCTGGATTTTCAGGACGCGCTGGTCGGGCATCCGGCCTATGATCTGGTGTCGCTGTTGCAGGATGCGCGCCGCGACGTCGCGCCAGAGCTTGAGGCCGCGATGTTTGACCATTATTGCCAGGCCATGGCCGCCGGGATCGGCACCGCGTTTGATACCGAACAGTTTTTTGCCGATTATGCGCGGCTGGGGGCACAGCGCAACACCAAGATCATCGGCATTTTTGTCCGGCTGTGGAAACGCGATGGCAAACCGCGCTATCTGGATCTGATCCCGCGGGTGTGGGCGCTGCTGGAACGCGATCTGGCGCATCCTGCGCTGGCGCCGGTGGCGGCGTGGTTTGATCGCAACATTCCGGACGAATTGCGCGGGTCGGCCGGTGTGGCAGGCGGGTCGTTCGCGCCATGACCGGTGAAGCCGTTCAGCCGTCATCGTCTGACCGCGCCCTGGTGACCGATGTGGCGATGCTGTTGTCGGCGGGCATGGGCAAACGCATGCGCCCGCTGACCACTACCCGGCCCAAACCGCTGGTGCGCGTCGCGGGCAAGCCGCTGATCGATTACAGCCTGGACAAACTGGTTGAGGCCGGCGTTACCCGCGCGGTGGTCAATGTGCACTATCTGGCCGACCAGCTGACCGCGCATCTGTCCGCGCGCAAGGCGCCCGCGATCGCCATTTCGGATGAAACCGGCGCTTTGCTGGAAACCGGTGGCGGCATGGTGCACGCGCTGCCGTTGATCGCGGCGGACCCGTTTTTCTGCCTGAACACCGATGCGATCTGGCTGGACGGGCCGCGCAATGTGTTTGCCGCGCTCAGCGACGCGTGGGACGATGCGCGGATGGATGCGTTGCTGTTGCTGGTGGGGCATGCCCGCGCGCGCAATTATACCGGCATGGGCGATTTCCATCTTGATCCGCTGGGGCAGATTTCGCGGCGCCGCCCAGGCCGCGTGGCCCCGTTTATCTTCACCGGCATTCAGATCGTGTCGCAACGCCTGTTGCGCGATGCGCCCGCCGGGGCATTTTCCACCGGCATGCTGTGGGACCGCGCGATCGATGAAGGCCGTCTGTATGGCATGGTACACGGCGGATTGTGGTTTGAAGTCGGCACCCCGACCATGATTGCCCCGACCGAAGCCGCGCTGGCGGAAGTTTGACGTGGCCACCGGAGGGCCGCAGCTTTATGCGATTGCGGCGCACCGGGGCTTTGCCGATGCGCTGGTTGCCGGGCTGATCCCGCGCTATCGCGAAGACGGTTTTGGCCTGGCGCGGCTGACCCTGCTGTTGCCCAGCCGGCGCGCGGTGCGCAACCTGACCGAGGCGTTTGTGCGTGCCAGCGGCGGTGCGCTGATGCTGCCGCGCATGGTGGTGGTGGGCGACCTCGATCTGGATGAATCGCTGGGGCTGCTGTTTGATACGCTGGATGACGCCATTCCCCCGGCGGTCGATCCGGCGCTGCGCCTGCTGATTCTGGCGCGGCTGGTGCGCGATGAACTGGCCGCCGATCCGCAAGCGAACGTGCCGGGCGAAGCCGCGCTGCTGCGGCTGGCACGGTCGATTGGCGAAACGATCGACCGCCTGCTGATCGAGGATATCGCGCCCGATCGCCTGCTCGATCCGCACGTGATCGGCGTGGTCGGTGATCTGGCCGAACATTGGGCGGCATCGACCCGGCTGTTTGCGCGCGTGCTGGTCCGGTGGCAGGTGGAATGCGATTTGCGCGGCGGCACCGATGCGCCGCAACGGCGCAACCGGCTGCTGCGGCTGCTGGCCGATCGCTGGGCTGCATCGCCGCCGCTCTATCCGGTGGTCGCCGCCGGGGTCACCTCGGCCGCACCGGCGGTGGCGCAATTGTTGCGCGTGGTGGCGGAACTGCCGGGCGGGGCGGTGGTGCTGCCCGACCTTGATCTGGCGCTGGATGCGGCAGTGTGGGATGCGCTGGGCCATGCCGGTGCACCTGATGGCGCGGATGAACCCGTGACCTTTGGCCGGCACGACATCGTTACCCACCCGCAATACCACCTGAAACTGTTGCTGGCGCGCATGGGCGTGGCGCGTGACGAGGTTGCGCCATGGCACCGCGCCGGGCCATCGGCGGCGCCGCCGGCGCGCAGCCGTGCGATTTCCAATCTGTTCCTGCCGCCCGTGGCCAGCACGATCTGGGCCAGCCTGGCACCCGATGATCGCAGCCTGGCCGGCGTGCGGCTGATGGCCAGCGCCAATCCGGGTGAAGAGGCGCTGGCGATTGCCGTGCTGGTGCGCCGTGCGCTGGCCGTGCCCGAACGGCGCGTGGCGGTGATCACCCCCGACCGCGGCCTGGCCGAACGCGTGATCGGGCATTTGCAGCGCTGGGGCATCGCCGCCGATGACAGCGCCGGGCGTCCATTGCCACAGACCGCGGCCGGGCGTCTGCTGCTGTTGCTGGCCGAAACCTGGGCCGAACGCGTTGCGCCGGTGCCGCTGATCGCGCTGCTGGGGCATCCGCTGGTGGCGGGCGATGATGGCCGCGCCGCCTGGCTGGACCGGGTGCGCCAGCTCGATCTGGCCTTGCGCGGGCCACGGCCGGGGCCGGGGATCGCCGGCTTGCACGCGCATCTGCAAAATATGCGACGGCCCGATGCAGCGCTAAGCGCATGGTGGGATGGGGTTGGCCTGACGCTGACCCCGGTGCTGATGCGCGACGCCCCGCTGCCGCTGGCCGAGGCATTGGCGCTGCTGGTGGAGGTGGCAGAGGCGCTGTGCGGGGATACGATCTGGGCCGGGGCCGATGGTCGTGCGCTGGCGCAATTTGTCGAAGAATGGAGCGCGGCAGCGGGTGACCCCGCGCTGGCCGACACGACCGTCGATCCTGCCGAATTGCCCGCGATGCTGCGCGACGCTCTGGATCAGGTGGCGGTGCGGCCCCCCTATGGCGGGCACCCGCGCCTGGCCATCTATGGCCTGATCGAGGCACGGATGAGCCGCGCCGATCTGGTGATTTGCGGCGGTCTGGTCGAAGGCACCTGGCCGGCGGCGCCTTCGTCCGATCCGGTGCTGGCGCCGGCGGTGCTGCGCGCGCTGGGCATTCCCGGTGCCGATTTTCGCATCGGGCTGGCCGCGCACGACTTTGCCGCCGCGCTGGGCGCACCCGAAGTGGTGCTCAGCCATGCGCTGCGCGACAGTGGCGGGCCGACCGTGCCGTCGCGGTTTCTGCTGCGCATTCGCGCCATGGCCAGTGATCGTATCGCCATCGAGCGTGATGCCGTGGATTGGGCGCAGGCGCTTGACCGGGGCGATCGCGTGTCGCCCGCGCCGCGACCGCTGCCAATGCCCACTGCGGCGCAACGCCGTGTCGATATCGCGGTGACCGCGCTCGACCGGTTGCGCGGCGATCCCTATCAGTTTTACGCAAGCGCCATCCTGCGGCTGCAATCGCTTGATCCCATCGACGCCGATCCCAGCCCGGCCTGGCGCGGTACTGCCGTTCACGCCATTCTTGAAGCGTGGCACAGGGCGGGCGCGCCGCCGGGCGAACTGGTGCCATTGGCCGAACAGGCGCTGGCACGAATGAGCGCACACCCGCTGATGCGCGCGCTGTGGCAACCACGGCTGATCGACGCGCTGTTGTGGATAGAGGATCAGCACGATCGCCTGACGGGTGAAGGGCGGCGGGTGGTGGCGTTTGAAAAGTGGGGCAAACTGACCGTGCGCGGAGTGCTGATCAAGGGCCGCGCCGACCGCATCGACCGATTGCCGGATGGCACGCTGGCGATTGTCGATTACAAGACCGGTGGCCCCCCGTCTGGCAAAATGGTCGCCGATGGCTTTGCGCTGCAATTGGGGCTGATCGGGCTGATGGCCGAACAGGGCGGCATCGACGGCGTGACGGGGACGCCGACGCGGTTTGAATATTGGTCCTTGTCCGCCCGCAAAAAGGAAGACGGTTTTGGCTGGAGCGACGAACCGATCCGCGAAGGGCGCAAGCGCAGCGGGGTGGCGCGCGATGAATTCCTGCCGCTGACGCTGCGCTATCTTGACGAGGCGCTGGACCAGTGGATTTTGGGGTCTGACCCCTTTACCGCGCGGCTCAACCCCGATCAGCCGGGCTATGCCGATTATGATCAGCTGATGCGGCTGGATGAATGGATCGGCCGTGACCGCAGCGGGGATGGCGCATGAGTGCGGCCAAGACACTCGCGCAACAAGTGCGCCGGTTGCAGGGCAACCAATTGGCGGCGGTCGCCCCTGATCGCAGCGTGTGGCTGTCAGCCTCGGCGGGCACCGGCAAGACCGAAGTTTTGACATCGCGCGTGCTGCGGCTGCTGCTGGAACCCGGGGTGACGCCTGACCAGATCCTGTGCCTGACCTTTACCAAGGCGGGCGCTGCGGAAATGGCGACCCGGATCGGCGAAAAGCTGGCCGACTGGGTGCGGATGGAGGCGACCGAACTGGCCACGCACCTGATGGCGATTGGCGCCGCGCACGATCCGGCCACGCTGGCACGCGCGCGCAGCCGGTTTGCCGCGGTGCTCGATTGCCCCGGTGGTGGCCTGCGCATTGAAACCATCCATGCCTTTTCGCAATGGCTGCTGTCGGCCTTTCCCGAAGAAGCGGGCCTGCGCCCCGGATCACGCGCCATGGAGGACCGCGATCGCGACCTGCTGGTGCGCCGCGTGCTGATTGATCTGCTGGTGCGCGCAGAGGAAACCGGCGACAGCGTGTTTATCGAAGATCTCGCGGCGCTTAGCCGGCGCATGGGCGAGAGCGATCTGACCCGGTTTCTGCTGCGTTGCGCCGCTGCCACTGAGCTGTGGACCGGTCCGGGCGCATGGCAATCGCCGCTGCGCCCGCGCATCAACCGGCTGGTCGGCCTGCCCGCGGATGCCGGTGAAGGATTGTTGGCCGAATGGTTTGACGATGCGGTGTTTCCGATGGCCGAACTGCGGCGCTGTGCCGACGCCGTGCATGAATGGGGCACCAAGACCGCCGATGGCATGATCGACCCGATCGACCAGTGGCTGGCCGCCAGTGCGGAAATACGCGCCGCCAGCTGGCCGGCGCTGGCGGGCGCATTGTTCAAGGCCGATGGCGAACCCAAGCATGTGAAGAACCTGACCAAGGTCAGTCCGGCCTATCCCGACGATATCGCCGTGCTGGGTGAAGCGATCGAGGCGGTGCGCGAACTGGCGCGCGCGCTGGCGCTGGTCGATCTGGCCACCCCCGCGCTGGGGCTGGGGCGGCGCTTTGCGCTGGCGTGGGAAGCGGCCAAATCGCGCGAAGGGTTCATCGATTTTGACGACCAGATTCGCGCCGCCGCCGCGCTGCTGACCCGGCGCGATGCGGCCGACTGGATCCGCTTCAAGCTCGACCGGCGGTTCGATCACGTGCTGGTGGATGAGGCGCAGGATACCAATGCCGCGCAATGGCGCATCGTGCTGGACGGCCTGACCGGCGATTTTTTCAGCGGCGCGGGCAAACTGCAGGATGAAAATGCCGCGCGCACGCTGTTTGTGGTGGGCGATTACAAACAGGCGATTTTCGGGTTTCAGGGCACCAGCCCGGAAAATTTTGCGCACGCCAAACAGCGCGTGGCCACGCAATTGCGCGACCTGGCACAGGCGGCGGATGATCCAGCGCTGGAATTGGACGATCTGGGGCTGGGGCGGTCGTTCCGCAGCGCGCAGCCAGTGCTCGATTTTGTCGATCTGGCGATTGAATCGATTGGCCCCGCGCAATTCGGCCTGCCCGACCCGCCCGATCCCCATATCGGCCATGCCATTCCCGGGCTGGTCTGCCTGTGGCAACCGGTCGGGCAGGTGGTGGACAGCGATGACGCCGATGGCGCGGATGACTTGCCGGATGGCGATGCGGGCGGCGATGAAACCTGGCTGTCGGGCACCGATCGTGAACTGGCCGGGCGCATCGCGCGGCAGGTGCGGCAATGGCTGGACCACGGGTTTCCGCTGACCAAGGGCCGCGTGCGGCGCGCCAGCGCGGGCGAAATCATGGTGCTGGTGCGCAAACGTGGCGCGCTGGCGGCGCTGATCGTGGCGCGGCTGCATGCCGAAGGCGTGCCGGTCGCGGGCGTTGACCGGTTGCGGCTGGGCGCGCCGCTGGCGGTGAAGGACCTGATGGCGGCGCTGCAGTTCTGCGTGCAACCGGGCGATGATCTCAATCTGGCAGGGCTGCTGGTATCGCCCTTGCTGGGCTGGACGCAGGCAGATTTGCTGGAGCACGGCTATCGCCCGGCGGGCACGCGGCTGTGGGACCATCTGCGCAGCCACGAAGGCCCGGCGACGCATCGCACCATGGCCATGTTGCGCGATCTGCTGACGCGCGCTGACTATATTTCACCGGTGGCGATGCTCACCTGGATTCTGGTCGGGCCGTGGCAGGGGCGCAAAGCGCTGATCGCGCGGCTGGGCGAAGAGGCCGGCGATCCGATTGATGAACTGGTCAACGCCGCGATGGCGCATGCCGCCAGCCACGTGCCCAGCCTGGCCGGATTTTGCCACTGGTTTGCCGCTGGCGATGGCGATGTAAAGCGTGAGGCGGGCGGGCAGGACAATCTGGTGCGGGTGATGACCGTACACGGATCAAAGGGTTTACAGGCGCCGATCGTGATTCTGGCCGATGCCACCGCCGATCCGGGCAAGAAGCTGCCGTCACCGGTCGCGCTCAACGATGGCGATGGTCGCGCTGTGCCGCTGCCGCCATTGCGCAAGACCGAAAAGCCCGAACGCGTGCGCCAGGCAGAGGTCACGGCCCAGGCCGCCGAGCGCGAGGAACACTGGCGGTTGCTGTACGTGGCGATGACTCGCGCCGAAGAGGCGCTGTTTGTTACTGGCGCGCTCGGCCCCCGCGACAAGGGCGTGGTGCCGGACAACAGCTGGTATGCCGCGCTGGCGCAGGTCATGCCCGATGGCGCCGATCGGGCGGATTCGCGGTGGGGGCGGCGCTGGCACTATGGCGCGCTGGCCGCTCTGCCGCCCCAGGATAGCGGGACACTGGCCACCGCAAAGCCGGCACTGCCGGGCGAATTGCTGGTCGCGATCGGCCCTGAACCCCGCCCGCTGCGGCCGCTGGCACCCAGCGCGCTGGGTGAGGACGCCGCGCCCGCGCCGCCAACCCGCCCTGGGCCGGGCGCGCGCAATGCGGCACGGCGCGGCACGCTGTTGCACCGCCTGCTGGAACGCCTGCCCGATGTGGCGCCCGATCGCCGCGCGGCGGCGGCGGCGCAATGGCTGGTGCGCACGGCCAGTGATCTGCCCGCCGACGAACGCGACCGGATGGTCGCATCGGCGCTGGCGGTGCTGGGTGAGCCGGGCTGGAACGCCGTGTTCGGGCCGGGGTCCTTGGCCGAGGTCGCCATCGCCGCACTGGTTGGCACCCGCATGATCAACGGCACGATCGACCGCATGGTGATCACGCCGGATACGATCCGCATTGTTGATTTCAAGACCGACCGCCGCCCGCCCGACAGCCTGTCGGCGGTGCCCAATGCCTATTTGCGCCAGATGGCGGCCTATGTTGCGGCGCTGCAGGTGATCCATCCGGGCCGGCAGGTAGAGGCGGCGTTGCTGTACACCGCCACGCCCCGGCTGTTCGTGTTGCCCGATGCACTGCTGACGGCGCAAAAGCTGGGCCTTATCGCCACAGAGGAAACCTTTTCAGGCTGATCGGTTGCATGGCGGCCGCCCGTGCCTAGATAGGGGCACGACCTTTTTTTGCGGGAGTTTATCAATCATGGGCACCAAATCCGTTACCGACGCCAGCTTTGCCGCCGACGTGCTGTCTTCGCCACTGCCGGTGCTGGTCGATTTCTGGGCGGACTGGTGCGGCCCGTGCAAGATGATCGCGCCTGCGCTGGAAGAAATCGCCGAAGAACTGGCCGGCAAGGTGTCCATCGTCAAAATGGACATTATGGAAAACACCCAGGTGCCCGGCGACATCGGCGTGCAATCAATCCCGCTGCTGGTGCTGTTCAAGGACGGCAAAGCGGTTGCGCAGAAACTGGGTGCCGCACCCAAGAGCCAGCTGAAAGGCTGGCTGGAAGGCGCGTTGTAATTTTTCTCCCCAGACCGGGGAGGAATTACAAACCCGTCAGCCGCTCTGCCATGGCATCAAACAACGCCGGGCTGGATGCGGCGATCAGCCCCGGTTCCAGGTGGCAGTCCACACGATAGGGGCTGCCATCGGGCCGGGCGGCGCGGCCGCCGGCCTCGTTGACGAACAAGACGCCCGCCGCATGGTCCCACGCCAGCGTGCGTTCAAAGATCGACACGTCGTTCACCCCCAGCACGATGCGCGGGTACTGTTCCGCCGCACAACGCGGGATATCGACCACGGTGTAATGCGGCGCCACGTGCGCCTTCATCGCCGCACGCCGATCGGGATCGAGGAACACCAGCGATATGGCGGCGATCGGCGGTTGCGCCCCGGTGGTGCGCGCGGTCACGCGTTCGCCGTTCACCCACGCCCCATGCCCGCGATGCGCGGCGCAAAACCGCCCGGTCAGCACGTCATAGATCCACCCGGCGATTGTTTCGCCGCGTTCGGCCAGCGCAATCAGGATGCCGAATGGCGGCTTGCCGGTCGCAAAATTGTTGGTGCCATCCAGCGGATCGATAATCCAGCACAGGCCATCGCCCAACCGTTCCAGCACTGCCGGGTCGGCATGCGCGGCCTCTTCGCCGACGATCGCCGCCTCTGGCAGGATGCTCGCCAGCGCCTCGGTCAACAAGGCTTCTGCATCGGTGTCGGCCACCGTCACCATGTCATCGACAGCCTTGGCCACGACCTGGCTGGCGGTCAGTTGCTGATATCGCGGCAGGATCGCGGTCTGCGCCACGCGCGCCATCAGCGCGCCAATCTGGTCATCCAGCGCGCGCGTCATGTCAGCGCGATCATCACATGTTCGGCATAGCCGGGCCGATCGGTCAGCCCGGCGTACCAGTCTTCCAGATTGGGCAGCGATGGCCGATCGTGCGGCAGCGCAAAGAACGTGTGGGCGTAGACCCCCATTGGCATGTCGGCGATGCCAAAGCGGTCGCCCGACAGATAGGGCGTGCGCGCCAGTTCGGCATCGAGGATACGCGCCAGCGGGACCGTAGCAGCCAACGATGCAGCGACCGCGGGATCGTCGGCCGATTTGCCGCCACGCACGATCCCCAGAAACGCACCGCGCTGCGCATCGGAAAAATCGAAATGCCAGTCCATCCACTTTTCCGCCTGCGCCCGCGCGCGCGGGTCGGCATTCCGCCACGCGGGCGCATGCGCGTCGGCCAGATAGCGCAGGATGGTGTTCGATTCCCACAGCGCAAAGCCGCCCGGCACGCTGTCATCCTGGATCATCGGCACCAGCCGGTTGGGGTTCAGCGCCAGATATTCCGGGGTATAACCAAACGCGCCGCCCATATCGATGCGGTGGTGGTCGATGCCCATTTCGACCGCCGCCCACAGCACTTTTTTCACATTGTGCGAATTGGGCCGGCCCCAGATCGTGATCATGACCGGTAATCGGCGTTGATCGCGATGTAGCCGTGCGTCAGATCGCAGGTCCACACCGTGGCGCGGCCCTGGCCCAGCCCGATATCCACCTCGATCGTGATGTCGCGCCCTTGCAGATGTGCGGCCACTGGTGCCTCGTCATAATCGGGCAGGGGTTGGCCATCGCGCGCGGCCCAGGTGCCGCCAAAGCCGATCGACAGGCGGTCGCGGTCGGCCGGTTCGCCGGCCTTGCCCACCGCCATCACCACGCGGCCCCAATTGGCATCCTCACCCGCGATCGCGGTTTTCACCAGCGGCGAATTGGCGATGGCCAGGCCGATGCGGCGCGCGCTGTCATCCGACACCGCGCCCGATACCTGCACCGTAATGAATTTCTGCGCGCCTTCGCCATCGCGCACCACCAATTGCGCCAGATCGCGGCATACTGCCGCCAGCGCTGCGGCAAAGGCATCGGCGCCGGGCGAATTTTCATCGTCGATGCGCGGATTGCCAGCCTTGCCCGTGGCGAACGCCAGCACGGTGTCGCTGGTCGAAGTGTCGCTGTCGACGGTGATGCACGAAAAGGTGCGCGCATTGGCGGCGGACAGTGCTGCTTGCAGAAAGGCAGGCGCGACATCGGCATCGGTGAAAATATAGCCGAGCATGGTCGCCATATCGGGCGCGATCATCCCCGATCCCTTGATGATTGCCGCCAGCGTGACGGTGGCTTCACCAACCACGGCAGTCGCGGTCGCGCCCTTGGCAAAGGTATCGGTCGTGCCGATCGTGCGCGCGGCCTCTTCCCATGTCGCCAATGGCGCGGTGAAGGCGGCGGCGATCCCGGCCCGTGCCTTGTCCTTGGGCAGCGGCACGCCGATCACCCCGGTGGAGGACACGAACACCTGTTCGCGGGGGGTGTGCAGATGCGCGGAAACCTGGTCCATGATCGCCTCAACCGCTTCGCGCCCGCGATAGCCGGTAAAGGCGTTGGAATTGCCGGCATTGACCACCAGCGCGCGCGCCTGCCCCTGGCCCACGTTCTGCCGCCCCAGTTCGACTTCGGATGAACAGCACACGTTGCGCGTAAACACGCCCGCCACGCTGGTGCCCTCGGCCAGCTCGACATAGGTCAGATCGCAGCGCCCCCAATCCTTGTACCCCGCACGCACCGTGTGCAGGGCAACACCGGCAATCGGCGGCATCATGGGAAAGGGGCGGGCGAGGGGGGAGATGGTGTCGGACATGATGCTGGGCTCTAATCAATGCGTGCCCCCGCGTCCATAAAGCAAAGATACTCCCCGTTCGGAGAGGATCAGGTTTGTGCGCTTTGGCAATGGACGATTAAGCAAATTGCGCTTATCTGGCACGCGATGCGTTTTCTGCTGGTTCTTCTTGCCATGTTGTCGGGGCTTTCGCTCGCCGATGTCGCGGTTGCGTCATCGCCGGCGGAGATTGTCGGGCGCGCGGCGCTGGCCCAGGCTGAAAGCGCCCCGGTTGCAGCCACCTGCCCGGTACGGGCGCGGATGGCGCGCGCGGCGGTTCGGCTTGATCTGACCCGGCCCTTGCCGCCGGTTGATGCCGGGCTGGCACAGCCCTGCGGCGTTACGATCGCCGATCAACCGCACGAATAGCGCGGGGCCGGGCGCAGCTGTCGGCGCGCCGCCTGTTTGCCATTTCATCACGGCCGCGCATCGATTGCGCGCCTGCAATCACAATTCAAATCATCGGGAAATTGTCCATGTTCGCCTCCATCGCCAAGGCCGTATTCGGCTCGTCCAACGATCGCTATGTCAAATCGCTGGACAAGATTGTGCGCAAGATCAACGCGTTCGAACCGGCGATGGAGGCGCTGTCAGACGCCGAACTGACCGCGCAGACGCAGAAATTCCGCGACCAGATCGCCGCCGGGCAAACGCTTGACGATGTCCTGCCAGAGGCATTCGCGACATGCCGCGAAGCATCGCGCCGCGTGCTGGGGATGCGCCATTTCGATGTGCAGATGATCGGCGGGATCGTGCTGCATCGCGGTGAAATCGCCGAAATGCGCACGGGTGAGGGCAAGACGCTGGTGGCGACGCTGGCGACATACCTCAACGCGATCGAGGGCAAGGGTGTCCATGTTGTCACCGTCAACGATTACCTGGCGCGGCGCGATGCCGAATGGATGGGGCAGATCTATCGCTTTCTGGGGCTGAGCGTGGGCGTGATCGTGCCCAACCTGAACGAGGAACAGCGGCGCGCGGCGTACGATTCCGACATCACCTATGCCACCAACAACGAGCTGGGTTTTGACTATCTGCGCGACAACATGAAGCATGAACGCAGCCAGATGGTGCACCGGCCGTTCAACCACGCGATCGTCGATGAAGTCGATTCGATCCTGATCGACGAAGCGCGCACCCCGCTGATCATTTCCGGCCCCACCGAAGACAAGAGCGACCTGTATGTGTCGGTCGATGCGGTGATCAAGCAGATCGACCCCGTCTATTATGAAGCCGATGAAAAGCAGAAGACCGTCAACCTGACCGAAGACGGCGTCGAATGGGCGGAACGCGAGCTGGAGGCGGCCGGGCTGCTCGAAGGGTCGAACCTGTATGACATGGCCAACACCATGGTCGTGCATCACCTTGACCAGGCGCTGAAAGCCAATGTCATGTTCAAGCGTGACATCGATTATATCGTCAAGGACGGCAAGATCATCATCATCGATGAATTTACCGGCCGCATGATGGATGGCCGGCGCTGGTCAAACGGGCTGCACCAGGCGGTCGAGGCCAAGGAAGGCGTGCGGATCGAGCCCGAAAACCAGACCATGGCATCGATCACGTTCCAGAACTTTTTCCGCATGTATCCCAAAATTTCGGGCATGACCGGGACCGCCGCAACCGAAGCGCCCGAATTTTTCGACATCTACAAGATGAATGTCGTCACCATCCCCACCAACGTGCCCGTGCTGCGGGTGGATGAAGAAGACGAATTCTACAAGAACACGCACGACAAATTTGGCGCCATCGCCAAGCTGATCCGCGACAAGCACGAAATCGGTCAGCCGGTGCTGGTCGGCACCGTATCGATCGAAAAGTCGGAACTGCTGTCGGACTTCCTGAAAAAGGAAGGCGTCGTGCACGCGGTGCTCAACGCCCGCTTCCATGAACAGGAAGCGCATATCGTGGCGCAGGCCGGCGCACCCGGTGCGGTGACCATCGCCACCAACATGGCTGGCCGTGGCACCGACATCAAACTGGGCGGCAATACCGAATTCCGCATCGAAGACGAACTGTCGGACATGCCCGAAGGCCCCGAACGGCAGGCGGCGATCGCCAAGATCGAGGCCGAAGTGGCCGAGGCGCGCGACAAGGTGCTGACTGCGGGCGGGCTGTGCGTGATTGGCACCGAACGCCATGAAAGCCGCCGTATCGACAACCAGTTGCGCGGCCGGTCCGGCCGCCAGGGCGACCCCGGCCTGTCGAAATTCTACCTCTGCCTTGAAGACGATCTGCTGCGCATTTTCGGGCCAGACACGATGTTTTCACGGATGATGAACGCCAACCTGGCCGACGGCGAAGCGATTGGTTCGCGCTATCTGTCAAAGGCGATCGAAATTGCGCAGAAAAAGGTTGAGGCGCGCAATTACGACATCCGCAAACAGGTCGTAGAATACGACAACGTGATGAACGACCAGCGCAAGGTGATTTACGAACAGCGTGCCGACATCATGGATTCCGACGCTGTTGGCGATGTGGTGATCGACATGCGCCAGGATACCATCAACACGCTGGTCGGCGATGCCTGCCCGCCTGGGTCCTATCCCGAACAGTGGAACGTGGCAGAGCTGAAAACGCGGGCATCCGATGTGCTGGGCATGGATGTGCCGATCGACGACTGGATGACCGAAGACCATCTGGAACCCGAAGCCATCGAAACGCGCATTACCGCGCTGGCAGAGGCGCAGATGGACGCGCGCATCGCCGGGTTTGAACCCGAAGCCTGGGCCAATCTGGAAAAGGCGATCCTGCTGGAACGGCTGGATCACCATTGGAAAGAACACCTCGCCACGCTCGATGCGCTGCGCCAGGTGGTGTTCCTGCGTGCCTATGCGCAGAAAACCCCGATCAACGAATACAAACAGGAAGCGTTCGGGCTGTTTGAAAAGATGCTCCACGCCATCCGCGAAGACGTCACGCGTATACTCATGACGGCCGAATTCCGCATGCAGCAGCCCGATCCCGCGTCGTTTGGTGCGCTGCCCGATCTGCCCGATTTCCTGACCGCGCCGGGCACCCTGTTCAGTCATGTCGATCCGCTGACCGGCGAAGATGACAGCCGCCCGATCCCCGGACCGGCATCGGCGCTGGGCATTCTGGGTGCACAAGGCCCGGGGCAGGCACCGGGCGCGGGTGACCCCTGGGCCGGGCAGGGCATCAGCCGCAACGCGCCATGCCCGTGCGGATCAGGCCAGAAATACAAGCATTGCCACGGGACTGCCGGCTGAACCCGTCAGGCGTCAGCCCCAGGCGGCGCGATTGGTGCCCGCCACGGCGAAATCGTCATCCAGCGATGACCAGCCGGAATCGGAGACGGGCGCCGGTGCGGGTGGCGCATCCGTCGCGCTGTTACCGCTATTTCCGGTCAGGGTGTTGCGCCGCTTGGCCAGATTGGCGTCGATCGCGGCCCCGCGGCTTTCCACATCGCGCGTGCGGAACTGGCTGACCATCATTCCCAATTGCGCCGCCTCGTCGCCCAGCGCACGGGCCGCGGCGGTGGTCTGTTCGACCATGGCAGCGTTTTGCTGGGTCACGCGGTCCATTTCGCCAACCGCTTCGTTGACCTGGCCCAGGTGCGTGGCCTGGTTTTGCGCGGTATCGGCAATGTGGTTGACCATTGCGGTCACTTCACCAACGCGTTCGACAATTGCGCGCAGCATCGCCCCGGTTTCGCCCACCAGGGTAACCCCGTGATCGACCTGGTTGGTCGAACTGGTGATCAGGGTCTTGATATGGTTTGCGGCATCGGCAGAACGTTGCGCCAGCGCGCGCACTTCGGTTGCGACCACCGCAAAGCCGCGGCCTGCTTCGCCAGCGCGCGCCGCCTCGACCCCGGCGTTCAGCGCCAGCAGGTTGGTCTGAAACGCGATGCCGTCGATCACCCCGATGATCTGGCTGATTTCCTGGGTTGACCGTTCGATTTCGGCCATCGCCTCGATCGCGCGGGTGACCACTGCGCCGCCCGCGCTGGCCTCGGTCTGGGCGCGCACGATGGTGTTGCGCACGGCGGCGGCGCCGGCGGCGGTTTCCTGCACGCTGGCATTGACCTGGTTCATGGCCGCCGACGTTTCCTCCAGCGAAGCCGCCTGGCGCAGATTGCGCTGTGACAGATCGTCGGTGGAACTGCGGATATCGGCGATCGACCGTGTAAGCGAGGATGCGCCGACCCGCACAGAGCCGAGCGCCTGGGCCAGCGAACGCGCAGCACGGTTGAAATTGCTGCGCAATTCTTCGTATTGCGGGGGCAATTCGGTATCGACGCGGTATTCCAGATCGCGTTCGGCCAGCTGGGCCAGGCCGCAGGCGAGCTCGGTCACCACCAGTTGCTGGTCAATCTCCGACTGCTGCATGGTCAGCGCGGTCTGGCGGAAAATGCCGGCCGCGGCGGACATCTGTTCGATTTCGTCGCCATCGGGATTGCCATCGATCACCGCGTCATAATCGCCCCGCGCCATGCGACGCAGCGTCGCTGCCAGATCCTCGACCGGGCTGATGATGTTGCGCATCACGAACCGGCTGCTCCACGTCAGCGCAATCGCCATGGCCAGTGCGGTGGTCAGGGTGACCGCCAGCGACACGATGAACAGCGTTTCTGCGGTCGCCGCCTCATGATCGCGTTCGGCCTGAATGGCCTCGCTCAATGTTTCCTGGCTGTGTTCAAAGCGGTCGAAGGAGGCGTTGAAGCTGTCGAGCGCTGTGTGGTAATCCTGCGGAAACCGGGTGATGCGATCGGCTATTGTGCGGGCGTTGGTGACATAGTTGTCGCGATCCACCACGGTTTTGCGCACGGCTGATTGCAATGGTTCGTCATAAGTCTGCGCAAATACGAAATCATAGGCTTTGATCAGCGTGTCGATATTGTCTGCTGTGCCGGACAGGGCTTCGTGCACTTTGCCGGTGTCGCCGCGTTGCTGCGCGTCGATCAGGCGGAACACATCGTTCTGGATGCCATCGTGTTTCATGTCGCCCAGCATCTGGTGCTGGGTGACCGAGGTCATCAATTGCTGACGCAGGTCCAGCACATGGCTGGCATACTGAAGGTAGACGAACGCCGCCGCCTGGACCACCGCCACGCAGACGAGCACGATCACCGACAATGCATACCGCTTTTTGATCGTCACCGTTTGTGCTGACGACATATCCCGCCTCCATGACAGCCGTGCGGGTTGTTGGCTGCGGGGGCCGGAGCGGCCTGCCGCCATGCTGGCCCGGCACGGGGAGTGCGATGGTTAGGCGGTTCGGGGTAACATTGTGCAGTCTGCGCCCTCGGGATAGTTCCCTAGGTCGGACGACAGACTTCCTTGGCATGGTGACGAAGTGTTTGGGGGACCAGTGGCGCGCGAACAGAACTGCGCCGCTGGTCAGCCGCCGGTGCCGGCGGCGCTTTGACGATATTCCGGCGCCAGTGTGTGTTTTGCCCGGGCCACGCCGATCAGCGTCGGGTAAAACTGAACAAACGTGCTGTCGACCGCGCCATGCGCGCCGTGGCAGGCATAACAATCGTCGCTGGGCGGTCGCGCCCGCGCCGGCTGACCCGGGCTGACCGAAAAAAAGGCCCAGCCGCCAAACCGCCGGGTGTCCTTTACATGCAGTTCCAGGTCGGTCACCGCCTCGCCCTGAAACTGGCCTGACTTGTTGATCGACCCTTTGGTTAATCCATCGCGCGATTCCTTGACCAGCACGGCCCCTTCGGGCCAGCGACCGGTGCGGCGAAAGGCGCGCAACGCGGCAGGATCGACAAACACGTTGTCAAACACATGCGCGCCCGGCTGGCCCACCGTGGCGTCGTAATTCATGTCGATCCCGGCGGTCAGGAACGGCCAGTCGCGGTATCCCGGTGGTGCGATCGCGCGTCCATCGGCGGTAAACGACAAGGCCGCAGCCGATCGCGATGCTGCGACTGGCCGCGCCGCCAGACGGGCAGGGCCAAAATTGCTGGCGGCAGGATCGGTAACCCCGATACTGGTCATTCCCAGACCGGCCAATGCACAGGTCATTACCATGAATTGCGGTTTCATGCGGTCACGCCTGAATGCAGCCGGACCAGCGCTGAATTGCGCCGCCAGCCTTGCGGGTAGGGCCGATCGGGGCACGATCAAGCAATCACCCCCAGCGGGTGATCGTGATCGATCGCGCCCCGATCATCAAAAGGGTGGCGTCAATGCGCGCCGGGCGTGCCGCACTTGGCAAACTGGCCCTTGGCATTGCGGCAGCGCTGCGCCGGTGCGCCGGACTTTTTGGCTGCCTTGGCTGCGGTCGCCTTGGCTGCGGGTGCCTTGGCGGCGGCTGCAGACGGAGCAGCGACCGGGCTTGCGACGGCCTTTGGCGCGGCCGGGGCGGCCTTGGGCTTGGCCGGGGCGGCCTTGGGCTTGGCCGGGGTGGCCTTTGCCGCGGCGGCGGCCGGCGGACATTTGGTGAACTTGCCGTTGGCATCCTTGCATGGCGCGGCCAGGGCCGGCGATGCGATCAGCGCGCAGGCGGCCATTGCGGTGGCGGCGGCGGTGGCAAACTTGGTGACAAAACGCATTGTGCTCTCTCCCGGTTAACTACCGCATCATGCCTGCTTGCCGGGGTTGATGCAATATTGCTTGAACCGGATGGCGCAAAACCACCCGCCGGTTTGATCGCGCAGTGCCGTGAACCGAATGGCGCAACACCCGCCTGCATGCTATGGCAGCGGGTGCCGCGCGGGGGAAAACGTGCGTGCAAGCAGGGGACAACGGGCATGAGCATGTTTGATTCAATTCTGGGCCAACTGGGCGGAAATCTGGATGTGGCTGGCATTGCTGCGAAAGTCGGGATCGACCCGGCAATGGCACAGACCGCGATCAGCGCGCTGGCCGGTGCGCACAGCCAGCCCGGTGACACGGTCGATACCGCCGCTGCACAGACCGGCATCGACAGCGGCACACTGGGCCAGATCGCCGCGCAGCTTGGCGGTGAAGGCGGGCTTGGCCAGTTGAACGAGATGATCCAGAGCCATCCCCAGGCCGCCGGCCTGCTCAACATGCTCGACCGCGATGGCGACGGCAATCCGATCAACGATGTGCTGGGCATGGCCAAGGGTCTGTTCGGCTGAAACCGGACGGGCGTCACGCCGATCCGCGTGGCGCCCGGGTTTGCCGGGCGAACCAACGATTGTGCCTGCACGGCTACCAAAATGTGGGAAAAACCGGCGACGCCATCGGGCACGATCATGACCGTGCGGCCTGGTTACCGGTAACGGTATGGGGATGATCCAGGCGATCTTGCAGCAAGGCATTGAAAATGCCCGGACTTCAGCAAGAAAATGGCTCCCTGAGTAGGATTCGAACCTACGACCACCCGATTAACAGTCGAGAGCTCTACCGCTGAGCTATCAGGGAACAGCCTCGGTTGCCCGGGGCAGAGCGGCTAAATAACAGGCGTTTCCGGTTTGGCAAGCGCCCAAATCATGGATTCCCTGCAAAAATATCATACCATGAACTGTTCGGCGAAAATCCGTTCGTCCAGACTGCGGCCCTTGTCGAACAGCAGTGTCAGCTGGTGTTCGGGCCAGGCGCGGACGCGCACTTCGCGCACATCGCGCACTTCCTTTTGATCGGCGACGACCAGCACCGGGCGTTTGATCGATTCCCGCGCGCGAAACATGATCTCTGCAGTTTCGGGCAGGATCGCGCCGCGCCAGCGCCGCGGGCGGAACGGGCTGATCGGGGTGAGCGCCAGCATGTTTGACCCCAGCGGCAGGATCGGGCCGTTGGCCGACAGGTTATAGGCGGTCGATCCCGCCGGGGTCGCCACCAGCACACCGTCGCAGCTCAATTCCGGGATGCGCACTTTGCCGTTGACCGTCACCTCCAGCTTGGCCGTCTGGCGCGTTTCGCGCAGCAGCGACACCTCGTTGATTGCCCACGATGTCATCACTTCGCCGGCATTGGTGGTCGCCTCCATCCACAGCGGCGATACCGCGATGCTGCGCGCACGGGCCACGCGTTCGTCCAGAGAACGACTGGATTTCAGGCGGTTCATCAGGAATCCGACTGTGCCCAGGTTGATGCCGTAGACCGGTTTGATGCGACCGTTGTCGAGCATGTTGTGCAGGATTTGCAGCATGAAGCCGTCGCCGCCAAGCGCGACCACCACGTCAGCCTGGTCAAGATCAACCCAATCGCGGCTTTTGCGCAATTCGGCCTCGGCATCCTGCGCACGCTCGGTCGGCGATGCCACCAGCGCGAGCCGGGTATGGGTATCGGACATGGTCCCCTCAAAGCCTGCCGTGGCTGTGCTGTGCCCGGGTATGGGCCAATCCGCCCGTGGCGCACAGTGGCAATGCATCGCGTGTTTATGGAGCGCCCCATTGTGGTGCAACGATTATTGGTCATGCCATGATGATTTCCGCATCGACATCGATTATGCCCCTGCGATGCAGGGTACCAAGCGCGCATTTGCCGAACCATCCGATGATCTGACCGGGCTTGCCGGGTCCGATGCCGCGCGCGACTGGATCGATGCCGCGGTGGCTGGCACCGGCGCCTGGACGATGCTGATCAGCCTGCCGCGCCTGCAATCGGTCAACCTGGCCTATGGCAAGCCGGCGGGTGACCAGGTGCTGGTCGATGTCGCCAACCGCCTGCGCGATTTTGCCGGGTCGCAGTTTGGCGCGGATACGCTGATCGCGCGGCTGGCGGGGGGGCAATTCCTGCTGGGGTCGCGCGAACAGTGCGACCGTGACCGCTGGCAATACCTGGCAGAGGCGCTGGGGCGCGTGATCGCCCGCACGCTGACGGTCGAAGGCGATGCGCTGCACGTGGTGCCGCGCATCGCGCTGCTGGATGCGCGAAACCATGACAATGGCGATGGGGTGATTGACCGGCTGGCGCGCGCGGCGGCTACGCTGGAACGCCTGCCCGGCTGGCGGGTGATGTGGGGCGATGAAGGCGATGCCATCCCCGGCGGCAGCACCGCCGCGCTGGAGGCGGACCTGCTGGGCGCGATGCACCGCAACGAGATTGCCGTACTGTTTCAGCCGCAGTTCGATTGCCGCACCGGCGCGCTGGCCGGGGCAGAGGCGCTGGCACGCTGGGAACACCCGCGCTTTGGGCGGATTGCTGCCGAAACGTTGTTTGCGGTGGCCGATCGCGGTGACCACGTGGCGCAGTTGTCGCAGCATATTGCGGCCCATGCACTGACGCTGGCGGCGCAATGGCCGCAGCCCTTGCGCCTGTCGCTGAATATCACGGCAGAGGATTTTGCGGTGGGTGATGTGGCCGCCAATGTCCGCGCGCTGCTGGACCGGACCGGGTTCGCCGCCGGACAGCTGACGCTGGAAATCACCGAACAATCGCTGATCGGTGATTTCGATGCCTGCGCCCGCGCGCTGCAGACGCTGGCGGAGGATGGCGTGCGCGTTGCGCTGGATGATTTCGGCACCGGCTATTCCAATTTTCGCGCGTTGCGCGCGCTGCCGCTGGATACGCTGAAGCTGGACCGGTCGCTGGTGCGCGACATCGCGGTCGATCCGCGTGACCGGGCCATCGTGGCGGCGATGATTGCCATGGCCCGCGCGCTCGATCTGAAAGTGATCGCCGAAGGGATCGAGGACGAACAACAACTGGCCATCCTGCGCGCCGAGGGGTGCGACCTGTTCCAGGGCTTTTTGCGGTCGGGGCCGGTATCGGCGGAGGAATTTGCCGCGCTGGCGGGGCAATCAGGGCCACCGGTGCCACGATCCTGATCGGGGCCAGGTCCGATATGGCCGAAACAAGGTGGTTGCACCAGACCTGACCGTTATGCAAAGCCTTGCGCGCGTTGGGAGACGAGCATGACAAGCAAACAAGCCCGGTCGGCCGATATGGACCACACTGCCGGGCGCGGGCTGATGCTGGTGATGCTGGTGCTTGCCGCAATGATCAACTCTGCAGACCGGGGTATTCTGTCGCTCGCTACGCCGGCGATAAAGGCCGAATTTCATTTTAGCGACAGTGAACTGGGGCTGCTCGGCGGGCTTTCTTTCGGCGTATTCTACGGGCTTGCCGCCTTGCCAATCGGCTATATCGCGATGCGCGCCAACCGCCGCAGCCTGCTGGTGGCCTGTATGGTGTTCTGGAGCTGCTCCACCGCGCTGACTGGCCTGGCGCGCGGATTTGGGAGCCTGTTTGTGGCACGATCGGCGGTCGGCATGGGTGAGGCCGGGGGCTTGCCGCTGTCGCTGTCGCTGATTGCCTCGCGCTATGATGTGCATGAACGTGCTGCCGCCAGCGGATGGATCACTGCCGGGCAATCGTTCGGTGGGATAGTCGGTGCGTGGATTACCGGCTGGCTGATTGCGTCGGCCGGCTGGCGAAGCGCTTTTTTCGTGCTGGGCATGCCCGGGCTGCTGCTGGCGCTGGTTTTGTGGACCACGGTTGCCGAACCGCGCTTGCCAAGCGCAGAGCCGGTGCGACTGGGCACGGTTCTGCAGGTCTGGCGCAGGCCGCTGATGCGCGAACTCACCATCGTTTTCGTGCTGACCTCGATTGTCGCTTATGGCTCCTTTTCGTGGATGCCGTCGTTCTTCGCGCGGCAGTTTCACCTTGGCGCGGCTGCAATCGGCCTGTTGAGCGGAGTGGTCGTCGGGTTCGGCAATCTGGCCGGCGCGCTTTCCGCCGGTCAGATCGTGCATCATCGCGGACGCAGTCGCGCGGGCTTTGCCATGGATGTGGCGGGCTGGATATCTTTGATGGCGGTTCCTGCCGGGATCATCGGCAGTTTTACCACCAACTTGCCGCTGGCGGTGGTGATGATGGCCATTGCATCGTTTGCCAGTGGTGCACGAACCGCCCTGTTTTATGCGGCGGCGCAAAATAGCGCGGATCACGATACCCGTCCGATGGTCATTGCAATCCTGGCTTCGCTGACTGTGCTTGTCGGATCAAGCGTTGGCCCGGTTCTGATCGGGGTGATCAGCGATCATGCCCCTGGCGGCATTGCAACTGCACTTGCTTGCAGCTTCGCGCTGCCGATCACGATCGTGTTTTACTGCTGGTCCATCGCACGGCGGCTCCGCGCCGAAGACGAAGCGTCGGCCGCATAAGCGGGCCTGTTACCGGACCTCGATCTTGCGCCGTGTTCTTCACCGCCTTGCGCACGATTGCCGACAGGCCACGCGTCAGTTGCACCAACGCCTCAGCCCGATCGACAAGTTCGCTCGGATGCGTTGTGGTATCCGCCAGGCTGATCGTGTTTATGGTTACTTCCTGACCATCTGGTTGATAATACGTCGCAATCGGTCACAGGTTTCCAGATCCTACGCGAAGTCCATGGGATGGGCCGTTGCTGCATGGTTGCGCTTGACGTACTCTGTCTTTCACCGTCGCCCGGCTACACCGGGTTGGCCTGGATAAAGGACCGTTGCCCATGCTGGTTGTGACCACTGAAAATGTGCCGGGTTACCGGGTGACCGCGATCAAAGGACAGTGCTTTGGCGTGGTGGTGCGCAGCCGGGGGCTGGCGGGCAATCTGGCCGCTGGTTTGCGATCGATTTTCGGCGGGGAGATCAAGGAATACACTTCGTTGCTGGAAGAGGCGCGGCGCCATGCGGTGGACCGGATGGTGGCCAATGCCCAGGCGATGGGCGCCAATGCCATTGTGATGATGCGCTTTGATTCGTCCGAGATCGGCCAGACGATGAGCGAGATTGTCGCCTATGGCACCGCGGCGACGATTGTCCCGGTCGAATAGGCCATGTTGCGGACCATCGTTATCGTGTTGTCTGCGCTCGTGTTCGGCGTGGTCATGGTCGCCGACTGGATGCTGGGCCGGGTTTGCGTTGCGCCCACCATCGCCACCGGATTGCTGCTGATCGGTGTCGTGTTCGAACGCTATCGTTACCAGCGGCTGCTCGATCGTGCGCCGGGCGCGGGCTGGCAGGCCACGGAGGAGCGATTTATCGACCCGGAAACCGGCAAGACGGTAACGGTGTTCTTTAACGCCGCCACCGGCGAGCGTCGTTACGTTGCGGGGGGCGAGCGGGCCGGCAGCGCCTAGGCGGCCTTTTTCGCGGCCTTGCGCACGATCGCCGACAGGCCGCGCGTCAATTGCACCAGCCCGTTCAGGCGCGCCTCTGGCGTGGTCCACGACCGCTGGATCACCATCTTGCTGTCGGGGCGCAGTTTGGCGACGCCGCCCAGCCGTTCGACATAGGCGATCAGGCCCATCGGATCGGCAAACGTATCGCCGTGGAAACTGACCAGCGCGCCCTTTGCCCCCACGTCGATCTTGCTGATCCCGGCGATGATCGCCTGGCGCTTGACCTCGATCAGCCGCAGCAGGTTTTGCGTGGACGGTGGCAGCGGGCCGAACCGGTCGATCATTTCAGCGGCCAGTGCCTCTACCGCGTCGGGCCCTTCGGCATCGTTCATGCGGCGGTACAGCGCCATGCGCACGGCCAGGTCGGGCACGTAGTCCTCTGGGATCATGATCGGCGCATCGACGGTGATCTGCGGGTTCAGCGCGCCGCGTTCGCGGATCGTGCCGAAATCGCCGGCTTTCGCGGCCAGAATCGCATCCTCCAGCATCGACTGGTACAGTTCGAAACCGACTTCCTTGATATGCCCCGACTGTTCATCGCCCAGCAGGTTGCCCGCGCCGCGCAGATCCAGGTCATGGCTGGCCAGCTGAAACCCGGCGCCCAGCGAATCCAGATCGCTCAACACTTTCAGCCGCTTTTCCGCGATCGGCGCCAGTGATTGGTCTTCGGGATAAGTCAGATAGGCATAGGCGCGCAGCTTGCCGCGCCCGACCCGGCCGCGCAACTGGTACAATTGCGCCAGGCCAAAGCGGTCGGCACGGTGCAGGATGATGGTGTTGGCGCTGGGGATGTCGATCCCGCTTTCAACGATGGTGGTCGACAGCAGCACTTCATAGCGTTTGTCGTAAAACGCCGCCATGCGGTCCTCGACCTCGGTCGGGCTCATCTGGCCGTGCGCTGATACGGCGCGGATTTCGGGCACGTTCAACCGCAGCCATTCTTCCACGTCGGGCATGTCGGCGATGCGCGGCACGACGATGAAACTTTGCCCGCCGCGCTGGTGTTCGCGCATCAGCGCCTCACGCATCACCACATCGTCCCATGGCATGACATAAGTGCGCACGGCCAGCCGGTCGACCGGCGGGGTCTGAATGGTGGACAGTTCGCGCAGGCCCGACATCGCCATCTGCAACGTGCGCGGGATTGGCGTTGCGGTCAGCGTCAGCACGTGGACATCGGCCTTCAGCTCTTTCAGCTTTTCCTTGTGCCCCACGCCAAACCGCTGTTCTTCATCGACAATCACCAGGCCGAGGTGGTGAAATTCGATCGATTTGGACAGCAGCGCATGCGTGCCGATCACCACATCGATGGTGCCGCGCGCAAGCCCGGCGCGGGTTTCGGCGGCTTCCTTGGGCGCGACCAGCCGCGACAGCCGACCGATGTTGAGCGGAAAGCCGGCAAACCGTTCGGTGAACGAGGTGTAGTGCTGGCGCGCCAGCAGCGTGGTGGGCGCGATGACTGCCACTTGTCGCCCGGCCATGGCCGCCACGAACGCGGCGCGCAATGCCACCTCGGTCTTGCCAAACCCGACATCGCCGCACACCAGCCGGTCCATCGGCTTGCCCGATGCCATATCGCCCAGCACATCGCTGATCGCGCGTTCCTGGTCCTCGGTTTCGGTCCACGGAAACCGGTCGACAAACGGCCCCAGGCTGGCATCATCGGCGTCGATCACATCCGCCTCACGCAGCGCGCGCAGGGCGGCCGTCGCCATCAGCTGCCCGGCCATTTCCAGAATGCGTTCGCGCATCCGCGCCTTGCGCCGCTGCCACGCTTCGCCGCCCAGCCGGTCCAGCGCGACACTGTCGTTGTCGTTGCCATAGCGCGACAACACATCCAGATTTTCGACCGGAATATACAGCTTATCGTTGCCGGCATAGGTCAGTTGCACACAGTCGTGCGGGCTGTCGCCCACGCGGATCGGTTCCAGCCCTTCGTAACGTCCGATGCCGTGCTCCATATGCACGACCAGATCGCCGGGGTTGAGCGCCGACAGTTCGGCCAGGAACGCGTCGGCATCCTTGCGCTTGCGTTTGCGGCGCACCAGCCGGTCACCCAGGATATCCTGTTCGGTGATCAGTTCGAGTTCGTCGCTGGCAAAACCGTGGTCGATCGGCAGCACGATCGCGGCAATCTTGCCGGTCGCGGCCAGCCCCAGCGCCTCTTGCCAGGTTTCGGCGAGCACCGGTTTCGCCTTGCTGGCGTTAGTGCCCGCATCGCTCAGCAAACCGGTCAGCCGCGCGCGCGATCCGGTGGAATAGGCGGCCAGCACCGGTTTGCGCCCGCGCGTGGCCAGCGCCGACAGGTGCTTGGCCGCCGCTTCATAGACATTGCTGCCGCTGGTGCGGTCTGGTGTGAAATCGCGCGCGCTGGTGAAACCGAAATCCAGTGTGCGTGCGCTGTCGGGTTCGGCAAAGATCGACATGCGGTGCACCGGCCACGCGGCCATGGCGCGTTCAAATTCAGCGGTATCGAGGTACAGTGCAGCGGCGTCGAGCGGGCGGTATTGCCCGGCCTGCGCCTGCGCCGCCGCCACGCGTGCCTGCTGGTAATCGGCAATGTCCGACAGCCGCGTTTCCACCGCGCTGGCCGCACCTGCGTCGAACAGCACCAGATCATGCGCGCCCAGATGGTCGAACAGCGTGACCATCCGGTCTTCGAACAAGGGCAGCCAGTGTTCCATCCCTGCCAGGCGCCGCCCGTCGCTGACCGCCTGGTACAGCGGATCGCCGGTCGCACTGGCGCCGAATTTTTCGCGGTAACGGCTACGGAAACGCTTGATGCTGGCCTCATCCAGCAGCGCTTCGCTGGCGGGGATCAGCAGGTGGCTGTCCACCGGCTGGATCGATCGTTGCGTGTTGGGATCGAACAGCCGCAGCGTTTCAATCTCGTCGCCAAAGAAATCGAGCCGCAGACCATGGTCCAGCCCGCTGGGGAACAGATCAAACACCCCGCCGCGCGATGCATATTCGCCGGCATCGACCACCGTGTCGGTGCGGTTGTAGCCCAGCCGCTGTAACAGGCCGATCAGGCTATCGCGGTTGATTTCCATGCCCGGCTTCAGCACGCGGGTGGCTTCGCGAATGCGGAACGGGGTCAGCGCGCGCTGCAGCACCGCCGCCACCGTGGTCACCACCAGCTGCGGCCCGGTGCGCGCATTCTGCAGCCGTGCCAGCGCCGCCAGCCGCCGCGCGCTGACCGACAGTGCGGGCGATGCGCGGTCAAACGGCAAGCAATCCCACGCCGGAAATTCCACAACATCCAGTTCCGGCGCAAAGAACGCGGCGGTTTCGGATACGGCGCGCATGGCCGCATCATCGGCGGCGATGAACACCACCCGGCCGGCATCGGCACGCGCCTGCGCCGCACGCGCCAGATCGGCGAGCACGAGTGGCTGGCTGCCGCGCGCCACTTGCGACAAAGTCAGCGGCGCGGTGGCCGAAAGGATGCGGGAAAGATCGGGCATGGTCTGTCTGAAATAAATTCGCGCGCAGCCTAGCGCGGAATGTCCACGTAATCGAGCCGGACCATCGCGTCCATCAGCGGCCCGGCATAGGCGGCCGGCACGGGCAGGGTGCCCAATGCCCAGGCCATGATTTCCACGTCTTCTTCGTCGACCAGCCGTTCAAACCACGCGATGGCGGCATCGTCCCACGCGGCGTGGTGGCGATCAAAGAAACACCCGATCATATAGTCGGCTTCGCGCGTGCCACGGTGCCACGCGCGGAACTTCAGGCGGCGAAGGCGGTGTTGCCGGGGTTGCGCATCTTCCATCCTCGCCGCCTAGGACAAAGCCCGCGCCGCCGCAAGCGAGCGGCGTGCGGCTTTGCCCCAATGGCCGGTTCAGGCGCCCTGCAGCACCGCAACAATTTCGGTTTCATGCCGGCCGATCAGATCCTTGCTCAGCTCCTTGCGAACGACACGTTCGACCGCAGCAGGCAGGTGCCGCCGCAATTCGCCCAGCACGCGCGGCGGCGCGATCAGCACCAGATGATCGACCTGCAGCGCGGTTACCTGATGGTGCAGCCACTCGCCAATTGCGGCGGCATGGCTCGCCTCGGCCAGGCGTTGCCCGGCATGGCCGCTGGCGTGGTGCGGTTCGTTCAGCGCGGGCAGGGGTACTTTGGTCAGCACCGGCACCGCCTCGGTCCCGGCATTGCGCAGCAGGCGCCAATCGTGGCTGTCGGCCAGCACGACAAGTGTTCCATGGGGTATCAGCATGGTGCGGTCTCCCTTTCCATCGCCATTGCAGGTTTGCGGGCACCATTTCTGACGTTGCCGGCGCCGGCGTCCATGCGATGGATCAAATCGGCGGGGATTGCGGCGCGTAAATTCGCCCGTGCTGTTGGCATTGTGCCAGCATGCGCGATATGGCCCCATGGCAATGCGCCCCGATCTGTTGAACCCCCTGTTTGCCGAAACCGCCGGGCTGAAAGGCGTTGGCCCCGGACTGGCGCGCCCGCTGGAGCGACTGGGGCTAACGCGCATCCGCGATCTGGCCTATCATCTGCCCGACCGGTTTGTGTCGCGGCGTGTGGTTGCACGGTTTGATGATGCCGCGGTGGGCGAAAACATCGTTATCGGGGTGACGGTGCGCGAACACCGCGCCAGTTCCGGCCGTGGCCCCTATCGCGTGCTGGTGGAGGATGACGCCGGCGATGTGGTCGCGCTGATCTGGTTTGGCCGCGCGTCCTATACCGCTCGAAAACTGTTGCCTTCGGGCGAGCGGCGCTGGATCGCCGGCCGGCTGGACCAGTTTGGTCAGGTCCGCCAGATCGCGCATCCTGATCATATTGCCGAAGACAGCAGCGCGCTGGCGGGGCAACTGGCGGAACCGGTTTATCCCCTGTCCGAAGGGCTGACCCAGGGGCGGATTGCCGCGCTGGTGGCGCAGGCGCTGGCGCATCTGCCTGCCCTGCCCGAATGGATCGAACCCGGGCTGCTGGCGCAAAAGGGCTGGCCGGCCTGGCGCGATGCGCTGCTGGCCGCGCACAAGGGCAGCGATGCGGCGGTGCGCGACCGGCTGGCCTATGACGAATTGCTGGCCAACAGCCTGGCGCTGATGCTGGTGCGCGCGAGCAACCGCAACCGGCGAGGGGTACCGCTGCATGGCGATGGGCATCTGCGCGCGGCGCTCAATCTGCCCTTTGCACTGACCGGCGCGCAGACGCGTTCCATCGCTGAAATCGAAGGCGACATGGCACAGGGCGCGCCCATGCTGCGGCTGCTGCAGGGCGATGTCGGATCGGGCAAAACCGCGGTGGCGCTGCACGCGATGCTGATTGCGGTGGAAACCGGCGCACAGGCGGCGATGCTGGCGCCGACCGAAATACTGGCGCGCCAGCATGCCGAAACGCTGACGCGGATGCTGGCCGGCACCGGGGTGACCGTGGCGCTGCTGACCGGGCGCGACAAGGGTCGGGCGCGCGAAGCCACGCTGATGGGGCTGCTGGATGGGTCGATCCAGATCCTGGTCGGCACCCACGCGATATTTCAGGACACGGTGGCCTACAAACATCTGGCGCTGGTGGTGATCGATGAACAGCACCGGTTTGGCGTAGGGCAGCGGCTGATGCTGACGCAAAAGGCGCGCACGGTGGCGCATTGCCTGGCGATGACCGCAACGCCGATCCCGCGCACGCTGACGCTGGCGCAATATGGCGAAATGGATGTGTCACGGCTGGATGAAATGCCGCCGGGGCGCCAGCCGATCGACACCCGCGTGGTATCCACCGACCGGCTGGACGAAGTGATCGCGGGCGTCGGTCGGCATCTGGCGGCCGGTGGCCAGGCCTATTGGGTGTGCCCGATGGTGCGCGAACAGGAAACCGCCGATATTGCCGCGGCCGAGGCGCGCCATGCATTGCTGTGCGAACGCTTTGGCGGCGGGGTGGAACTGGTGCACGGACAATTGCGGAGCGACGCCAAGGATGCGGCGATGGAACGCTTTGCGCGCGGCGATGCCGGGCTGCTGGTGGCGACCACGGTGATCGAGGTCGGCGTGGATGTGCCCAACGCCACGCTGATGGTGATCGAACAGGCCGAACGCTTTGGCCTGGCGCAATTGCACCAGTTGCGCGGGCGGGTCGGGCGCGGCACCGGCAAATCGACCTGCCTGCTGCTGCGCGGGGATGCCCTGTCAGAGGTCGGGCGCGAACGGCTGGCGCTGATGCGCGAAACCCAGGACGGTTTTCGCCTGGCCGAAGAAGACCTGCGGCTGCGCGGCGGCGGCGAATTGCTGGGCACGCGGCAATCGGGCGACACGCCGTTTCGCGTCGCGGATTTTGACCAGATCGCCCGGCTGTTGCCGCTCGCGCATGACGATGCGCGGCTGTTGATGGAACGCGACGGCGGGCTGGACAGCGAACGCGGCGAAGCGGCGCGGACTTTGCTGTATTTGTTTGAACGCGATTGGGGCGTGCAATTGCTACGCGGGGGATGATTGGTCACCATGCCGACAGTGGGATCAAGGGGGGAATTGCCGGATGCGATATCTGTTTGCTGCGGCTGCGCTGATGCTGTCGTCCACCGGCCAAGCGGCGGAGCCGGCCGCGTCGCCCGCACAGGCATTTGCCCACGCGTGGCTGGACCGCGATAGCACAACCGCTTTTTCTCGCCTTGCGCTGCACGATAAATTGCAACGCTGCGTCAATCGCGGGCTAGTAGAACAGTCCCGGATCGACGCCGCCCGGCCAAAGCTGGAACTGTACCTGAACACGTTTTTCGACGGGTTCGACAGGGTTGAGGGCCGCGTTGCCGATAAAGCGCAGACCGTGTTGAGTGCCAATGACCTGCGCAGTCTGGCAAAGGCCTTTTCTTCGGCCCCGTTCCGCCGGATGCGCAAGGAAGCGCTGGCCAATATGTCGCAAACCATCGTTCCGGCGGTGCCCGGCTGCGGCGATCAGGGCAAACCGGTGGCCGTGTCCCAACTGGGCGCCAACGTGCTGGCCGGTCTGCGCCCCGCCGAAATTGCCCAGTTCCGGGCGCTGGCAATGTCGCCGCCGTTACAGCATTTTGGCCATGTCATGCCGCAATTGATGGCGGTCATGATGGACGCCTACCGCGACGATGTGGCGCATGCGATGCAGGTGATCGGTGCAAGCCCGGCGGCCGAACAAGCGATGCGGGCAATGCCATCGCCGATCGTGATGGATGCACCCCCGCCGGCACCCAACCCCTGAATTGCCCGTGCGGGCAGGGGGACCGTCAGGCACGGACCGGCTAACGACGGGCATGGACAAACTTTCCGACAACGCCCGTCTGCTTGGTTATGCCGGCATCCTGCCACAGGTGCTGGCGTTTATGGCGGTGCTCAAGGGCGGCCCGGCGGGGTGGAGTGCAGAGGCGCTTGCGTTTGGCTATGCCGCGCTGATTTTCAGTTTTGTGGGCGGGGTATGGTGGGGGCTGGGGCTGGCCGCGCCGCGCACCCCGCGCTGGATATTTGCAGTGGCGGTGCTGCCCAGCCTGATCGCGCTGGCGCTGTGGTTTCCGTGGATGGTGGGTGAAACCTGGCCCGGGCCGGAACTGATTGTGCTGGGCGTGTTGATCGCTGCATCGCCGCTGGTCGATCGCGCAATCGGCTTTGGCCCCGCCGGCTGGATGGCACTGCGCTGGCGGCTGTCGCTGGGGCTGGGCGGGTTCACGCTGGCGATCGGCCTGATGGTCCATTGACTCCTGCCATTCGGCCGGGCCCTGCGCATACCTTTCGTAAAGGATAAGCGCGAATACAGGTATCCCGGCTAACATGGTTAAAATTGCTGTTCGGCTAGGCGGTGTGCTGAAAGAGCGCCCGCCTGCATGGTGCGCGCCCCGATGAGGAGCTGCCATGACATCGACTGCCCGACTTGCTGCGCTTGCCCTGTTGTCTTCGGCATGCTGGGTGCCCACCTGGGCCTGCGCGGCCGATGCGCCGGATGCCGACACCCCGCAGCCGGCCGCCGCAGCGAATGCGCCATCCACCAATGATCCCAACCGCGAAGTGTTTTCAACCGGGGTGGCCAAGGGCCGCGACCGGCTTGACAGCGCCACCTCGACCAGTTCGCTCAAAGCCAGCAGCTATGACAAGTTCGGCCCGCGCCCGTTGGCCGATGTGTTGCGGACGATGCCCGGCCTGCGCGTGGAATCCGCGATTGGTGAAGGCAACGCCAACATCACCGTGCGCGGATTGCCGCTGGCCGCCGGCGGATCGAAATATATGCAGATCGAAGAAGACGGCCTGCCGGTTCTGGAATTCGACGATATTTTCAACGTCGCCGCCGATGTCTATTTGCGCAATGATTTCAACATCGCCCAGATTGAATCGATCCGCGGTGGTTCCGCTTCCACCTTTGCATCGGATTCGCCCGGCGGCGAAATCAACCTGCTGTCAAAGACCGGTGAAACCACCGGCGGGGCGATCCAGACCACTGCCGGGCTGGACTATGCCGACAAGCGCGTTGATTTTGATTACGGCGGCGCGCTGGGCAAGGATATGCGGTTTCACTTCGGTGGTTTTTACCGGTCGGGCGAAGGCCCGCGCCATGTCGGGTTCGACGGGTGGCACGGCGGCCAGTTCAAATTCAACCTGACGCGGCAATTCGCCAATGGCTATATCCGGCTTTACGGGAAATACCTCGACGACCGGTCACCCACGTTCGCACCCCTGCCGGTCAGCCTGACCGGGACGAACACCAATCCGGTCTATGCCAATTTCGCCGGGTTCGACATTCGCCAGGATTCGCTGGTGTCGGGCAATCTGGGCCCGATCGTGACGCTCGATGGTAACAACCTGCCGGCTGCTTATCCGATCGAACAGGGCCAGCACGCTGTGTCAAAGGCCGTGGGGCTGGAGGCGCAGTTTGATGTCGGCGGCTGGACGATCAGCGACCGTATGCGCTATTCGGCCAATTCCGGCGATTTCAGCCGGCCCTTCATCACCAGCCTGAACACCGTGGCCGGGTTGACCACGGCACAGGGCGGGGCGGGGGCCACGGCGCGCTATGCCACCGGGCCCAATGTGGGCCAGCTGGTGCCGGTCGATGCCAATGGCAACGGCTTGCTGGCGCAGATCTATGTGTCACAGACCCGCGCGCCCAGCCTGAACAATTTTACCAACGACCTGCGCGCCAACCGGGTGTGGAAAGTGGGGCAGGGCGACCTGACGGTGACTGCCGGATTGTACACCGCGTTTCAGACGCTGCACACGCAATGGCTGCACACGTCGATGGATGTGGATATCGCGGGCGGGGCGCGGGCGTCGATGGTCAACGTGTTCAACGCCGCCGGTGTCGCGCAGACGCTGAACGGCTATTACGCGTTCAGCCGCAATGGCAGCAATTTCCGCCGCATTTTCGATGTGCAATACGATGTCACCGCGCCCTATGGTTCGGTCAATTACCATATCGGCAAATTGGCGGTGGGCGGTTCGTTGCGCTATGACAGCGGGCGGGTGCGCGGCAATCTGTTTGGCGCCGATCTGGGGGCGGGGCGGATCGGGCTGGAATCCTATGACATCAACGGCGATGGCGTGATTTCAAAGGCTGAAACGCGTGTCGCCGTGCTGCCACTGACCCAGCCCGCGCCGGTGCATTACGACTATGGCTATGTCAGCTATTCGGGCGGCGCCAATTACCGCATTGCCGAAGTGGTGTCGGTATTTGCGCGCTATAGCCGCGGCGCGCGCGCCAATGCCGACAAGATCCTGTTTACCCCGGTGGTCAGCACGATCGATGGCAGCGTGGCCAGCTCTCACGATAAATACGACGAAGTGCGCCAGCTGGAAGGCGGGTTCAAATTCCGCAGGGACGGCCTGACAGTGAATGCCACCGCGTTTAAGGCCACCGCCAACGATCACAACGTGCTGAACGGATCGGCGACGCGCACCAACCGGTCGTACAGCGCAAAAGGCGTCGAACTGGAAGCGGGCTATCACAAGGGCGTGTTCGATGTGATGGCCGGCGCGACCTATACCACCGCAAAGATCGTGCAGGATTTCCTTGATCCCACGCTGAATGGCAACCAGCCGCGGCACCAGCCGGCGTGGAATTTCACGCTGACGCCGGCAGTCAATTTCCGTGTGTGGTCAGTGGGTGCCAGCGTGGTGTCGATCACCAAAAGCTATGCCCAGGATACCAATCTGCTGGTGATGCCGGGCTTCACCACCGTGGATGCTTTCGCGCAAGTACGCCCGTGGCCGCGCGTGGCGATCACGCTGAATGTGCGTAACGCATTCAATGCCACGGGCATCTATGAAGTGTCGCAAAGCACGGTACCCGCCAACGGCCTGGCCTATGCCCGCGCGATCAACGGCCGCAGCGCATCGGCATCGCTGCGGTTCGATTTTTGACGCAATGATCGGGCAGGCTGCGCCGGTGTTCGCATGGGCGAACACCGGCGCGTGTTTGCAGGTCAGTCGGGGTTTTTGCCTTCCTGCTTGTTTTCCAGCACCGCGCCGGTCCTCGCATCGACGCCGACTTCATAGGTTTTGCCCCCACTCCTGATGTCGAACGAATAGCGCAGGCCGGTGCCGCCCGCTTCTTTTTCCAGTTCCTGGTCGGTGATTTTGCCGGGGTGCGCTTTGAGCGCGGTGGCACGGGCAACCGACAGCGTGATCTTTGCCATGGGCGCAAGTTCCGCGCCCTTCATGGCTTTGGCTGTGCCGGCCATGGCGGGTGCGGTCACGACGATGGCTGACAGCAGGGCCAGTCCGACAAATTTGGTTTTCATGAGCACATTCTCCGTTCGGCAAAATGCCTGTAACGGCGCTAGGGCGTGTCGTATGGGTGCGGGGTGAACCCGATGTTGGTTATTTCCAACTTGTGCGGGGTGCCGGCCAGTGGGTTATGTCTGGCAAACGCAACGATTGCCGAAGGTGCCGTTTTTGAAAGTGCTGCTGCTCGAAGACGATGTTGCAACCAGAGACTATCTGGAACGTGCGCTGGTCGGCGCCGGGCACACGGTCGAGGCGTGCACCAATGGCCACGACGCTATCCGGCTGGGTTTGGCCGGCGACCATGCGGTGTTGATACTTGATCGCATGGTGCCCGGCATTGATGGGCTTGGCGTGCTCAAACATCTGCGTGGCGCGGGCATTCGCGTGCCGGCGCTGTTCCTGACTGCGATCGATGGCGTGCATGACCGGGTCGAAGGGCTGGACGCGGGCGCTGATGATTATCTGGTCAAGCCGTTTGCCGCCATTGAGCTGATCGCACGGGTCAATGCGCTGTTGCGCCGGCAGCCGACCGACGATGTGGTGACCATTTTGCGTGTCGCAGATCTGGAGGTCGACCTGATCACCCGTGGGGTCAGCCGCGCCGGTCAAGCGATCGATCTGCAGCCGCAGGAGTTCAAGCTGCTGGAATATCTGATGCGTCATGCCGGAGAGATCGTGACCCGGTCCATGTTGCACGAACATGTCTGGTCGTTTCATTTCGACCCGCAGACCAATGTGATCGAAAGCAATATGAGCCGGCTGCGATCAAAGATCGACCGCGGTTTTGACTTTGACCTGATCCACACCGTGCGCGGGCTGGGCTATCGCTTCGATGCCCATTCCTGACAGATACTGGCTTAACGGTTTCCGCAGTGGGGCGTTCCGCTTTGCCCTGCTGCTGGCGATGGCGTTTGCCGCCAGCGCCACGCTGCTGCTGTTGGTGGTCGAACGCTCTGTTTCGCACTACGCCGAAGAAGCCACCGAAGGCGGCCTGACCAGCGAAGCCGCCATCTTGCAGGCCGAAGATCGCGAACATGGGCGCAATGGTCTGCTGCGTGCGATTGACCTGCACCGGCGCGCCGGCGGCGATGATGCGTTTCAATATCGGCTGATCGACCACGCCGGGCAGATGCTGGTCAACGATTTTGGGTCCAGCCCGGTCAGGCTGGGCTGGGGCTCAGCCGTGGTCCCTGAAGATCGCACCGGGCCCGGGGCAAGGTCGGAAATGTTCAAAAGCCTGGGTGTGCGGTTGGCGGATGGCAGCGTGCTGGTGGTGGCGACCGACACTTATGACATCGACGACCTGCGCAGCCGGCTTGACCGGTTCACCATTCTGGCGGGCATCGGCATCACCGTGTTCGCGCTGGCGGGGGGCTATCTCGCCGGTGGTCTGTTTATGCGGCGGCTCGATCGAGTCAATGCCGCGATCGGGCGGGTCAGGGCAGGCAATGTGGCGGAACGTTTGCCGATGATCGGCATCAGTCCTGAATTCAATCTGTTGTCGTCCAATCTCAATGCGATGCTGGATCAGATCGGGGCGCTGTTGAACGGCTTGCGCCAGGTCACCACCGACATCGCGCATGATCTGCGCACGCCGTTGACCCGGCTTCGCCAGCAGCTTGAAACCATGCGAGAGCATGGCCCGGCGCAGGATTACGGCGCAGGCATCGCCAACGCCATTGCACAAACCGATGAAATTCTGGGAATTTTCCGCGCATTGTTGCGCATTGGCACGCTGGAGGGCGGCGATGGCCGGCAGTATTTCACCACTGTCGAACTGACCGAACTGGCAGACCGTGTGGTCGCCGCTCACCAGCCGGTGGCCGAGGATAAGGGCAAAACACTGTCGTGCGACCATGCGGCGGGCGTGGAGGTGACGGGTGATGCCGAATTGCTGACCCAGATGCTGGTCAACCTGATTGACAATGCCATCCGGCACACGCCAGCGGGCACGCATATCATCAGCCGGATTGAACACATCGATGGCAGGATCGTGGCCACCATCAGCGACGATGGGCCGGGCATTCCCGCCGATGAGCGGGCCAATGTGCTGACCCGGTTTTACCGTCTTGACCGCAGCCGCACGTTGCCGGGCGCCGGCCTTGGCATGGCGATGGCCGCCGCGATCGCGCAGCTGCATCAGGTGCAGCTCGACGTGCTCGACAATCAGCCGGGTCTGCGCATCCGGCTGACCTTTCCGGCAATGCCCGCGTCGGCAGGCTGACCGCAAGTCCCCTTTGCGATCCCGCGGATTGCCAATCCCCAACGTGACAAGCGCCAGTCGCCAGACCAGAACGGGGTCGCCATCATGGAGACCCGCAATGCGCCATCATATGCTTCCTGCCCTGTTTGCCGCCGCTGCCATGCCGCTTGGCGCATGTGCCGCAACTGCCCCTGCCTATTCGGTGACCACGTCGATTGCCGCGCCCGATGGATCGTGGGATTATGCTCAGGCTGATGATGCCGGAAAACGCGTGTTCGTTGCACGTGGCAATTCCGTCACTGTCATCGATGTGGCCAGCGGCGCAGTGTCGTCAATGGGACCGGTGCAACGCGGACATGAAGTCGTACCACTGCCCGGCGGCAAGTTGCTGGTGACCAGCGGCACCGATGGCACCGTGCGGCTGTTCGACCTGGCCACCGGCACCCAGACCGCCAGCATCGCGGTTGGCAAGAAACCCGATGCCGCCATCCTGGATGACGCCAAAACCCATGCCTATGTCATGAACGCGGCCAGTGGCACCGTCTCGGTCATCGATCTGACGACGGCCACCGTAACCAGGACCATCACGGTAAAGCCCGCGCTGGAATATGCCGCGTTTGCCGCAGACGGTATGCTGTACATCAACAACGAAGATGCCAACGAGATCGAAACCGTCGATGTGGCGGCCGGGGTTGCGGGCAAGCCGATCGCCCTGCCGGGCTGCACGTCGCCATCGGGACTCGCCTATGACAAGCCGGGCAACCGCCTGATTTCGGCCTGCGCCAATGGCAAGGCGGCGATCGTCGATGTGGGTAAACGCGCGCTGGCCGCGCTGATCGATATCGGGATCGGGCCGGATGCGGTCATTCTGGATGCGCCACGCGGGCTGGCCTTCATTCCATGCGGACGCGATGGCGTGCTCGACATCCTGTCGCTGTCGGGCGCAAGTGTCACGCATGTCGGAACGGTAAAGACCGAGCCCGGCGCGCGAACCGGGGCGATCGACCCGGTCACTGGCACGCTGTACCTGCCCACAGCAAAGTTTGGCCCGCCTGCCACGCCCGCAGGCCGCCCGGCAATGATCCCCGGCAGTTTTCATATCGTGGTCGTGCGCCGGTCTTGATCGGTTGCACAGCGGTAGACCGTAACCGTGCATCGCGCGTTGCCCTGTGCATCGTGCGATGCATGCCGCGCACAGCGCGATATCAAGCGAATGCAGGGGAAAAGAACTGGTTGGGGAGAGAGGATTCGAACCTCCGGCCCCCCGTCGCGCACAGCGCGACATCAAACAAACGCAGGGGAAAAGAACTGGTCGGGGAGAGAGGATTCGAACCTCCGGCCCCCCGTCGCGCATAGCGCGACATCAAACAAACGCAGGGGAAAAGAACTGGTCGGGGAGAGAGGATTCG
>NZ_JBBATI010000013.1:95256-97225 GCF_040398825.1 Novosphingobium sp.
AACCTCCGGCCCCTGCCTCCCGAAGACAGTGCTCTACCAGGCTGAGCTACTCCCCGACCGATCTTGCGGGCCATGCGGTTTTCACCGCCGGGCCTGCGAGGCAGGCGCGCGCTATAGGCAGCGGTTTGAAACGTGGCAAGCGGGTAAAACGCCGGTGGCGCGAAAAGTCGAAACAGGGTGGGCCGGGGGTTGCATGGTCCACAACAATCCGCCGCAAGGGCTTTGGCGCAGACGCGTGAACCGGTTAGGATCGCGCGATGGCCGACACGCATTATGAACAGCAGTACCTGAATCTGATGCGCCACATCTGGCGCAACGGTGATGAACGGGTGGATCGCACCGGGGTGGGTACGCGGTCGGTGTTTGGCGCCAGCCTGCGGTTTGATCTGGGCGACGACATGATGCCGTTGCTGACCACCAAACGCGTGTACTGGAAAACCGCGACGCGCGAATTTCTGTGGTTTCTGACCGGGGATACCAACATTCGTGCGCTGTGCGTGCAGGGCGTCGAAATCTGGACTGACTGGCCGCACGCGCGTTATGTGCGCGAAACCGGTGATGCGATTGCCCGCGATGCCTTTTCCGCGAAAATCGTCGCGGATGCGGAATTTGCCGTGCGTTGGGGTAATCTGGGCCCGGTCTATGGCAAACAGTGGGTCGATTGGCCGGTCTATGATCCTGCTGGCGACGGCCTGTTCCGCCAGCGCGCGCAGGGCATCAACCAGATTGCCGGACTGATCCACAGCCTGCGCACCAATCCCGGCAGCCGGCGGCATATTGTCGAAGGCTGGAACGTGGCGGAGCTTGATGCCATGGCGCTGCCGCCTTGCCACAAGACCTATCAGTTCCATGTCGCCGACGGGCGCCTGTCGGTGCTGCTGTACCAGCGCAGTTGCGATGTCGCGCTGGGCCTGCCGTTCAACCTGTGGGGCGCGGCGCTGTTTTTGCGGATGGTGGCGCAGCAATGCGATCTGCAACCGGGTGAACTGGTATGGACCGGGGGCGACACGCACCTCTATCTCAACCACGCCGCGCTGGTCGAGGCGCAGCTGGAGCGCGTTCCCGATGGATGCCCGCGCATGACCATCATACGCCGGCCCGACAGCATGTTCGATTACACCATCGATGATTTCGTGGTGCGCGATTATCACCCGCAGGCGCATATCGCCGCGCCAGTGGCGGTGTAGCGCGGAACGCTAGCGCACTATCCCGCGATAGGTGATTTGCCCCGTGCCGGCGGCAACGCGCCAGCGGATATGGGTAACGTCTTCGGGTTGGGCGGGGCGCCAGCCAGCGCCGTCGTGCACCATCAGCGTGGCCAGCGTGCCCCAATGTTGCCCGCCATCGACCGACACGGTCGATGCATCGCCAGGGCCGGGCTGAAAGGTGATCGCCTGGGGCACCGGGTTGGTCACGGTCAGGCCAGCGCGGTTGCCCCCGGTCCAGCTGACCACGAACACCAGCCGGTCACCGTGGTGCAGTTGTTCGGCGCGTTCCAGCACGCGTGCGGTGCGACCGCCGGGCGCGCGTTCGAACCGTTCGACAAATACATCGCCAGCAAGTTTTACCTGGCTTTGGCTTTCGCGTGCGCCGGGGGCATGGTCGACCATCGCAATGGTCGCGCACAGCCCGGCACCGGGCATCGCCGGGGCGGCAACCGCAACGATCATCATGCTTTTGCGCAACATCCGGCAGGGCGCCCCATGTGTGGAAGAGTGAGGAAAATCCGGCTCTTTTCCTAACCGCCTATGGCAAAGATCGGGTTAACGCCGGGCTGGCGGGCAATACGCTGGCCGCGCCGCCAGGGGGTGTCGCCAAAAACTTTGCGCAAGCTTTGTTGACACTGCGAATTGCGTGCCATAGAGGCGCTGCTCCCAAGCGCGAACGCGGGTGTAGCTCAGTTGGTTAGAGTGCCGGCCTGTCACGCCGGAGGTCGCGGGTTCAAGTCCCGTCACTCGCGCCATTCGCT
>NZ_JBBATI010000014.1:0-96293 GCF_040398825.1 Novosphingobium sp.
TGGTCGGGTGGGGAGGCGGGGCGGGCGGTATGAGTTCACGTCAGTGAACTTTGGTGTGAGGCGGTGGACACGATCGTCAGGTTCGGTGGCAGCTATATGAACACCTGTCCGACTCAGAACTATTTCGGCACGGGCCCGCTCACCCGCAAAGAGGTGCAGCAATGCGCGCGCGTGATGAACGAAATCGGTGGCTATGCCACAGACCATGGCGTGAAGATCGGCCTCCACAACGAATTTTTCTGCGCGATCAACCTGCCCAACCACCGCGAACTGATCGAATCGACCGATCCCGGGCTGGTCCACTATTGCATCGACACCGCGCAGATCGCGATCATGGGTGAAGATCTGCTGACGTTCTACGAGGATTATCACGACCGCATCAGCACCTTTCACCTGAAAGACACGGCATCGGCCAACCAGCCCGACAACGTGCGCCATGCGCAGGACCCGGAAATCGCCGACGATGGCCACCGCTGGTTCTGGGAACCGGGCGAGGGCGAGCTCGACCTCAAAGGCCTGTATCGTTTGCTCAAAAAGCACGCGTTCCGGGGGTGGATGTCGATCGAATACGACGGCTCGCCCGATATGCTCGCCTCGATGGCGCTGACCCGGTACCACCTCGATAACGAGCTGCGCCCGATCTACGATTGAGCGCTGAGGATCGGCGGACCCGATCGATAGCCGCGTGGATTTATCGCAACCTAGAATCTTACCTGATCCGCCCCCTTCAGGCGCAGGCGATCGCGCGCCTGCGCCGGAGTTGCCACGGCATAACCGAGCGAATCGATAATCCCGGCCAGCTTTGCAACTTGCTGGGCATTGGAATGGGCCAGCTGGCCACGGCTGATGGTCAGGCTGTCTTCAAGTCCGACCCGCGCATTGCCGCCGAGCAGAATGTTTTGCGTGGCCATCGGCATCTGATGGCGTCCGGCGGCGAGCACAGACCATTCAAAATCGGTGCCGAACAGGCGCTGCGCGGTGCGCACCATGTGCAACAGGTGGTCGATCTCTGCGCCGATCCCGCCCAGAATGCCCAGGCAAAACTGGATGAACAATGGTGGTTCGTACAGCCCGCGTTCGAGGAAATGGGCCAGATTGTACAGGTGCCCGATGTCATAGCATTCAAATTCGAACCGGCAGCCATGACCTTTGCCCAGTCGGTCAAGGATCATCTCGATATCCTTGAACGTGTTTTTGAACACGTTGTCGCGCGACCCTTCCAGAAAGGGTTGTTCCCAATCGAAGCGGTATTCCTTTATTTTTGATGCGGCCGGAAACAGCCCCACGTTGATTGACCCCATGTTGAGCGAGGTCATTTCCGGACTGGCCCATTCCGATGCGGCCAGCCGGTCATCCATGGCCATGCCGGGGGCGCCTCCGGTGCTGATATTAACGACCGCGTCGGTCGCTTGTTTGATGCGGGGCAGGAATGCCCGGAACACGTCGGTGCTGGCGGTCGGCCTGCCGGTCTGGGGGTCGCGCGCGTGCAAGTGCAGGATTGCGGCGCCGGCTTCGGCGGCGGCAATCGATTCCTGCGCGATCTGGTCGGGCGTGATCGGCAGATAGGGCGACATCGATGGCACATGCAGCGATCCGGTGATGGCGCAACTGATAATAACCGGCTTCGTCATACGGGTTCCTTAAAGTGCGATGCCATTTCGTCGGCTAGGACTGCGGCCACGCTTTTTAAAATGACCAAATATTCCAATTGTGACCTTATGGTACATTTTTGTGGGGGGATAGTGCAAGCTGTCTGTGTGGTACCCCGACAGGGCCACGCCCAAATGCGTTGCCGATGCACGGGGATTCCTGCTGAAACGTGCGCTGTAACCTGGGCGCAACGGTAAAGAACTTAACGTGCAGGCGGATTGATCGTCAGGGCCTTGGCCAAGGCGCCACAGACATGGGCCGCATTTGGGAGGCCTGTTTGCGCGGATTGGCGACGATTGTGTGTGCGGCACTGTGGCTGGTTCCGTCAGCCGTGCTGGCGCGGGGTGAGGCGGCGACCCCGGCACCTGCCAGTGACACTTTGGAGGCGGAGCCCGCCGGTCAGCAAATTGTCGTTACCGCGTCGCGGGCTGACCTGCTGGGGCGGGCCGCCACCGCCAGCGAGGGTTCCTTGACCCGGCGCGAGGTTGCGCTGCGGCCAATCTATCGCCCCAGCGAGCTGTTTGAAAGCATCCCCGGGATGGTGGTGACCGTCCATTCGGGTGAGGGCAAGGCGCCGCAATACCTGATCCGCGGCTTCAACCTGGATCACGGCACCGATTTTGCCAATTTTGTCGATGACATGCCGGTCAACCGGCCGACCAACGCGCATGGTCAGGGCTATTCCGATATCGGTTTTCTGATCCCGCAGCTGGTTGGCGGGATCGATTTTACCAAGGGGCCCTATTTCGCCGGTGTCGGTGATTTCGGTTCGGTCGCGTCTGCACATACCCGGCTGGTCGATGAATTGCCGGCACAGGCTGTGCTGACCATCGGCAGCAACGGTTCGCAAAGCCTGTTTGCGGGTGGTACGCTGCACCCGGCGCCGGACCGGCGGTTGCTGGCTGCGGTGGAACTGACGCACTACGACGGGCCATGGCAGCCGCGCCAGAATTTCCAGAAGATCAACGCCGCGCTGCGTTACAGCCAGGGCACCAAGTCCGATGGATTGAGCGTGACCATGCTGTTTACCCGCAGCGGGGGCGGGCTGACCACCGACGTGCCGGAACGAGCGGTCGATGCCGGCCTGATCGGCCGGTTTGGCACGCTCGATCCCAGCGATCACAGTGCCACGTCGCGGTACAGCGTGTCGGCCCATCTCGACAAGCCGGTCGGCGCGGGTCAGCTTGGTTTCAGCGCCTATGCGGTGCACAGCACGATGACGCTGTGGAACAATTTCACGCATTTCCTGTTCGATCCGCAAAACGGTGATCAGGAACAACAGGATGAGACCCGCACGACATTCGGGTTTGCCGGCAGCTACAGCGTGCGCGCCACCATCGCCGGTATGATGACGGAAACCGTGATCGGCGCGCAGCTGCGCCATGATACCGTGCTGGTCGATCGCAAACATACCATGGGCCGGACCACTGTGCTGCCCACGTGCCAGGCCGCGCTGGGCGACGAAGGCGTGCTGACTTATGCTGCGGTCAACGGCAATTGCACAAATGACCGCGTGCATCTGCTCAGCCTGGCGCCGTGGGTACAGGAAACCGTCCACGTCACGCCGTGGTTGCGGGTGACCGGTGGTCTGCGCTTGGACAATTTGCGGGCTGACGATCGCAGCCTGGTGACCGGCACCGGTGGCGCCGGCAGCCAGGCGCTGTGGCAGCCCAAGGGCAGCATCGCGCTGGGGCCCTGGGCAAAGACCGAGCTGTATTTCAGCATCGGGCGCGGGTTTCATTCCAACGATGTGCGCGGCGTGTTCGGCACGGTGCCCAATGTCGGCATCCCGCTGGCCGGCGGTGCAACGCCGCTGCTGTCGACCACCAACGGTATGGAACTGGGCCTGCGCAGCGACGCAATTGCGCGGCTGTCGTTGCAACTGGCGCTGTTCCAGCAGGATTTCGGGTCGGAACTGATCTACAATGCCGATCTGGGCAGCGACGAGGCCGGCGCACCCAGCCGGCGCCAGGGACTTGAGCTGTCTGCGCAATATCACCCGTTCCGCTGGCTGGAATTGAACACCGACCTGGCGTTTTCGCGGCCGCGCTATCGTAGCGGCAGCCTGGCTGCGTTCGGTCTTGCCGGGCCTTACATATCGGATGCACCCAATTTCATCTATTCGGCGGGAATTCTGGTCGATGGCCTTGGCCGCTGGTCGGGCGGCCTGCAATGGCGGCGTCTGGGCACGCATCCGCTGGTCGATGGCCAACGGTTTCCGCAGGCCGCGGGCTATAGCGAATGGAATCTGGATGTGGCCTATGCCCTGCCGACCGGCTGGCAGGTGCAACTGGGCCTGTTCAATGTGTTCGACAGCCGGGGACTGGCGGCGGATTTTTTCTACACCAGCCGCCTTGCCGGCGAACCGGCCGAGGGCGTTGCCGGATACCAGAATCACCCGCTGGAACCCCGCGCCGCGCGGATCGTCCTGACCCGGCGGTTTTGATACCGGTCGCTGCCGGATCGCCGCACGACCGCAAAGGGCACCTGGGCGCAGCGCCTGAACCGCCCGCCCGGCGTCGGATATTGCGTCGATCGCGCCATGATCGCAGCGGTTTGGCGATGTGATTTAAAGTTGACCGATATGTTCAAATATGACTACATAGTTCAAATAATTTTACGCCCGGCCGGTCAACCTTCCAGTGCTATGGAAAGGCTGTCCGACTGTTTGCAAAAATATGATTTTCAATGAAAACCTCTACGGAGAGAACGAATGACATTTGTTCCCAATGCCGGTTCGCGTTACCGTATGCCGATCATGTTCGGTGCCGCACCAGGGCCGCGCCAGCATCCCGACGGGCGGATGTGGACTGTCGAAGAAGCCGGGCGGATGAATGCCCAGTGGATGAAAATCGGTTACCGTACCGATCCGGCCAAGCTGGAAAAACTGCTCCCCGCCGGTTTCAGCCTGCGCGGGGATCCGATTGTTTCGGTCAGCTGCGCGTGGTTCAAGAATATGTATTGGCTGGCGGGGCGGGGCTATGGAATTTTGTCGGTCGATTTTCCGGTCACCTATCAGGGCAAGACGGAGCGGCTGGATGGTGCGCTGTGCCCGATCATCTGGGAAGGATCGCCCGATGCGATCATGACCGGCCGCGAAGAACTGGGGTTCCCCAAGATGTTCGCCCGGTTCAGCGAAATCGACTGGGACCCTGCCGCCGGACGCGCCGCCTGCGATGCCGCGTGGTTTGATCATACCTTTTTCGACATCGCACTGCATGACATGGTCGAAGAAGCGAACCCCAAAAAGCAATTGCCGGGGTCCAACGGCGGCGCGCAGATGTATTACAAATACATGCCGCGCACGAGCCCGGGCGGACGCGAGGGCGCAGATCTGGCCTATGTCACGACGTCGGCGGCCCTGGCCGGCAGCGGCGGTGCGGTTGCCAATATCAATTTCGATGAATTTGAATTCCGCCGCTGGACCGGCAAGGGCAGCCTGCAGTGGCACCGCGCCACGTTTGAACAGCTGCCGCTGTCGGCGCATATCGTCAACGGCATCGCCGATCTCGACATTCTGGAATTCACCGATGCGGAAATGGTGCAGTTCACCGGTCCGGGTATCGGTGTGGCGATGAATTCGCATCGCGTGGTCGAACCTGCGTGAACGCAGCCGTGTGATCTGCGCGGGATGCCATTATTGACAAGCATTTCAAGCGTTCATCCGGCCTTTTCGGCTTTCCGCCGGCACCAGCCCGCCTTGCAAATATCCTTGACCAAACAGTTCAAATATGACTGAATGGTGCATATCGGAAAGTGTTTTGGCGTGCAGTGTGGCCCCTGTGCAGAGCGGGCACGGCGCACGACGCGACCTCCGGGCGGCAGTGCCGGTGTTTCACCGGCACCCGCGTGACAGCCTGATAGAGACCGGTTTGGCCGGCGAATTGTGATTGGGGAAGACAGGGTGCATAAGCGGATCACGACTTTGCTGGCAGTGGCGGCGCTGACCTTGTGTCTTTCGGGCGCAACCATAGCGCAGACCACGCCCCCACCGGGGGCGATGACGATGCCCCCACCGGGGGCGATGACGATGCCCCCACCGGGGGCGATGACGATGGCCACCCGCGACCCGTCGGCCGCACCCGAAGGCACCTATCGCATCGATCCGGACCATCAGTCGGTTGTTGCGCGCGTTTCGCATCGGGCGATGTCGTTCAGCGTGGTGCGGTTTGGCGTGCGCCAGGGGGTGCTGCACTGGAACCCTGCCAATCCATCGGCGATCACGCTGGATGTCACCGTCGATGCCAAGCCGTTCTTTGCACCCATCGTGTACAAGATGCCGCCCGACGGCGCCCCGTTTCTGAACGTGGCCAAATTCCCCGAAGCCCGGTTCGTGTCCACTGCAGTTCATGTCAAAGATGGTGCCCGCGCGGCCATTGATGGCCAGCTGACCCTGATGGGGGTGACCAGGCCCGTGGTGATCGACGCGGAACTGGTCGGGGCCGGGCGGTCGATGAACGGCACGGCCAACATCGGCTTTACTGGCACAATGGCGGTCAACTGGGCCGAATTCAGCGATCAGCCGATGGCGCGGATGGCGGGCAAGGTCACATTAATGCTCGATGCGGAATTCCTGAAAGACTGACATACCCCGTGCCAAAGCCGGCGCAGCCAAGGGACATCAAGCAATGATCAAAGCCAATCGGTCCGCCGGATCCGGCGTCGATGAATTGCAGCGGATCAGCGGCTGCATGCTGGGTGATGTCGCCCCGGCCAGCCTGGCGCATGAAGCGGTGCTCGACATGGAAATGGGGCTGTTGCGCCAGGGCTGGCCGGTGGGTCAGTCGCTGGGCGCGCTCCCCGATGTGCGCAAACGTCTGGGCCTTGGCCGGCCCGCGTTCCGTGAAGCGGTGACCATCCTTGAGGCACGCGGTCTGCTCGATGTGCGACGTGGCCCCGGTGGCGGGTTGTTCGTGGCGGCGCCAGCGCTCGAAGACGTCGCGGGTGCGGTGCTGATGCACCTGGCCCTGGCCGGGGAAACCCACGCCTGTATCGACCAGTTCCGCCTGCTGGTGTGGCGCATGATTGTGAACGTGGCGATTGAGCGGCGCATTGTAACTGTGTCCGGCGTGACTGTGTCCGGCGTGACTGTGTCCGGCGGCGCCGGATCGCATGACTGGGGCTTTGCCGCCGATCTTGCCGAACAACTGGGCAAGACGACCATGGCACTGCTGGCGCGCCTTGCCGAAATGCTGGTGCGCACATCGCAAGGAACTGAAGCGCCGGCCCATGACTGCGCGCTTGCCGACGCGATCGGGCATGGCGATCTTGCCAAAGCGCTGGAACGGCTGGATGAACTGGCCGGGCCGGTTAACCCGAACAGTGCCATTGTCGCGCTGGAACTGGCCGAGCGCGCGTTTTCGCTGTCAGGCCGCAAATCGGCGATGGCGCTGGCGGCGCGCATGACCCGCGAACTGAGCGGGCGTCCGGGCACGCAGGAGGCGGAGTGGGAAACCGCCGAACGGCTGGGCTATACCGATGGGGTCGTGCGGCAGGCGCGGCGCATCCTGCAGGATTTCGGGATCGTGCGCTGCCACCAGGGCCGCAAAGGCGCAGAGCTGGCGCCACCTGCGGCGCCCACCGGCGTTATCCGCTTGCTGGCGCCGTGTCTGGTGGCCAGCGCCACGCCGGCACTGGATATTCGGGAGGCGATTACCTTTTTGATGTGCAGCGCGCCGGTGCTCGCCGCCCGGCGCGCCCGCGATGCCGATGGCCCGGTCGCCCGCGCGGCGGCGCCGGCATCGGGCGCCGAGGCGTTTGAAGCGCTCACGCTGGAAAACCTGTTGCTGGAACTCAGCGGCAATCCGCTGCTGGCGATCATCGTCCGGTCGCTCGGGCTGGCCAATATCTTTGCTACCAGCGAACCGCTGGCACCGCCCGACCGGTGGGATGTGATGGCAATCAACCGCCGCATCCTGCAGGCGATCGAGGCGGGCGATGTCGCCGCGGCGGGCATGCTGGCCCGGGTCAAGCTGGAGATCATGCAACGGCCGGCCGCCACGTATCTGGCAGTGGCCTGACGCGCCAGGCCAAGCATTGGCGCGCGCCATCGGCTGTGGGCGCGACCGCCAGCCGGGCTGCGAATTGATACAGCTAACTGCGCAACAAGGCCTGCGATAGCATCAACTTATCGGCGGTGGCTGGGTTTGTCCTCCGCGTGCCTGGCGCCGTGCCCAGGCGTGACCGGCGCAGCAGTGCCAGCGCGCCCGCGGTTGCGGTGCGCGCATGGCTTGGCACAACAGCCTTATTTTTGCAGGCGGCGGGGCGGTGCCACGGGCGTCGGGTTGGAGCAGAATGATGAACAGGTTGAAAATGCGATGGCTGGCGGGATTGGTTGCGGGTGCAGCCCTTGGCGTCGGCCTGGGTGCCGCGCCGGCCGTCGCACACCATTCGTTTGCCGCGTATGACATGAACCAGACACTGTCAGCCGAAGGCACGCTGAAGGAATTTCGCTGGGGCGCGCCGCATTCCTCGCTGGTGCTGATCTATCTCGACAAGGGCGCTGAAAAGCAGATGTCGATCATCAGCGGCAGCCCGCTGCTGTTTTCGAAACAGGGACTTAGCCCGCGCGACTTCAAGCGCGGCGACAAGATAAAGGTTACCTACCATCCCAATACCAGCGGGCAGCCGGGCGGCGCGCTGGCAACGTTGAAACTGCCCAATGGCAAGGCGTTTTCCGACACCGAGGCCGCCCGCGCCGGCGGCAATTGAAAGACGCGACATGGGCACCCGTTCGAACAGACCCCGTACCGCGCTGCGCACCCTGCTTTCCGGTGTGGCGCTGGCAATCGGCATCACCGGTTTTGGCGTGGCGCAGGCGGCCGTGCCCAATCTGGAAGGGGTGTGGCAGATCGCCACGCCCACCAGCCAGATGAAGCCGGTCGCCGGCCAGGTGCCGTTCACCCCCGACGGGCGCAAGGCCTATGACGCCAACCGCAAGCTGCAGGCGCAGGGCAAGTTTGACGATTACGACATCACGCTGTCGCGCTGTTCCAACCCGGGCGTGCCGCGGCTGGCGCTGACGCCGCTGCGGTTCAAGATCTGGCAGCGGCAGAATGTCGTGACGTTTGATTATGAATGGAACCGCGCGCTGCGCCAGATCAACCTGGGCGTGCCGCCGCAGCCCGATTTTCTGGGGTTGGGGCTGGTGCCGACGATGACCGGCAAATCGAACGGCCATTGGGAAGGCGACACGCTGGTGTCGGTGATGGACGGGGCGTCTGACCGCACGCTGATCGATGACCTGGTGCCACACGACTATGACCTGAAAGTGACCGAGCGCTACCGGCTGATTGCGCCCGACACGCTGGAAGATCGCATCACCATCGAAGACCCGGGCATGTTCACCACAGCCTGGGATGCCGTGGTCATCTACAAACGCCAGCCCGACGTGATCTTTGCCGAAGATGTCTGCCTTGATCGCATCGACGCCAAGCAACCCGCATTTCCGAAATGAAGCGGCAGCACAGCAATTGGGAACATGCCCGCATGAGGAACACCACCCTGACTTCGTTCGGCCCCACGCGCACGCTGCTGGGCATCGCGGCCACCATGGTGATGGCGATCGGTCCGCAACTGACGGTGGCCCAACCGGCACCCCAGGGGCCACCACCACCGGGCGCAGGCTTTCCCGCGCCAGGCGGCCAGCCGCCAGCGGATTTTCAAGGCCCGCCACCCGGCATCCAGGGCCCGCCGCGCGGTGGCCCTGGCGATGGCGTGCTGGCGCAGCTTGGGCCGCCGCCGGGGCCGGTGCTGACGCCTGCGCAAAAGCTGGTGGCCGCGTTGCCCCCACCGGCACCGGGCGGGATGCCGCCACGCCCGCCGCTGCCCGCCGACGCAGCAATGCCGTCGGCCGATCGGCACGATCTGCAGGGCACGTGGATTCACAACCTGCCGTTGGCATTCCGGTCGCAGAATGACATGTATGGCGCGGCCGCACCCTATACCATGGCCGGCGCCAAAGTGATCGCGCGCCGGGTGCAGTCGCTGAAGGACGGGAAACCGTTCACCAATGCGTCGGCGCTGTGCCGGCCACCGGGGCCGCAATGGCAATTTGATCTGAACTTTCCGTTTCAGATCATGCAGGCCAAGGACCGGCTTGAGTTTATTTTTGAAGAATACCACGGCCGCTGGACCATCCTGCTGGACCCGGCGAAGGCGGCGATACCGGCCCGGAAATCCTATATGGGCACATCGGTCGGCCATTGGGACGGCAACACGCTGGTGGTTGAAACCGGCGATTTCAGGCAGGCGATCTGGATGGATGTCGATGGCACGCCGCTGTCGGCCAATGGCAAGTTGATCCAGCGCATTCGCAAGGTCGCCAATGCCGGGCAAGTGCCGTTTCTGGAGGTCGTGACCACCATTGTCGATCCTGCGAATTACACCGCGCCGTGGTCGATCGTGCGGACTTATGGCTGGAATCCGTATCTTGCGCTGTTTACCGAATACAATTGCGAAGAACAGATCGGCGATCCGGGCGTCAAGGCCGATGCCGGCCTGGTCGCGGAACCAAAGGACTGATCGGATGCGCGCACCACCAATGGCTGTCCTGCCCATGCTGCGTCGCTGGCGCACATTGTTCACGCCGGTGCTGACACTGGGCGTCATGCTGGCGTCCGGATCGCCCGCATTGGCGCACAGGACGGCAGCAGAGGTTGCCAACCAGAAAGTCGTGATCGATTTTTATGCGGCATTGAACGCAGCGGATGCGGCCGGCACGATGCCGCAGCGCATCCAGACGATCGCCGAAACCTATCTCGATCCCGACTATGTGCAGCATTCGGACATGTTCGCCGGCCTGCCTGGCCCCGGCAGCGCGCGTGACAAGCTGATCCGCCTGTTCCAGTCGCGCCCGGCCATGCCGGCAATGGCTGCGCCGACCACGGTGGCGGTGATGGCGCAGGATGACCGGGTGATGCTGCTGACATCGCGCGCGATGCCCGATCCTGCCACCGGCGGTCTGAAGCCAGCCTATATCTTCAATATGTTCCGGGTCAAAAACGGGCGGTTGGTGGAACATTGGGATATCATGCCGATGCCACCGGGCGGTGGTGGTCCGGGCATGATGCCGGGTGGCCCGGGTGCACCGCCACCCGCTGCTCCGTGATGATCATACCGGCGCGGTCGCGCGTACCGGCCGATGCAGCGCTCATCCGGATGAGGCTTAACCGACCGCAGACTTGAGGATGTTTCCGCCATGTCACTCGAACAACTCTCTCGCCAGATCTATGTCACACCGGTCAGCGCGGCGATCCGCGATACGACCTGGATCATTCCGGCACTGCAAAGCGTGCACATCCTGGCCATCGCGGTGGTGATCGGTTCGGCCGTGGTGATGGACCTGCGTCTGGCCGGGGTGCTGGCCGTCGATGAAACCCCGCAGGTGATCGTGCGCCGGCATTTGCCATGGATGTGGTCAGCGCTGGCCACGCTGCTGACTTCGGGTTTCATACTCGGGTTTGGCGAACCCGATCGTGTGCTGATGAACGAGGTGTTCTGGGTCAAAATGGCGCTCGTGCTCAGCGGTTTTGCGCTGACCCTGCTGTTTCGCTATCCGATCCTGCATCCCGATTATCGCATCGAACACGCGCGCGCGGCCCGCCTGGTAAAGCCGATGGCGTGGGCGTCGCTGGCGATCTGGGTGGTCGTCGTGTTTTGCGGCCGCTGGATCGCCTACACCAAATAAGCCAAGCCAAATAAGCCATGATTGTCTGGAGACGAGCATATGGAACCCGATGGCGCCACCGGCGGCCTGATGCAGATGCTGTACGATTCTGCCTGGGGCACCGCGATCCGGCAAAGTTCGACGCTGTTTCCGTGGATCGAATGCACCCACGTGCTGATGATCGCGACGGTGGTCGGCACGATTGCGATTGTCGATCTGCGATTGATGGGGTTTGCGGCCCACCGCCGCAGCGCGCGGCAATTGACGGTGGATATGCTGCCGTTCACCTGGGTCGCCTTTCTACTTGCGGCGATCACCGGCGGGCTGCTGTTTATTTCCAATGCCACAGGCTATTACGAAAGCATGCCGTTCCGGTTCAAACTGATCGCGATCGTGATTGCCGGGATCAACATGGCGGTTTTCCACTTCACCGCCTATCGCAAGGTCAGCGATTGGGGCGATCACCTGCCGCCACCGCACGCGGCGCGGATTGCCGGGTTCACCTCGCTGACATTGTGGATCGTCATCGTGTTTCTGGGGCGCTGGATCGGTTATTCGTACCCGCTGGCCTGATCTTGCGCGCGGGCGCGGGGCAGACCTGCGTGAAATTGCGTGCATGAAATGCGTTCGACCGCTGATTTCAGTTGAACGAACCAGTCAATTACGGCGAAAGAGATCACCATGGCAGCAACGCGGCATGGCGGTCGCGTGGAATGGATAGGAACAGCGAATGGTAGCGCGGCCCCGCCTGACGGAAAGCCCGAAGCAATCGCAATCGCTGCTGGGCAAACTGGATACCGCGCGCCATTCGGGCGAAAAGGCTGATCGCCGCATTTCCCGCACCCGGCTGGCCTTGCTTGAGGCGGCGCAGCGCCTGTTTGCGACCCGCTCGGTCGACGGGGTGAGTATCGACGACATCGCCAGAGAGGCGGAGGTCGCCAAGGGTAGCCTGTACAACCATTTCGACAGCAAGGAGGATCTGGCCGACGCGCTGTTCGGGATGGTGCGTGGCCATGTCGCGGGCCTGCTTGATGCGCATGTCGACACCAGCATCGCGCCGCCCGAACGGCTGGTGCGCGGGGCTTTTGTCATCCTGCGGTTTGCCATCGACCATCCCGAAAGCGCGGCGGCGCTGATCAAGCTGTCGCCCGAATTGCTCGAAGATTCCGCGCCGCTGAATGTCAAGGCGCGCGAAATCATCGTCGAAGGGCTGGAATCGGGTCATTTCAAAGGGATTCCATCGGATTCGGCCACGCTGCTGGTGGTCGGCGCGATGCTGGTGATGCTGCAGGATTCGATCGATCGGCAAAAATCGGTCAAGCGCCTGATCGCCAGGATCATCCCGCTGATGGCGGGCGTGCTGAAAGCGCTGGGGGTGGACAGCGAAAGCGCCGCCGCCGCCGCCAAAGCGGCAGCGCGCGCCAACCTGGAATAAGGTTCAGATGAAGCTGAAACTGCGGCTGACGAACCAGTAGGTCCCTTCCAGCACCAAACCCGCCGCGCACACATCGACCACGATCGGCCGGGGCAGCGTCAGTCGCAGGCGCCGCAGCAGCGCGACCGCCGCCACCAGCGTGGTCACCACGGTCAGCTGGCCGATCTCGACACCCAGGTTGAAACCCACCAGCAATTCGGCGAGTTTTGCCGGCGGGATCGCATCGTTGAGCAGGTCGGCGGCAAAGCCGAAGCCATGGATCAACCCGAAGATCAGCGTCACGATCAACCGCAGCCGTCCGGCATCGCGGACATGGCCCGCGACCAGCAGATAGTTGGATGCAAAAAGCCCCGCGCCCAGCAGCAGCGTGAACGGCAACAGCCCGATCCCCAGCAGTTTCAGCCCGGCCATCGCCAACAGGCCTGCCCCGGTCCACACCGCAAACAGCCCCGGGCGATGAATTTGCACCGCCAGATTTTCAATCCCGATCAGCGCGATGGTCAGCGCCACCAGCGCATCGATGAATTCTGCATGGGGCCGGATAATCCCGGTCACCGCCAGCGCCAGCGTCAGGCTGTGACCGATGGTGAACCCGGTGATGACAAACACCAGATCCTTGAACCGGCGCGAAATCAGCACCAGCCCGAGCAGAAAGCTCATGTGATCGATACCGGTAAAGATGTGCATCAGGCCCATCGACACAAAGGTCAGGAACCCGGCGCCTTCGATCCGCCCGCCCTGCGCCTTGCTCAGGTCGATGGTCTGCGTGTCGGCCGTCAGCACATCTTCGGCAAAATCGCCCTTGGCGGTCTGGATCTGCGCCAGATTGACGTGGGTCGGCACCAGTTCAAAAAACGCGTTGTCGCGCAAAGTGATCCCATCTGACGACGGGCAATTGAAAAAGAATTCCACGCGTCGATAACCGGTTACCGCCGCGACCGCGCGCGGCCGACCGGCGGCGGCGCAAACACGCCCGGCGGCGCTGGCGCCAACCCTGGGCGCAAGATAGGCGATCAACCGTGGCGTCGCGGGCGTGTGGCCATCCGGTGTCAGCCTGCGCGCTTCGACGTCGGTCACCGAAAAGGTCAGATGCACCGAACTGCCATCGACCAGCCAGGTCGTGTGCGATTCAGACCGGGTGTGCGCCTGCGCCGGTGCGATGTGCCAGACGGCGATGGCGATCAGCAGCAGTGTGCGCAAAGCTATCCGTGTGATCATTGCAGGTCTGACGCGATCTTGATGTCGGCGCGTTTTTTCAGGAATGTCCGGTTGCCATCCTGCAGCCGCGCCACCTTGTCAGCCAGAAAATCGTTCAGCACCTGATCGCGTGCCTTGGCGTATGGGGTTGGTTGCGGCGGCCGGTTCGCCACCACCTGCACGATATGAACGCCATCGGGCGCCGCAACCGGATCGGACACGGCGCCATCGGGCAGGCGGCGCACCAGGGTGAACAGCGCCTTGCCCAGATGCTCTTCGGCAGCGAAATAGAACTCGTCGCCATCATCGACCCGGCCGGATGTTTTCAGCCCCAGCCATTGCGCGGTGGCGCCCCTGCGCAAGGCGGCGACGGCCTGTGCTGCATCGGACCCGCGCGGCGCAATCCATTCGTGCAGCGCGATCATGCCTTCACCGGCATAGCGATCCTTGTGGCCGGCATACCAGCGAACGAGTTCGTCCTCGGCCGGTTTGGCGGTCATCGCGTCCTGGGCGATTTGACCTTCGGTGGCCTGTATCAGCGCCGCGCGGACATCGGTATCGTCGTTGGTCAGCCCCATTTCGACCCCGCGCTGCACATAAAGTTCTTCACGGATCATGTCTTCGAGCACGTTGTGCCGTTGCGCCGGGGTGGCCTGGGCATAGGGCACCCCGTACAGCGCAGTGACCTGCGCGATCATGTCGGCGCGCAGCAGTGGCACATTGTTGATCAGCGCGGCATCTTCGGCCGGAACGATCGCGGTGCGCGTGCCCTGCGCGGTGAACAGGCCGTATCCGGCGATGGCCAGGCCGATCAGCGCGCCCGCCGCCGCCAGCGCCAGCGAACGTCGCCCGACCGGCTGGTGAATATCCCAGACCGATGGAGCAGACGTGGCGGGGGATGCAATCGGATCGGTCATTTCCGTTCCTGTCGGGTTGGCGCCAGTGACGCGACATAGACCGCGACGTTGCGCAGCTGCGCCGCGGTCAGCGTGCGGGCAAAGGCCGGGCTGATCCCGGCCCGGCCACGGCTGATCGAGCGGCGAATGTCGTCGGCGCTGCCGCCATACAGCCAGATGTCATCGGTCAGTGTGGGTGCGCCGATCGCCGGGTCACCACCCAGATCGCGGCCATGGCAATCCCAGCATCCTGCCGCAGAATATGCGGCGGGACCGCGTGCGACCGCGGCCGCATCGGTGGCGCGCGCGGTAAACGACAGAATGTACTGGGTCAGATCCGCGATCTGCGCGGGTGTCTGCGGTGGCAAGGGTTCCGCCGCGTCTGGCATTTTGCGGGCATAGGCCGGCATCACCGCCAGGTTCCAGCCGCGTTTGTTGCGCGCGCGAATGCCATAGCGCGCAATGTCCTCGATCTGCGAAACCGTGCCGGTGCCGTAAAGGTGGTCGCCGTCGGTCAGATCGGGCACACCCAGCGTGCGGTCGCCTTTGCCCGCGTTGCCGTGGCATGATGCACACGACGTGTCGAAGACCTGTTTGCCGCTGGTCAATGCGACGCGGCGCAACTGCGGATCGCCAAGAATGGCTTCCGGGTCTGCGCGCAAAACCGCGGACTGCGCGTTTGGTTGCAGCGCGCCCACGCCCAGCGCAACGGCCCCGCCAGCCAGCAGCAGCAGCGCCCACCGCAGCCTGCGGGGTTTTATGGCAGTAACGAAATCGACAACGAACGACATGATCATGTGCCTGGGCAAGTCCGGGCAAGGCGTCCAGCAACGTACGGTAACGTACATGTTACAGGGCGTTACCGCGCAGATCGCTGACCGACTGGTTTTGCACTTGTCCCGACGGCGCAGGCTGATAGCACCGTCCCATGATGACCACCGACCCCGGCATTCGCGAACGACTGGCCGCAGCAGCGGCGCGGGTGCGTGCCAGCGGCGGTCTGGGGAAATCGGATTCGCTGATCCGGTTGTTTGATTTTCTGCTGGAACGGTCGCTGGCGGACCGTGTCCCCAAGGAAATCGAAATCGCGCAGGAGGTGTTTGGCAAGACCACCGATTTTGACGGGATGGTCGATGCCTCTGTGCGGGTCTATGTCCACCGCCTGCGTCGCAAGCTGGCGGACCATTATGCCACTGCGGCGGACAATCCCGATCACATTACCGTGCCGCTGGGCGAATACCGGATGGTGCTGGTTTCGCCGGAGGGCGGGGATGATGCGGCCCCGCCTGTCCCGGTTGCCGCGACTCGCCCGGACTGGCGGATCGGGCGCCTGTGGCTTGCGCTGCTGGTGCTGGCGCTGGGCAATGGACTGGCGTGGACGTATTATATTGCACGGCAAAGCGCCGATGCCGGCCCGACACCGGGGATGCTGTGGCAGCCGATCATGGAAAACCGGCGGCCCACGCTGCTGATCATGGGCGATTATTACATCTTTGGCGATGCGCCCGATGGCAATGTCGTTTCGCGGCTGGTCCGTGACTTTTCGATCAATTCGGCCGCCGATCTGGATAACCATCTGCTGGCTCACCCGGACAAGGTCGGCCGTTATCTGGATGTGAACCTGCACTATCTGCCGGTTGGCGGGGGTCTGGCGTTGCGCAGCCTGCTGCCGGTGGTCAACGCTGCCGCCCGACCCAGCCGGATCCGTCCGGTGGTCGACACCATGTCGAATGTCCGGCCCGAAATCTTCAAGGCCGCGAATATTGTCTATGTCGGCTTTTTCAGCGGGCTTGGCCCGTTGCAGGACGCGCTGTTTCGCGCATCAGGCTTCAGGATCGGTAACAATTTTGACGAACTGGTCGACAAGGCCAGCGGACGGCGGTTTACATCGGATTGGGGCGTGGTCGCGGACGGCAAAGTGCCACGGCGCGATTTTGGCTATATCGCCAGCGTGCGCGGCCCGGCTGGCAACCGCATTCTGATCATCGCCGGCACACGCGATCCGGCGGTCCTGCAAATGGCCGAAGTCGCTGCCGACGCGCAGCAAATCGACGCCATTGTGTCGAAAAACGGTGGCGACGCGTTTGAGGCGCTGTTTGAAGTGCGCACGCTGGGCAATCTCAATCTTGGCAGTTCGCTGGTGCTCGCCCGTCCGCTGCGTGCAGGCAGTATCTGGTAGCGTGTTGGGGGGGCAGGGCCTGGCGCTGCCCCCCCCTGCTACGATCAGTCTGCCGCGCGTTTGTGACCACGCAGGCCCATGCGCTGCAGTTCCGGCTCTTTGTCCACAAACTGATGCTTTAGCGCGCCGCCGATGTGCACCATCAGCAGCAGCAGCATCAGATAGCCGCCGATCTTGTGCCAATCGGCCAGTTGTTCATGCAGGATGTGCTGTGGTTTCACACCGCCCGGTTCCAGGCCGATATTGGCAATCGGCGCGATCGGGGGCAGCGGAACGATCCACCAGATGCCGGGCGGGGGCGGGGGACCATGCGGCGCACCGGCGCCGCCCGAAGCGCCAGCAGGCGGCGCGGCCATCGGCGGCAGTGGTGCGCTGAGCGCGCCCGCCGACCCCGCCGGCGGATGCGCGGACAGGATCGCCCACCCGGTCAGCGGCATCAGCACCATCCCGCTGTACAGCAGGAAGTGCGCAAAGTGCGAGGCATGGCGTTCCCACTGCTTCATCGTCGCGGGATAGGCCGGCGGTTCGTGCATCAGCCGCCAGACGACCCTGGCCAGGGTCAGTGCCAGCACGGTCAGCCCCGATGACAGGTGCGATGTGATGCCGATCCCGTAAAACGCGCGGTGCGATTTGAAAAAGCCAGCCGCAAAATCCCAGATCAGCAACCCGCTGACCAGATTGTAGATGATCATGATCGCGATCGTCCAATGCAGCCACATCGCCACCCGGGTATAGCGCGCGCCTGAATGGGCGTGACTTTGCCGATCTGTGTCGGCGGCTATCGCTTGCATACATTCTCCCGCTTCATGATGTTGCGATGTGGCTGACCATGCAGCGGATTGATCGTTGCAAAACGTTCGCTCAGTGGTGCTGCCAAATTTGAACTAGACAGTCATCTTTGTACCATCTAGTCAATGAAAAAGGCAAGGTACCCGGGATTGGCGAATGCCATCCGTGCGGTTTGGGCGGCCTGCGGCATCGGCCGTGCAACCTGCCCTTTCGCAAAATTGACGGACAAAGGATCGATTTTTCATGAAGCTTGCAAGGTTTACCGCCGGCGGACACACGCGCCTGGGCAAAGTGGTTGGCGATTCTGTTGTCGATCTTGGCGCGGTGTTGCCGGGTATCGGTGATTCGATGCGGCTGCTGCTGGAACAGCTGGACGGGTTTCGCGACGCAATCGAGGCAGTCGCTGCACCGGCGTTCGCGCTGGCCGATGTCATGCTTGAAGCGCCGATCACCGACCCCGGCAAATACCTGGCGATCGGCATGAACTATCAATCGCATGTTGACGAAGCCGCCGCCGCCGGCGTGACCGCACCAAAAACGCAGATCTGGTTCAACAAGCAGGTCACCTGCATCAACGGGCCGTTTGGCGATGTCGATGTGCCGCGGGCAGGGCCGGACAAGGTCGATTACGAGGCGGAACTGGGCGTGGTCATCGGCAAGCGTTGCCGCCACGTGTCGCGCGATCAGGCGCGATCGGTGATCGCCGGCTATGTCGTCTGCAACGACGTGACCGCGCGTGACTGGCAGTTCCGTTCGCCAACCTTCACGCTGGGAAAATCGTTCGACACACACGGACCGATCGGTCCGTGGATCACCACCGATGATGAAATCGCCGATCCGCACGCGCTGACCATCACGCTGGAGCTTAACGGTGAAGAGCGCCAGCGCGCATCGACGGGCGATATGATCTATGACATCTATGACCAGATTGCGTACCTGAGCGAAGTGATGACGCTGCTGCCCGGCGATCTGATCGCCACCGGCACACCCGCCGGGGTCGGCATCGCCGGCAACCGTTTCATGAAAGCAGGCGATGTCGTGCGCGTGGCAGTCGAAGGGCTGGGCGCGATCGAAAACCGCTTTGTCGACGAGGCCTGAACCGCGCGCGATCGATTGAGGCACCTAACATTGCCGCGCCAACCGGCGCAAAAAACGTCCTGTCGGCATGGCGCCCGGTCTGATGGCATCGGGCTGGCAGCAACCGGTCCATGCTGACGGCATCGGCCGTCGGCAACCGGTCCATGCCATGGTCAAAGGGGTTATCACGCGTGAAACTCGCTGTTTTTGAATCAAACGGGGCGCAGCAGGTCGGCATCGTCAAGGATGGCAGCGTGCTGCCGGTGCCGGGTGTGACCGACATGATTGCGCTGATTGCGGATTTCGATTCGCATGCGGCAAGCCTGCATGATCTGGCGGCAACCGGTGAAGGCTGGCTGGCACTGGATACGGTCAAATTGCGCGCACCGATCAAGCGGCCCGGTAAAATTCTGGCAATCGGTCTCAACTATGCGGACCACATCGCTGAATCCGGACGTGAAAAGCCCACACAGCAAATGTGGTTCCTTAAGGCATCGAGCTCGATCGCGGGCCCGTTCGATCCGATCCAGCTGCCCAAGGCATCGCCCGGCAGCGTCGATTACGAGGTCGAGCTGGTCGCCGTGATCGGCAAAGGCGGTCGGCATATTTCGCGCGAAGATGCGCCGGCTGCGGTGTTCGGGTATTGCGTGGGCAATGATGTCAGTGTGCGCGAATGGCAGGGGCATTCACCGCAATGGTCGGTGGCCAAATCGTTCGACACGCATTCGCCGGTGGGGCCGTGGATCACGCTGACCGACGAAATGCCAGACCCGCACGGCTACGCCATCAGCTGCAGCGTCAATGGTGATGTGCGCCAGCAATCGAACACCGCCAATCTGGTGTTCGATGTGTGGGCGCAGATCGAATACCTGTCACAGGCGATGACGCTGGAACCCGGTGATATCATCTTTACCGGCACCCCCGGTGGCATCGGCTGGGCGCGCGATCCGAAACTGCTGCTTAATCCCGGCGACGTGTGCCGTTGCGAAATTGCGGGCATCGGCGCGATCGAAGGCGTCTGCATCCCTGAATGACACCGGCCCGACCGACCGTGTCGGCAACCCATGACGACCTGCACCTGGCGCAACGGCCGGCCATTTTACGGAGCATCGCAGCATGAGCATCGCCAAGGCCTATGACGTCGCACACGTGCGCTTTCGCGCGCCGGATCTCGACCGGATGCGGGCGTTTCTGGTCGATTTCGGAATGGTGGATGCGGTTGTCGATCAGCCCACCGACCATCTGTTCATGCGCGGCACCGGTCGCGCGCCGTTTGTGCATGCGACCGAGCGGGGCGATCCGGGGTTTGCGGCGCTGGGCATCTGGGTGCGCGATCGCGCCGATCTGGAACGTCTGGCGGCCCACGATGGCGCCACAGTCGAACCGTTTGACGCGCCCGGTGGCGGTCTGGTGGTGCGGCTGACCGATCCCGACGGGTTCGTGATCGAGGCGATTGCCGAACAAGTCGCGCTGCCGCCGGTCGAACGGATCGCGCCGCAGCCGGAACCATGGAACCACGCCGGGGAATACCCGCGCATCGGCCGGTTCCGCCGGGTGGCGCAGGGGCCATCGCATGTGCAGCGGCTGGGCCATTGCGTGTTCGGCGTGTCCAATTTTCGCAGCTCCGAACAATGGTACAAGGAACGCTTTGGCTTCGTCACCTCTGATGAAATCCAGCCAGCGCCGGGCGTGGCGATCGGCGCGTTCATGCGCGCCGATCGGGGGGATGAACCCTGCGACCATCACACCATTTTCCTGTTCGAGCGACCCGGCGCACCCGCGCAGTTCATGCATTCGGCGTTTGAAGTGGTCGATGTCGATGATCTGATGGCTGGCCACGACCACCTGGTCAGTGGTGGCTGGCACCTGCATTGGGGCGTCGGCCGACATATCCTGGGCAGCCAGATCTTTGATTACTGGAACGACCCCTGGGGTCACGAGATCGAACACTGGACCGATGGTGACAAGTTGCGCACCGCCGATGGCGGCGGGATTGCCGGGATGGGCGAATTGCTGGGCGGCCAGTGGGGCCCACCCAATCCGGTGATCGCCGAATTGATGAAATAGCCCGGTTTTCGAGATTGTTGAAGGGTACCATTATGCCGGTCGTGTTGATCACAGGCTGCAGTTCGGGCTTTGGCGAGGCAATGGCGCTGGGCTTTGCCGAGCGCGGGTTTCAGGTGGTGGCGACCATGCGCAAACCCACATCCGCACCGGCCAGCCTGACCGAACTGGCGGCGGCCAGGCCCGATGACGTCATGCTCACCGCGCTCGATGTGACCGATGCCGACATGCGCAAAGGCGTGATCGACACGGTCAACGCACGCTTTGGCCGCATCGATGTGCTGATCAACAATGCCGGCGTCGGGTCGCGCGGGGCGTTTGAGGATACGCCCGATGCGCAGTTGCGGATGATGTTTGAAACCAATCTGTTCGGCCCGCTCGATCTGATCCGGCTGGTGTTACCGCTGATGCGCGCGCAAGGGTCGGGGCGGATCATCAACGTGACCTCGGTCGCGGCGATGATCAAAACCCCGTTCATGAGCGCCTATTGCGCCAGCAAGCATGCGCTGGACGCCGCAACCGCGGCACTGAACATCGAAACCCGCGGAACTGGTGTGCGGGTCGTCAGTGTGGTGCCCGGGCCGTTCAAGACCGCCCTGCCGCAAAACTCGCTCGATCGCGCGGCCAGCGCGCCCTATGCCGCGATCGCGGAAACCTTTAACCGCAACTTTGACGGCCTGGAGGCTGGCGCCCCGACCGACGTGACCCCGGTCGTGCTGGCTGCGCTGGCGGCCGCCACCGATGCCGAGCCGCTGTTGCGTTATACCGCGGGCACGGAACCGGTGAAAATCCTGCCGCCGATCCTGCAGGCGCTGGCCCCGCTGGAAAAAATCGGGCTGCATCTGACCGGGCAGGATTGATTGTGCAGGGCGGTGCGCCGGGCCTGCTTCGGCGCGAATTGCTTGCCGGTTCGCTGGCCGGCGCGGCGGGGCTGGTTGCTGCACCCGGGTGCGCCGCCACGCCACGACCCGGCCGTTTCGATCGTGCTGCCTATGATCGCTATGTCGCGCTGATGAACGCGGGCGATCCGCATGTCGTGGATTTCTATGCTGATGACGTCAAATTCGTCATGGGCATCCGGGGCAGGGCGGCAGTGCGCGATTTTTACGCGCGGCACCGCCCCTATGTGCGTGAATCCCTCGAAGTCTTGTTCTTTTGTGCGGATGCCACGGGTGCCGCGGCCGAGGTGCACAGCACCCTGCGCTGTCTGAAGGATTGCGACGACAGCAGCGTGTTTGGCCGCGCGTTGCGGGCGGGTGAGGTCATGCGAACCCACGGTTACCTGCTTTACGTGCTGAACCCGCAAGGCCTGATTGTCGAGGTCAAAGGACCGCCGCCCGAAGTGCTGCAACCGTGGCAGATCGAGGCGGGCTAGCGCGCGTCAGTGCGCGCCGGGCATGGTGCCCGTCGCGCCCGTCTGGGTCGATCCGCGCCGCCCGCTGATCGCCGCAACCGCTGCGGCAACCAGACAGGCAATCCCCAGCATCTGCAAGGTCGCGGGCAGGTTGCCGCCATTGTGCGCGCGCAGGAATGCCACCGCCTGGCTGCTGAGCGGCTGGCCCAGCCACCACCCGCTCATGAACAGGCCGGTCCCGCGCCCGCGCACCGCGAACGGCAGGCGGGCCATCGCCCACACCACCAGCGCGGGCAGCAACATGCCCGAACCGATCTGGTTGATGATCAGCCAGGCGGTAAACGACACCGGCGTGGCAGCGTGGTTCATCAGGATATACGACAGACCCAGCAGGCCGAACGCGATCATCAATTGCGCCGGGGTCATCAGCCGCGCGGTAAAGCGCCGATACAGCAGCGTACCGCCCGCCACCGACAGCCCGGCCAGACCGCTGAACAGCCCCAGCGCGCTGGTCGACCGGATGGCATAATAATCGCTCAGCATGTTGCTCACCTGGATCTGCATGGGGAAAAACATGGTGCCGCCAAACACCGCCAGAACCGAAATCGGCACGATCGTCGCCCAGGGAAAGGGCGCGTCAGGGGCGGCGGCATGCGCAACCGGTTCATCATGGCGACGCGGTTCCCAGGTCCACAGCAGCAGGCCGATCGCGAAAACAATGCTGAACCCATAGGCGGCAAATGCCCCGCGCCACCCGAAAGTGCCCAGTGCGCCGCCCAGCAAGGCCAGGAAGATCGACGAAATCGACGCGACCGCAGTCTGGTTGGCCAGCCATTTTTCGCGTTCGCGCCCGTGAAAATAATCGCCGATCAGCGTCGTGCTGGAAATCACGATCAGCGCTTCCATCGCGCCCAGCACCGCGCGGCTGATGATGATTGCGGTCAGGCTTTGCAGAAAGATCGGCATGATGCCGACGAACGTATAGACCACCAGCGCGCTGATGCAGGTGGTGCGCCGGCCAAAGAAATCCACCACCACGCCCGCCACCGGCGACAGCACCGCGACACACAGCGCGGGCAGGGTCAGCATCAGCGGGACGAGGTATTCGACGCCGGGCACGTCATGGAAATGCGCCATCATGCCCGGCAGCACCGGCACCAGCACGATCAGCCCCATCACCGCCATCGTGATCGGCAGCAGCAGCAGGACCCCCTGCAAAGTGCCGGCGTGGCGTTCGGTGACGGTCATTGGCCAGGTTTCCCGCAGTGCAAGGTGGTTTCAACACCGCGTCCTACCGCAACGCTGCTGCGCGAGTTAGGTGTCACCTTTGCGCCGGGGGCAAGACTTTGCCCGATCAATCCGCCGTCCAGCCGCCGTCCACCACCAGGCTGGTGCCGGTCATCAGTGCCGACGCATCCGACGCCAGGAACAGCACCGCACCCATCAGATCGGTGACCTCGCCCAACCGGCCCAGCTTGATCCTGTCCAGCACGCTGGCCTTGAACGCCGCGTCCTGAAAAAACGGCCGGGTCAGCGGTGTATCGATAAAGGTCGGTGCGATCGTGTTGGACCGGATGCCATGCGCGGCAAGGTCGAGCGCAAACGCCTTGTTCATACCCTCCAGCGCCCATTTCGATGCGCAATAGAGCGATCGGTTGGCCCCGCCGACATGGCCCATTTGCGATCCCATGTGGATCAGCGAACCGGCCACCCCTTGCGCGATCATCGCCAGCGCGGCGGCCTGCGCGACGAAAAATGCCGCCCTGACGTTCAGGCCGATCACCGCGTCGAAATCGTCCGGGGTGACATCGGTCATCGGTTTGGGGCGGTTGGTGCCGGCGTTGTTGAGCACGATGTGGAACGCGGGCCGCGTCGCGAAAAAATGCTGCACGGCGTCCAGGTCGGCCACATTGAGCACGGTTGCGCTGGCCTGCCCACCGCCAGCAACGATTTGCGCCGCCACCGCTTCGATCTCATCGCGGGTGCGGGCAACCAGTGTGACCGTCGCCCCGGCCTGCGCCAGTGCGGCGGCACCGGCCAGCCCGATTCCGCGCCCGGCACCGGTGACCAGCGCACGCCGGTGATCCAGCCGGAAACTGGGTGTGACCGGCAATGTCATGATGCGCCGTGCGGCATGGCTTTGCCAGCATAGGGAACATTGCGATGGCCATAGCGACGCACGCGGATATTGGCCTGTTCGCCGTGGCCGGCGAAACCTTCGAGCGCGCACAGCCGGCTGCAATATTCGCCGATCATGGCCGATGCCTCATCGGTCAGCACGCGTTGATAGGTGCAGGTTTTCAGGAATTTGCCGACCCACAGCCCGCCGGTATAGCGCGCGGCCTTGCGCGTCGGCAGCGTGTGGTTGGTGCCGATCACTTTGTCGCCAAACGACACATTGGTGCGCGCGCCCAGAAACAGCGCACCATAATTGGTCATATTGGCCAGGAAATAGTCGGGGTCGGCGGTCATCACCTGCACATGTTCCGACGCGATTTCGTCGGCAATGCGCACCATTTCGGCATCGTCGTCGGCCACGATCACTTCGCCGAAATTTTCCCACGCAGCCCGCGCAATATCGGCAGTGGGCAGGATTTGCAGCAGCCGTTCGACCCAGGCGATGGTATCCTGCGCCAGCTTTTCGGATGTGGTCAGCAGCACGGCCGGGCTGTCCGGCCCATGTTCGGCCTGGCCCAGCAGATCGGTGGCGGCCAGTTCGCCGTCGCAGCCGATCTCGTCGGCGATCACCAGCGTTTCGGTTGGCCCGGCAAACAGGTCGATGCCCACACGGCCGAACAATTGCCGCTTGGCCTCTGCCACAAACGCGTTGCCCGGCCCGACCAGGATATCGACGGGATCGATCGATTGCGTGCCCAGTCCCATCGCTGCGACCGCCTGAATCCCGCCCAGGCAGTAAATTTCGTCAGCCCCTGCCATAGCCTGCGCAGCGACGATGGCCGGGGCAGGCTTGCCGCCAAACGGCGGGGCGCAGGTCACCACGCGCGGCACGCCCGCGACCTTGGCGGTGATCACCGACATATGGGCAGAGGCCAGCAGCGGATATTTGCCACCGGGAACATAGCAACCGGCGGCGTTGAGCGGCAGGTTGCGATGACCCAGCACCACGCCGGGCAGGGTTTCGACCTCGACATCACGCATGCTGTCGCGCTGGATCTGCGCGAAGTTGCGCACTTGTGCCTGTGCAAAGGTGATGTCGGTGATGTCCTGCGGGGAAAGTGTGTCGATGCAGGCCTGGATTTCGGCATCGCTGAGCCGGTAGCTGTCACGATCCCACTGGTCGAAACGGATCGACAGATCGCGCACCGCGGCATCGCCGCGCGCCTCGATATCGGCCAGAATGGCTTCGACCGTATCGCGCACCTGGCGGTTGGTGGCGGCCCTGGCCTCTGCCGTAGCGCCGCGTTTGAGATAGCGAGCCATGCAATGTTCTCCTGAAAATTCAATGAATGCTTTGCCACTTCCGGCCAGGTGGATCGCGTCGCAGAACGATTGCCCGCTCGATCGCGAACGAGGCGCCGGTGCGATACCGGTCGCTGCAGCTGTATCCCAACCGGCTTATGCGCGCGTGCCGATCCCGGTTAGGTGCAAAAATTGTCTGGCTACCGCGCGAGCGCCGGACCCAATTGTGGCACCTATCTTTGCCGGCCGTTCGGTGGGATGAATCGTGGCGATCCACTGACGGTATGCGCAAATGACGACATGCCGGAAACCTTCGAAAGGCAAAAAGGCCGTGAAAGTGCATATTTCAACCCGGATTTCGGGCGCATTGGCAGCATTGCTGTTTGTAACCGCCATACCCCATGCGTCGGCGCACCATTCCGCAGCCGTGTTCGACATGACAAAGCAGATCACCGTTTCCGGCACTGTTGAAAAGTGGCTGTGGGCCAACCCGCATTCCTGGCTGTATATTCGTGTTGCCAAACCCGACGGCACCCAGGAAATCTGGGGGCTGGAAGGTGGCAGCACGGGCATGCTGGCGCGCGGTGGCTGGAATGCGGCCGACATGAAGCCGGGCGACAAAGTCACCTGCTCTGCAAACCCCGATCGTCATGGCAATCACATCGGATTGCTGGGTGATGTGCATCTGGCAAACGGCCGCGTGCTGAAGGCTGCGGCCGGTGCGCCGCCGCCGGGCCTGCTCGGCCCAGGTGGCCCGCCGCACCCCCGTTGATTGGCCCCGTTGCTTGTTGACGCCGCCCGAAGACACATTGCAAAAACCGTGGAAATCGCATCATGAAAAATCGCAAAATAGTGCTGGCGATCGCGCTTGGTTCGGCCATGCTGGCCATGCCGGCGGCCGCCGAAACAGCGGCGCCGGCGGCGCCGACCGGATCAACCTGGGCCGAAGTTACCAAACTGCCTGATTTCTTTTCGGGCAATTGGCAGAGTGTGACGTCGTTCCTGGATCACCCGGTCGATGCCCCCTATACGGATGAGGCGCAGGCCTATGTTTCGCGCTTCAAACCCATCAAGGACATCCCGTTTGCCGGCGCAACCTGCAAGACCCCGGGGATGCCGATCGTGCAACGCCTGGGTTCCCCGCTGAAGTTCTTTTACGAACCGGGCATGATTGCGATCTACATCGAAAATACCAGCATGACTCGCTTCATCCGGTTGAATTCGAAGCACCCCGATCGCCCCAATCCGACGTATCTGGGCGATTCTATCGGGCATTTTGAAGGCGATACGCTGGTTGTGGACAGTGTCGGCTTTGCCGATATCCTGACGCAATATGGCGATTTGCCCGGCCAGGGCAAAGGCATGTTCATCCTTCCCCCGGAATCGATTTTTGGCCCGCACGGACCCAATATGCGGATGGTTGAGCGCATCCGGCTGGTCGATGCCGACACGCTGGAAGACCAGCTGACGATCTATGACGATACCATCTGGAAAAAGCCCTACGTTTCCAGCCCGGTGCAGATTTTCAAACGCAACCGCGGTGAGGAAGGCATTCCCCACGAATGGGTGTGCAGCACCGCCAATATCCTGGCGTTTGATCCGATCCAGGACAAGACCATCGAAGAAGACCCCGCCGTCGTCCTCAAGCGACTGAAAGAAAACGACAATCACTAGGAATGTGATCCAGACGTCATGCTGGCGTCCGGATTGTTCCTGATTGTCATAAAGATGCTGCGGGGAGGGTACGATGAATCGCAAAATGAAATTGCTGGCCGGTATTGTCGGGGCGTGTTTGTTGACGACCGCCGTCGGGGCTCATGCCCAGGCAGCAGCCCAAAGCGCCGCTGCCCCAGCGTACAAACCCACGGTCGATGATTGGGTCGGGGTCAATGATGCGGTCGACAACTATACCCTGGGGCTGGAACTTCACGATCCGGCGCGGTTTGACCGGGCGTTCTGGCCCGAAGCACAGATAATCGCCGTGCCCGAACCTGGCCTGCGTTTTGCGATGCCCTATCGGCAGGCAGAAGCTGGCCCACCGCCACCGGGAGCCATGCCGCCCCCCGGTACGCCGATGCCACCACCCGGAATGCCCATGCCGCCCCCCGGCGCACCAATGCCGCCCCCCGGCGCACCAATGCCGCCGCCGGGAATGTCCATGCCGCCGCCGGGAATGCATCTTCCGGCACCCGGTGGGGTCAATGCGATCGGCAATGGCAATCCGCCCTGGCATCTGGCGCTGAGCCATCACTTTGAATTTCAAAGCGCGACCCGCGCCACGCATTATGGCTATTTCATGAGCGTGTATCCGGATCTCAAGACGAAGCAGACCGTGGTCGGCCTGCCCGGGCACTACGATGACGTTCTGGAAAAGCGCAACGGCGAATGGCGCATTCTGCAGCGCACGACGGTGATCGGCGTCAAGTAGGCACTGGTTGCAACCCCTGGCGAACCTGCGGGATCGCCGGGGGGGGCAGGCACGGCAGACTGGCGGACGGAGGACATCACCGTCCTGATCAAAATCAGATCATGAATACCGTACGCGGTCCCGCGGTGTCCGACCACATGGCGGCAACATCGGCCAGCGGCACTGCGCGGATGGGCAATTGCAATCCGCCGGTGGCGGCCAGTTGCAGGACTTCGCCGATCCGTTCGAGCAGCCGGGCGTTTGACACGCTGCCCAATCCACTCCCCATCAGGACAAGGCCCGAGGACCGCAGGATGGCACCCGGCAGGCTGATTTCCAGCCCGCTGGCGGTGCCGATCTGCACAAAGCGGATCGGTTTGCCCGGCCGCGCTGCCCTTGCCGCCGCCCTAAGCAGGGTGAGTGCGCTTGGCCCCCACAGGTAGTCGAGCACGACATCCACCCCGCCGGCAAACAGCGCTTCAAAGCGCGTCGCCATGGTTTGCGGATCAGCGTCCAGCGCGATGGTTTCGTCCGCCCCAAGGGTGGTCAAGTGTTCCAGCACCGCCCGATTTCTGCCCGTGGCAACGATCCGTCCGGCCCCCAGCGCCCGGGCGATCTGCACCGCCAACTGGCCGGATGCACCGGTGGCGCCATTGATCAGCACGGCCTCACCCGGCTGAAATTGCGCGCGATCTTTCAACGCAGCCATCGATGACATGCCGGGATTGGCCAGCGCAGCCGCCATGGCATTGTCGAGCCCGGCCGGGACCGGTGTGCAGCGATCGGCCGCCACCACGGTCTGTTCGGCCATCGCGCCAAAGGGATCGCGCGGCAGCGAGAAATAGACCCGGTCCCCGGACGGGGTTCGCCCGACCCCGTCCACACCCGGGATCAACGGATAGAGCCCGGCCGCGCTGTAATGGTGCCCGGCAGCGCGCGCGCGCACCAGCGGGTAAAGCGCGGCAGCAGCGACGGTGATCAGCAATTCCCCGGCGTGCGCGACCGGAGCGGCGTGATCGGCATAGATCGGGGTGTTGCCGGCAGCTGCAACCAGGGCGGATTTCATAGTTCGATACCCTCTCGATCGCGCCACGTGCCCGAACCCATAAACACGCATAGCCGGGCTCGACGCCCGGCTATGCGTGCCACTCAAACGATCAAACCGGTCAATATTTGACGTTCAGGATCAAGCCGAAAGTGCGCGGGTCGCTGAGCGTGTTCTGCGACACCACCACAATCGGCTGGCTGTCGGTCGGGCCCTTGAGCACGGTCGCGACGTTCCAGTTGTCGGGGAGATAGCGCTTGTTGGCCAGGTTGCGGGCATAGGCCGTGATCGACACGTTGGACCCCAGAACGAGGGTGCCATTAAGGTCGATCACCGCCGCATCAGGAACCCGGATATAGGGCGTGGCGCCGGGTGCAGCAATCGCCAGGAATGGCGGTACCGTGGGGTCCAATCCCGCCTGTGCCTTTGTAATGCGGGTGCTGTCATGGGCCGAAACATAGCGCACCGCCGCCCGCAGCATCAGCGCAGCATTTTCGCCCAGCACAACGCGGTGATCATAGGACGCGGTCAGACGGAACGGCGCAGATGGCGATACGGTATGATTGGAAAAGAACCTGTCATATGCGCCATAATCACCATAGCGGGCGTGGTTGTAAGAGGCATTGAGGCCAAAAGTGCCATTTTGCCATGGACGCGCCTCAACTTCGAGTTCGGCACCATAGACCTTTACCGGCGTGGTGATATTTTCAAAGATCCGGATCGGCCCGGGCGGTGCGACGTTGATCCCCGCGGTCTGATAGCCGGCGTAATTGTTGTAAAATGCTGCGACGTTGATCTGCAAGTGGTTGTCGAGGAAACGGTTTTTGGACCCGATTTCGTAGGATGTGAGCGTTTCGGCCTTCAGCACGATCGGCTTGGGCTGGCCGGTGGGGTCCTGGGTCAAAGCCTTGTCGCCCGGCGAAAAACCGGTCGAGATCGCTGCATACAGCAGATTGCGCGGGGTCAGATCGTGCTCGAGCCGGGCTTTATAGGTTATGTTGTCAAACGATGCCTTGCGGTCCGCCCCGGTAAGTGACTGCGTAATGCCGGTAAAGCTGGTGTAATTCTGGTCGATGGTAATCTGGGTATGATCATAACGGATGCCGGCGGTCAGTCGCGTGTCCGGCGCAAAGGCATACGTGCCCTCGGCAAACAGGCCCTCGGCCGTCGTGACCTTGTGGGTCGACGATTTGAAGATGTAGCTGCCGCCGGGCCCGAGATCGTAATTGAACAGGTTGTTGATTTCGCTCAGCGTGTTCCGGTAGTACATGCCACCGACCTGCCATTTGAACGCCGCGCCCGCATCGGTGTTGTGGAGGCGGATTTCATGCGTCATGAAATCATCGGGCGTGGTAATCACCGGATTGTCGATGTTGGTTGCGCCGGGGCCAGGTGGGGTGCGGATCACCGCCGTCGCGTTCTGATAGAACGTGCGAAAGGCCGGCACATAGGTCAGCGCGACCGATCCCAGATCAAGATTGAAATTGCCCCAGAACTGGCGGGAATGGTTGCGCCCGTTGCCGACGGCATTTTCGTTGAAAACAAAATCGGTGGGTGAGCTGCGCTGCGAAACCCCGGTACCGCCGGTGTGGGTGACGTTGTATTCCTGCGCATAGCCGAACAGCGCCGAAAAATTGTCGGTCGGCTTCCACAGCAGCTTGGCCCGGAAACTTGTGCTCTGGCGGGCATCGCCCAGTTTCGAATAATAGCCGTCACGTTCGAAATAGTTGCCCGAAACGCGCAGGGCCAGCTTGTCAGTGATGATCGGCAGGTTCACTTCGCCGACGAAGTGATACAAATTGTAGTTGCCGATCTCTCCCGTAGCTTTGACGCCAAACTTTTTGGTGTCGGGATCAATGGTATGAATGGCGACAACGCCGGCAGTCGCACTGCGGCCATAGAGCGTACCCTGCGGTCCGCGCAGCACTTCGACCTGGGCGATGTCATAGCCGCCACCGACACCGTTATAGACGTCATCGACATAAATGGCCGCAGCGGACGAGGTGGAGGTCGCGCTTCCGCCAACGCCGGAGTTGGACTGAACCCCGCGGATGACGAGGCCAGTCGCAGGGTTGTCGGTGCCACCGGCCAGTGATGTGTTGGTGGAACCAGAGGCGCCGCCGGAAATCCCGGGCACGTCTTCGAGGATGCTTTTCAGCTCGTAACGGCCTTCAAGCAGCAGCTGGTCACCGGGCCGCACGCTGATTGCCGCGGCGGTCTTCTGCGCCGTGTTGAACCGGCGTTCGGCCGTGACGATGATTTCCCTGATCGTGCTGTCATTCGTCGCTGGTGCAGCATTGGCAGGAGCAGCGCCGGCGGCATCATCGGCAAAGGCCGGTTGTGCGGCCAAGACGCAGCCCAACAGCGACGTCGACAACAGCAGGTGAATATGGCGCATTGTTTTTCCCTCCCCCATGACCGACTTGTGGCCGGTCGTTTGTGTCTTGAACCCGCAAAGGTCCGTGGTGCTGGTCTGCCAGGGGCGACGACAGCAATTGCCGAGCCCCCACGGCGTCGCAAAGCTGATCGCGAAACGCGCCTGACAGGCGACTATGTGGCTGCGACGCTAACGTGCGCTGGCAGACAAGATAGGTGCATCAATTTTTGCGTGCAGCATTTCGATCGGCGCCGGCGCGGCAGATGGCGCGGCCGGGGTGCTGTTCACCACCATCAGCCGCGCCATTCCGCCAAAGTTCAGTGGTTCTGCGCCTTGTCCTTGACGTTCAGTTCCAGCTTGCCGGTTACCGGATCAAGGTAATCGCGGTTGTCGGTGCACGCCCATTCCTGGGGTTCGTTGCGGCGTTCGATACCGCGCAGAAACCGCCGCGCGGGCAGCGCATAGGGCTGTTTGAACACGGTATCGTCGTACAGCGTGGTCTGAATTTCCAGCGTGTTGAAATCGACCAGGTGCATCCGTTCCACCAGCCGCAGATTGGGGCCGTGCGGGCCGAAGATCACCCCGGCAATCGGCGAATGATCACCCTGCGCCAGCGCACGCTGGTCGCGACCCAGCTGGAACACGGTATCGGGCGCAATCCCGGTGGTATCGACGACAAACGTATCGCCTTCCCAATGGCCGATCGATTCCCCCAGATAGGTGGGATTGGGCTGTTCACTGTGGGTGCGGCCGTCGGTATGGATGAACCGCGTCATGCCCGATGATTCAATATAGATCGCGACCATGCCGGGCGTCTGGAAAAACTTCATCGGCATGCCGCCGATGTTCTGCACAAACGGCATGCCCAGCGGCTTGCAATTGGTGAACGGGCTGTCTTCGGCCGGCTTGTATTGCTTGATATAGGCCTGTGCCGAGGCGGTGTAATCGGGCGTGGTGGAAAAATCGTCGGCGATCGGGCTGATCGATTGCCAGGTCCCCTGCCAGAAATCGGGCAGACGCGCGATCTCCTGCCAGCTTTGCGCCTGTTGTTCCGCCGTACGCGGCACGGCCGTGTCCTGCGCCAGCGCGGGCGCGGCGATCAGGACCAGTGCCCCCAGCGCGCAAGCGGCGTAACCGCGCAGGCGAAAGGCCGATGTTTTGCGCCGGGGCGCTGCCATGTCGATCATTTGTAGGGTTGTCCCTGCGGTTTGGTGGGCAAATGGCCGGGGCCGCCGGCAAGCGCCTGACCGGTCGATCCGGCCGGATCGGCCAGCACTTTGCCGTTGGTCAGAAACACTGTCTGCAGCGATCCGATGGGGGTGCCATCACGGCCGGGGTGAACATCGACGACCACTTTGTCGCCCACCTTGATATCGGCCGCGTTCCAGCCCCACCGGCTCATCATGTTGGGGCTTGATCCCACCAGCGCCCACTGTTCGGTCGTGCCATTGGCCCGTTTGACGATCACGATCAGCCAGGTATGCGGATTGGCCCAGGTAAATTCGCGTACCGTTCCCGACAGCGTGGTCAGTTTGCCCATGTCGAATTTTCCGAACGAATGGTGGGCGTTGGCGGTCTGGGTCCACACCGTTGCCAGCGCAACCAGTGCAAGTTTCCATGGCCGGGACAGGTGGCGCCGTGTGGTGTTCATGACATGCTCGCTTTCGGGTGATGGGGTGTCGGGTATGGTCATGTCTTGTGATCGCGCAGATGGCGGGGCCAGATCGCATAGCGGCCGGGTGACATGATGCCGTTGGGATCGACCGCGTCCTTGATCGTCCCCAGAAAGTCGCGCAACGCGTGGTCGTTGTACGAATAGGTGTCCATGATCATGTCATAAAACGCCGGCGCGGTGCGGTATTCGCCCCAGCCGTTGGCGGTGGCGATCGCCACCAGTTCACGGAAAATGCCCCGGATTTTGGCATTGACCAGCGGCGACCGGGTCACCGGCAGCCCGATCGCGAACAGGAACGCGCGTTCAAAGATCGATGACGGCACCGGCAGCGGCGGGCCGGGGATGTTGTATTTGCGCGCAATACCGGCAAACGCCGCCATCGCCGCGATTGCGGCCTCACCCGTGCGGGGGATGACCGGCGAAAAGAACACGTGGCCGACCACATCCTCACCATCAAATTCGTGCATCGGGCCAAGATCGAATGTTTTCAATGTCGGAATGCCAAACGGCCCCAGGTCGCGCGTGGCGCGCTGGGTTTCGACCGGCAGGGGCAGGGTCTGAATGGGGTTCAGCCGGAATTGCGCGCCGGGGATTGCGGCCATCGCATCGCACATGCATTCCCACTGCGCCGCGATCAGCTTTTGGGGGCCATAAAGGTTGAATTCGCAGGCCCAGAACGGCAGGCCCATCGCGGTGCCGACCGTTTCCAGCCTGGCCATGTCGGCGCCGGACGGATCGTTCAGGATCGCCATGATTGTGGGGCTGGGCGGTGCGGGCGGGCCGGCTTCGTGCGCGGCGTTGCCGGGGGTGCCGGTGATCGGGCTCGACAGGTTCCACAGGCCCTGCACGATTTTGGCTTGTTCCAGCCGGCCGATGATGTCGATCAGCGGGATGATGTCGCGATGTCGGGGCACGGTTACCACACCGGTCGCGTGGGCGTCGGGCGCGGGCATCAGCCAGATGCCCATCTTGGTGACCACGCCATAGTTCGATTGTTTGAACAGCCCATCGATGCGCGGGCCAAAGCCGGGCTTGAACTGCTGCCAGGTTTTGGCGCCTGGCATCGCGCCCATGCCGGTGCGCATCATCCGACCATCGGGCAGCACGACCTCCAGCCCGCACTGCGCCTCAAAATGGTTGCGATAGGGCGCCATGGTAACCCCCACGCCGCCATCCAGCGCATTGCCCATCACGCTGCCCCAACCGGGACTGGGGCAATCGATCCACAGCTTCAGACCCTTGGCCTGGATATGGTTGTACAGGTCAAAATAGCTGACGCCGGGTTCGACCACGGCATAGCCGTTGCGTTCGTCAATCTCGACGATCCGGTTCATCCGTTTCAGATCGAGCACCACGCTGCCGGCCAGTGCCGGGGCGGCGCCGCCATAACCCAGGTTCTTGCCGGTCGAAATCGGGTAGATCGGGATGCGGTAACGGTTGGCCACTTTGACCAGATCGACCACTTGTTCCGCCGTGTCGGGCGCCACCGCGGCAGAGGCCGTGCGTTCGTCCGCTTCGCCCCACATGATCGAATAGGAATCGCGGTAAAGGTCCAGATCCGCTTCGGTGGTGAACACCCATTGGTCACCGACAATGCGCGCGAACGCGGTCAGTGCAGCGGCGAAATCCGCCACGCTGACCTGTGGTGGCGGGATCATGCCGAAATCTCCGCAACAGCCGCACGCAAGGGGCGATCAGCCGGTTTGTGCATGGCCCAAAGGTGGATCAGGCCATCGCCCCGCGCTGGCCGATAGGCGCGGAACTGTGCGGGTGTGCCAGCACTGGCAGGCAGGTTCCCGTCTACCAGCGCGGCCAGATCATGGAGGACGGCGACATCGCTGGTCGCGCGCTGGCTGCGCGCGGTCAGGCGAAAGCCGTGATCCCACGCCATCCGTTCCAGGCAAAACAGCGTCGCGCCCGAACTGATGCCGATGATCGCGGATGCCTGGCCCAGCATGCGCCCCAGATCATCACAGTCTGCGGCATCAAGCCGGACCGTCCGTCGCGGCAAACGCGGGTTGCGGCTTTGCACCAGCGCCGCCAGTTGGCCGGGTAGTGCCAGCGTCGCGTCGATCAGCAGGGCATCGATCGGGCGCGCGAACGTTTCGGCGCTTACCGTGACCGCGCGGGCATCGTCACCGTGCACGATTGCCACCGTGGCAAAGGCCGCGCCTGATGCCAGGACGGTTCGTCTGGACGGCATGTGCCGGTTACTCCCCACCGGTGGCGCGTGCCGGGCGTCGATGGTTGCGGAGTGACCTCGGCGTCAGATAGGTGCCCAGCCGGTCCAGTTCGGCATCGCTGATTTCGGTCTTGCGAAACGATGGCATGAACGACACGCCATGGCGCACCACCTGGCTGATATATTCGGGCGAAAGGTCGCTGCGCCGGTTCAGGATGGCGGGCAGCGATCCGTGGTATTTGCGTTCCAGCGCCATGCTGCCCGGGCCCCCGGCAGTGCTGTGGCAATCGCTGCACCATTTGCCATAGACCGCAGCGCCGGCGTCAGGCGCAGCGTCGGCCACCGGCGCGCCCGTGGCGGCACCGGTTTGCATGCTGGCGATGCATCCCAGCAGCAGCGCCGACGGCCAGACTTGCATTCGCTTTATTCGATGTCCTGCATGCGTCCGGTCGCAATGCCGGACCGTTCGGTAACAAACGGCGAAGGGACCACCCGGCGCGCCAGCTGCGAACCTGCAAAAACCCTCTGCCAGCGACGGTAACAGCACCGCCCGTGCAACATAGGTGCATGAATTGCCTGCAACCTCCATCGGTGTGCGATGGGGCGCCGCGCGCCTGTGGTGCGCCAGCCACGCGCCCTGGCAAGATCGGCGCAGATCACGATACGCTGGCGCCAAATTGCCCGGATTGGGGGCTTGTTAGGCTCTTGGGAATCTGACTATATAGTTCGATATTGACGGTTCGGTCATATTCGGCAGTGGTCATCGCCGCAATTCCGGCGTCCCCGTGAATGGCCCCCTCGCGCAAAAGGTATTGCAATGTCCCCCGAACAAGACGTCATCATTGCCGGCGGTGGGCCAGTGGGTTTTTGCCTGGCACTGCTGCTGGCGCGCGCCGGGCGCAGCGTCACGATCGTCGAACGGCACGCGGCGATCTATCCGTTGCCGCGCGCGATCGCGTTTGATCACGAGGTTGCCCGCATCCTCAATCTGCTGGGCCTGATGGGGCCGATGGCGCCGTTTCTGTCGTCGCCGGGCAAATACCAATGGCGCAGCGCCAAGGGCGAAACGCTGTTCGTGCTCGACTGGACCGAACAAAGCTTTAGCGGGTTTCGCACCAGCTATATTTTCAGCCAGCCGCAGCTGGAACAGGTGCTTAATGCGGCGGCGGCGGCAGAACCGTTGATCACGGTCCATCGTGGCTATGAAGTGACCGGGTTTCAGCAGGACGACCATGGTGTCAGTGTTTCGGCCCAACGCTTTCCCGATGCGGACGGGCAGCTTGGCTTGCGCGGCGGTTATCTGGTGGGCGCGGATGGCGCCAACGGCCCGGTACGCGCCGGGATCGGCGCGTCGCTGATCGATCTGGGGTTCAAGGCCGACTGGCTGGTGGTCGATGTCCTGCCGTTGCCGGGACAGCGGCTGCCCTATGATGACGATCTGGCCGTGCAGATCTGCGATCCGTTGCGGCCGACAACGATGGTGCCGGGCGGGCCCGGGCGCCGGCGCTGGGAATTCATGGCGCTGGAGGGCGAAACGCTGGCCGATCTCAATTCGGTCGAGCGCGCCTGGCAATTGCTCGCCCCCTTTGGCCTGACACCCGCCAATGCGATCCTGGAACGCCACGCGGTCTATACCTTTCGCGGCGCGGTGGCAGACCTCTGGCGGCAGGGGCGGGTGTTTATCGCGGGCGATGCCGCGCACCTGACGCCGCCCTTTGCCGGGCAGGGGCTGTGCGCCGGTTTTCGCGATGCGGCAGCACTGGCCTGGCGGATCGACCTGGCGGTGCGCGGTCTGGCGAGCGAACCCATGCTCGACAGTTACGGCACCGAACGCGCTGATCATGCGCGGGCGTGGGTGATGAATGCGATCGAATTGGGCAAAGTGATTTGCGTGCTCGACCCGGCCGCCGCCGCGGCACGCGATGCCGGCATGATGGCTGCGCGCGCCGCCGGTGCCCCGCCGCCATCGTCCGGGATATTGCCGTTACTCGGCCCCGGCATGACCCTGCCCGATCAGGCAGGCGGCACGCTGGGCCATGGTGGTGCCCTGGCGCGCGATGGAAACCTTGCGCATATCGACGATCTGGTCGGCAGCGGCTTTCAACTGGTGTCGCGATTGGGGGACCCGGCGGCGATGCTTTCGCCTGAATCCGCGGCGCTGTTCGCGGCGCTGCGCGGGGTCAGCGTCGATGTGTCCCCGGGCTCGGTGATCACCGATACAGCTGGCGTGTTCACCCGCTGGTTTGCAGAGCTCGGCGCCGATACCGTGCTGGTGCGGCCCGATTTCTATGTGTTCGGCGCCGCATCGGGACGCGCTGGCGCGGAAACGTTGCTTCAGGCGCTGCGCGGCTTTGTGGCGGTGCCGGACGTCGCATCGGCGTGACAGCGGCTGCCATTCGGGCAGCGTGTTCCATTCGACTGATACCTCTGCCCACCCGTTTCGCCATGCCGCTTTGTCGCCCCGGGTAATCCGCTGCGTGGTTTTGATGCACGTGCGGTTTCCACTGGCATGACGACGCCCGGCTCGCCCAACGCGAATTGGCATGGCATGGTCCTGCGCGGCGCCGCGTTGCCGGGTCAGTGCCTGATGGGATTCGAAGGTGAACTTTACCTGGACTTTTGCCATAGATCGGGGTGGCACGTTTACCGATATTGTAGCGCACAGCAGCAATGGGCGGCAGCGTGTGGCAAAGCTGCTGTCGGTCAATCCCGGCCAGTATGACGACGCCGCGATCGAAGGCATCCGCCGGATTGTGGACGCCGAGGGCGGCGCCATTGCCGCTGTCCGCATTGGCACCACCGTGGCCACCAACGCCCTGCTGGAACGCACGGGCGAACGGACTGCGCTGCTGACGACGCGCGGCTTTGCCGATGCCCTGCGCATCGGCAACCAGGCGCGGCCCGATATCTTTGCGCGCCATATCGTGCTGCCGACGATGCTGTATGATCGCGCGGTTGAAATTGACGAGCGCATCGACCCACAGGGGACAGTGCTGCGCGCGCTGGACGACGCGACAGCGACAGCATTGCTGGCAGATCTGCGCGCCGATGGATTTGATGCGATCGCCATCGCGCTGATGCATGGTTGGGCCCATCCCGCGCATGAACAGCGGTTGATGACCCTGGCGCGCAAAGCCGGGTTTGCGCAGGTTTCTGCCAGTCATGAAGTCGCGCCGCTGATCCGGTTCGTGCCCCGCGCTGCCACGACGGTGGTTGACGCCTACCTCTCGCCTATCTTGCGCCGCTATGTCGACCGGGTTGCCGCTGGCCTGGGTGCGCGCTGCGAACTCAGCTTTATGCAGTCCAACGGCGGGCTGACCCGCGCGGACCGGTTTCGCGGCAAGGATGCGATCCTGTCGGGCCCGGCAGGCGGTGTCATCGGCATGGTTGCGGCCGGCCAGGCGCATGGGCAAGACCGCCTGATCGGTTTTGATATGGGGGGAACCTCGACCGACGTTTCGCATTACGCCGGACGCCTGGAACTGGCCGAGGAAAGCCAGGTGGCCGGGTGCGCGATCCGCGCGCCGATGGTGCAGGTCCATACCGTGGCGGCCGGCGGTGGATCGATCTGCCGGTTTGACGGGATGCGCTTTCGCGTCGGTCCCGAATCCGCGGGCGCCTGGCCGGGTCCGGCCTGCTATCGCAATGGTGGTCCGCTTACGGTCACCGACTGCAACCTGGTGACCGGGCGCATCGTCGCCGCGCAGTTCCCGGCGGTGTTCGGCCCTTCTGGCGATCAACCGCTCGACATGGATGCGTCGCGCGCGCGATTGGCGGCCATCGCACAAACGCTTCCCCGGCCGATGTCGATCGAGGACATTGCGCGCGGGTTTCTGGCGATTGCGGTCGACAACATGGCGGCGGCGATCCGTCGTATTTCGATCGCGCGCGGGCATGACGTCACACGCTATACGCTGGTGTGTTTCGGCGGCGCCGGTGGCCAGCTTGCCTGTGCGGTGGCCGACGCGCTGGGGATGACCCGCATCCTGGTGCCCCCGCTGGCCGGTCTGCTGTCTGCGCAGGGCATCGGCCTTGCCGATGTGAAGGCAATCCGCGAGACGAGCTGGTTGAAGCCGCTCGACCAGCCGTTTGACGACGCGTTCGGGCCAATGGTGGCCGCGCTGCATGCAGAGATTGCCGCCCAGGGCTTTGCCCGGGATCGCATCGCGGTCACCCGCCGCGCGCGTCTGCGGCTGGCGGCAAGCGACAGTTCGATCGAGCTCGATGTGGGGGAACGCGCCGCGATGACCGCCGAATTCCATCGGCTGCACCGCCAGCGTTTTGGCTATGCCGATCCCGCTGCCGACGTGATCGTCGAGGCGCTGGTCGCCGAGGCGGTCGGGCGCACCAATCTCCCGGTGTCTGATGGTCGGGTGTCAGAGGTGGCAAGCGAAGCGGCGGAACAGGTGCTGACCGGGCCGGCGGTCGTGCACGAGATCGGTTCCACCACCGTCATCGATCCGGGCTGGTCCGGCGCCAGGCAGGGCGACGGTTCGCTGTTGCTGGTGCGCTCCGTGCCAATCGTGCGCCAGCGCGCGGCGGGCACTGACGCTGATCCGGTCAGGCTGGAAATCTTCAACAACCTGTTCATGGCGATTGCCGAGGATATGGGCGCCACGCTGCAGGCCACGGCGAGTTCGGTCAACATCAAGGAACGGCTCGATTTTTCCTGCGCCGTGTTCGACCATAGCGGCGCGCTGATCGCCAACGCGCCGCACATTCCCGTCCATCTGGGATCGATGGGGGAAAGCATCCGCACCATCATCGCCGCGCGTGGAAACGCGCGCGATGGCCGGGGCATGTTTGCGGGCGACGCCTATATGCTGAACGATCCCTATCGCGGCGGCACCCATTTGCCCGATATCACGGTCATCGTGCCGGTGTTTTATGGCGCGGGCACAGATCCCGATGCCTATGTTGCCGCGCGTGGGCACCATGCCGATGTTGGCGGTATTGCACCCGGTTCGATGCCGCCCGCCAGCCGGACAATCGATGAAGAAGGCGTGCTGATCAGCAACGCGCTGCTGGTCGACCGGGGTCGCTTGCGTGAAGCGGAGTGCCGCGCCCTGTTCGCACGCGGCCCGCACCCGGCACGCCAGATCGATCGCAACATTGCCGATCTGAAGGCGCAGCTCGCGGCCTGCACGCGCGGCGCCGAACGGCTGGTCGCGGTCGCGCGCGAAGAGGGCGAGCCGGTGTTGCGCGCCTATATGGCGCATTGCATCGCCAATGCAGAGGAATCGGTGCGGCGGCTGATCGACCGGCTCGATGACGGTGCGTTTTCCTATGCGATGGACAATGGGGCGGTCGTTCGCACCAAGATCACCATTGATCGCGCGACGCGCGGCGCGACATTCGATTTCAGCGGCACCAGCGCACAACTGGCCGACAATTTCAATGCGCCGTCCGCCATCACCCGCGCCGCCGCGCTGTATGTTGTCCGCACGCTGGTCGATGATGCGATCCCGATGAACCAGGGCTGCCTCAATCCCGTTACCCTGATCGTGCCCGACGGATCGATGCTGTGTCCGCAATCGCCGGCAGCCGTGGTCGCCGGCAATGTCGAGACGAGCCAGGTGGTGACCGACGCCTTGTTCGCTGCGACCGGCAGGCTTGCCCCCAGCCAGGGCACCATGAACAATTTCACCTTCGGCGACGCCCACCACCAATATTACGAAACCATTTGCGGAGGATCGGGCGCCGGTCACGACCACGATGGTACCGACGCGGTGCAGACCCATATGACCAACAGCCGGCTGACCGATCCGGAAATTCTGGAATCCCGATTTCCGGTCAGGATCGAACGATTTTGCATACGGCGCGGATCGGGCGGCAATGGACTGCACCGCGGCGGCGACGGCGTGATCCGCGACATCACCTTTTTGGCGCCGATGCAGGCCAACATCCTGGCCAACCGGCGGGCAGTGCCGCCCAGCGGTCTGTGCGGGGGCGGCGATGGCCTGCCGGGCGTCAACCGGGTGGTGCGGCGCCATGGCACCATCGAAGCATTGCCGGCCTGCGCCACGGTCACGATGGAGGCGGGCGATCGGTTTGTTATCGAAACGCCGGGCGGCGGCGGATTTGGCGGGCTTGATCGATGAATGCCTGGCCGATGATCGGCATCCTGCTGGTGACCGCAGGCTTTGTCCTGCGGGTAAACCCGATGCTGGTGGTAACCGGTGCAGCGCTCGTTACCGGCCTGCTGGCGGGGATGGACCTGGTCAGCGTCATCGCCACCTTTGGCAAGGCGTTCAACGCCAATCGCATTTTCGGGGTGCTGTGGATTGTCCTGCCGGTTATCGGCAGCCTTGAACGCTTTGGGCTGCAACAGCGTGCGGCCAGCCTGATCGGCGCCATGAAAGGGGCAACGCTTGCGCGACTATTGATTGCCTACCTTGCCTATCGTCAGGTGATTTCGGCGGTCGGGCTGCAGTCTACCGCCGGTCACGTGCTGACCATTCGTCCGCTGGTCGCGCCGATGGCGCTGGCCGCAGCGACGCGCGAACATGGCCCGTTGAGCGATGACGCAGCCGACCAGGTGAAGGCGATGGCAGCGGCAACCGACAATATCGGGCTGTTTTTTGGTGAGGACATCTTTGTGGCAATCGGCTCGATCGTGCTGATTCAGCAGACGCTCAACGCCTATGGCTATGACCTGACCCCGTTTCAACTGACGGTCTGGGCCATTCCGACTGCCATCGCCGCGTTTGTGGTGCACACATTGGTCATCCGCCGGTTCAGTGCCCGGCTGGGGCGGATGGCGCGATGATCACGCTGGATTGGATTTACGCGCTGTGCGGCGCCATGTTTGCGGGCTTTGCGATGCTTGCCCTGGGCGATCGGTCAAACCCGCAGCGGCTGGGCACGGCTGCGTTTAGCGGTTTGCTGGCGATAAGCCTGCTGGTGGGCGACCGCATCGGCGATTTTGGCAATGGCGTACTGGTGCTGTGCCTGGTGGCAATCGGCGGTTTCAAACTGCTCGGCCGCAGCCATCCGGTGACAACGTCGGACCGTGAGCGCGAGGCCCTGTCCGTCACCCACGGGAACCGGCTGTTCCTGCCGGCGCTGATCGTCCCGCTGTGTGCGCTGATCGGCACGCTGGCCTATGCATACACCCCGCTCGGGCACGCCGGCTGGATCGAGCCAAAGCGCGAAACCTATGTCTTTCTGGCCGCGGGCGTCGTGCTGGCGCTGGCGGTGGTGTTCGTCTGGTTGCGCCCGCCCGCGCTGGCACCCCTGAACGAAGGACGACGCCTGTTCGATGCGATCGGCTGGGCCGCAGTACTGCCGCAGATGCTGGCCGCGCTTGGCGTGGTGTTCGCCACGGCGGGGGTGGGCAGGATCATCGGCAGCTTTGCCGGATCGATGATTGCCGACAACATTTGGGCCGGGGTTATCGTCTATGCGGTCGGCATGGCGCTGTTCACGATGATCATGGGCAACGCGTTTGCCGCCTTTCCGGTGATGGCCGCCGCCATCGGCGTGCCGGTGCTGATCCAGCATGACCATGGCAATCCGGCGGTGATCGGGGCGGTCGGGATGCTGGCCGGGTTCTGCGGCACGCTGATCACGCCGATGGCGGCGAATTTCAACCTGATCCCGGCGGCATTGCTGGAACTGAAGGACCACCATGGCGTGATCAGGGCACAGGCCGCGACCGCACTGCTGGTGTTGTTCATCAACATCCTGATTATCAGGCTGGAGGCGTTCCAATGAACCTGAACCCGTCCCTGGCGACGCATTTTGCGCGCATCGCGCTGGGCCACGTCGGCCGCGAATATCCGCACAAGCTGGATCAAGTGCTGTCGTCGGACGGTGATCTGTTGCCGCCGCGGACCTTGCATCCGATTTTCTTTGGCAGCTTTGACTGGCACAGTTGCGTTCACGGCTGGTGGACATTGCTGACCTTGCACCGGCTGTTTCCCGACCTTGCAACGGCGGCAGAGATCGCCGCGCTGGCCGATCGGCGTATGACAGTGGCGAATGGCCTGGCAGAGCGGGCCTATCTCGATCGGCCGCTGGCGGCGGGTTTTGAGCGGCCCTATGGCTGGGCCTGGCTGCTGGCGCTGCATCATGAAGCATGCCGGCATGAGAATCGCGGCTGGGCCGCTGCGCTGCAACCGCTGGCGGATGCAATTGCCGACCGGTTCATGGTTTACCTGTCAAAGCTGACCTATCCGATCACGGTCGGCACGCATGCCAACACCGCCTTTGCGCTGGTGCTGGCACGCGAATGGTCGCTGGATCGCAGGCCCGCACTGACCCACGCGATTGACCTGTGGGCCATGCGGACCTTTGGCGAAGAACGGGATTATCGCGGGTGGGAACCGGGCGGAGACGACTTTCTGTCGCCCGCGCTGACGGCGGCGCTGCTGATGAGCCGAGTCATGGAACCATCGCAGTTCACCGCCTGGTTCGACCGGTTTCTGCCCGAACCGGCGATGGCCCGGTTCCAGCCGGTCGAAGTTTCTGACCGCAGCGATGGCAAAATCGCGCATCTTGACGGTCTGAACCTCAGCCGCAGCTGGTGCATGTTTTCGATCGCTGCGGTCATCGCCCCGTCGCCGCGCGTGGCTGGGCTCAACGCTGCCGGTCAGCGCCATCTGGATGCCGCGCTGCCGCATGTCGCCGGGGATTATGCCGGCGAACACTGGCTGGCCACATTCGCGCTGCTGGCATTGTGCCGGGCGCCGGTGGCGCCGCGCTAAGCTGGCTTGACCGGCCATGGCCGGCTTGCAAAGGAACGGCGATGGCATCCGAAAAGACCCTGAACGCAAAGAACCTGGCCGCGCTGGGCGCGGAGCGCCTGGCGGACCTGTTGCTGGAATTGGCGACCGGCGATGCTGCGGCAAAGCGACGCCTGCGACTGGAACTGGCCAGCCGCAGTGGTGGCAGCGATGTCGCCGCAGAAATCCGCAAACGGCTCGCCACGATTGCCAAATCCAGATCGTTTGTCGACTGGCGAAAGATCAAGCCGCTTGCCCAGGACATCGAGATGCAGCGTGCTGCGATCATGGACCATGTCGCACCGACCAACCCGGTCGAAGCGTTTGACCTGCTGTGGCGCATCCTGACCATGGCGCCTTCGATCTATGCGCGGTGCGATGACAGCAACGGCGTGATTGGCAGTGTGATCAGCCTGGCGCTGGCCGACCTTGGCGTTGTGTCGGTGCAGGCGAGGCTGGCCCCGGCAACGCTGGCCGACCGGGTGTTTCAGGGCGTCTGCGCCAACGATCACGGCCAGTTTGACGGATTGATCGCGCTGATGGCCATGCCACTGGGCCGCGACGGGCTGGAAATATTGCAAGCCAGGTTCAGCGAACTGGCAGCCAGACCCCCGGCCAGGCCGAGGCCGGATGAGCGGCGCCTGATCGGATTGGGCAATTCCGGCCCATTGTCTGACGACGATGGCGACGCCGGCAATCATGCGCGTACCATCCAGTCCGCGCTGACCGAAATCGCGGACGCATTGGGCGACGTCGATGCCTATGCCGCGTGCTTTTCAGCGGAAGAGCGCACCAACCCGGCCATCGCTGCGCGCATCGCACAGCGTCTGTTGGGTGCCGATCGGGCGGTGGAGGCGATGTCGGCGTTGGGTACGGCCGAACCCCGGTTCCGCAAGGGCGGGCACTGGCCCGATTGGCAAAGTGTGCGGATCGATACGCTGGATGCGTTGGGACGATCGGATGACGCCCAGACCGAACGCTGGGCCGGCTTTGAGCAGAGTTTGAACGCCGACTATCTGCGCGCCGTTATCAAACGGCTGCCCGATTTTGACGATGAAGAAGCAGAAATGCGCGCGTTGGCCTATGTTTCCGCGCACCCGGATTTCAACCAGGCGCTGGCATTCCTGATCAACTGGCCTGCTCACGATCTGGCCGCAAAGCTGGTTCTGGCCCGTCAGGGTGAGCTGGACGGTAATCGCTATGACGTGCTGACGCCTGCTGCCGATGCTCTGGAACAGCGCCATCCTTTCGCAGCGACCCTGATGCTGCGCGCGATGATCGACTTTTCGCTCATTCACGCGCGGCACAAGCGCTATGGGCATGCTGCCCGGCATTTGCAAACCTGTGAACAGCTCTCCAAACGCATCGATGATTTTGGCGACCGTCGGGACCACGCAGCCTATGTGGCGCATTTGCGGCGTCTTCACGGCCGCAGAAGCGGTTTTTGGAACGCCTGAACGGCGGTGCATGTCACGCGGTCACGCGCTGCTGGCGCAGGGTGGGCCCAAAGGCTAGAGCCGTGCATCGCAAATTCCTGAAAGTGCGCAGATGCCCTATTATTTCTATCAGTTTACCCATGCCATTACCCGTCGCCCGCCGACCACGATCTGCGACGGACTGCGCGCGGTTGACCAGGGGAATCCCGATTTCGCCCGTATCAGCGCCCATCACGGCGAATATATCGCGGCGCTGCAAAATGCCGGGATGACGGTGGTCGAACTGCCGCCGCTGGAGCAATTTCCGGACTGCTGCTTTGTGGAGGATACCGCGCTGTGCCTGCCGCAAGGCGCGATTGTGCTGCGCCCCGGGGCGGTGACCAGGCGCGGTGAAGCGAGCGCGATGGCCCCGCATCTGGCGCCATTTTTCGATGACATTGCGGTGATTTCCGGTCCCGGTTTTGTCGAAGGCGGCGATATTCTGGTAACCGAACGCGAAATTCTGGTCGGCCGTTCGGCGCGAACCGATGCCGCCGGCATTGCCGAACTGACGCAGATCGCCAAGGCCTGGGGGCACCACGTGCGCGAAGTGATCACCCCGCCGGGCGTGCTGCATTTCAAAACCGATTGTTCCTTGCTGGATCATCAAACCATCCTGGCGACGCCACTCCTGAATGCCTCCGGCTGTTTTGCGGACTATACGGTGATTGAAACCGCTGATGGGGAAGAGGCCTGTGCCAATGCGATCCGCGTCAACGACACGGTGATCATGCCGGCGGGATTTCCCAAAACGGCGGACATTCTGGCCGCACGCGGATACCATGTGGTCACCGTAAACAATTCCGAATGCGCCAAAATCGATGGCGGCATGTCGTGCCTGTCGTTGCGGTTTACGCCGACACTCTAATACCAAAGTTCACTGACGTGAACTCATACCGCCCGCCCCGCCTCCCCACCCGACCACCATAACCTACTGGTATCGTTGGTGGTCGGCTCCTCAGCGAAAACGTCCCCCGGACGTTTTCGTGATCTTCGTCGCGGGAGGCGGGGCGGGCGGTATGAGTCGCGCTTTGCGCGAGTTGGTATAACATCTGATCCGGGTTTGGGGGGCTGATCTGGCAATGGCAACTGGCAAGCGCGCTCTCGGGTTCGGCATGGCGCTCGCCCTGGTGGTCGGCAACATGATCGGATCGGGCGTCTATCTGTTGCCGGCCACGCTGGCGCCGCTTGGCATGAATGCGCTGGCCGGTTGGGCGGTAACGATCATCGGCGCGATGGCGCTGGCCTGGGTGTTTGCGCGCCTTTCGGCGAAAATTCCCAAGGCGGGCGGGCCTTATGCCTATGTCGCGGCGGCGTTTGGTCCCGGCGCAGGCTTTGCCGTGGCATGGAGCTATTGGGTTTCGGTGTGGACGGGCAATGCCGCGATTGCGGTGGCGGCGATCAGCGCGCTCAGCAGCCCGCTGGTGTTCCTGCGCCAGCCGGCCTTGGCGGCAGGCGCCGCTTTGGTGCTGGTCTGGGCACTGGTCTGGGTGAACGTGCGCGGCGTGGCGCTGGCCGGGCATGTGCAAGTGGTCACCGCGATTGCGAAGCTGGTGCCGCTGGCGCTGGTGATGCTGTTGGGGGCATGGTATTTGCTGCCGGCGGCGCATGTCACTGCGATTGCTCCGCTCGCCGTGCCCCTCAGCGGCGGATTGATTGCCCAGGCCGCCGCGCTGACGTTCTGGGGCTTTCTGGGCGTCGAAGCGGCGACTGTGCCCGCAGACAAAGTGATCGACCCCGAACGCACCGTACCGCGTGCAACCATGCTGGGCACGGCCTTTACCGGGGTGGTCTATTTTTCGATTGCCGCGACACTGCTGTATTTTGTGCCGTCGCAAACGCTGGCGCAATCGCCCGCGCCCATTGCCGATTTTCTGGGGCGCAGCTTTGGGCCGCTGGCGGCCGGTGGCATGGCCCTGTTTGCCGCCGTCAGCGCGCTGGGCACGCTCAACGGTATGACCCTGCTGCAGGGCGAAATGCCGCTGGCCATGGCGCGCGGCAAAGTGTTCCCGGCATGGTTCGCGCACGAAACCCCGCAAGGCACGCCGGCCCGCGCCCACGTGCTGTCGGGAATCCTGCTGAGCGTCGTCATGCTGCTGAACTATTCCGGAAGCACCGCGAGCCTGTTCGCCGCGGTTATGGAAATAAGCCTGGCCGCGGCCATGCTGGCCTATTTCGCCAGCGCGCTGGCGGCGCTGAAACTGGTGCGCGGTGAACGGACCGTGGTCGTGGCCGCGGCGGTTGCGGCAGGCTATGTGGCGTGGATGGTGTGGGGCCTGGGGCTGCGCGCCGATGCCTGGGGGCTGGCACTGCTGGCGGCCGGTGTGCCGATTTACTGGTCGATGCGCGGCGCTGCCAGAACCAAAGTGATGCAAGGGGCAGGGGGCTGACAGGCCGGATGAGCAAGTCCGGCCCGACGCCTGGCACACAACGTTTTAGAATGACCAGCCTATGCCCAGGCCGCCAACGAATTGGTCGGCACTGCCAGCTTTTTTGACGATGGGACTTTCGGCGGTGCTCCCCACCAGCCGCCGGTAGGCGCCGATGCCAAACAGGGACCATCGCCGATCGATGGCATAGCTGATGTTGACCGAGGCGCCGACATCTTTGATGCCGCTTTTGGCTTTGAACGGTGACAGGCCGCTGGACAGCGCACCGGCGGGCGTGACCGAGAAGTACGTTTTGGCATAGTCGGCACTGGCATAAGTCACTTTCACATCGCCGGACAGGCTCAGTCTGGGGCTGACCGTGGATTCAAAGCTGGCACTGGCCGTGCTCAGCCAGCCCTTGTGCACCCCGCTGACATCCTGGACGCCATCGATCGCGATCCGGATGCGGTCTTTGGCTGTGATGGAAAGCGCGATTGCGGCGAACGCCCCCACTTCAACGGCATCCTGGATAGTCCCCAGCCGCGCGACCGCGCGCGAATGAATATGGCTGCCGCGACGCGGGGTCACGCTGATCTGCGGGCCGAATTCCACCCATTTGCTGTCCACGATATTGGCGCGCAGCGTAGGCCCTTCGATCGCCAGATACCGGTTGCCGTCATTGATCCGCCCGATCAGGAACGGAACAACCTTTTGCCGGTCGGCGCCTTCATATTCCGGAACGTCGGCCACGCCGGCAACGACCATGCCGTGGACACCGGCGTCTTGTGCCTTTGCTGTGCTATTGAACGTCGCCATCAGGGCGATGGTAACAAGAGTGCTTGTCTTATTCATGATATTTTCCCCGTTTGATTTTTATGGGCGCAAAAATGCGCTTCAGCGGAAATGTGCTGAAATATTGACGTTAAATTTCTGATTTCGTTTATATTGACAAATTTTTTCGTCGCTTAAAGACGGTAAATCTGTATTTTATAATATTTTACTCAGGCTGGATAATTCGTCGCAGTATTGTTGAAATCTGGCGCGTACGGTGCCGCCACGCGCACGCTGTTGGTTGAACTTGCCCGCCGGCGAATGATCCCTTCGGCGATGGCAAGGTTCAGAACCCAACCGGCACCCATCAACAGCGCCCTTGGCAATGTACCCGGCACGCCGATCAGCAGGATCCACGGCAGTTGCGTGGCGGCCTGGGTGCCTGCGCCCAGGCCAATGGCATAGGCCCGGATCATCCATGCGCGATGCCGGGCAACATCGTGGCGCAGTATGGCGGCAACCCCCAGGAGCGTGGCCAGAACCATGGCCGATCCAAACAGCAGGCGGAAAAAATACAGCAAAACGCCATCATGCGGGCCGTAGGGGTAAAATTGGTTCATCCACAGTCCCGACAGTCCTGCCACGATGTCGGCCGGTGCCAGCAAACGCCCCGCCATCCGGTGCCAGCGCACAAAGCGGCGGGAAAAGCCGGGCCAGAACTGAAACGCACCCACCACGCAAAACAGGCTGGCGCTGATGATGTGCAATTGCACGGGCAGCGGGTTCGCGAAAAAGCGGGCGTTGGCGAAGGTCACGGGACCGCCCGCCGCCAGTGACAGCAACCGTATCACCCCTGCCGTGACGGGAATGAAACACAGTGCCAGCAGCCCCGCGGCAATGGGCCAGCCGTGATGGATGGAAGGTGGTGGGCAGTGCATGGTCGTCCTCCGATCCGGGCGATCTACTTATGCGCAACGGCGAAAGAAATTGCCGAAATCCGGCTGTGTGTTATGCAAAATCGTATGAATTGGCAGTCCGCCCCGTTCGACTGGAATCAGGCTCGCGCGTTCCTTGCGACGGCGGAGGCGGGCAGCCTGTCGGCCGCCGCGCGGTCCTTGCGCCTGACGCAGCCGACGCTGTCGCGGCAGGTCGCTGCGCTGGAGGAGGAACTGGGTGTCGCGTTGTTCGACCGGGTCGGGCGATCGCTGTCGATCACGCCGATCGGTGTCGAACTGCTGGAACATTTCCGCACCATGGGTGACGCTGCCGCCAGCATCGCGCTGACGGCTTCGGGTCAGTCGCAGGCGGTCGGCGGCCAGGTTAGCATCACCGCCAGCGATGCCCTGGCGGCCTATTTCCTGCCGCCCATCCTGATGCGCCTGCGCGACATCGCGCCGGGTATCGAGGTGGAGGTGCTGGCATCCAACGACATGCGGGATTTGCGCCGGCGAGAGGCGGATATCGCGATCCGCCACGCCCGCCCGGACCAGCCCGAACTGATTGCCAGACAGGTTCGGCTGTCGTCGGCCCATTTGTATGCCGCCACCAGCTATCTGGACCGGCATGGCCGACCGCAGACGGCCGCAGACCTTTTGGCCATGACCTTCATCGGTTTTGCCCCGGTCGATCGGCTGATCGCCGGGCTGAATTCGTGCGGACTGGCGCTGACCCGATCGCAGTTCAAGGTTGTCACCGACAATGGCGTGGTGGCTGGCGAGCTGATCCGCCAGGGCTTTGGCATCGGGGTCATGCCAAAGGAATTTGCGGGATTGCTGCCCGATGTTGAGCCGATTTTGCCCGACCTGGTCGCCCTGCCGCTGCCGTTCTGGCTGGTCACGCACCGCGAACTGCTGACCAGCCGCCGCATCCGCGTGGTCTATGATCTGCTGGCCGAAGCGTTCTCTTAACGCCATTTGGGCAAGCCCTGCTGGCGGTTGATGACGCTGGTAATTCCGGCTGTCAGCGTCAGCGCGGCCGCGATGGCCAAGCCGATCCGGGGTGCCATCGCGGCCGGTGCGACGGTGAACAGCACCGTCAGCAGCAGCCCGCCCGCGATTTGTCCGACCAGCCTTGCCAATCCCTGCTGGCCGCCGGCAGCGCCGCTGCGATGCAGCGGGGCCGCCATGAACAGCCGTCGGTTGTTGGCCACGTTGAACAAGCCAAAGCCCAGGCCACCCGACAGGGCGCAAACGCCAAAGGCCAGCGGAAAATGCGCGAGCGGGAGCAGGATTGCCGAGGTGAAGCCCGTGCAAAGCAACACGCTGCCGGCCAGACAAAGCGCACCCGTTCGTCCGGCGTCAGCCCATTTGCCCGCCCACGACCCCACCGCGGCGACACTGAGTGGCCACAACGCAAGGCACCCCGCCATGGTCATCGGCGCCATACCGATTGACCCATGCAGATAGAATGGCAGCGCGATCATTCCCGCGGTCTGCCCTTCGAAACACAGGATCGACGCGACAATCGCGCGGCCAAAGCGCGCCTGGCCCAGCAGGTCGAGCGGAAGCAGCGGCGTGGCGATCCGCCACTGCCGGGCAACCAGCAAGGCCCCGCACACAACCGCGAACAGGATGCAGCCGCCAGCCGCGGGCAGCCTTGCCGGCAGCAGTTCCACCCCCGCGACGAAGCAGCCGAACGCGCCAACATTGAGCGCAACGCTGGTCCGATCGACCGGCGCACCGGTTCCGCGCACGCGGGGCAGCGCCCTGCCGGCCACCAGGATGACCAGGCCGACCGGCAGATTGACCAGAAACAGCCAGGGCCAGGGTGCGACCGACAGGACAAGCGTGCCCACGCCCGGGCCAGCGGCGGAGGTCAGGGCGACGGTCATCGCGTTCCAGCCGATCGCCGTGCCAAAGCGCGATGCCGGGACGATGGTGCGCAGCAGGGCGACGCCAAGGGCCAGGATGCCCGCACCCCCAATGCCCTGCAGCACCCGTGCCGCCACCAGCCAGTGGATCGACGGCGCAGCCGCGCACAGCACCGATGCGGTGATGAACAGACCGGTCCCGGCGCGAAAAACCCGCCGGCGACAGGGCCTTGCCACGTTCCCCTTGCCGTTTTCCGCAACCGCGTTCACGGTTTCGATGGTCTGGCATCCCCGGATGGACGCCGACCCCGTGCACCGGTGGCTAAGGGGCTGTGTGCGCGATGCGTGCGGGCAATAGCCGCCGGGCGCGTTGCCGGCGTTGGGTGCCGGCGCAACAGGACACAAAGGTGCTGCAATGTTCGATCAGTTGACCGCCTTCACGCAAATTGCGCTGCCCAAGCGGGCTTTGACCGAACTGATGGGGCGGATCGCCCGCGCGCGGCTGGGTTGGTTCACCACGCTGATGATCCGGCTGTTCGTGCGCCGGTTTGGCGTCAATCTTGCTGAGGCGCTACTGCCCGATGCGACCAGCTATGCCTGTTTCAACGATTTCTTTGCGCGTGCGTTGCAACCCGATGCGCGCCCGATCGACGGGGCGGGCTATGTCTGCCCGGTCGATGGCCGCATCAGCCAGTTCGGCGCGATTGCAGACGGGCAGATCTATCAGGCCAAGGGGCATCACTTCACGGCGACCGCGCTGCTTGGCGGGGATGCGCAATTGGCCGCCCGGTTCAACAACGGCAGTTTTGCCAATCTGTATCTCAGTCCAAAGGACTATCACCGCCTGCACATGCCGTGCGATGGCCGCCTGATCAGCATGACCTATGTGCCGGGCGCGCTCTATTCGGTCAGCCCCGCCTGCGCGCGCACCATTCCGGGATTGTTCGCGCGCAATGAACGCGTGGTGTGTGTGTTCGAAACCGACCACGGCCCGATGGCGATGGTGCTGGTGGGCGCAACCATCGTCGGCAGCGTGGCGACGGTCTGGCATGGTCTGGTCAATGCGCCGCGCCCGAACACCTTGCGCATGTGGACGTATGACGACCAGTCGATCGTGTTGCGCAAGGGTGAAGAGATGGGGCGTTTCCTGCTGGGATCGACCGTAATCCTGTTGTTTGAAAAGAACGGTCTGCAATTCAATCCGGCCTGGCGGGCGGCCGGACCGGTCCGGCTGGGAACGATGCTGGCGCAGTGACCCGGCACAACGCCTGGCGGGTAAGCCGCCGGGGCGGATCATTGGTCGTGGCAGCGGCTGACATAGCGGCGGATGTCCAGGCTCAGGTCCTCGATCGGGGCGTAATAGCCGTGGGTGTGGACGCTGGCGGCAATACCCGACTGCACGCGTTCGCACACGGCCCAGTCCTGCCGGTTGACCAGATCCCAGAAATCGACGGCATCAGACTGATCGAATGTGGCCAGCGCCATTTCATCGGGATGGAACAGAAACCGGCATTCGATCACGGTGCGGTCGGCCGCAACCGGCCACAGCACAAACGCGGCGGCATGGTCGCATGACATGCTGAGCATCAGGTTCGGATAAAGCAGTTCGCCTTTGTGGCGGACTTTCTCATCCTCTGACAGGCCGGGGAAGGGGGCGCGGGTGGTCGTACCATCGGCGGTGTAGGTGACCGCGCCGTCGCGGTGGGGAATGCCAGCCTCCCAATCCAGATCGATGCCGCCGCGGGTGCGAAACGCCGGGACAATTTCGCACAGTTCGGGATGAACCCCGGGGCAGTGATAGCATTCGTTGTAGTTTTCGAGGATCAGTTTCCAGTTGGCGTTGACGTCATAGCGGATCGTCGTGGCGGTGCGCAGCGCGGCCAGCGGGTAATTGTTCAACCGGCGTGGTGCGGCATCGAGCGCCGTCGCAAAATCGGGCGCGGTGTCGGGCGCCAGGTTCACAAACATGAACCCGCCCCAGGCGGCGACGCCAACCGGGTGGAGCGGATAGTCGGCCTTGTTGAAACCCGGCGTGTCCTGCAATTGTGGCGCGGCCAGCAGCCGGCCATCAAAGCCATATGTCCAGCCGTGATAGGGACAGCGGATGCGGTTGCCACCGACCACGCCGGCATCCAGCGTCACCCCCCAGCGGGCATCGTTGGCGGCATCGCACAGCCGCGAACCGCGATGGCGGCATACATTGTAATGGGCATAAACCGCCCCGGACCGGTCGCGGACAATCAGCACGCTTTCGCCGGCAATATCCAGCACGCGGTGGTCGCCGGGTTCGGCCAGATCTTCTTCGCGACCGGCGCAGAACCACTGCCGTGCAAAGATCGATGATCGATCCTGTGCAAACGCGGCCGCGGTCAGATAGGCTGTGCTGTCCAGCGACTGTTCCATGGCGGGCATGTCTTCCGACCGGGTCATCGTCATTCCTTCGCGGCGATCTTATTAGACAGTTGCCTTATAACCGGGCTTGAGGCAAGTTTTACGCTTTGGCGCAAACGGGGCGACATCACAGCCATGCTATCGACCACCGACCGCTATGATGCCATCGTGATCGGCGCCGGGCATAACGGCTTGACCGCTGCCGCCTATCTCGCCCGGGCGGGCCGTTCGGTGCTGGTGCTGGAGGCGCGCGACATTGTCGGCGGCGCCTGCGTAACCGAAGAGGTGATCCCCGGTCACCGCGTGTCGTTTACGTCGTACATCGCCTCCATGCTGATGCCGACGGTGATCCGCGATCTCGATCTGGGCAAACATGGCTTGCGCATGGTCGCCTGCGACCCGATCCTGACGGTGCCGTTGGGCGATGGGCAGATCATCCGCTGGTGGGCCGACCCGCACGCCACTGCGCGCGAAATTGCCCGCTTTTCCGCACGCGATGGTGAGGCGTTTGTGGAAGTGGATCGCAAGCTGAAGGCGCTGGCCGCCTATCTTCAGCCGTTCTTCCTGGAATCCCCGCCCGATCTGGCCGCCAGGGGGCTTGATCGCCTGCGCGAAGGTCTGCGGCTGGTGCGGCGTTTCCGCCGGATTAGCGGCAACGAAATCGGCGAAATGGCGCAATTCCTGACCGGCAGCCTGGGCGATTTTCTCGACCGTCATTTTGAGGCGGACGAAACCAAGCGGATGATCCTGGCCAACAATGTCTATGGCAAACATGGCGGGCCGTATGAACCGGGGTCGGCGGTTGGCCTGTTGTTCCACCTGCTGGCGGGCGGCGACCACAGCGTGCAGGGTTTCAACGGCCATGTCATGGGCGGCATGGGCGCAGTGTCGGGCGCGATTGCGGCGGCGGCGCGCGGCTTTGGCGCGACCATCGCCACCGGTGCACCGGTCGCGCGGATCGATGTCACAAACGGGCGCGCGCACGGCGTGATGCTGGCCGACGGGCGGCAGTTTCACGCTGATGTCGTGCTGTCCAATGCCGATCCCAAACGCACGTTCCTGGGTCTGCTGGATGCAGGCCATTTGTCCGACGATTTTCGCCGCGACATCGCCGCGATCAAAATGGGTGGCCCCGCCGCAAAGCTCAATATCGCGCTGTCGGGGGAACCGCGCGTGATCGGCCGGTCGCCCGATGCCGATCCGCTGGAACGCGCGCTGCTGACCATCGCCCCCACGCTGGAAGGGGCGCAGCGCTGTGCCGATATTGCCCGGTTTGGTGATGTGCCCGATGAACTGTGGATCGATTGCGTCATCCCCAGCCTGGTCGATGACAGCCTGTGCCCGCCCGGCCATCACATGCTGACCTGCTTTATCCAGTATGTGCCCTATCACTTGCGCGAAGGGACCTGGGACGACCGGCGCGAGGCGTTTACCGATGCCGTGATCCGCCAGATCACCCGGCACATGCCCGATCTGCCCGATCTGATCCTGGGCCGCACGATGCTGACCCCGCTCGATCTGGAACGGATCTATGGCCTGACCGAGGGCAATATCTTTCACGGCGATCTGCACGTCGGCGGCCTGTTTTCGATGCGTCCGGTGCCACGCTATTCGCAATACCGCACGCCGGTTGACGGGTTGTATCTGTGCGGGGCGGGGGCGCATCCCGGCGGCGGGGTGACCGGCGCGCCCGGGCACAATGCCGCGATGCAGGTGTTGCGTGACACCCGGAAGCGGCGCCGGGCCTGATGGCGGGCGCGGAGCCCCATCCGCCCAAGGTCATGGGCGTTGTCGATCTGGCGATGTTCTACATCGTCACCGGGGTCAGCCTGCGCTGGATCGCTACCGCCGCCGCGATCGGGCCCAGTTCGATCGTGGTGTGGATGGGCGCGCTGCTGTGCTTTTACCTGCCGCTGGTGCTTGCGATCGTGGAATTGTCGTCGCGCTACCCGCAGGAAGGCGGGCTGTATATCTGGACCCGGCAGGCGTTTGGGCCTTATGTCGGGTTCATGGCGGGGTGGAGCTATTTCACCTCAAACCTGCCGTATTTTCCCAGCGTGTTCTATTTCGATGCGGGCAATGCGCTGTATATCGGCGGCACGCGCTGGCTGTATCTGCACAACAGCCCGCTGTTTTTCATGACGTTTGCGCTGCTGGCGCTGCTGTTCATCACTGTCATCAACATTGTCGGGCTGCGGTTCGGGCGCTGGCTGCACAATCTGGGGGCGGTGGGCATGTGGCTGCCCGCATTGATCGTGATCGCGATGGGGGGCATGGCGTGGTGGAATTTCGGTTCGGCCACCAATTTCACCGCGCAATCGTTCGTGCCGGTGTTCGATATTCAGCACATGATCGTGTGGTCGACGATTGCGTTTGCGCTGTCGGGCGCCGAAACCGCCTCATTCATGAGCGGTGAAATCAGGGACCCGCGCCGGACCATCCCCCGCGCGCTGCCGATCGCCGGGGTGGTCATCGTCACATCGTATGTCATCGGCACGTTCGCGGTGTTGCTGGCGATGCCGTCGGCAGAGGTCAACACCCTGCAGGGCCTGATCCAGGCCGGCGCAGTGGCCGCCGGGCGGCTGGGCGCGACCTGGATCGTGGTGCCGCTGGCATTGTTGATCACCGTCGGCAATCTGGGCGCGGCCAGCGGTTTCCTGTCGTGCAGCGCGCGCATTCCGTTTGCGGTCGGCATCGATCGGTTGTTGCCGCCGGTGTTCGCCAAAGTCCATCCGCGCTGGGGCACGCCGCATGTGGCGATCCTGGTGCAGGGCGGGCTGGGCGGGGTGTTCTGCGTGCTGGGGCAGGCGGGCACCGGGGTAAAGGGCGCCTATGACGTGCTGGTCAGCATGGGTATCATCGCTGCATTCCTTCCGTTTGCGCTGGTGTTCCTGGCGGTCATCCGGCTGCAGGGGCAGCCGTCCGGCGTGGTGGTCACCCGGCTGCCCGGTGGCCGCTTCACGTCAACGCTGTTTGCCTGCATCGGCCTGGCGACCACCGTCGTGGCGCTGGTGCTGGCCGGGTTTCCCGCGGCGGATGAGCCAAACAAGCTGCTGGCAGTCATCAAGATCATCGGGCTGACCACGGTGCTGCTCGGCAGTGGAACGCTGATCTATGTGCTGGGGCGGCGTTCTGCACTGCCTGAATCGGCGCCATGACCGACGTGACCATCAGGCGCCGGGCCAGGCGTGAATCTCCGCTGGTGCGGCGCAAGGACCTGCTGGATGCGACGGTTACGTGCCTGGCCAGGCTGGGACCACGGGGCACGACCGGGCGTGAAATCTGCCGCCAGGCGGGCGTGTCGCACGGGCTGCTGCGGCACTATTTCCGCAATCCCGACAATCTGTTGTTCGAAACATATGAACAATTGTGTGATGATTTGCTGGCCCATGTCGAACTGGCTGTCGCGCCGGTGGCGGATGATCCGTGGGCAGCACTGCATGCCTTTTTCGTCGCGGTGTTTTCGGATGACTGGGCCAGCCCCGACATTATCGGCGCGTGGATCGTATTCTGGCAGCAGGTGCGCAGCCGCGACGATTTCGCCGCGGTCAGCGATGCGTTCAATCTGCGCCAGCGCGCGCTGCTGGAACGGATCGTCCACCGGTTGCCGCAGCAGGCAGGCGCATTGCCGATCGCCGATGCGGTGGCGATCCTGTCGGCGGTGCTCGATGGCCTGTGGATCGAATTCTATCTGTCAGACCGGCGCACGCCGCACGACCGTTGCATCGCCCTGTGCGATCAGGCAGCGCGGCGGCTGTTCACGGCCTGAAATGCGGCAAATAGCGGGAGTATTGTAACGGTGGGCCCACAGACAATGGCCGTGTTCGGCGATAGCGTGTTGCCTCTTGCGGTCGATACGGTGGTGATCGGCGGCGGCGTGATCGGGGTGTGTGCGGCGCTGACGCTGGCCGAAGCGGGACAGCGCGTGGCGCTGGTCGAAAAGGGACAGATTGCGGGCGAACAGTCCAGCCGCAACTGGGGCTGGTGCCGCGCGGCCGGGCGTGATCCGCGCGAATTCGATCTGGCGCGCGAAGCGCTGCAGCTGTGGCGCGGGATGAACGCGCGCGTGGGCGGCGACACCGGCTTTGTCACCCGTGGCACGCTGTATGCTGCGCGCGACGATGCCGCGATCGCGCACAACCGCGCGTGGATCACCCAGGCCGCCGATGCGGGCATTCATGCCGAAATGGTCGAAGGCGAGGCGCTGGCCGCGCTGCTGCCGGGGGACCAGGGGCGTCCGCGCATCGGCATGTATTGCGCGACCGACGGGCGGGCAGAGCCGCAGCGCGCGGTGCCGCTGATGGCGCAGGCGGCCGCGCGACTGGGCGTGCATATCCTGACCGATTGCGCGGCGCGCGGCATCGAAACCGCAGGCGGGCGCGTGCTGAGCGTGGTTACCGAACGCGGGACCATCAAAACCGCCCATGTGGTCGTGGCCGGCGGGATCTGGACCCGGCGCATCCTGGCGGACCTGGGCATCGCGCTGCCGCAATTGCCGGTGCGCGCCAGCGTAGCGCGCACCCAGCCGTTTGCCGATGATGCCGGCCCCGTGCCCAATTTCTGGGATGGCACGCTGGGCATCCGCCGCCGTGCCGATGGCGGGTTTACCGTGGCCAACGGGCATCTCAACGCCATTCCGGTCATTCCCGCCTCGTTCCGCCACATGGGCCTCTATCGCCATCTGCTGGGGATGGAATGGCGGCACATCCGGCTGAAATTCGGGCATGATTTTTGGCGCGAATGGCGCGATGGCGCCACCGTGCCGTTCGACCGGCCGTCACCTTATGAAGCGATCCGCGTGCTCGACCCCCGGCCGGACAGCAAATATCTTGACCGCGCATTTGCGCTGTTGCGGCAGCGCTATCCGGCGCTGGCCACGGCACGCGCCGTGCAGACATGGGGCGGCATGATCGATGCGACGCCCGACACCGTGCCGGTGATCAGCCCGGTGGCCGCGATCGGCGGGCTGGTGGTGGCCACCGGTTTTTCCGGGCACGGCTTTGGCGCGGGGCCGGCGGGCGGGCAGCTGGCCGCCGATCTGGTGCTGGGCCGCGCGCCGATTGTCGATCCCGCGCCCTTTCGCCTGGAACGATATTTCGACGGCACGATGCCGCTGCCGGTCTATGGGGTCTAGAGCCAGATGACGTTAGGTTGCACCGCCGGGATTGCGTCAGGAAGCTTCTCGGCAAGGAGCGTTGCGCTGGGCGGGCTGGTAGCCCGTCCAAGCAACGCGACGCTGTCCGAGGGGCTTCCTGACGCAACCGCTCCGCGGCGGGCCGCTTTTGGCCCATCGCAGCGTCAATCGTCGGTCACTATGCGATGGCATGGCTCCCGCCTCTCTCCTCGCGCTGGGCCAAAATCGGCTCCGTCGCGGCGGTCCAACCTAACGTCATCTGGCTCCAGCCAGCAGGGTCCAGGCAGCCCGGCCGGCACGCCCCTGCAATGGTATACGTATTCCGCTGATCGCTGGCTGGACGGCGTGGCGGGTGAACAGCATGCTGCCCCCCGGGAACCGGAGGATAGCTGCGTAATGGCGTTGAGACGAACGGGCCGTGGCCTATCCGCGTGGCTCACCGTGCTGCTGGCGCTGGTTTGCCCGATTGCAGCCAGGCCGGCCGCTGCTGCTCCGGGCCCGGATGGCGAAATCTTCTATCACGTGTTTGTCCGCAGCTTTCGCGATGCTGATGGCGACCGGATCGGTGATCTCGACGGGCTGGTGCAGGGGCTGGACTATATCAAGGGCCTGGGGGTGACCACCGTTCTGCTGACCCCGGTGCAGCCATCGCCGTTTTATCACAATTATTTCGCCACCGATTTCAGGGGTGTTGCCCCCGAATATGGCGGCATGGCGGCGTGGTCGCGATTGGTGCGCGCGGCCCATGCGCATGGCCTGCGGGTCACTATGGATCTGGAATTCCAGTATGTTGCGGGCGGGCATCCGTGGTTGACGCAGACCTGGCATCACCCGCGCGCGCCACGGCGCGACTGGCTGATGTGGGACAAGGCAAGGCGCGGCGTCGATCCGCTGGCCACGCCGTTTGGGATGTATGCCGGCGCGGCCGACGGCACATCGCATGCCATCGCCTATGTCAATCTGGATAACCCCGCGGTGCGCCGCTATTTCCAGGCCTATCTGCTGCGCTGGGCCGATCCGCACGGCGATGGCAGCGGGCGCGACGGCGTCGATGGTTTTCGCATCGATCACATGATGGACGATCTCGACAACGCGCACGCCGTGACCAACCTGTTCGACGGGTTCTGGCGCCCGCTGATCGCGGCGGTCAAGGCGCGCCGACCGGGGTTGCGGTTCGTGGGGGAACAGTGGGACTGGGGTCATGGCCACGATTTCCTGGCTCGCGGACATGCCGACATGGTGTTTGCGTTCCCCTTGCGCGACGCGCTGATAAAGCTGGATAAAGACGCCATACTCAAGGAAGTGGCGGCGACGCAGGCGGCGACGCCGGTGGGAAAGAACCAGGTCGTGTTCCTGGAAAACCACGACACCGATCGCGTTATGGGCATGATCGGCAATGATCCGGCCAAGGCGCGCGCGGCTGCCGCGATCCTGTTTTCGCTGCGCGGTGAACCATCGGTCTATTACGGGCAGGAACTGGGCATGCGCGGGCGCAAGGGGCCGGCGGAAAATACCGATGCGCCCGACATCCCCCGGCGAGAGGCTTTCCGCTGGAAAGCCGATCTGGAGGCGCCGGGATCGGCGATCTGGTACCGGTCGATGGACCGCGTGTGGCAGCCGCGCGTGAATGTGTCGAACGACGGTGTTTCGGTGGAAGAACAGGACCATGCGCCGGGTTCCCTGCTGAACTGGTACCGGCGGCTGATTGGCCTGCGCCGCACCCGGCCCGAACTGGCCAGCGGCGACCAGGCGTTTCCCTGTGCCGCAGCATCGCGCGTGTTGTGCGTGCTGCGCAGCAAGGGCGTGCACCGCACGCTGGTGCTGGTCAACCTGTCCGACGCGCCGGCCGCGCCCGCACCTGATGCCACGGTGTCGATGGCGGGCATGCAAGTGCTGGTCGGGGATGGTGAGGGCGCCTCTGCGCTCGCACCCTATGCCACGCGCATTTTGGGAACCCGCTGAGCCACACGCGCCGATCAGGCGGGTTCCATCCGCACGACCAGCGATTCATAGCCCACCCACCGGCGATAGCTGGGCTGGTCTTCGTATTGGCGTTGCTCTGCCATCACCGTGATCGCGCGGGTTTGGGTGCCCAGCTGCCGGATCAGGCTGCGCAGGATTGTGCGGGCCTGCGTGGCGCCCAGGCAATTGTGAATCCCGCTGCCAAACCCCAGGTGCGGGTTGGGCGACCGGTCAAGCCGCACCGTTTCAGGCTGGTCAAACACCGCCTCGTCATAATTGGCAGAGGCCCAGCACAGCGACACGCGGGCGTCGGCCGGCACCGCCAGCCCGTGCACGTCGGTCGGATGGGGGCAGACCCGCCCAATGTGCGTAAGCGGCGAAACGACGCGCACAAATTCCTCGGTCGCAAAGGCAACGCGTTTTGTGTCACTGGCAATTTTGGCAAGTTCGGCGCGGTGGTCGGCGAAATAGGCAATGATCCGGCTGACCGCGTGGATTACCGTGTCGCGCCCGCCCGCGAAGGTCAGGTTGGCAATCCCGACCATTTCGTCGCGGGTCAACGCGTGTCCATCGACCGTGGCGCGGCGCAGGATTGCAAAGAAATCGGTACCCGCTGGCACATCGGCACCATCCAGCGCGGCGCGGATATAGCGGTCGAGCACGGCGCCTTTGTCCGTGCTGTCGTCGCCATCGTGAAAGACGTGCGTGCCCCAGCTGATCCATTCTTCGGCCGCCGCTTCGGGCATGCCCAGCAGGCAGGCCAGCGCGCGCGATTGCAGCGGCAGTGCAAAGTTTCGCACGATTTCGACGTGTGGCCGGGTCAGCGCCGCATCGATCAGCCCGGCGATCAGCGTGTCGATGCGCGCCTGATAATCCGGGGCCAATGGTTGCAAAAAGATCGGCTTCAGCAAATCGCGAAACCGGGTGTGGAGCGGGGGATCGGCCTCGATCGGCAATTGCCGCACCGACCGCACCGCTTCTTCGGACGGGATCGGCACGCGCATCGGCGCATCCGATGAATAGGTTTCCCAGTCGCGCGCGGCCTTGCGCACATCGGCATGGCGCAGGATCATCGGGATCGGTTCGCCGGCAAACTGGGCCGCCAGCACGCCATGGTCGCGGCGCGCCGCGCGGAACGGATCGATTGGATCAGGTTCGGTCATGCGGCGGCCGGTACATCGCGGATACGCAGGGTGAACAGGGCGGCCAGCGCGATCGATCCCGCGGCAAAGGCCATCGTCCAGATCGGCTGGCCGGGGAAAGCCGCGTGCATCACGCTGCCCATCGCGGTGGCCACCAGCAATTGCGGGATCACCACGAAAATGTTGAACAGTCCCATATACGTGCCGAGCTTTGCCTGCGGCAGGCTGGAGGCCAGAATGGCATAGGGCATCGACAGGATCGAGGCCCAGGCAATGCCGATCGCCACTTCGTTGATGATCAACATTTGCGCATCGCGCACGAACAGAAAACCCAGATAGCCGATTGCGCCGCAGGTCAGGCACAGCGCATGGGTACGGATCTTGCCGATCAGCCGCGTGAGCAGTGGCAACAGCGTGAGCGAGGCGATCGCAGCCACCCCGTTGTAAACCGCAAACAGCACGCCCACCCAATTGCCGGCCGCCTGATAACCGGGGCTGGCCGGATCGGCAGCGCCAAAGACATATTGTGCGACCACCGGCGTGGTGTGGATCCACATGATGAACAGCGCCGACCAGGTGAAAAACTGCACCAGTGCCAGTTGCTGCATCAGCTTTGGCATCTGGGCCAGTTCGCCCAGGATGGTTGAAAACATGCCTGGCGCGTGGCCCTGTCTGGCGCGCATGATCGCCACCAGCAGCCCGGTGCCGTATACGATCAGGCACATGGCCAGCAGCAACACCTCCTTGCGCAGGCCGAAATGCGCGACCACCGCAGCCGTGGCCAATCCGGCCACAATCCACATCGCGGCGCGCGCCAACGGTTGCCTCGTCAGATCGGGCGCCGTGGCGGTCGCCGTTTCGGGATGAAAAACCGCCATTTCGTCAGGCGAATATTCGCGGGTGGTCAGCACTGTCCAGCCGACCGCCGCAAACAGGATCACCGCGCCCAGCTGCAGCGATATCCGCACCGTATCGGGGATGCCACCGCCCGCAACCACGTTGGCAACGCCGAAATGTGCCAGCGCAAACGGGAACAGCGATCCGATGACCGCCCCGCTGCCAATAAATGCGGTCTGCACCGCATAGCCCAGCGCGTGCTGCGACGGATTAAGCATGTCGCCGACAAAAGCGCGAAACGGCTCCATCGAAATGTTCAGGCTGGCATCCAGCATCCACAGCAGCAGCGCCGCCATCAGCAATCCGGAACTGAGCGGCATGGCCACCATCGCCAGCGCCGACAGCAACGCGCCAGCCAGGAAAAACGGGCGCCGACGGCCGAACCGCCCCAGCCAGGTGCGGTCGGACACGTGCCCGATCAGCGGCTGCACCAGCAATCCGGTCACCGGCGCGGCAATCCACAGCACCGCCAGATCGTCAATATTGGCGCCCAGCGACTGGAACACCCGGCTCATATTGGCACTTTGCAGCGCAAAGCCGATCTGGATGCCGAAAAATCCGAAACTGATGTTCCATAGCCCGGCGAAGCTTTTCAGTGGCTTTTGCATGCGTGACTTTCAAATGCCGAACGGGGCAGGGAACTATGGTCTCAATGTTCGGAACCAAGCAGAAATTGCATCGGCGTGGCAAGCCGCGCGCGCCACGATGCTTCGTCATGCGCGCCGCCCTCGAACACGCGGGAAACCCAATTCTTGTCCCGCTGCCAGCCCATTTGCGGCAGCGCGGCCTCCATCCGTTCGGCATAAGGGCGATAAAAACTGTCCAGCGTCAGCGTGCCGTGATCCATATAGAGCCGGTTCTGGCCCGGTTGCCAGTGGCTGGTTTTCAGATAGCCAGCCCACGCCGCCGTCACCACTGCCGGATCGCTCTTGCGCGGATCGCTCATCGGCCAATGCACCGACAGGCATGCGACCTGGCCAAACACCTGCGGATATTCGGCCATGGCATACAGCGAGATCAACCCGCCCATGCTGGACCCGGCCATGCTGGTATCGGCGCGGCCGGGGCGCGTGCGATAGGCGCGGTCGATTGCCGGTTTAAGCTCGGTGACAATGAATTGCAGGTAAGCGTCCGACAGGGGCGCACCGCCATGGGTTGCCACGGCATTGGCCTGCTGATCGGGGGGCAGCAGGGCAAACACCTTGGCCGGAAAATATTCGCGGCCGCGCTGTTTCGTGTTCCAGATTCCCACCACAATCGCATCGACGTGCATCGCCGACAGGGTTTCGGCCACGCCCCACGTTTTCCCGCCATAGGCAGTGGCCGGGTCGAACAGGTTTTGCCCGTCATGGAAATACACGACCGGATAGCGCCGACCACTGGTGGCATAGCCCGCCGGCAACCAGATCGAGACCTGGCGCGGGGTTACCAAAGCCGATGGGAACGCGCTGATCTGCACCAGCGTGCCACCCGCCAGCGGTGTGTCGGCATGGACCGGGGTCGCACCCAGCCCGAACAGGGCCATACACAGTACAATCAGGCGGCGGATCATCGGACGGTTCCTTTTCGATCGGGGGACATCACGGGGGCGATGGCAAACCGCAGGGTGCCGCCCCGCGCCAGATCGCGATAGGGCAGCGCCAGCGGGTCAACGTGACGCCCCTGATAGGTCAGCGTTTTCAGCAGGTCGCCGGTGCCGGTCCGGGCAATCACCAGCGGTGCGCGGCCCGGCACGCGGATCGTGGCACGGCTTACCAGCGGCACGCCGGCGACAAAGCTGCCGCTGGCCGGTTGCGCCGGATAGAACCCCAGTGTGGCAAACACGTACCATGCGCTCAATTGGCCGGCGTCTTCGTTGCCCATCACGCCATCGGGTGTGTCGTGATAAAACTGCGCGGCAATCGTGCGCACCGTCTGCGCCGCCTTCCACGGGGTGTCGGACCAGAGATACAGCCAGGGCACGTGCTGATCGGGTTCGTTGCCGTGGGTATACTGCCCCAGCATGGCTTCCTGCCCCAGGTACTTGTCGGCCTTTGTCGATGTCACGCCAAAAAACCGGTCGAGCATGGCGGTAAAGGCCGCGCGCCCGCCCATCGCGGTAATCAGGCCCGCGGGGTCGTGCAGCGCCGGCGTCCAGGAATATTGCCAGGCATTCGCCTCGGTATAATCGCCCGGATTGTTGAGCGGGGACGTCGCGGTCAGCGGATCGAACGGGGTGCGCCAGTGCCCTGCGCTGTCGCGGCCGCGCGCCAGATGCGTTTCGGGATCGATCAGCGCGCGATAGGCCGCAGCGCGGGTGCCAAAGCGGGTGGCAGCGGCCGGGTCGCCCAGCATGGCGGCCATACGCGCGGTGGCCGCATCGCCGATGCCAGCCTCCAGCGAGCGCGAGACCGCCTCGTTGGAAACCAGGTCAAACGGGTAATAGCCGTATTGGTCGAACATGCTCCACTGCGAATGGGCATGGTCAACCGTCGATGTGCGGATCATCGCCGCCAGCGCTTCGTGGCCATCAAAACCGCGAAAGCCCTTGGCCCAGTCGTCGGCAATGATCGACAGCGATGGATCACCGATCATGGTATCGGTTTCGCGCCCCCACAGCGCCCAGATCGGCAGATAGCCCCGCGCGCGCGCGTGATCGAGCATGGTCAGCACAAAATCGTTCACTCGCTCTGGCACGATCAGCGTGTACAGCGGCTGTGCGGCGCGAAAACTGTCCCATTGCGACAGCGTCGAATATTCCACAGCCCCGCGTGTACGGGCGATCTGGCCATCGGCCCCGCGATAGCGTCCGTCGATATCCGACAGCGTCGCGGGGTGTACAAACGCATGATACAGCGCGGTGGTAAACACGCGTCGGGTGCGCGCGTCCGCGTCGATCGTCACGCGGCCCAGCAACCGGTTCCATTGCGTGGCCGATGCCAGCGCCACCGCATCAAATTGCCAGCCTGGCAATTCGGTCAGGTTGCGCTGTGCACCCGCCTCATCGGTTGATGATACCGCAACTTTGGCCTGCAAAGTGCGGCCGGTGCCAAGATCGAACGCCAGCAGATAGCGCGGCGCATTTTCGCCGGGCGCGGCGGGCAGGCGTTCGCTGGCGGCGATCGGATGATCGAACCGCAGCGCAAAGGCAACATGGCGCACCGCCCAATTGGTTGAATCCACGCTGCCATCGGCGCCGTCAGCGCCCAGACGCACGTCGCTGGCGGTGACTCTGGGCCCATCAAGAAAATGCAGGCTGTGTTGGAAATCGGCCAGCACCCAGACCCGGCCAGGCCGGTCAAATGTATAGCGATGCAGCGCAACCCGGGTCGTGCTGGTCAGTTCGACTTTCACCGCATTGTCGTCCAGGCGAACGGTATAATAGCCCGCGCGCGCGGCTTCGCTCGATTTGGCATAGTGGCTGGCAAAACCGGTGGTGCGCCGGATGGCCATCGGCATCAGCAGGATATCGCCCATTTCGGGCAAGCCGGTGCCGCTTTGATGTGTTTGCGAAAAGCCATCGATCGTGGGCGCGCGAAATTGGTACCCGCTGCAATATTCCCAGCCATGATCGACATTGTCCGGCCCCGGCGCCACCATGCCGAACGGCCGGGTGGCGGCCGGGGTGGTGTGGCCGGTGCCATCGCTGCCGATGAACGGATCGACATAGGCCACGGGCGGCAATGCGGCCCTTGCGAAAGCTGCGGGCGCCGTGCCGGCGAGCGCCAGCACCAGCACCAGCAGGGCGGCACGGCCGATCGCGGCCAGGGTCATCAGCGCGCAGGCGCCGCGGCAGCGGTGTGCAGGAACGCCACCAGTTGATCGCGCCACACCCGATAACCGGCGCGGCTGGGGTGCAGGGCGTCGTTGAACAGGTCGCGGCGCTGCATGCCGCCGGCATCGACGAACGAGGGGTACAGGTCGAGGAAGCGCAGGGCTTTGTCTGCGCCGGCGAAGTCGCGCAGCGCCGCATTGACCGGCCTGACCAGATCGCGATTCTTGGCATCGTCTTCGGTCGGCAACAGCGATTGGACGACGATTTGCGCGTTGGGCTGGCGTTCGCGTATGCGCGCGACGACGGCCATGACGCCCTTGATGATGCTGGCTGCGGCGGGCGTTTCGGCGTCGAACGAATTGTTGATGCCCAGCATCACAAACACGCGGTCCGGGCGCAGATCGGGCCGGTCAAGCCAGCCTTCGCCACCATCGGCGGCGGGCATCAGCCGGTGCAGCACATGTTCGATCCGGTCGCCCGATACACCCAGGTTCAGCGCGGTTTGCCCGGGTACGGCGCCGCCAAAGCTTTCATCCCAGATCGCCGCGCCGCAAAATTTGCCGGGAAACCACGGGTTGGCATCCAGATGCCAGAAATCGGTGATGGAATCGCCGACGAACACCAGCCTGATCGCCGCCATGCTCTGGCGGTCGGCCAGTCGTTCATCAATCTGCGCGGCCCGCTTTTGCCAATAATCAACCCGCGCGACCGGTGTTTCGGCAACGAAATGGCCTGTTGGTTGCGCAACCGGCTGGGCCAGCACAGTCGCCGAAAAGACCAGCAGCGATGGCATTCCCGCTGCCAGCAGGCGCGACAAAACGCGTTTCAAAACATCACACTCCGGCCAATTTTTATAATTCCGGCGATCGTACCACCGGCACTTGCGCAGGCAATGTTTTCGCATAGGTATACGCGCGGGCAACACGCCGCGCGCGCCAACCATGGCCGCCTGCGGTTTTACACCGCCCCATCCCTGACAAACAGCACGCCCCACGCCGGCAGCACTTGCATATCGGCCTGGTTGAGCGACAGGATGACCTCGCCGCCGGGCGCACTGTAGTCGCACGGTGCGGGGCCGATGTTGAACGCGCAATGGATCGCTTCGCTCGGCCCCCGCCGCGTAAAGCACAGCAGGTCGCCATCAACGCGCAAGGCTTCGACCGTGCCCAGCCGCAGCGCCGGGTGCGCGCGGCGCAGCGCCAGCATCGCGCGGGTATGCGCCAGCAACGCGGCCGGATTGTGCTGCTGCGTGTTGACCGCGCGCGCCATGTTGTCCGCCGACAGCGGCAGCCACGGGTCTCCACGCGTAAATCCGCCATGGGGCACAGTGGCATCCCACGGCATCGGTGTGCGCACACCGTCGCGGCTGAGCGTCAGCGGCCAGTTGGCGATCGCCTCCGGGTCTTTCAGCAGATGAAACGGAATGGTGTCCTGCAACAGGCCCAGTTCCTGCCCCTGGTACAGAAACACATTGCCGCGCAGCGCCACCAGCAGCGCCATGATCATGCGCGCAAACGCCGGACGGGCGGCGTCGTCGGTCCACCGCGACAGGCAGCGCGGGGCGTCATGGTTTTCAAACGCCCAACTGGGCCAGCCCTCGGTCAGGCCGGCGGCGTCCCGCGTGCCGGGCCAGGCCTGCAGCACTTTGGCAACCAGCCGGGCATCGAATTCGGGGGCATAAAGAAAATCAAAGCCATAGGCGCTCGACAGGCGATGGTCGCCCGCGGTGTAGGCCTTCATGAGTGGCATCGCGCCATCGCCGCCGACCTCGGCAACCGTGAAAATCGCGCCGTAATCGTCGCACACGCGGCGGATGCGTTCGACAAAGCCGACCACGTCGGGGTGGTTCTGGCTGAATGACTTGATCTGGAAATCATAGGATCGCGTGCGCGGGCGATTGTCGGTGGCCGGCGGATTGTCGGTCAGTGCCGGATCGAACATCGAATGGTTGAGCGCGTCAAAGCGAAACCCGTCCACGCCCCGTTCCAGCCAGAACCGCGTCACGTCCAACAGCGCATCCTGCACCGCGGGCAGGTGTACGTTCAGCTGCGGCTGTTCCTTCAGGAACTGGTGGTAATAGTATTGCTGGCGCCGCGCGTCCCAGGTCCACGCCGGGCCGCCAAACACCGATTGCCAGTTGTTGGGCGGGGTGCCGTCGGAATTGGCGTCGGCCCACACGTACCAGTCGGCATGGTGGCCATTGCGGCCGCTGCGGCTGTCGACGAACCAGGCATGATGGTCAGAGGTATGCGCAAACACCAGATCGATGGTGACCTTCAGCCCCAGCGCATGCGCGCGTGCGATCAGCGCATCAAAATCGGCCAGCGTGCCAAAGGTGGGATCGACATCGCGGTAATCCGCTACGTCATAGCCGTAATCGACCATCGGGCTGGTGAAAAACGGCGAAATCCAGATCGCATCGACGCCCAGGCTGGCGACATGATCCAGATGCGCGGTAATCCCTGGCAGATCGCCGATGCCATCACCATTGCTGTCGGCAAAGCTGCGCGGATAGATCTGATAGATTGCCGCGCCGCGCCACCATTCGTGGCCGGTTGCGGTGTCCGCGACGGGCATTGGTTGGGCATCAATCATTTGCGGCCATCACAAATCACATAGCCCAGTGCGGGCAGGTCGATCCGCAGCGAGCCGGGGGCATTGGCGGCGGCGGGGCAAGTTCCGGCCAGCGCAGTCAGGTGCGTGGTGCCGACCTCGACCGCGATTTGCGCCGACACCGGCGTCGTGGCGGTGTTGAATGCGATCAGCACTTCGTGCCCGTCCGCTGGATCGATCCGCGATACCGCAAATAACCCTGGTACGGTGGAGCGGGCGCGCACGATCTGCCGCCCGCTGCGCAGCGCCGGCGTTTCTTGGCGGATCTGCGCAAGCTGGGCAATCGTGTGAAACAGCGGATGATCGGTGCCGAAATGCGGGTCGGCCGTGGTGGTACCGGTGCCGATCAGCTTTTCCGCGTTGAAGGCGGCGACTTGCGATCCGAACTGGTCTTCGCGCGCGTTCTGGTCATCACCCAGCCCGGCAAAGCCCTGTTCGTCGCCGGCATAGATGGCGGGCACCCCGCGCAAAGTCATCAGCATGGCATGCGCCAGTGTGACCCGCGCCAGCACTTCATCATCGCCCGCCTGCGGCAACGCGCGACGAATGAACCAGCCGATGCGGCCGTTGTCGTGGTTGGAAACAAAAGTCACCTGATCGCGCGCGGCCGCTTCGCCACCGGCATACAACGGGTCGATCGCAAACAGGTTTTCCAGCAGATCGGTGCCGCCTTTGCCGCTGACCGCGTCGATGACCTTGAATCGGAAACCGAAATCGATGGTGGCGGGAAAATGCGCGACCTGGGTCGATACGGCCTGGTACTGCGCGTTGTCGCTGCCGCCGCCGACTTCGCCAAAGATGGCGAAATGGGGCAGGCCTTCGTGGCGCGCGACGGCGCGGATGGCGGGGATGAACGCGCGCCAGAATGCCGGATCGACATGTTTGGCAGTGTCGATGCGAAACCCGTCAACATGATAGCGCCGCACCCAGTCGGCATAGATATCGATCATCCCGCGGACCACGCGCGGGTGTTCGGTCATCACGTCATCCAGCCCGGCAAAATCGCCCATCGTCGAATTTTCACCGGCAAACGTGGTGTCGCCGCGATTGTGATAATAGATCGGATTGTTCAGCCAGTCGGGCACTTTGGCATGCCTGTCAGCGGCATCGATCACCGGCGTATAGGCATAGTCGGGGCTGGTCAGCTGTGCGAAATTGGCAGGCGTACCGATGCTGTCGCCGGCAAAGCCCGGGTTGATCGCCGCACCACCAATCCCGCCACGCCGCTGATAGGGGTAATCGGCGCGGCTGTGATAGGGGCAGGGTGCGACCGGGCATTCGCCATATTTGATGACATCGGCAGTGTGGTTGACGACAATATCCATATAGAATTTCAGGCCGCGCGCGTGTGCCGCCGCCACCAGCCGGGCAAAATCGGCACTGGTGCCGAAATGCGGATCGACCTGGGTGAAATCGGTAATCCAATAACCGTGGTAACCGGCGGTTTCGTGCCCCGGCGCGCCCTGCACCGGGCGGTTTTTCATCACCGGGCCGATCCAGATCGCGGTGGCGCCCAGCGCCTTGATATAATCGAGCCGGCGCATGACACCGGCCAGATCGCCGCCATGGTAAAATGCGCGGTCGGCCGGATCATATCCGGTATGCAGCCGATCGCCGGTCAGCCCGCCGCGATCGTTGGACGCATCAGCGTTGTCAAACCGGTCGGGCAGCAGGAAATAAATGATTTCATCGTCAACGCCGCGCGCCGCCACCTGCGATGCCAGCGCCCGCTGTGGCGCGGCATGGGCGCCAGCCGACACGCACAGCGCCAGCACGGCGGCGGCAAGACGCACGGCCATGGCGTATGGACGCAGGCCGGCGATGGCGGCGCGCGTTGCGGATGAACAGGACACGATCTCTCCCTTGGTTGGCGGCCTTGTGCCACCGCCGCCGCCGCTGCGGCACAAGAATACGTATACCGACAGCACAGCTCTGCGCGGTGCTGCCCGGCGCGGCAATTGCCATCGGCACCGGTGGCGGTTAGCGTTGGGTATGGATAGCAATCCGGCCACGCTCCGTTCAATCGTCATCGTCGGCGGCGGGTCTGCCGGCTGGATGACTGCCGCCGCGCTGGCCAATGCCCTTGGCGGCAGCATTGCGATCACGCTGGTCGAATCCGATGCGATCGGCACGGTCGGAGTGGGTGAGGCGACCATCCCGCCGATCCGGTCGTTCAACGCGCGGCTGGGGATTGATGAAGCGGAATTTTTGCGCAGCACGCGCGGCAGTTACAAACTGGGCATCGAATTTGTCGGCTGGGGTACGGCCCATTCGCGCTATTTTCATCCATTCGGCACCTATGGCGCGGATTTTGACCGCGTGCCGCTGCACCACTGGTACTTGCGCGAACGCGCGCGCGGTGATGCGACGCCGATCGATGATTATGCGATGTGCTGGGCACTGGCGCGCGAAAACCGCTTTGGTCCGCCGGTCGACAATGCGCGCGATGTGCGATCGACCCATGGCTATGCCTATCATTTCGACGCCGGGCTCTACGCCAAAACCTTGCGCACTTATGCCGAGGCGCGCGGCGTTGTCCGCGCTGAGGGGCGAATCGAAACGGTCGGCCGCGATGGCCAGACCGGGCACCTGACCCATGTCACGCTGGATGACGGGCGGCAGATCGCCGGGGATTTCTTTGTCGATTGTTCGGGCTTTGCCGGGCTGTTGATCGAACGCACGCTGGAATCGGGGTTTGACAGCTGGGCGCACTGGTTGCCGTGCGACAGCGCGGTGGCGATGCCCACTGCCAACACCGGGCCGATCACGCCCTATACGCGCTCCACCGCGCATGCCGCCGGGTGGCAATGGCGCATTCCGCTGCAGCATCGCCAGGGCAATGGCCATGTCTATTGTTCGGCGGTGATGGGTGATGACCAGGCGGTGGATATCCTGCACGCGCATGTGGAAAGCCCGGGGCTGGCCGATCCGCGCGTGATCCGCTTTACCGCCGGGCGCCGCCGCCGGTCATGGGTCAACAATTGCGTGGCTATCGGGCTGGCATCGGGGTTTCTGGAACCGCTGGAATCGACCAGCCTGCATCTGATCCAGACCGCGGTGGAACGGTTGCTGCTGGTGCTGCCCGATCGCAACCACGATCCGCTCAATGCCGAAGAATTCAACCGCGCCACTGCCGCCGAATACGAACGCATCCGCGATTTCATCATCCTGCATTACCATGCCAATACCCGCCCCGAACCGTTCTGGCGGCAATGCGCGGCCATGGCGGTGCCCGATGAGCTGGCCTATAAACTGCGGCACTGGCAGGCGGCGGCGCGGCTGGTTTCGCCACAGGATGAACTGTTCCGCAATCCCAGCTGGTTGGCGGTCTATCTGGGGCAGGGGCTGGTTCCCGCCGGCTATGACACGATGGCCGATGCGCGCGCCGGGCTGGTCGATGGTGCGCAGCATTTGCGATCCCTGCGCGATCTGATGCGCGCGGCGGCGGCAACCTTTCCCACCCACGACGCGGCGCTGGCGCGTCTGTTGCCGGAGCCGGTGCGCTGATCCACCGCATCGAACCGATCGGCCATGAACGCCAGCCGGTGATCGTGATCGACGATTTTGTGCCCGATCCGGCGCGGCTGCGAGCGCACGCAGAGGCCCTGGCCTATCGCCCGCTGGGCCGGCATTACCCCGGCCTGCGCGCCGAAGTCGCGGCCGATGATGTGGCCGCGTTTCTGGGCCCGGTGATCGACCTGATCACCGCAACATTTGGGTTGGATGCAGCCCCGGCGCTGGTGTCGGCGGGCTATTCGATCGTGACCACGCCGCCCGCCGCGCTGACCCCGATCCAGCGCATTCCGCATATCGACGGGTTGGAGCGGGAACGTATCGCGCTGCTGCATTTCCTGTCACGCGCCGACCAGGGTGGCACCGCGTTCTACCGCCACCGCAGCACCGGTTTCGAAACGATCGATGCCGCGCGCCACCCGGTTTATGATGCCGCGCTGCACCGCGATGTTGCGCAACATGGCTTGCCGGTGGCGGGCTATATTGCAGGTGATACGCCGATTTATGACTGCATCGCGCGGTTCGATGCCCGCCCCAATCGCGCGTTGATCTATCGCAGCCATGCGCTGCATTGTGCCGATCTGCCCGATGATCTGGACCTGTCACCCGATCCGCGCCGCGCGCGGCTGACGGTCAACACGTTTCTGTTGGGAATTACGCCTGGCAATGCCGTGAAATGAATGCCGCGTGGTCGGGCAGGGCATTGGCCTGGCGGCCGATGACCTGGCGCAACAATTGCAGCAATTCGCGCACTTCGGCATCGGATTGCGCGTCGGCCAGCGGGTGATGGCCGTGCGGGCGTTCGCCCTGGCCGACCATGACCTGCAACCAGCCGACTTCGGCAAACAGTTCGTCGGCGTGGCGCACGATGCGGCCATTGGCGCGAAACAGCGCCAGCTTTGCCGCCAGGCTGTCGGGCACCGCCATGGCCGCGCAATCGCGCCAGAACGGTTCGGGCCGGGTGTTGATGTGGTAATGCGCGATGATGAAATCGCGCACGCGTTCCCATTCAAAGATGGTGTCGGCATTGTATGCCGCAACATCGGCGGGCTGGATCGGCCCGTTGGGCAGATAGCGGATCACGCGTTCGATGGCCGATTGCACCAGATGGATGCTGGTGGATTCAAGCGGTTCCATAAACCCGGCGGCCAGTCCCAGCGCGACCACGTTGTGGTTCCAGAACGCGCGGCGGCGCCCGGTGGTAAAATGGATCGGGCGCGGATCGGCCAGCGGGGCAGCATCCAGCGTGTCCAGCAGCAGACGCGCCGCATCATCATCGCTGACATGCGCCGAACAATAGACATGCCCGTTGCCGGTACGGTGCTGCAACGGGATGCGCCATTGCCACCCGGCGGCATGCGCGGTTGACCGGGTATAGGGCGTCAGCGGCGTAACCCGGGCGCAGGGCACCGCCAGCGCGCGGTCGCAGGGCAACCAGTGCCCCCAGGTTTCATACCCGGTGCCCAGCGCGCCCTCAATCAACAGACCGCGAAAGCCCGAACAATCGATGAACAGATCACCGGCGATAATTTGTCCGCCGGCCAGCTGCACATCGCGCACATCGCCGCTGTGGGCATCGCGGCCCACACTGACAACGCGACCTTCGATGCGCGCGACCCCGCGCGGGGTAGCCCAGTCGCGCAAATAGGGCGCAAACAGCGACGCATCGAAATGAAACGCATAGGGCAAATCGGGGCCGCCTTGTGGCTTGTCGAACCGGTTGGCCCACGCGGCCTGCGCATTCAGCGCATAGGCATCGAGCGGCGCGGTTTCGCCCAGGCCCAGCCCGCGCAACCAGTGGTGGTGGAACGCGGCCTGGCCGAGCGGCCGGCCGACCGCGCCAAACCCGTGCATGTATCGGCTTTCGGCTGCGCCCCAGCCGACAAATTCGATCCCCAGTTTGTACGTCGCCTGGGTCGCGCGCATGAACGCATATTCGTCCAGGCCCAGCGCCGCGTTCAGCAGGCGGATCTGCGGAATCGTCGCCTCACCCACGCCAACAATGCCGATATCATCGGATTCGATCAGCGTGATGGCGTGGCGGTGTGCAGGCAGATAGCGCGCCAGCGACGCCGCCGCGATCCACCCGGCGGTGCCGCCGCCGATGATGACTATGCGATGGCGTGGTGGCGTCGTCATGGCCTTGCCCGATACCAGACGGTCGCAGACTGGCCAAGCCAGACCGCGACCGAAGGGGGTGAGGGAACCCTGGTGTTCAAACCGACTTCATCCATACGCATCACCCCGCGGGTGACGAGTGCGGGCGGGTTGCGGGGGAGGGGTTGGTGGCCCGCCCCCGCAGCATTTCGATCAGAACTTGAACGTTGCGCCGGCGAGATAGGTCGCGCCGTACTGGTCGCGGATGTTGATCTCGTTCGGGTCGTTGTTCACGTACGACAGTGTCTTGGAATTGGTCAGGTTGTGGCCCTGAACATACAGCGACAGACCATTGAGCGGGCCGGATTTGAAATCATACCCGATCTGCGCATCCAGCGTCGATTGCGGCTTGGTCTGGTTGGCGGTCACCTGCGCGCTGAACAGCTGGTAATCACCCAGATATTGCCCGCGATGGGTGAACGAGGTGCGGGCGTTGAAGCCGTACTTTTCAAAGTAGAGCTGCGCCTGGAACACGCTCTTTGACAGACCTGGCAGTGTGATCGAGTTTCCGTTGGAAAACTTGATCTTGCTGGTGGTGTTGGCATAGTTGCCGATCACCCCGAACCCGTCGAGCGCCGGTGTCAACACCTTCAGCGGCAGCACGGCGCTGACTTCAAAGCCATAGACATCGCCCGACCCGTCGTTGATCGGCGCCGAAGCATAACCCAGCAGCGTGTAGGCCGGATTGTTCAACAGCCCCGGTGTGGTCACCAGCGCCTGGTAGGGGGTGAAATCGTAAGTGTAGGTGGTAGTCGATCCGGGGCCATCGCTGTTGATGTTGCCGTTGTTCAGCTTTTGGTTCTGGGTCGCGAAGTTGGTGATGTGTTTGTAATAGCCGGCGAGGGCGATCTTGCCCTGATCATGGGCAAAGTATTTTTCCACTGCCAGATCGACGTTATCCGCGAAGTACGGGCGGATATAGGGGTTGCCGCCGTTGCCCGACAGCAACGGTGTCTTGCCACCGATCTGCGGCACCGTGGTGCAGCCGTTGGCGCCGCACGAATTGACCGCGAATGAGGAGTTTTCGTTGTCAAGCTTTGCACGAGCAATGGTGCGGCTGGCACCAAAACGGATGAACGTCTTGGGCGCGACTTCAAACCGGGTGTTCAGGCTCGGCAGGAAATAGGTGTAGTTGGTGCTGGCATAGCTGGGCAGCGCGGTCGTCGCATTCAGCGCGATCGAACCGGTCGAACCCTGGTTGGTGTGGACAATCTGCACGCCAAAATTGCCGCGAATGCCGATGCCGCCCGATGTGCCATCAAAATTGATCTGGGCATAGCCGGTCAGCACGCGTTCCCGCACGGTCCAGTCACGCGCGCTGTTGTTGCTTTGCGACTGCGGTGCGGTGCGCAGCAGGTTTTGCGCGGCAATCGGGTTGACCGCGATGATGCTGGTCCCGGTCACGCCATAGGGTGTGACCGATCCGGTGATGATCGACTGCGGAATGGCGACGCTGTTGGGGCCGCCGCCCAGGCCCGGCCAGTCGCCGCAATTGCCGACCGAGCTGTACCCGGCGGCGCCTGGCAGACAGATGAAATAGCCCGAATAGTTCGACGTCTTCTTTTCATCGCTGAAATTGGCGCCCAGTTCCCAGCCCTTGAAAAAGCCATCGCCCAGGTGGCCCTGCAGTTCGGCGCGCAGGCCCTTGATCGTGTTGACAAAGTCGGGAACGTTGTTGAATCCGACCTGGCCCCAGCCTTGCGGGTCGGTCAGCGACACTTGCGCCGGATCGGCATAGTTGGCGCCGGCAATGTTGACGCCATAGCTGCCATCGGGCTGCCGCGTGATCGTCGCGGTGGCAGGGTTGGTGTTGTTCAGGTGCGAGATGCCGCCATAGATTTCATAGGTGTTGTCGTGGCGCGTGGCGCGCGAATAGTTGGCATCGACCACCAGCCGGATCGCATCGCTAACCTTGACCTTGGCGTTCCAGCCGATCGCGAGTGTCTTGGCATCCGACGTGTTGAGGTCGTTGCGCAGAACCGGATTGACCTTCCACTGTTCGGACTGGACATAGCCGTCGCTGGTCGCGGTTTCGGTGCCGGGGATCTGTGTGTCGTGGCTCCAGCTGGCCAGCGGCATTTCCCAGCCGCGCGAATATTCGCGGGTCTTGGATTGGCTGTACAGTGCATCGACCGCCATTTCGAACGCGTCGCTGGGGCGATAGACCACGTGGCCAAAGCCGGTCTGGCGATAGAGCACGTTGGTGTTGGCAAAGTTCTGGATATCCTGCGGGCCGATATTGCCCGCGGCGTCCTTGTTGCCCGGCCCGTAATAGTTGCCGTTGCCGCCGCCGGTTGCCCAGTGGTAATCCTGCGACGGGTCCTTGATTGCCGAAAAGCCCAGCGACACGCCGATGGTGTCATCGGCAAACTTGTTCACATAGACGGTGGAAACCTTGTAGCCCTTGTTCGACGATTCCGGGTTGAGCGAGGCATATTTGCCGATCGCACCCTGGACGTTCACGCTGAACGATTTCTTCGCCTTCAGCGGATCATAAGTCTGCAGGTTGACCGTACCGGCGAGGCCGGCGTTGAGCAGGTCGGCCGACGGCGTCTTGATGACGTCGATTTCCTGGAACAAGTCGCCCGGAAACTGGCCATAGTCAAAACGGCGGTTGTCATCGACAGTGGCGATCATCCGGCCGTTCAGCGTGGCGGTGGTGTAATCGGGGCCGAACCCGCGGATCGACAGATATTTGGCGCGACCGGCCGATTGCTGCACGGCCAGGCCAGGCAGGCGCGACAGCGCATCGCTGATCGATACGTCGGGCAATTTGCCGACGTCTTCGGCCGAGATCGCTTCAACCACCGAAACCGACATTTCCTTGATGCGGTTGGCGTTGGTGATCGACCGGGCATAGCCGCTGATGACGATCGCGTCGCCGTCTGTCACAGGCTTGGCATCGGTGGCGGGGGCGGCGGCCGGGGCGCCGGCCGTCTGCGCCATCGCCGGGGTGATTCCGGCCACGGCCATCAGCGCCACGCCGGTCTTCAGCAAAGTCTTGATCGACGCCGATGCGCGCGAGTTCTGGATCCGTTTCATATGTCATCCTCCCTGTGCCGGTGCGCTTGACGCATCTCGGTGTGCAAGCCTGACGCGACCGACGCAGCCCCCATGGCCATGCGTTTCAGCGCGTTTTCGTTGATGTGCTTTTGCGCCGGACCGGCCATGCGGGTAAAGAATGCGACATACGTATGTTAGACCGAGCTGCCAAAACGGGCGTGCCGGGGGTCATTTTCAATCCGCTTTGCGCAGCCGCGCGGTGGTGCTAAACAGGCAACAACACAACAAAAGACGGGGACAGGATCGTCGCGCAGGCATGAGCTTTAAGCCGACATCATTCGATATCGCCCAGCGCGCCGGGGTGTCGCAGCCGACTGTTTCGCGCGCGCTGCGCGGGCATCCGTCGGTCAGCGAAGGAACGCGGCTGCGAATCGAAGCGATCGCAGCGCAACTGAATTACGCGGTGGACCGGAATGCCTCACGCCTGCGGTCGCGCACCACCAACACATTGGCATTGCTGTTTTTTGAAGATCCGACGCCCGACGAATCGCATATCAATCCGTTTTTCCTGCCGATGCTGGGGTCGATCGCGCGCACGTGCGCGCGGCATGGCTATGACCTGCTGACATCGTTCCAGCAATTTTCGCGCAGCATGCATGTCGACTACGAATACAGCCGCAAGGCCGACGGCATTATGCTGCTGGGCTATGGCGATTACGAAACCTATCGCGAACGGTTGAACCAGCTGGAGGCCGAAGGGGCCCGTTACGTGCGCTGGGGATCGGTCAGCGCCGATGCACCCGGCATGACCATCGGCAGCGACAACCGGATGGGTGGTCTGCTGGCGGGGCAGCACCTGGTTTCGCAGGGGTATCGCCGCATCGCATTTCTGGGCGAAGCATCAAGCCATGCGCCAGAGGCCGAGGACAGGTGGCGCGGCGCCTGCGACGCCATGATTGCGGCCGGGATAACCCCCGATCCCGATCTGGTGGTCGGCGCGGTCACCACCGACGCGGCCGGCTATACCGCCGCGCGCGAATTGCTGGCGCGTGGCAAACCGTTCGACGCGGTGTTTGCCGCATGCGACCTGATCGCCATCGGCGCGATGCGCGCGTTTGAAGAAGCCGGGCTGTCAATTCCCGACGATATCGGCCTGGTCGGGTTCGATGACATTCCGCTGGCCGGATTTTCCCACCCGCCGCTGACCACCGTGGCGCAGGATGTCATCCGCGGTGGGGCGGCGATGGTGGAGGCGCTGATCGAACAGATCAACGGGCGCCCGATGGATGTGCGCATGCTGCCGCCACGACTGGTGGTGCGCCAATCGACCGCGCGGCCGGCGGGCGCTGGCTAAACCGGCGCGGGCTAAGGCACTGGCGTTGGCGAACTGCGCGCTCAGACAATGGCGCGGCCGCGTCCTTCCCAGAACGGGCGGCGCAGTTCGCGTTTCAGGATCTTGTTGGCGGGGGTGACCGGGAACGGTTCGGTACGTACATCGATCGACCGCGGCACTTTGTAACCGGCGATGCGGTTCCGCACATGGGCGATGATCGCATCGGTGGTGACCGATGCCCCGGCGCGCAGGCGGACCACGGCGTGGACCGCTTCGCCCCATTTGGCATCGGGAATGCCGAATACCGCCGCCTCTGACACGTCGGGGTGGCTGCACAGCGCGTTTTCCACTTCGGTGCTATAGACGTTTTCGCCGCCCGAAATGATCATGTCCTTCACCCGGTCAACCACATAGACCAACCCGTTCGCATCCATGTACCCGGCATCGCCGGTGTGCATCCAGCCGCCGCGCAGTGCTGCAGCGGTCTCTTCGGGGCGGCGCCAGTATCCGCGCATCATGGTTTCGGATCGCACGATCACTTCGCCCACTGCGCCGCGCGGCAGCGGCCGGTCATCGGCATCGACAATGGCGATTTCGACCCCGATCAGCGCCCGCCCGGCCGCACGATGCGCGCCGGCCGCGCGCCACGGCCCGATCAGATATTCATGCGGCAGCATCGCGCAGACCGGCGCCAGTTCGGTCATGCCATAGCATTGTACAAAGCGCGTGGCGGGAAACGCGGTCAGCGCGCGATCGAGCAACGCCTCGGTAATCGGCGCTGCGCCGTACAGAATGGTGCGGAACGCCGACAGATCAAATTCTGCAAACCGGGGGTGATCCAGCAGCATCTGCAGCACGGTCGGCACCAGCAGCGCTTCGGTCACGCGGTGCCGTTCGATCAGCGTCAGCGCGGCCTCCACCTCCAGCTGCGGCATCAGCACCAGCGTGCCGCCGCTGGACATGATCGACAGGCTGGGCCAGGTGCCGGCGGCGTGGAACATCGGCCCGTTGAGCAGGAATGTGCTGTCCGCGCCCAGCACGCCCTCGGCATGGCAGGCCAGCGCCTCTACCAGCACGTTGCGGTGGGTCATGATCGCGGCTTTTGACCGCCCGGTGGTGCCGCCGGTATAGGCCAGCTGAAACGCGTCATCGCCGCCACGCGGGACCGGTACGCCGGGCTGCGCGGCTGCGATCAGGTCCTCATAACACGCCAGGCCGTCCGGCCCTTCATCCAGCGCCAGCAGGGTCAGCCCTGGTCGGCCCTGCGCCAGCGCCTGCGCGGTGGCGACCATGGCGCGGTCGCACCACAGCACCAACGGTTCGCAATCCTGCAGGGCATCGGCCAGTTCCGCCAATGACCAGCGCCAGTTCAGTGCCACGACCACGCCGCCCGCCCAGGGGATGCCCGCCAGCAATTCGACATAACGGTCGCTGGTCAGCGCCAGCACCGCGACGCGATCACCCGCCTTTACGCCCAGCGCCGACAGCGCCGCGCCGGCGCGTGCGGCCCGGTCGGTGGTCTGTGCCCAGGTGCGTTCCACCGCGCCGAACACGGTCGATCGCCGCTGTCCGGCAACCTGCGCGGTGCGTGTGAGCATGGACGAGGTTCCCGACCATCCCGGTTTCTGGCCGTTCGTTTGGCCCGGCTTCTGGTGGATACTGGCCGCCGACATCAACCCCTCTTCCGGTTGCAACGAATTTGCCGGGGCTTTTGCCACTGGCGATTGGCGCCACCTGGCGATTGCGCCCCGGCAACCTTTTTGTGCTTTACGAAGGCGGTTTCAAGGTGAATGCAATTCAATTATGAGTCAACCTTGCCATGCTGGAGCCGCGTTAGCCAATGCCGCGCATATCACCTGTCAGGATGCAGGAACGCAGCCATTCAATCGTGGCCGCGGCGCTGGTGGTGTTTGGCGAGCGCGGCTTTGAAAAGGCGTCGATCGCCCAGATTGCTGCGCTGGCGGGCACCAGTGACGGGCTGATCTATCGCTATTTTACCGGCAAGCGCGAATTGCTGGCGGCGGCACTGGCGCATTTCTATGGCCAGACGCTGGAACTGGCCGAGCGCGAGATTGCCGCAGGGCAGGGGTTTGAGGGCAAGCTGCACGCGCTGATCCGATCGCATATCCGCGTGTTTGGCGAAAACACCGGCATTTGCCGGCTGTTCATCGCCGAAGTGCGCAACTTTGACGATTATGTCGGGTCCAGCCAGCAGGGCCTGAACCGCAAATACACCGCGCTGCTGATCCCCGTACTCGAAGCCGGGATGGATGAAGGGGTGATTTCGCACGAGATTGACCACCGGCTGGTGCGCGACATGGTGTTTGGCGGGATGGAACATGTGGCGTGGCGCCACATCGGTTCCGGGCTGACGATGAATGTCGACCGGCTGGCGCGGCTGGTCAGCCAGTTCGTGATCGGCGGGCTGAAGGCGTTATAATTTTTGGCTGCACTGACATGCAGTCAAACCTCCCGCCCCGCCTCGCGAGCCCGACCACCACAGCATGATGGTATCATTGGTGGTCGGCTCCTCAGCGAAAACGTCCCCCGGACATTTTCGTGCTCTTCGTCGCGGGAGGCGGGGCGGGAGGTTTGAGTCGCGCGCAGCGCGACCCCGCAGAATTTATCCGTCCGGGTCGAACCAGGCCGGGCGCGGAATGGTCCAGGTTTCGCCCCACAGCTGGCTGCCGCCGGCGACATGCAGCACTTCGCCCGTTACGTAACGGCCGGCATCACCGGCCAGATAGGCCACTGCTTCGGCCACATCCCAGGCGGTGCCGGCGCGCTTCATCGGGTTGGAATCCGGATAGTGCGCAATCACTTCGGGCGTATAGACCCGCCAGCCCGGCGTTTCGATTGTGCCGGGTGCGACGCAATTGATGCGGATGCCCAGCGGTGCCCATTCGACCGCCAGCGCCTGGCTGAGCCCGACCACGCCCGCGCGCGCGGCCACGCTGTGTGCCACGCCGTGCAGGCCCTGGCGCGTGACGACCACAATGTTGACGATCGATCCGCCCCGCGCGGCATCGCGCCACAGGCGGGCGGCGCCCTGCATCATGTGCCAGGTGCCGTTGAGATTGGTGTTGATCACCGTGTTCCAGCCTTTGGCCGAAAAATCGATCGCGGCCTGCGGAAATTGCCCGCCGGCGCTGTTGACCAGTATGTCGACGCCGCCGTCGTCGGCGATCTGCGCAAACAACGCGGCCACCGCATCGGGTTCGCGAATGTCGACCACGCGGCCCACGGCGGCAATGCCGCGTTCGGCCATCGCGGTGGTGGCCTGGTCCAGCTTTGCCGCGTCGCGCCCGGTCAGCACCAGGCGCGCGCCCAGCCGGCCCATCAGCCAGCCGGTCGCCCGGCCAAGCCCGCCGCCACCGCCCGATATCAGCACCGTTCGCCCGGCCAGCGATCCGGGCGCAAAGACCGTTGGATGATCGGCCAGCGCCGCGTCATCCAGGCCATAGGCGGGCGGCGGATCGTCACCCACGCGGCGCAATGCCGCGCAGCAGGTCTTCGGCGATGATCATTTTGCGCACTTCGGTCGTGCCGGCGCCGATTTCCAGCAGCTTGATCGATCGATAGAGCCGGTTGATTTCGGTTTCCCACATATAGCCGCTGCCGCCGTGGATCTGCACTGCGTTGTCCAGCACGCTGTGGCAGGCCTGCGCGGCGTACATCACCGACGCGGCGGTCTGTTTGTGCAATTCGCCGCGTCCGCCGCCGCCGACCTCCATGCGCGCGGCGCGCGCCAGCGTCTGATAGGTGAACGACCGCATGGTTTCGACCGCCACATACATGTCGGCCAGCATCGATTGCACCATCTGGAAATGGCCGATCGGCTGGCCGAATTGCACGCGCGTGCGGGCATAATCGATCGACAGATCGAGCGCGCGTTCGGCAATGCCCAGGCAGATCGGCGAAATCATCGCGCGTTCCAGATCGAGCCCGCCCATGACGATGCCCACCCCGGCATTTTCGGTGCCGAGCAGGTTTTCGGCCGGCACGCGGCATTCGTCAAACACCAGTTCGGCGGTCTGGCTGCCGCGATAGCCCATTTTAATCAGTTTTTGCGCGACGGCGAAACCGGGGCTGGTGGTTTCGACGATGAAGGCGGAAATGCCCTTGGCGCCCCGGTCCTTGTCGGTCTTGGCATAGACCAAAACCACATCGGCGACCGCGCCGTTGGTGATATAGATCTTTGATCCGTTCAGCACATAGTGATCACCATCACGCCGCGCGGTGGTGCGCATTGCGCCCAGCGCGTCAGACCCGGCGCCGGGCTCGGTCAGGCCCAGGCAGCCCACGGTGCGGCCAGCGCACAGATCGGGCAGGTATTTCGCGCGCTGTGCAGCGTTGCCGTTGCGAAAGATGTTGTTGGCGCACAAGTTGTCGTGCGCCACCCAGCTGAGCGCCAGCGCATGGTTCCAGCGCGCGAAGCCCTGCAGGACCAGCCCTGCGGCCAGCAGATCGAGCCCGGCGCCGCCAAATTCTTCATCGATGGTGATGCCCAACAGGCCGGCGTCGCCAAACGCGGGAAAGGCGCCCGCCGGCCACCATTCCTCCGCATCCATGCGCGGCGCCAGATCGTACAGGCGCTCACGGCCAAAACGGTCGGCGGTTTCGAGAATGGCCTGCTGTTGCTCGTCGAGTTCAAACCCGGACATACTCTTCCCTTTGCATCGTGCCGGCCACCTGCGAGGCGCCAACATGAATTCCTTTCGTTTTGTGATGTCGTGCCGCCCATGCGCCGGAACGTCAAGTGCCCCAAGGCCCGGTTTTCATCGTCTGCGTGCGGCCAGGAAAGCCAGCTGGCCCAATCGGGTTGACAAAAATGAATTTGGCTCATTTAAACGTGGCAAGAGATCGCCGGAGGCAACGATAATGGGCAGTTCCGAGCAGGTTGGGGGCAGTTTCGAGCAGACCGATGAAACGCACTATGGCGCGGTCCGGACGCGGCGGCGGGGCCATGTGCTGGAAATCACGATCGACCGGCCAGAGCGGCGCAACGCGATGAATGCCGATGTGTCGACCGGGATCGGCCAGGCGCTTGATGCGGCCGAGGCGACAGGCGATGTGCGCGCCGTGGTGCTGACTGGCGCCGGTGACCGCGCGTTCTGCGCGGGCGGAGACATGCAGGCCGATGCCAGCGGCACGCCGTTTACCATGAATGAGGCCGATCCGCGCAACCATGTCGCCACGCTGTTTCGCCGGATGGAAGCATGCCGCCTGCCGATCATTGCGCGGGTCAATGGCCATGCCCTGGCTGGCGGTTTCGGGCTGGTCTGCGCCTGCGACCTGGTGGTCGCGCGCGAAGACGCGCTGCTGGGCGTGTCGGAGGTAAAGATCGGCTTGTTCCCGATGATGATCCTGCCGTTTCTGTTGCGCACGGTGCCGGTGCGCACGATGATGGAAATGTGCCTGACCGGCGAACCGATTACGGCGGCAGAGGCGGCGCGCGACCGCATCGTCAACTATGCCGTGCCCGCCGACCAGCTTGACGCCAAGCTGGACTGGTTGCTCGGCCGGATCGTAGACAAATCCCCCACCGGCATCCGTCTGGGCAAACAGGCGCTGGGCCGCGTGCGCGAAATGACCACCAGCAATGCCATCGAATATGCGCAATTCATGCTGGCCAACCTGGCGCGCACCGCCGATGCGAAGGAAGGCTTTGCCGCGTTTCTGGCCAAACGACCGCCCGAATGGACCGGGAACTGACGGTCATGGCCAGGACGGTGCGGATCGGCTGCGGCGCCGGGTTCTGGGGCGATTCCCCCGATGGTCCGCGGCAATTGGTGCAGGGCGGTGGCATCGATTACCTAGTGATGGATTACCTGGCCGAAATCACCATGTCGATCCTGGCGCGTGCGCGGACAAAGCGCCCCGAACTGGGCTATGCCACCGATTTTGTCGATCTGGTGATGCGGCCGCTGCTGCGCGAAATCGCGCAGCAGGGCATCAAAGTGGTCACCAACGCCGGCGGGCTGAACCCGGCGGCCTGTGCTGCGGCGCTGCGCGAGGCCTGCGCGCGCGAAGGCGTGAGCCTGCGGATTGCCACGGTGCATGGCGATGATCTGGCCGACCGAGCCGGGGCCTGGCGCGCAGGCGGGGCGACCGAAATGTTCACCGGGCAACCGTTGCCGGACACGCTCACCAGCGCGAATGCCTATCTGGGCGCGCTGCCGATCGCGCGGGCGCTCGATGCGGGGGCGGATGTGGTGCTGACCGGGCGTTGCGTGGATTCGGCGCTGGTGCTGGGGCCGCTGATCCATGAATTCGGTTGGGCGGCGGACGATTATGACCGGCTGTCGGGGGGCAGCCTGGCCGGGCATCTGATCGAATGCGGATGCCAGGTCACCGGCGGGATCGTAACCGATTGGGGCACGGGCGCGGGCTGGGACGACATGGGTTTTCCGGTTGCCGAATGCGACGCCGATGGCACATGCGTGATCACCAAGCCGGCGGGCACTGGCGGCCGGGTCGATTGCGCCGGCGTGGCCGAACAGGCGGTGTATGAAGTGGGCGATCCGGCCGCCTATCTGCTGCCCGATGTGATCTGTGACTGGTCGGCGATCCGGCTGGCACAGGTCGGGCCAGACTGCGTGCGGGTGTCCGGCGCGAAAGGGCGCGCGCCCTGCACGCCGGCGGACCCGGCGCCGCGCTTCAAAGTGTGCGCGACCTGGCAGGATGGCTATCGCATGACCGGCACGATGACGATCATCGGCCGCGACGCGGTCGCGCGGGCGCAGGCCACCGGCAACGCTATTCTGGCCCGCGCCGGGCGGTTTATCGCGGCGGCAGGCGTGCCCCCCTTCACCGCAACCGCCGTTGAGGTGATCGGTTCCGACAGTCAGTATGGCCGCCATGCGCGGGGGCAGGCGGCGCGCGAGGTCGTGTTGTCGGTCGCCGCGCGCCACGCCTCTCGCCAGGCGCTGGAAATTCTGGCGCGTGAAATCTATCCCGCCGCGACTGCGATGGCGCAGGGTACGACCGGCTTTGCGGGGGGGCGGCCATCACCCCAACCGCTGGTCTGCGCCTTTTCACTACTGGTGCCGCAGGCCGACGTGCCGGTGTGGTTTGAACTGGATGGCGCGCGGCATGATCTTGCACCGGTGGCTCATGCCGCCGCTGGCCCGGTCGCGATGACTGTGGCGATGGCTGTTCCTGCGCTCGACTTGGCGATCGGTGAACAGGTCATGGTGCCGCTGATCGCCATCGCGTTTGGCCGATCGGGCGACAAAGGCGATTTGGCCAATGTGGGTGTGCTGGCGCGCGATCCGCGCTTTGTCGGGGCCATGCGGCGGGCGCTGACACCCGCGGCAATCGCCGACCGGCTCGACCATTTCGTCAAAGGTCCGATCGAAGTGTTTGAATGGCCCGGCCTTCACGGCTTTAACGTGGTGCTGCATCAGGCCTTGGGCGGCGGCGGCACGGCATCGCTGCGGCATGATCCGCAGGGCAAGGCGCTGGCGCAGATATTGATGGACATGCCGGTTGCCGTGCCCGCCACGTGGCTGAAAACCGGGCTTATCGCTGCGGAGTTTGACGCATGACCCGGCCCCCGTTTGCCCGCGTGCTGGTGGCCAATCGCGGCGAAATCGCCGTCCGGGTGATGCGCACGCTGCAATTGCGCGGGGTGTCGGCGGTGGCCGTCTATCACCGCGCCGACGCCGGTTCCCCGCATGTGGCGATGGCCGATCAGGCGGTCGAACTGGTCGGCAGCGGCCCGGTGGCGGCCTATCTCGACAGCGCGCAGATCATCGCGGCGGCGCTGGCGACGGGTGCCGAGGCGATCCATCCAGGATACGGCTTCCTGTCCGAAAATGCCGCCTTTGCGCAAAGTGTGGCCGATGCCGGACTGACCTTCATCGGCCCCGATGCGGCCACCATCGCGCTGATGGGGGACAAACTGTCCGCCCGCGCGTTTGCGCAGGCCCACGGCGTGCCGGTGGCACCATCGGTGGCGTTCGATGGTGATTTCGCCGCTTTTGAAACGGCCGTGGCCGCGGTCGGCTATCCCATGCTGATCAAGGCGGCGGCGGGCGGCGGTGGCAAGGGCATGTCCATTGTACGCGAAGCCGCGGCCTTGCGCGAAACCGTGCGCGTTGCCGCCAGCGAGGCCACCCGCTATTTTGGCGACGGGCGGGTCTATGCCGAAGTGCTGGTGGAACAGCCGCGGCATATCGAAGTGCAGGTGGTTGGCGATGGCGCGGGCGCCGCGCTGCATCTGTTCGAACGCGAATGTTCGGTGCAGCGCCGGTTTCAAAAGATCGTCGAGGAGGCGCCCGCCGCCAACCTGGCCGAAGACTTGCGTGCGGCGATGTGCGCCGATGCGGTGCGGCTGGCATCGGCTTCACGCTATCGCAATGTGGGCACGGTGGAATTCATCCTGGGCGCCGATGGCCGATACTTTTTCCTGGAAATGAACACGCGGCTGCAGGTCGAACATCCGGTTACCGAAATGATCACCGGGCTCGACCTCGTGTCGCTGCAGCTCGACATTGCGGCCGGGGCGGGGCTGCCGTTTGGGCAGGCCGATGTTGTGGCGACGGGGCACGCGATTGAATGCCGGATCTGTGCCGAGGCACCCGATCGCGGCTTTGTTCCCGCGACCGGCGCCATTCGCCATCTGACGGTCCCGCGCGCGCCGTGGCTGCGGTTTGAAAGCGCGCTGCGCGAAGGGCAGGCGGTGACCGCCGATTTTGATCCGATGCTGGCAAAGCTGGTGGTGCACGGTGCCACGCGGGCACAGGCGATTGATCGCGCCGGTGCGGCGCTGGCCGATCTGGCGGTGCTGGGGCTGGATACCAATGTGGATAGCCTGGCGCGGGTGATCGCGCATCCTGCCTTTACCGGCGGCGCACTGCACACCGGGTTTCTGACCGAGCACGCCGACGCACTGGCCGCGCCGGCGATGGATGATGCAGCCCAGGCAGCGTTCCTGATCGCCGCCGCGCTGGGCAACCATGATTTTCGCCAATTGGTAGACGCGGTGCCCGAACCCTATGCCTCGCTTGGCGGCTGGAGGAACTGACGATGATCCGGCTGATGATCGGGGGCAGTGAACACGCGGTCGAAATCATCGCACGCCGGCCGCAACTGGTGCTGTCGGTAGACGGGCAACACCATGTTGTCGAGGTCATCGCCGGTGCTGGCGATGGTATCCAGACGCTGCGGATCGATGGCCAGACCATGGCGTTTCGCCGCGCCGTGGCCGATGACGCGGTGTGGCTGCGGATCGCTGGCCGCACCGAAGCGGTCACGCCGATCGATCCGTTTGCGCGCGAACAAGACAAAGGCGCGGGCGGCGATGACGTGCGCGCGCCGATGCCGGGGCTGGTGGTCGATGTGCATGGCGCGGTGGGTGCGGCAGTGGCCCGGGGCGCGGCACTGATCACGATTGAAAGCATGAAATTGCAAACCGTGCTGTGCGCGCCGCGCGATGGCGTGATCGCCGCCGTAACCCGCCAGCCGGGCGACCTGTTCGCGCGCGACGATGTGCTGGTACGGCTGGAACCGGTGGTCGTGGGGGAATGATCTGATGCGCGTGATCCGTTCGACCATCGACACCGCCAGCGCGGCCTTTCGCCGCAACGATGCGCACAACCGCGCGTTGGTCGCCGACTTTCACGCTGCGCAGGACAAGGCGCGTCACCAGCGCCCGCAACGCGATCTCGACCGCCTGACGCGGCAGGGCAAACTGACCCCGCGTCAACGGCTTGACCTGCTGCTCGATCCGGCCACGCCGTTCCTTGAACTGTCATCGCTGGCGGCGTGCCATGCCTATGGCGGCGAAGCCCCGGGCGCGAGTTCGATCACCGGGATCGGCGTGGTGGCGGGGCGCGAAGTGCTGATCCGGGCCGATGATCCCACGGTGAAGGGCGGTGCGTGGTATCCGCTGACCATCAAGAAGATCGTGCGTGCGCTGGATATCGCGATCGAAAACCGGCTGCCGGTGGTGCATCTGTGCGATTCTGCCGGCGGATTCCTGCAACTGCAAAGCGCGGTGTTTCCCGACAAGTACATGGCCGGGCGGATCTTTCGCAACCAGTCGATCCTGTCAAAACTGGGTGTTCCGCAACTGTCGCTGGTGTTTGGCCATTGCACCGCGGGCGGCGCCTATATCCCGGCGCTGTCCGATTACAATGTCATCGTGCGTGGCACCGGCGCGGTGTTTCTGGGCGGGCCGCCGCTGGTCAAGGCGGCCACTGGCGAAGAGGTCAGTGTTGATGATCTGGGCGGGGCGGACATGCACACCAGCGTCAGCGGCACGTGTGATTATCCCGCCGCCGACGAACGCCAGGCGATCCTGATCGGGCGTGAGGTGGTCGCGCAATGGCAACGCCCCACGCCGTGGGCGGCACAACGGCCAGACCCCGATCCGCCGCTGTACGATCCGGCCGAAATCTATGGCATCCTGCCCCACGACATCAAACAGCAGTTCGACATGCGCGAAGTGATCGCGCGGCTGGTCGATGGCAGTCGGTTTCATGAATATCAGCCCGCCTATGGCCCGACCCTGTTGTGCGGTTTTGCCGATATCTGGGGCTATAAAGTCGGGATTCTGGCCAACAACGGCGTGCTGTTCAACGAATCCGCGCTGAAGGGCGCGCATTTCATCGAACTGTGCAACCAGAACAACACCCCGCTGGTGTTTCTGCAAAACATCACCGGCTATATGATCGGGCAGGATTATGAACGGCGCGGCATTTCCAAGGATGGCGCCAAGATGATCATGGCGCTCAGCTGTTCGCATGTCCCCAAATTCACCGTGATGTGCAACGGATCGTTCGGCGCCGGCAATTACGGCATGTGCGGCCGGGCGTTTGACGGCCGGTTCCTGTTTACCTGGCCCAACCACCAGATCGGCGTGATGGGCGGGGATCAGGCAGCAGATACGCTGGTGGATGTAAAGGCGCGGGCCATGCGCCAGACCGGCGCACCGGTCGATGATGCGGTGCTGGAACAGTTGCGCCGCCAGACGCGGGCGGGCTTTGATGAACAGATCAGCGCGCGCTATTCGACATCGGAAGTGTGGGACGATGGCATCATCGATCCGGTCGACACGCGCAATGCACTGGGCATGGCGATCGCGGTTTCGCTCAACGCCCCGTTGGGACAGCCGGGTTACGGGGTGTTCCGGTTCTGATCGGGGTTCAATCGTCGGCAGGGTTCAGTGTCGTCAGCCCGCAACGTTCAAGAAAGTCGAAAATTCCGTCGTAAAAACCGGGGCACCGGGTCGGGTCGCGGTCATCGCCCGTCGGCACAAAGATCACCATGCCTTGCCGCGCGCGGGTCAGCACCACCCGGTAGGCGTTTTTCAAATAGAGCCGCAGGAAACGGTCGTTGACCGATTGCCACTTTGTGCCCTTGAACTTGTATGGTCGCCAGCCGGCGCCATCATGGCGCATGTCGGCATCCCAGCAGACACCGGCCCAGTCCAGTTCCAGGCCCTGCACGTCGAACTCGCTGGCCACGTCTTCCATATAAAACGACGATCGCACATCATCGCGGGCGTTCAGGAACCAGTTGGGCGGCTCGATCGCCGCCTTCACGATCAGCCCTTCTGCCTTCAGCCGCATGGCGCCCGACGATGCCACCAGGCCATAGCGTTCCGACCCGCGCGCCCTGGCCCGCAGCCACGCCCGCGCTGAATCCAGATCGCGGGTCAGCACGATGGGATAGAGGTCCAGTCCGACCAGGGCCGCCCGCGCGGCGGCGGCGTCACCATCGACCACGTGCGAAATAAAGCCCGACAGCGTTTCTGCGCGAAACGATCGCATTGACACGCCCAGATGCAAATCCGGGCTGAGCGCGACGCGCGGGCTGGTCAGAAAGCTTTGTGCGTGCTGATTGAGGTCATAATCCGGGTGGTCGATGCGATCCGATGTATAGACGTGCCAGTGCGGAAAGCGGGCGTTGAGCGCGGCCATCCACTCGCTCAGCCCGGCTTCGCCATCGTTGATTTCCTGCCCGCCGCCAATCAGGCAGATGATGGTGCACCAATCGGTGTGCCGGTCCATCACCCCCAGCAGGAATTCGGGTTCTGACAGGTCGAAATCCGCGATGCCGCGCTTTTGCCGCATAAACATCCCGGCCTTGCGCCGGTTCCAGGCGCGCTGTGCCTCGTCAAAGATCACCACATGGTCGGACGGCGCCGCGCGGGAATGGACATATTCATCCCGGAAATGATGGATGTTCTGGATGAAGGCGCGCACATGGCGCTCTGCCGCCGAGCGTTGTCCGCCGGTGCGCGCGCGGTGATCACGCACCAGCGCTTCGCGCAGCACATCCACCAGCGGGCCATTGCCCGACAGGAAGGTGGCGTGTTCATCGTTTTCGCCGGCGCTGCGCCGGGTGGCGATATTCAGCCCGGCCAGCGTCTTGCCGGCACCGGGCACGCCGGTGATAAAGCAGATCGCCTTTTGACCGCCGTTGCGGCTGGCCTCGATTGCGCGGCTGACGGCGGCTTCGGTACGGGTCAGGTTGATGGCGCCGGCGTCGCTGCGGGTGATGTCTTCGACATTGTGGCGGGCATAGAGCGCGGTCGCCGCCTGGATGATCGTGGGGGTCGGGCGATAGCCGCTGGCCTGCCACGCTGCCGCATCGAAACCCGGTGCGGCATGGTCTGCGGCGATCAGGCGGATGACCTTGCCCAGATCCTGCGGGCACAGCAGGAACGGCCGCGCGACATGGTCAAACGCCAGCTCGAACTGGATGTCGCGCGATTCACGTGCCTCGGTCGGCACCAGGATCGGAAAGATCGCCAGGTCGTGGCTGCCTTCGTGAAAGTTTTTCAGGTCGAGCGCATAGTCCTCGACTTGTTCGATAGCGGCGGCGTCATAGCGCGATTGGCCGTCCTTGAATTCCAACACAAAGATCGCCTTGCCGATAATCACCACCGCGTCGGCGCGCTTGCCCATCCGCGGGATCGCGAATTCAAAATACAGGGTGAAAACCGCGATGTCGGCCAGCGCGGCGCGCATCAGGTCGATCTGTTTCAGCCAGGCCTGTTTCTGCCCGGCCTCGACATCGAAATGGTGCCAGCGGGTCAATTCACCCAGAATATGCGAGGGGCTATCCGTATGGAACTGCTCACGGTCGGCTGAGTAATAGGCGCGCATCCAACCCCCTGTTGGTGGATGCATACCAGGTTTTTATCCAGGCGACGATATGGGCTGGGGCAGATCGCGCAGGGCGACTGTCAGGTGCACTTTCAGCGGTTCGGCCGGGTCGGCATTGGCAATCCCGCGCAGGCGATCGAGCGGGGCGTGAACATAATCGCCCGCGCCAACCGCAAAACTGTGCGTTCCCACCGTCATCACGCCGTGACCGGCGATGATGTAATAATATTCGTCATAGGCCCCGGTGCCGTTGCGATCATCGGCGTAATGGGTGTGGAGGCCCTCAGCCGCGCCAGGCGGGATTTCCAGGATCAAAAAGCGCGGAATGGCGGCATCGCCGTGAAAGCGGAAATGGCGCAGTGTGACCGCGCCGGGGCCGTCGCGCATGTGCACGATCGTTTCACGGTGATCGCGCTCATTCTGCACGGGCGGGCCGGCGGTCGACATCATCAGGCTCCCTCGCTGTGCCCGGTGGCATGACCGATAATGGCCCCACGCCACGGTGATCGCAAGCGCGGACCGCCACGTTCGTATTGCGCGCCACAATGCGGTTGCGCCGGGCCGCAAATCGCCGCACGACGGTGCCCGTACACGCGGATGTCGCCCCCGATCAGGGCAATATTGCCGACACTGAAGGGGGATTGGCAATGCTTAATGGAACGCTGTGCCAGGCGGATTTCTACAAGCTTCGCAAATCAGACCAGAACGGCTTTCGCAAGGTGCGGGTGGTCACCGTGCCGAAGGATACCCTGCTGTTCAAAATGACCAAGGGCGCCGCCGCGGCCGGGCAATATGGGGTGACCCCGTGGTGGTCTGCGGTCACGCCGTTTCTCGACGACAAAGAGGGCGCGCTGGGGCGTTTTCAGCAGGCCAAGGCCAATGGCATCAGCATGACCGCGATGGTGCGCTTCATGTCGTGCGTGTGTCTCGACTGGAACGATCTGGACAATTACGTGCAGGTGAGGCTGAAGGTGGATGCCCGCATTTTCTGGGGCACGTTCAATCCCATGCCGAAATTCAGCCAGGAACTGTGGAAAGCCGATTGGAACAATCCCAACGTGGAAGGTTCGGGCGCAAAGGCGCTGGCCAAAGTAAAGCTGATGAAATTTAAGGAACAGCAGGCGGGCTTTACCGTGCCTGACACCCTGGGCGGGCCAGAGGCCTGGCAGATGTATATTCCCAACCTGACGGATGAACACATCGAACGCTGCGGGGTCATTTCCGGCCACGACATGGGCGCGCTGGGAATGGCGCTCGGGTTCTGAACGGCGGCTGCAAACGGCGCATCCCGGCGCACGAAATCAGCGACGATACTGTTGGGGAATGGTGGACACACTTGGGTTCGAACCAAGGACCCGCTGATTAAGAGCTAAAATCAGAGGGTCCTAGCCCATCCGCATGGGTCCAAAAATGGCGGAAATCTGCCATTTCATGTCCATATAGTTCTTGAAATGTTCACGTGTATCCAGTACCAAAAGCTACCTAAGGTAGCAGGTACAAATGGCGAACAAAGTTGGATTGACGGATGCGCGGATCGCGGGTTTGAAGGCCCCCGCGTCAGGACAAATTGAGCTCGCAGACGGCCTCGTCGCCGGTCTTCGACTGCGTATCGGCGCAAGCGGCAGCAAGACATACATTTTACGTAAGCGCATTCAGGGGAAATGGCTGAACGTCACGATCGGGCGACATAGCCCGAGCTTCACCCTTGCCAATGCTCGTCGCAAGGCACGCGATCTTCTCGTCGATGTTGAGCAAGGCAAAAATATTGCCAGGAAGCCAGGCGCGAAGCGGAAAGGTTCCAAAGGCGTCGGGACGGTTGCCGAGCTATACGAGGTTTACTTGTCCCAGCAGATCGAGGGTAAAAAGCGCAGCGCCAAGGAATTCGACCGGGTGTTCCGGAAATACATCGAGCCCGAGCTGGGCGACCGCCTCGCCGATTCCATAAGCCGGAGCGACGTGAGCCGGTTCGTTGAGAAGATCGCATTCGAGCGTGGCAAAGAAACACTGACGATGGCGCGCATCGTTTATCGTCATCTCTCGACGTTTTACACTTGGGCACTCACCAGGCTCGAGAACCTGCCGTCCAATCCGTGCCGGGATGCGTGGCGGCCGAAACGCAGCGAGCCTCGGGATCGCGTGCTGAGCGATCGAGAACTTGCAGCACTATGGCAAGCCGCTGTCGAGGACGGCTATCCATTCGGGCATCTTGTGCAAATGCTGGTCCTTACAGCCCAACGCAGGGGAGAAGTGCTCGAGGCGGCCTGCGATGAGTTCGACTTCAAAGGGAAGGTTTGGACGGTGCCAGGTGGCAGAGCGAAAAATAGCAAGGCGAATGTTGTGCCAATGTCTGCGCAGTCCCTTGCTGTCGTCACCGAGATTTTCGCTGCCGCAGGGATCGCTCCTGATGACGCACACAAGCAGTCGCAAATTCTGTTGGCATCCAAGGTAACCAACACGAATAGCGTCAGTGGGCTGTCGAAAGCGTGGAAGCGTATCAGGGCGAACGTGGACGAGAAGCTCGGCTATGAAGCCGGGCATTTCACAATGCATGATATTCGCCGGACTGTCGCAACCGGACTGCAGAGGCTTGGAATACCTTTGGTTGTTTCGGAAGCTGTCCTCAACCATCAGTCGGGGTCAGCGATGGCTGGTGTTGCCGGTGTTTATCATCGGCATCAGTACACCAACGAAAAGCGCGAGGCGCTTGCGCTGTGGGGCAGGGAGGTTCTCCAAATCGTCGCGAAATATCCGCCGCAGGAGAATCAGGAAGGATGACTTTCTGCGCCAATCCAGTCGGCACGCAGGCGATCCATGCCTGAAATGGCACCTTCAACGATCACCTTCGAGCCAATGAGATTGTCACCAAGTTTTTCGCTGTCTACGATCGAGATCTCGTTGGTCGTCGTTGTCAGGATGACCCCCCGCCTGCCGCGGCTAAGCACTCCTGAAACGCGTATTCGCGCGGAACTCACAATGAACACCTACTCGAAAACGCCAACCAATCATGGCCGGGTCCTCGCGCGGCAAACACCGTAGCCAGATTGCTTCGTCAGGATATGTCGCGCACAGCCTTGAAGCGGCGCTGTGGTGTGTCGGGCGGACGGACAGCTTCCGCGACGCCGTGTTGCTGGCCGCAAATCTTGGCGATGGTGCCGATACCACAGCCGCGATCGCCGGGCAGTTGGCCGGGGCGGTCTATGGGGCAGGATGCATACCAAAGGTTTGGAAGGACAAGGTCGCCTGGGGAGAGCGGATCACGAACGCGACGGTGGCACTGTTCGAGGCATCATGAACCGACTTGGCGTCAAACGACCCTGGGCATCCTCAGCCCTATCGACTTTGAACGTCAAGCTGGGGTATTCTCTTTCAGCTCGTCTCAGCGTCCGTCAAACCGGCAGCAGCTCATTTCTCTTCAAATCACAACCTCAAATCTGTGCCGTTGATGCTTGCGGGGGACATAGGGGCGCCGACAACCGGCGCCTCCTTTGGCATGATTAACCTGCCAGTTCGTGAGCAGCCGCCGGCTGGAACGCATTGGGTGCGCTGCGCAGCAGTTTGCCCGGCAGGGCGCCGGTGGCGATGCCGTTTTCGAACGTCACCTCACCGCTGACGATGGTCATCTTGTACCCGGTCGCGGTTTGCAGCAGGCGCATACCGCCCGCGGGCAGATCGGCGACCATTTTGGGGCGCGAACTGTTGATCTTTGCAT
>NZ_JBBATI010000015.1:0-10107 GCF_040398825.1 Novosphingobium sp.
CCATCATGCTGTGGTGGTCGGGCGGGGCGGCGGGGCGGGTGGTCTGAGTCGCGCGATGCGCGACCTTATCAAAGGTATGGCCGCGCCCGCTGCAACCCCGGATCGGTCGCGCCATTCCGACGCTTAACCCCCGTTTCAAACCTGTTCCAAAACAGGACTGTGCCAAACCAGGCCCATCGGCGGCCAGCAAAATTAACGTTTCGTTTGCCGTTCGATCTTAGGCCGAAACGGTCAACCGGGGCCGTGGCACATGCCGTGTCCGGACCGGATCGGTTGATCGCGCATCGTGCTGGCAGCAATGAAACGGAAACCCTGGCGTTGACGGACATGGATCATCGGCAAGTCGGACGGGACAGCCTGTTTCTGATGGCTGATCTGCGCATCGGCGGCGAAGCGGGCGACCACCGGGTCAAGGTCCGCAACCTGTCGGCGCGCGGCATGATGGCCGAAGGCAGCGTCAAAGTTCAATCCGGCGCCGCGATCGAGGTCAATTTGCGCAATATTGGCTGGGTGCCTGGCCGGGTTGCCTGGATTCAGGACAGCCGTTTTGGCATCGCCTTTGCCGATGCGGTCGATCCGTTGCTGGCGCGGGCGCCCGCCACGACGGGCGCGGCCGAACACACCCCGCGCTACCTGAAATCGATCATCCCGCCGCCGGACCCAAAATCGCTGCGCAAGATCTGAGTGTCTGTTTCGTAAGCGGCGCGCACCGCCCTGCCGACATTTTGACGATTCAGCATCTGTGCACTGACCGCCGCGGCAAAGTCTGCTAACCTGCGGCCGTGGCGCGTTACCCAATGCTTTTTGCCAGCATCCTGCTGGCCCTGCCGGCCGCTTGCGGCCGATCCACCGCGGGCGTGCTGGATATCAGCGTGATCGGCGCGGACCCCGCCGCGAATCCTGCCCGGCATGCCACCAGCGATACTGCGGCCGATGGCGTGCTGGCCGCGACGCACGCCGGGCTGGTCGGCTTTGATGCCGAAGGCCGGCTTATCCCCGCGCTGGCCGAACGCTGGATCGTGACTGACGATGGGCTGGGGTACATCTTTCGCCTGCGCGATGGGCAATGGGCCGATGGCACGCCGATCACCGCCGGCGATGTCGCCGCCGCGCTGCGCCGCGCGCTGGCGCCGGCGGGCGGTGTCGGGACCGGGGGCGGGGGCGCGCCAAATGCCGGGGTCGGGCCTGATCGCATCGCCATCCGCAGCATCCGCGTCATGGCGCGCCGCGTCATCGAAATCGATCTGGCCCAGCCGCAGCCCGATCTGCTGTCGCTGCTGGCCCAGCCCGAACTGGCGGTGATCGCCGGCCCGCACGGGCAGCACCATGCCGGCCCGATGGAACTGAGCCGTGACGGTGCGCAGTGGCGCGCGCGGCTGGTGCCGCCCGACCGTCCCGGCCTGCCGCTGGTGCCCCCGCCCAATGTCAGCCGGCCCTTGCTGTTGCAATTTCAACCGGCACAGGCCGCAGTCGCGCGCTTTGCCAATGGCCAGGCTGATCTGGTGCTGGGCGGAACGTTTGACAGCCTGCCGCTGGCGACCCGCATCGCGATGGCGCGCGGCAATCTGCAATTTGATCCCGTGGCCGGGCTGTTCGGGCTGGATGTGGTCACCGCGCACGGGTTTCTGGCCGATGCCGCCAACCGTGAAGCCGTGGCGATGGCGATCGATCGCGCCGCGCTGGCGGCAGCGGTTGGCGTCGGCACCTGGCAATCGACCACCCGCGTGGTGTCGCCCGGACTGGATGGTGACAGCGGCGCGGTGGCGGAACGCTGGACGGACCAGACGCTGGACCAGCGTCGCGCCGTCGCGGCGGCGCGGGTCGCTGCCTGGATCACCGCCACTGCGCGTGCGTCAATGCCGGGCAATGCGGCCGCGCCGGTGCTGGTGCTGGCGCTGCCGACCGGGCCGGGGTCGGATATCCTGTTTGAACGGCTGCACGCCGATCTGGCGGCAATCGGCGTGACGCTGACCCGCGCCGCGCCGGCACAGGCGGCCGATCTGGTGCTGGTCGATACGGTCGCGCGTTATCCGCGCGCGCGCTGGTTTCTGGAACGGCTGGGCTGTGCCGGCCACGCCCAGGTGTGCAGCGCGCCGGGCGATGCCAGCGCGGCGGCGGCGCTCAGCGCCACCAATGCAGAGGCCGCCGCAGCACTGCTGGCCGATGCCGAGGCGCAGATTACCATGGCCAACGGGTTTATCCCGCTGGGGCGCCCGCTGCGCTGGTCGCTGGTGCGGGGCACTGTCGCGGGGTTTGCCCCCAATCCCTGGGGATGGCACGCGCTGCCGCCGCTGGCCACGGCCGACACGGGCGGCTGAAACCAAATTCAAAAATCGATGGCGATGCCGTTGCGTTCCCAATCGCCAAACCGGGTGGGATCGATGCCGTCGGGATCGTCACCGCGTGGCACCGCGCGCGGTTCGGGCGCGGGCGCGTTGGTCCAGTGCGCGGGCGGGGTAAAGGTCGCCGGGCGTTTTGTCGCGCGGGGTGTGGCGGGTGTGGCGGGATCGGTCATCCCGCACAGATGGGCGTTCGCGCCGCGTCATGCAATTGCCATATGGGGCCAATGCGACGATAGGGGGCCATGACCACACCGCCCCGTTCGCCCCGTTCCCCCGCACGACCCCGCACCAAATCCGCACCCCGGCGGCAGGACGATCCCGCCGATATTCCCGGCAGCGCGGCGCGGCTGGCGGCGCTGCGCATGATCGATGCCGTGCTGCGGCGGGGTGATCCGCTGGACCAGGCCGCGCCCCCCCTGCTGCGCCCCGTCCCGCGCGCCGATGACCGTGCGCTGGCGCAGGCGATCGCGCATGAAACCTTGCGCTGGCTGGGCGATCTGGATGCGTTGATCGACAGCGCCACGCAACTGATCCTGCCCGACGATGCCAAGGCACGCAGCGTGTTGCGGCTGATGCTGGTGCAGGTGTTGCGGCTGGGACTGCCGCCGCACGCGGTGATCGCCACCGGCCTGCCGCTGTTGACAGGCGGGCCACGGCGGCTGGCGCACGGTGTATTTTCCGCCATTCTGAACCGCAGCGATCCGGCGGCCACGCTGCCACCGGCGCCCACCCTGCCGCCAGTGGTCGCGGCGCGGTGGAGCTTTGCCTGGCCCGACCGCATCGCCGCGATCAGCGCCGGCCTGGCCGATCCGCCGCCGCTTGATCTGACGCTGGCCGACCCCGCGCAAACCGCGCATTGGGCCGAAGCGCTGGGCGGGGTCAGCTTGATGCCCGGCCATGTGCGGCTGGCGCGCGGGCAGGCGGTGGATGCCCTGCCCGGGTATGGCGAAGGCGCGTGGTGGGTGCAGGATCTGGCGGCCGCGATCCCCGCGCGGCTGATCGGTGCGCCGCCGCATGCGGGTGCGCGCGCGCTCGATCTGGGTGCGGCGCCGGGGGGCAAGACGCTGCAACTGGCCGCGGCCGGCTGGGCGGTGACCGCGCTGGACCGATCGCCACGGCGGCTGGAACGGCTGCACGAAAACCTGGCGCGCACCGGCCTGGCGGCTGATGTGGTGGCGGCCGATGCGCTGGCATGGGAACCGAATACACGGTTCGATGCGATCCTGATCGATGCGCCGTGCAGCGCCACCGGCACCTGCCGCCGCCATCCGGATGTTTTGCACCGCAGCCCGGCGCTGGATGACCTGGTGCAGTTGCAGGCAGAAATGCTGCGCCGCGCCGCCGGCTGGCTCAACCCCGGCGGCAGGCTGGTCTATGCGGTGTGTTCGCTGGAACCGGCCGAAGGCGAAGAGCGCGCGCACTTGTTTGCCGGCGCGCTGATGCCCGATCCGATTGCGCCGGACGAACTGCCAGCCGGCCTGTCGCCCGACGCCCACGGCTGGTTGCGCACCGATCCCGGAATGCTGGCCGACGCTGGCGGCCTGGACGGATTTTTCGCCGCCCGCTGGCGGGCGTAGGGGGCGGGGGTTACCCCAACTACTCCGTCTCCCCGGGCTTGACCCGGGGTCCCGCTTTGCTTGACCCGCGCGAATGCTGCTGTGAGTCACCTGGAAAAAGGCAGCGGGACCCCGGGGTCAAGCCCGGGGCGACGGTGAATGCTTGATACTCAGTCCTTTACCCCGGTCTCAAACCTTTACCCGCGCGGCAAAGCTTTTGCGCAGCTTGGCCAGTTTGGGCGGGATCACCGCGATGCAATAGGGGTTGCCCTGGCCTTCGCCCTGCCAATATTCCTGGTGGTAATCCTCTGCCGGGTACCACACCGCCGGGCCTTCGATGGTGGTCACGATCGGCAGTTTGTGCGTCGTCGCGGCGCGGGCGATGGCGGCCACGCACGCGGCGCGTTGGTCATCGTCGGCGGGAAACATGGCCGACCGGTATTGCGTGCCGACATCGTTGCCCTGCCGGTTGAGCGACGTCGGATCGTGGATCGCAAAAAAGATATCGAGGATCGAATCGAGATCGACCACCTCGGCATCGAAATGCACGCGAATGCCCTCGGCATGCCCGGTCTTGCCCGAACAGACCTGTTTGTAGGTGGGATTGGGTATGCTGCCGCCGATATAGCCGCTTTCGACCGCAGTCACGCCGATCACATCCTGGAATACCGCCTCGGTACACCAGAAACAGCCGCCGGCGAGGGTGATTTGGGCCATGACCTGTCCTTTGTGGTTGGTTGCTGCGCCCCAGATAGGATGCCCGCGGCGGCTTGTCATCGGCCTGGCGTTGAAACTGCCAGACATTGCACCAAAGTCGCGCTGCGTTAAAACGCGGCGCGACTTTGGTATTTTTGTTGTCGCATCGTTGTTTGCAAAAAACCGGTTCCCACTTTTTTGCACGATGCTCTAGAAGCACAACCCATGACCGACATCACCATCGCTGCGCTGCAGCTTGATCTGAACGACCCCGATCCTGCCGACAACATTCGCGCCGTGTCCGCGCTGGTGGAACAGGCGGCAGGCCTGGGCGCGCAAGTGATCCTGCCGCCCGAACTGTTCGCCGGTGCCTATTTCTGCCAGCAAGAGGATGAGGCGCGGTTTGCCCTGGCGCACACGCTGGAAACCGATCCGTCGGTGGCGGCCATGCGCAAACTCGCGCGCGCGCTTGGCGTGGCCATCCCCACCAGCTTTTTCGAACGCGACGGCCACCATTATTACAACACCATGGCGATGATCGGCGCCGATGGCGATGTGATGGGGATCTATCGCAAAAGCCACATTCCCGATGGTCCGGGGTACGAGGAAAAGTACTATTTTCGCCCTGGCAACACCGGTTTCAAGGTGTGGCAGGTGTTCGGCACGACCATCGGCGTCGGCATTTGCTGGGACCAGTGGTATCCCGAATGCGCGCGGGCGATGGCGCTGATGGGGGCGGAATTGCTGTTCTACCCCACCGCCATCGGGTCCGAACCGTATGATGATACGATCGATACCAGCCGCGTGTGGCGCCGCGCGATGCAGGGCCATGCGGCATCGAACTGCCTGCCGGTGATCGCCGCCAACCGCACCGGGGTGGAGGAAAACGGCCAGACCTTTTATGGCCACAGCTTCATCACCAACGAATATGGCGATCTGGTCGTGGACTATGGCGCGCAGGACACCGGCGTGCTGGTCGCCACGATTGATCTGGCGCAGGCGCGCAAACACCGCGCCGGCATGGGTTTTTTCCGCGATCGCCGGCCGCAGTTGTACACCCGGCTGATCCAGGATATCTGATCTGCGCCGTGACCGGTGACACAACCGCCACTGCGCCCGCACCAGACGCCAGCCGCTATCTGATCGCGCTGGGGTCAAACGTGCCGCACCCGCGCCATGGTGCCCCGCGCCGGGTGCTGCGCGCCGCGCTGGCCGCGCTCGATGCGCCCGATTGCCGGGTGATCGCCATCGCGCGTGTGATCGATTCAGCGCCGATCGGCCCATCACGTCGCCGCTATGCCAATGGCGCGGCGCTGGTACAGACGACGCTGGCGCCGCTCATGCTGCTGGACCGGTTGCAGGCGATCGAGGCCGCTTTCGGCCGGGTGCGGCGCGGTGCCCGCTGGCGCGCACGCACGCTCGATCTGGATATCGTGCTGTGGTCGGGCGGTGCGTGGCACGACCGCCGCCTGACCATCCCCCACCCCGAATACCGCCGCCGTCATTTTGTGCTGGCCCCCGCCGCCCAGATCGCCCCATCCTGGCGCGACCCCATCGATGGCACAAACGTGAAACACGCGCACGCCCGCTTGACCCGCCGCGCTGCTCTGCCTAAGGCGCCTGTCACCGCACGCCAAGTGCCGGGCCCATAGCTCAGTCGGTAGAGCAACTGACTTTTAATCAGTAGGTCGCTGGTTCGAATCCAGCTGGGCTCACCATATTTTTCAGAAATTCACATTGAGTGGCGCCAGGTCACTGCGTGTTCGCCGCTAACCGCAGTTCGCAATTGGCACTTCGGTAATCCAGTTCCGCCGACCTCTGGTGATCTTCCGCGAAAGACGCGACGTTAACCCCTGTGCGGTATAGCGCCTGGATGGTCGAGACTTCCTACAATGGCTACGATGGCCGGCAGCGCAGTGCCATCAACAAGCCGTTGAAAGCCTATCTCGCTGCGCTTGATCCTGCTGCGCCGCCGCATCCTTGCGGCCTGTGCGGTGACCCGGATCGCCCGGGGAACCAATGGCATTCGGAGGACTATTCCAGTCCGCAGACGGTTGCTCCGCCACAGACTTATCCCCTCTGCAACGCCTGTCATGGCCGTATCCACAAGCGATTCAAGGCGCCGGTGGGCGAATGGGAACTGTTCTGTCGCCATGTCGATGCGGGCGGCTATGGGCGCGAATTCACCGGTCTGTATGCGGCAACCACCCGTAAACGCATGTACGATGCCGTCGCAACTGGACGCCCTGTCGATGTGCAGGTCATCCGTCAGCGCCCGGAGGGCCCCGCCTGGTGGCGTGACCTGACTCTTGATCCCGAATCGCTGATAGCGGCATGGGCCAGACCCCGCCCGTTGCGGCCACGACCCGAACCAGACCATTTTCGCGCTGCCATCGAAGCTGCTCGATTGTCGCGTGCCGAAGCAGCGATTTTGTGTTTCCATGCCAATGCGCCGCGCCGCACAGTCACCATGCGCGCGGTCGCCAAAGCTGTGCTGAACAGCGATAAACCCACCGCAGCCAACCTGGCCTACGGTCGCCTTGCTCGCCGCCTTTGCCAACAGCTGCGATGGGAACCGGACCGTCGTGACGACGGCAGCCCGATCTGGATGAGCATGGTTACAGAAGGCTGGAACCCACCGTCGACGCCGCAGGCCCCACGCGAATACGAGCTGGTCATGGTGCCGTCGCTGGCAGCCTTGTTCACGGATTGCGGTTAACACGCGGCAGTTACGGCACTGCAAGTTGCCGCATCAAGCGCAAATCCCACCAAATCGCCACCAATTACGCCATCACCCCGGATTGCACCCCAGGTTCATTTCCGTGCTGTCGTGCTTTACAATGTGCACCGCGTCGCGCGCGGTGCCCGGCGTCAGTTCGGCGTGGAGGCCGCCGTCGAGATCGCTTTGGCCGGGGGTGTGGAAGGCGTTCTTGAATTTGCGCTCGCTGATCAGCATGCTTTCGTCCAGCGGTCTGCAGCCGGTGGATTTGGTCAGGCGCAGGCCGACCAGTTGCCCGTCGATGTCATAGATCTGGTCATAGCCGAATTCGGCCTTGATGTTTTCCAGATCCTTGATGCCGGGGCATTCCTTGCGCACCGCGGCGCACACGTCGCTGGTTTCGGGTTCCTGGTCGGCGGGCACTTGCCAGCGCGGGACGGGGGAAAACATAAAAGGCGGGGCCTGGTCGGCGGCCAGCGCGGTGCTGGCGGTCAGGATGGTGATGACTGCGATTGCCATGGTCCGCATGGGCCGCTCCTTCCCCGTCATGCGCCATTGCGGCGGCTGTGCAATGCGGCCGGCCAGGCGGATGCGCGGGTCGCCTGGCGAACAGCAGGATGCGCCTGATCGGGCCGATTCGCAAATGGTCCACGCGGCCATCCCCGCTGATGCGCAGTGATCAGTCCGGATCGCAGCGCAGGCTCAATTCCGTGGTGTCGGGCTTGCTGATGCGGATGGCGTCGCGGGCTGGGCCGGGGGCGGTTTCGGGCACATCGGCGGGGTCGAAATCGGTTTGTCCGCCCTCTTGCATCGTCGTTTTGAACTTGCGCTGGCTGATCAGCATGCTTTCGTCGATCGGGGCGCAGCCGGTGGACTGGGTCATGCGCAGGCCGACCAGATGCCCGTCGGCATCAAACACTTCGTCATAGCCAAACGGTGCGTGGATATATTCCACACCCTTCAGCGCGGGGCATTCCTTGCGCACGGCAGCGCAGATCTGGTCGGTTTCGGGTTCCTGGTCGGCGGGCAATTGCCAGCGCGGCACGGGCGAAAATGCGAACGGCGGGGCCTGGTCGGCGGCCAGTGCGGCGCTGCCGGCCAGCACGGTGACGATTGCGATTGGTGCGATCCGCATCGGTATGCCTCCCCCCCACCCAGGCCCTGCGGTCACGCGGTGCCGGGCGGCACGGCCAGGGCAGTGGCGCCGGTTGCCCGGCCCGGGCACGATGCCCCAGGGGAACACGGTTGGCAATTGGCAGCGGCCCCCCCTGCAACGCGCTGCGCGCGCCGCAGGGGTGCCGGAGCGGGGTCAGGCTGGCCTGCTTTTGCCGTCCAGAAAGTCCATTTTGCCAATCGCCACGCCGTGCATGCGCAGCAGCGCATAGGCGATGGTCATGTGGAAATAGAAATTGGGCAGGCTGAAATCGGTGACCAGCGACTGACCGGTAAAGGTCATTTCCATGCCCGGAAACTGCAGCGTGATGGCGGCGGTTTCGCGGCCGGCAAAGGCGGCTGGATCGGCAGTTTCCAGATAGGCCACGGTGCGCGCGATGCGGGTGCGCAATTCGGCCAGCGTGGTTTCTTCGTCGGGCATCGGGCTTGGCTCCATCTGGCCCAGCCGCATCACGACCAGCTTGGCCGTGTCACACGCGATCTGCACCTGGCGCGGCAGGGGCAGCATGTCGGGCGCGATCCGCGCCGCCATCAGCGTCGCTTCATCCACGCCACTGTCGGCCGCCTTGGCCAGCAGGTGATCAAGGCAGTGCAATTTGTGGATCAGCACCGGCACGGTGAACTCGTAAAGACCTGGCATCGAAAATCCTTGTCGTTGGCGTGCGCCGGAATCCCCGGCTTCGCCCGCGCCATGCGCGTTCCTGTGCGGCGGGGCAAGGTGGCGTTGTTTGCACGCGGCGGCCGCCGGATTTGCGATACGCTAAGACCTTTGGCGCATAATCGGCGGCGCAACCGGCCAGCGAATCATTGCTGACGGCATTTTTTTGCGTGCAGGGGCCACCGATGGTTGAACAGCAGTCTGCGCATTGGCGCCCGGCGGATGCCATGGACCATGGCGGGGCCGCGCGCGTGTCGTTGCTGGCGTTTGTCAATTTTGCCATCCTGTTGCCGACCGGCGTGTTTCAATACGGGTTCGGGCGGCTGGTCATGCTGGCGGTGTTCCTGCTGTTCCTGCTGACCTGGCTGGGCTGGCGGCACCGGCTGGCAGTGATCGAGGCATGGTTGTTTGCGAAATCCTGGGCGGTGCGGGCGGTGCTGGCCGGGGCGATCCCGCTGGTGGTGCTGGTCCAATCGATCCCGTCGCCACACAAAGTGCGCGTGGTGGAGGCGGCGGTGATGCTGGTGCTGACCACCTGGCTGACCGCGGACGCCGGCGCGGTGGAGCGGCGGTTTGGGCGCATGGCACGGCTGATCCCGATCATGCTGGTCATGCTGGCCTGCGCGGTGCCATTGCTCAATCTGGTCAGCGGGCTGTCGGTATACAAACTGTCGGATGTGGCGACCACCACGGTCGATGCCGCGCGGCTGGTGTGGGCGGGGCAGAACCCCTACGCCGCACAGATCGATGTCTATGGCGCGATCAACGCGCATGGGCCGGGCTATGGCGGATACAAATATCTGCCGCTGATGATCGCGGTCTATTTGCCGTTCATCCTGCCGTTCGGGCCCAATGCCGTGCTGTGGGTGGATGCGGCGACGCTGGCGGTGCTGGCCGCGCTGGTGTGGAAACTGGCGCGTGCCGCTGGTCGCACCGGCGTTGCTGCGCAAAGCGCGGATCGTG
>NZ_JBBATI010000015.1:10207-85724 GCF_040398825.1 Novosphingobium sp.
GGGCGCAAAGCGCGGATCGTGGGGCGCAAAGCGCGGATCGTGGGGCGCAAAGCGCGGATCGTGGGGCGCAAAGCGCCTGGGCCGGCCTGGCCGCGCTGGTGGTGATCATCGCCACGCCCGAACTGGCGGAAACCAGCCTGGCGATGGGGTACAACGATGTGCTGGGCGTGGTGTTTGTCATGGCCGGGTTCGCGTTGTGGTCGCGGTCGGCGGCGCTGGCCGGGCTGATGGTGGGTTTCAGCCTGTCGTGCAAATTGATGCCCGGGCTGGTCGCGCTGACGCTGCTGTTTCCGGCCAGTCGCTGGAAACCCTATTGCCTGGGGCTGGCAGCGGGGCTGGTGCCCGATCTGCTGGCGCTGTTGTGGGACCCGATGCCGTTTGTGCGCAACGTGCTGCTGTTCAATTTTGTGCGGGTGCCGGATTCCACCTCGTGGCGGATGCTGGCGCCGGCCTCGATCGGGCGCGTGGCGGGGCTGGCGGGGATGGCGCTGTGGTTGTCGGTGTCGGGCGGGGTGCTGCTGGCGCAGGTTACGCGTTTTGGCGGCGGGCGCGAAGGCGTAACGCTTGACCGGCGGATGATCCTGTTCGCCGTGATCACGCTGGTGCTGATCATGACCGGATCGACCGCGCACGATGATTACATGATCTGGTGGATGCCTGCGGCGGTGGCGCTGTTTGCGCGCGACGCCGCCGCGTTCACCTTCGCGCGGCTGCCACAACCCGCCTGACCGGTCAGCGCGTGTCCATCAGCCGTTGCAGATAGGCGCCATAGCTGCTGCGGCCCAATTGCGCGATTGTGGCGGTCAGCCCGGCGTCATCCACCCAACCCTGGCGCCAGGCGATTTCTTCGGGACAGGCGATTTTCATGCCCTGGCGGCGTTCCATCGTGCCGACGAAATCGGCCGCATCCAGCAGGCTGTCGGGCGTGCCGGTATCCAGCCAGACATAGCCGCGCCCCAGCCGTTCCACCAGCAGATCGCCGCGCTGCAGATAGGCGGTGATCACATCGGTAATTTCCAGCTCGCCCCGCGCCGATGGTGTCAGCCCGGCGGCAATCGCGCAGACATCGGCATCAAACATGTACAGCCCGGTCACCGCCCAGTTTGATTTGGGCGCAACCGGCTTTTCGGCAATCGCCAGCGCGCGGCCCTGCGCATCAAAGGTGACCACGCCATAGCGTTCCGGATCGGCCACGTGATAGGCAAACACCGTGGCGCCCGGCCGGGGCGTGGCCACGCCGCGCAGCAGCCGCGGCAGTTCGTTGCCGAAAAAGATGTTGTCGCCCAGCACCAGGCAGCATGGCCCGCCCGCCAGAAATTCCGCGCCGATCACGAATGCTTCGGGCAGGCCCCTCGGCTGGTCCTGCACGGCATAGCACAGCCGCAGCCCCCACTGGCCGCCATCGCCCAGCAATTCGCGAAACGCCGGGGCATCGTGCGGGGTGGTGATGATCAGGATATCGCGAATGCCCGCCAGCATCAGCGTGGTCAGCGGGTAATAGATCATCGGCTTGTCATAGACCGGGATCAGCTGTTTCGATGTCGCCAGCGTGATCGGATAGAGCCGGGTGCCGGTGCCGCCGGCCAGGATGATCCCCTTCATGCGCTGGCCTGCCGCATCGTGCGTTCGGGCGCATACAGCCCCAGCCGTTCGCCGGCATAGGCATCGCGCAGCGGCGCCCACCACGCGCGATTGTCCAGGTACCAGCGCACGGTGCGCATGATCCCGCTGTCAAAATTTTCCTGCGCGCGCCAGCCCAGCTCGGTTTCCAGCAAGGTGGCATCGATGGCATAGCGCGCATCGTGCCCGGGCCGGTCGGTGACAAAGCGGATCAGATCGGCATAAGCGTGCGCGGCGGGGCGCAACTGGTCGAGCACGGCGCAGATCTGGCGCACCACATCGATATTGCGGCGTTCGTTGCCCCCGCCGATGTTGTAGGTTGCGCCGGCGCGCCCGCGTGTCGCAATCAGGTCCAGCGCGCGCGCATGATCATCGACATACAGCCAGTCGCGCACGTTTTCGCCCTTGCCATAAATCGGCAGTGGCTTTCCCTCCAGCGCGTTCAGAATGGTCAGCGGGATCAGCTTTTCGGGAAAATGGTATGGCCCGTAATTGTTTGAACAGTTGGTGACGATCACCGGCAAACCATAAGTGCGGTGCCAGGCGCGGGCGAGATGGTCGGCCGCCGCTTTTGACGCGGCATAGGGCGATGACGGATCATAGGGCGTCGTTTCCTGAAACGCGCCGCCGCTGCCGGGGCCGCCCTCCAGCGAGCCATAGACTTCATCGGTGGACACGTGGACCAGCCGGAATGCCGCGCGCCGTTCGGGCGCCAGCCCGTGCCAATAGGCGCGTGCCGCCTCCAGCAGGGTGAACGTGCCGACAATATTGGTGGTGATGAATGCGTCGGCGCCGGTGATTGACCGGTCAACATGGCTTTCGGCGGCCAGGTGCATGATGCGGTCGGGGCGAAACGTGCCGATCGCCGCGCGCATCGCAGCCGCATCACGGATATCGGCGCAGACGAACCGGTGCCGCGGGTGATCGTGTACGGGATTGAGCGATTCCAGATTGCCGGCATAGGTCAACGCATCGACCGTCAGCACGTCGTGACCGCCATCCAGCACCAGGTGGCGCACCAGTGCCGAGCCGATAAAGCCCGCCCCGCCGGTGACCATCACACGCATCCCGCTGCCCTTTCGCTTGCCCCCGATCGAGCCATGACCAGCGTGGTACCCCAGCGGCCTTAAAATACTGCAAAAGGCGGCGGGCAGGCCCGTCCCTTCTGCGGCACGATACAAAGGGCAATGCGCCGTGCTGGTTTCGGGTGGCCGGGCAATGCTATGTCCAGTGCCGGATACAAGGCAGGGAAGGGTGACCGTCGTGACAACCATCAACCGGATCATGATTGCGGCAGTTGTTGCAATGGCAACGCCGCAGATGGCCCATGCCGCCGATGGCGCGGCGATGCACGATGCCCCTGCCTGCACTGCGCCGGGCACTTTGACGCCCGCTCTGTATGGCTGGACCATGCTGGGTTTTCGCGATGCCGCGACCACGCCCGCCGCGCTGCCCGCCAGCGTGCTGCCGGTGGGCGATGCGGTGCTGGCCCGGTTGGCGCCGACACCGGCGGTCACTTATGCGCGCCGCCCGGAAAAGCCCGGCGCGGCGGACAGCTATGGCGGGATGTGGCGCATTGTCGTGCCGGCACGCGGCACCTATCGCGTGGTGCTGGGCACGCATGCATGGCTTGATCTGGTGGCGGCGAACGGCAGCGCGGTGGCCGCGGTGGCGCATGACCACGGCCCGGCGTGCACCGGCATCCGCAAACTGGTCGATTTTGCGCTCGATCCCGGCAGTTATACGCTGCAAATTGCCGGTAATGCCACGCCGCGGGCGCAGGTCATGGTCATCCGCCTGCCATAGCCTCCCCGCGCATGAAGGGCTGACGGCGCGCTTGTAAAAACCGCGCGCATCGCGCAAGACCGGGGCGCAATCCCCCGGAGAACCGCCATTTCGCGCCGTGCCACGATCTATGAAATTGCGAAATCCGCGGGGGTTTCGCCCAAGACCGTTTCGCGGGTCCTGAACGACGAACCGTTCGTCAAGGATGAGCTGCGTGCGCGGGTCAAGGCCGTGGCCAAGGAACTGAATTATCAGCCGAACATCACGGCGAAGGGCCTGATCACGCGGCGCAGTTACATGATCGGGCTGACCTATGAACGCCCCAGCCCCAGCTATGTGGTGGAATTGCAGCGCGGCGTGCTGGAACGTCTGGCCGATGAACGCTTTCGCATGATCATCCTGCCGTTCAGCGATGTGACCGCGCGCACCGATGCCTTTGTCGCGTTTCTGAAGGCGACCGCGCTGGATGGCGTCGTGCTGGCGCCTCCGGGCAGCGATCAGCCCGCCGTGCTCGACCAGCTGGATGCGGCGGGCATCCGCTATGGCCGGATCGCGCCGCAGCACGATGCGGCGCGCGGTGCCTGTTCGCTGCTGGATGACGTGGCCGCTGCGCGCGAAGTGGCGGAGCATTTGCTGGCACTGGGCCACCGCCGGCTGGCGGTGATCCTGGGTGATGCCACCCATGCGGCCAGTACCGCGCGCAGCCAGGGCTATGCCCAGGCACTTGCCGCGCATGGCGTGGGCATGGATAGCGTCACCGTGGAACAGGGCGATTTCACGTTCGCCAGCGGAGAGGCGGCGATGGCCCGCATCCTGGCGCGCCCCGGCCCGCGCCCGACCGCGATCCTGGCGCAAAACGATGACATGGCGGTGGGCGCGATCACCGTCGCGCGTGAAGCCGGGCTGTCGGTGCCAGACGATCTGTCGGTGGTCGGCTTTGACGATTCCGACATTTCGCGCCTGATCATGCCCAAACTGACCACCGTGCGCCAACCGGTGTTCGACATGGCCGTCACCGCCACCGATGGCCTGCTGAAACTGCTGGCGGGTGAAGAAACCCCGGCGCCGGTGATGCATGCGCACGAACTGCTGATCCGGCAGTCAACCGCGGCGCCGAGGGCCTCGTAAAATCCTCCCCGAACGGGGAGGATTTTGGTCGCAATCCTAATTGCTTGTCGCAAACCGCGCGGCGTGGTCGCGGATGATGGCGATCATCGCGGCATCGCTGTCGAAATTGCCATACCAGCCTTGGGGTTCGTGTGGCGGGTCGCCCATCAGCGGGTCGCCGGGGTGCCAGCGGTGGTCGGGGCGTGTTGTGCGGGCTTCGCCGTTCCAGCCCCAGAAATTGGTGCCGGCAACCGGGCCGCCCTGTGCCAGACTGGTTTCTGCTGCGCCATAGATCAGGCGGTAGTATTGCTGGCGGAATGTGGTGGCTACGGTGGGATCATACAATTCGCCATCGCGCGGGAATCCGAATTCCTCGATCACCAGCGGCTTGTTGGCCGCGGTGGCCAGCGCGATGTGGGTGGTCAGGTAATCCTCCACCTTGGTCTTCCCCGCGTCCCACGTCGCGGCCAGGTTCTTGCCATCGACCCAGCCCCAGTTGAGCGGCCAGACATGCGCGGTCAAATAATCGATCGACCGGTGCGCGCGTTGCACGACATCGGCGCGGCCATTGCTGGCGATCGTGCCCTCCATCCCCAGCGACACCATGTGGTGCGGGTCGATTTGCCGGATCAGCGCGGCGCTGGCATCGATCCACGCGTAATAGGCGGGCAGCACGCGTTCCATGATCGCTGGCGTGACCGCCGGGCGCGGTTCATTGCACAATTGCCACGCCATCAGCGCGGGATCATCGCGATAGGCGCGGCCGGTCACGCTGTTCACCCGGCTGACGATGGTGCGGATATAGCCAAAAAAGCGCTGCACCGCGTTGGTGTTGCTGTAAAATGCCGATCCCGCATCGGGGAATTCGGGCCATGGATGCGCCGGGTCGTTGTTGTCGATGTATTGCCCGGTTTCATACCATAGCAATGTCATCATCCCGCCCGACCATTCCCAGTTGTTGGTCAGGTACAGGACGCCGGTCATGCCGCGCCGCGCCAGTTCGACCATGACATGGTCCAGCCCGATCAGCAGCGCGTGGTTCAGGTGCCCTTCGCGGTTGATGAACCCGGGGGTAACGCTGGCGCGCAGCGGGCCTTCCTCCGCGCCGGCCAGCAAGCGCACATTGGTCACGCCGATCGCCTTCAACCGGTCAAGTTCGCGCCCCAGCCGCGCCCGGCCGTTAACCGGATCGGCACCCAGCCACGCCAGGTACCAGGCATTGGCGCCGGTATGCCGCCACGGTTTGCCATGGCGCACAAACTGGCTGCCCTGGCGGCGGATGATGCCGGTATCGTGGTGTTCGCGCGCGACAGCGGTTCCGGCCAGGGCGGCTGTTCCGCCAAGGCCGACGATAAGATCACGACGGCTTAAAAGTCCCTCCCCTTCAGGGGAGGGGTTGGGGTGGGGGCTCTCACCGGAGCTCGGCGCGTGGGGATGGCCCCCACCCCCGGCCCCTCCCCTGAAGGGGAGGGGGGAAGAGTCGCTTGATTTTACGGGCATGGCAAAATCTCCTCCGGGTCGTTGCCCAGGCGCACTTCGGTCAGGGTCACGTCGGCGGGGCCATCGGCCGACAGGCGAAACGCCTCGGCAATCCGTGTCATGTCGGCGCCATGGGCGGCAAAGCATTTCAACGGCAGGCCATAGCGGACCCAGCGATCCGCCGCCGGTACCGTGACCGGCACGTTCGCCGCGCAGGTGGCATCGGCGCAGGCCATGCCCAGCGCCAGATGCGCCGGTGCCGCAGCCACGCGCACGGTCATCAGCATCAGCACATCGCCATTGGTTTCGCGGCTCAGGTCGATCGGCGCAGGCGTCGCCAGCGCGATCATCGCCGGGCCGCCGGGGCCCATGGCAAAGCGCCGCGCGCCCTCCTGCACGGTGGTGTTGACCGCGGTCACTTGCACCCGCCCGCCCAGCGCTTGCGCAGGCACCGCGGTAATCCGCGTCGACTGGCTGCCATCGGGCGCCGACACGCGCAGCGACCAGCCGGCAGCGGCCTGGCCATTGGTGAACCAGCGGCGCACATCGGTCGCGGGCGGCACGGCAGGGTCATCGGACAGCGCCTTCCAGCCACGGGTGCGCTGTTGCCATGTCATGCCATACCCCAGCGGAAACAGTGCGCCATCGCTGGCGCGCGCAGTGCGCGGCCATGCGGTCGGCAGTTGCCCGGTCAGGGCGTGGCGCGCATGCCCCTGCGCATCGCCCACCAGCATATCGGCCAGGCCTTCGCCCTCGCTGCCGGGCAGCCACGCGACGACAAAGGCATCGGCGGCGTTCAGCGCCGGGTTTACAAACAGCGGCCGCCCGGTCAGCATCACCGCCACCACCGGAATGTGCTGCGCACGCAGCGCGCGCATGGTGTCCCACGGTGCGGTCAGGTCCGGCGTCAATTGCAGGGATTTGAGATCACCCTGAAATTCTGCATAAGGCCGCTCGCCGAACACCACCACGGCGACATCGGGGCGCTGCTGAAAATGCCCGTCGGGCGCCAGTTCTGCGCTGCCGCCGCCCGCCACCATGGCATCGTGCAATCCCTGCCACAGCGAGGTGGCGCCGGGGAAATCGGCGCGGGTCAGCCCGGTGCCCTGCCAGCTGATCGTCCAGCCACCGGCGGCGCGCGCAATGTCATCGGCGCCATCGCCCGCGACCAGCAGATGCGCGCCCGCGCGGATGGGCAGCGCGCCGTCATTTTTCAGCATGACCAGCGATTTGCGCACGGCCTCACGCGCCAGCGCCCGGTGTGCGGGTGAACCGATCTGGTTCCATTGCCCGGCCAATGGCCGGGTCGATGGCGCGCCGGCGTCAAACAGCCCCAGCCGCGCTTTGACCCGCAGGATACGCGTGACCGCGTCATCGATGCGCGCCAGCGGGATCACCCCGGCGCGGGCCTGCGCGGTCAGGCTGGTGACCATGTCTTTCCAGCTGTCGGGGGCCATCACCATGTCGATTCCGGCCAGCACGGCGGCGGCGCAACTGGCGTTGGAACAGCCTTCAACCTGGCCATGCGCGTTCCAGTCGGACACCACGAACCCACCAAAACCCATGCGATCTTTCAGCACGCCGGTCAGCAGCCCGGCATTGCCGGTCATCTTGCGGCCCTGCCAGCTGGAAAAACTGGCCATCACGGTCGCCACGCCGCCCTCGATCGCCGGGCCATAGGGGCGCCCGTGAATATCGCGCAAATCGGTTTCGCTGATCGCGGCATCGCCCTGGTCGACGCCGTTGGTGGTGGCGCCATCGCCCAGGAAATGCTTGGTCGATGCGATCACTTTGCCATGCGCAATCAGGTCGCGGCCGTCAGGCGCGCCCTGCAATCCGCGCAACATCGCGCCGACATAGCGCGAGGTGAGCGCGGGGTCGGACGAATAGCCTTCATAGGCGCGGCCCCAGCGGTAATCGCGCGGCACGGTCACCGTCGGCGCAAAGGTCCAGTCCAGCCCGGTCACGCGGATTTCGGTGGCGGTGGCCGCGCCGATGCGTTCCACCAGCGCCGGATCGCGCGTGGCGCCCAATGCGATATTGTGCGGAAACAGCGTGGCGCCGACGATGTTGGAATGGCCGTGAACCGCATCAGTTCCCCAGATGATGGGAATGCCGACGCCGCCGGCCGACCGGTCGGTCGATGCCGCCCAATAGGCATCGGCCAGTTTCAGCCATGCCGGCGCGGGCGCCTTGTCATCGCCGCCGGGGCCGCTGTTGCCGCCATTCAGCACCGCGCCCAGGTGATAGCGCCGCACATCATCGGGGGTGGTGCAGCAGATATCGCCCTGCACCAGCTGGCCGATTTTCTCCTCCAGCGTCATGCGCGCGATCAGGTCGGCAATGCGTGCCTCGCTGCGCGGATCGGGCGTGACCGGGTAATGGTACGCGGGCCAGATGCCCGGATGCGCGGTGCCGGGGGCATCGGCCTGTGCCGGTACTGCCAGCGCGAGCGCGGTGAGGGCGGCCAGGCGGGTATAGTGGCGAACAGTCGGGGGGCAAAACATCATGGGGGTGCAAAACTATCCGGTGATCGCAACAGGGTGAGGGGGGAACAACGCGTCATGGCGGGTGGCGTGCGCAAACCCCGCCAGCGCATCGCGGCTGATCTGGCGCAACATGGTGCGCAATTGATCAGGCGCGATCGCGGCAATCAGCGGATCGGACCGGCGCGGCCGCAGCCCCATGCCGTCAAGCACATAGAACCAGCTTGGTTCGGTAAACAGTTCACGCGACTGTGGCCGGATAACCCCGGCATCGGCATAGAGCGCGATCCGTTCCTGCAAACTGTCGGGCAGCGGCGCGGCGCGCATATCAGCCCAGAACGGGGTGTCGGTGCGCGTGGTCAGCGCGTAATGCAGGATCAGGAAATCGCGGATGCGTTCCAGTTCCTGCGCCAGTTCGCTATTGTAACTGGCCGCCAGCGCAGGATTGAAACGCCGGTCGGGAAAATGGTCGAGCAGGTTGAACACGCCGGCCGTGACCAGATGGATGCTGGTCGATTCCAGCGGTTCCAGAAACCCGGATGCCAGCCCGATCGCCACACAATTGCCCACCCACGCCTGCGCCCGCCGGCCGGGCACGAAGCGCAGCTGGCGCGGCTCTGCGCCCGGCGGATAATCCAGCGCCGCCACCAGTTCATCGCGCGCGGCATCGTCCGACAGATGCGCCGACGAATAGACATAGCCATTGCCGCAGCGGTGCTGCAGCGGGATGCGCCAACGCCAGCCGGCGTCCATGGCATGCGCCACGGTATAGGGCGGCAGCGTGGCATCACGCGGCGTGGGCATGGCCAGCGCGCGATCGCACGGCAGATGCGCGCGCCAGTCGATATAGCCCGTGCCCAGTTCGCGTTCGATCAGCACCCCGGAAAAGCCCGATGCATCGATGAACAGATCGGCATCGACACGCTGACCGTCGTCCAGCGTGACGCCGGCGATATGCCCGCGATCATCGCGCGTCGCGCCGCCCACCGTCGCCTCGATCCGGGTGACCCCCAGCGCCTGCGCATAGGACCGCAAGTATTGCGCGACCAGTACCGCATCCAGATGCAGCGCATGGCGTGCGCCGGCCGGGGGCGTGCCCTGCGGCGCATAGGCCAGATCACGATCCGCCAGCGCCGCGCAAAGATTGAAATCGGCCACCCCCGGCGCCTGACCGGCCCCGCGCAAGTGCAACAGTGCGTGGTGGAACGGGCGCCGCGCGATGCCGGTGCCAAACGTGCCGAACGGGTGCCAGTACGATGTGCCAGGCCCGTTCCAGCCGTCAAAACGGATCGCCAGTTTCATCGTCGCATGGGTATGCTGGATGAAATCGGCGACGTTGATGTCCAGGAATTCCAGCATGTCGATGAACGGCGGGATGGTTGCCTCACCCACGCCGATGATGCCGATGTCTGCGGATTCGATCAGGGTAATGGCAATGCCGGTGCCGGTCAGCCCGCGCGCCAGCACGCTGGCACTGATCCACCCGGCGGTGCCGCCGCCGATGATCGCGATCGACCGGATCGGATCAGGACCATCTGCAACTACCGGCACGGTCGTGGCCTTTCACAAACATGCGCCCGCCGGGTGAGGGAACCCGGCGGGCGTCTTGGTGCGGGGCTGATCAGAACTTGAACTTGCCACCAAAGAAGATGCGGCGCCCCGAATTGTCATAGGAAAATGGCTGGTTGGGCCATTGCAGATAGGTGTGCTGCGACGATTTGGTGATGTTTTGCGCCGACAGGGTCACCCCGAACTGCTTGTTGAAATCATAACCGATCTGGCCATCCAGCTGGCCATAGGGCGCAGTATAGACCTGATAGACCTTGGGATTGCCGAACTGGTCGGGGAACGCAAAGGTCGAACCGACCAGCGAATCGTTCACCGCCTTGCTGCGCCAGGAATAGGACAGCCGCGCCGACAGCCCGTGGGCTTCGTAAAACGCGGTGCCGGTCAGCGCATGTTTCGACACACCGGGGATTTCCGATGTGGCCGAAAACGCGGTGGCCTGATCCTGCTTTGATTTCGAATAGGTATAGTTCGCGGCAAACCCGAACCCGTTCAGCGCGCCATCGTTGACCTGGTATTGCGCGCCCAGTTCCAGGCCATAGATCCAGCCTTTGCCCGCGTTGATCGGCTGGGCGACATTGGCCACGGTGCCGCCGAAATCGTCGTTGACCTTCGTAGCGATGTTGGCCTGTTCGACGAAGTTATCGACCTTTTTGTAAAACGCCGAAACGCTGGCCAGCGCGCCGTGGGCGAAATAGTTTTCATAGCCGCCGACGAACTGCCACGCCTTGTACGGATCGAGATAGGGATTGCCCGAAGACCCGCCGGCAAAGGCAAAGCCGTCCTTGACCCCGGTGTTGACATTGGTGCGGGCGTTGGTCTGGCGGGTAAAGTTGTACGAATTGCCCAGGCCCAGTGAAAACAGGTCCTGTGGCGCCACCACGCGCGCCGCGCCGAACCGGATGACTTCGTGTTCAGACGGTTTGTACGTGAAGTTCAACGAGGGCAGCACGCTGTTGTAATGGCGATCGGTCTGTACCGGGATGTTGTTGGAATTGACCCCGTTCCACGATGCCGACCCGTAAAAGCTGGGGACCGGTGCGGTCTGCGCATTGCCGATCGACAGGTTGGTCGATGTGAACCGCACCCCCAGGTTGAGGTGATAGTTGTCGGTGCGCTGGCCGATGTCGGTCATCAGGTAGCCGGCCAGCACCTTTTCGCTGACGCGGAACGAGCTCAACGTGTCCTTGAAGAATTTTTCCGAACTGTTGGCCACCCCGCCATTGCCGGCCTGCGTCCACAGCGTGTTGAGGTACGTGGCCGGGTTGGTCATGCCGCCGACATAGGGATTTTTGACCAGCATCGGACCGACGCCAAACCCGTTGACCTGCAGTGCCAGCGCGGGGTTGGACGTCGCGGTCGAATAGGGCAGCGCGGCATAGCCCGGATCGACGTAATAGACATAATTGCCACCCGTCGGCGCCTGGCAGCAATTGGCGATCGGGCTGCCATCGGGTGAGGTGATCAGATAACGGCCAAAGGTCTGGTCAACCGTGCGGCCAGCATAGCGCGCACCTGCCGAAATCGTGAACCCGGGGTTGACGTCATAGCTGGCATCATAGCGGGTCGACCATTGCGTCTGGGTGGTCAGGTTGGCCCAGGCCCAGTTCGATTTGAACAGGGTATAGGCCGGGTTGTTCAGCACATCGGCATAGGGCGCGTTGTACGCCACCGTGGGCAGGCCGGATGTGCCGCCGTTGGTCCAGTTGAAGGTATAGCCCGGGTTGCCTGCGCCCGCGCAAGTCGATGCGCCGTTGTTGCAGCCCGGCGCGGTGGGGTTGGTCGCCACGCCCGGATAGGCGTTGTACAGCCCGTGTTCGACGTCGGCCTGCGCCGCCTCCAGATCCGAACCGGAATGGGCATAGGCCGCGGCCCAGGTCATTTTCAGCCCGGCGTCATTGTCGAATTTCAGGTTCCATTGCAGGTTGTCGGCATGCGTGCTGGTACCCTGGTACAGCGTCGCGGTTTCGGCGCCATTGGCATAAAACGTGCCCTTGGTAACGATGCCGTTGCCATCGATGCTGTTGCTGGCGCCGGCCAGCAATGATGGCAGCGCCGTGCCGGGTGAGGCCAGCGTTCCGGCAGGTGCGCCCTGGCCGTTGAACCAGACCTTGTCGGAATAGGACAGGCTTTCATCGCGTTCGTGCGAATGGAACCACACCAGGCTGGTTTTCAGATGATCGTCCAGCCGCGCGGTCACGCCAAAGGTTGCGCCGAAAATCTTGCGGTGGTCGTGGTTGGTGGTGAAATAGCCGAGCTGCGGAATGGTGTAAAACGTGCCGCCGTGGGCAAAGCTGGCCGGGGTCAGGCCCGATGATGGCCCGATCGCCTGGGCGCCGCCCTCTGCCGGCGGGGTGGCTGCGCCAAACGTCGGGGTGGTCAGGTAATCGGTGATCAGCCACTGGTTGCGGTTGGCCGCCTGATATTCGTTGGTGGTGGTCTTTTCATCGTCATACGACAATGCGGCAAACACGCCGATGTCGTGCGCGAATTTGTACGACACCAGCAATGTGCCCACCGGGGTGACCGAATTTGCGCCGGTCGATGTGGAACCGCGCAAGTTGCCCGCCACCGTCAGCCCGCGCTTCTGCGCCAGCGGATCGAGCGATTTCAGGTTGATCGTGCCGCCAACGCCGCCTTCGACCATCGAACCTTGGGGGTTTTTATAGACGTCGATCCCGCCGATTTCTTCGCTCGGCACACCTTCCAGCGAACCGTATTGCGAATTGCCGCCGGCGCCACCACCCGATGCTTCACCCGAAACATAAAATTCGCGCCCCGTCAGGAACACTTCGCCGTTCAGCGTGGTCAGGTTCTGGCGCAGCCCGTCGATCAGCACCGCGGTGCCCTGGCCGCCCGAACGGTCGATCTGCACGCCGGGCAGGCGTTGCAGCGATTCCGCCACGTTCTGGTCGGGGAATTTGCCGATGTCTTCGGGGACGATCGATTCGATCACCATCGTCGCGTTGCGCTTGTTCGACAGCGCGTTGTTCAACGATGCGCGAAACCCGGTGACCAGGATTTCGTTGCCGGCATCGGGCGCGGTCTTGGCCGCATCGCTGGCCGGCGCGGGCGCAGGTGCCACTGACGCGGTTTGGGCCTGGGCCACAGCGGCAGACATGGTCGCAATGATGATCGCGGTTGCAGACGCAGAGCGCACAAGGGCGCTCGCCAAATACTGGCGTTTCATGGTGTTCCCCTCCGATGTTCGACCCTGCCAGTTGCCGAGGCTTTGTACAGCACAACGCTGCACAGCCCGGCTGACGGTGCCTTGGAGCTTTGGATAAGCACGTATGACATCGATGTCAATCGACAATCAGCGGAGCGTTTTTGGCCCGCATTCGTATGACGGCCCGGCGCAAATTCCCGTATTGGCGCGTCGCCTGCGCCGTTATTCGGCATGACTTGGACTGGCGCGTGCGATATGGGCATGTGGGGCGTTTGCTTGCGTGTCACACCGGTTATCGCCGTTGCGAAGAAAGTTTTTGCCGTATGATCAATATCGTGCCCGTCATTTTGTGCGGTGGCAGCGGAACCCGGTTGTGGCCCCGGTCGCGCAAGATCAGGCCCAAACCGTTTTTGCCACTGGTGGGGGATACCACGCTGTTTGCCGCCACCGTGCTGCGGTGCGATCCGGCCGACGGGTTTGCCGCGCCGATCATCGTGGCCGGCGCCGCGCACGTGCCGCTGGTGGAAAGTCAGCTGCCCGATGATTCTGGCGCGCAGATCATAGTGGAACCGGCGGCGATGAACACCGCCGCCGCGATTGCGCTGGCGGCGGCGCGCCTGCCCGCCGATGCGATCATGCTGGTGTGCCCCAGCGACCACCATATCGGTGACGCGCCGGCGTTCCGCGCCGCGGCCCGTGCCGCGGCAGAGCTGGCGGCGGCGGACTGGCTGGTGGCGTTCGGGATCACCCCGACCGCGCCGGAAACCGGTTTTGGCTATCTGAAGCAAGGCGCGGGCATCGCCGGATCGGCCGGATATCGCGTGGAACGGTTCGTTGAAAAGCCTGATCTTGATCGCGCGCGCGGGTTTCTGGCCGAGGGCGGCTATGCCTGGAACGGCGGCATTTTCGCGTTTCGCGCCGGTGCATTTATGGATGAACTGGCGCAGCATCGGCCCGATATTGCCAGCGCAGTGCTGGCCGCAGTGGCGGCCGGGCACGAAGACGGCCGCCGGTTTCACCCCGATGCGGCGATCTTTGCCAGCATCGCCGGCGAATCGGTGGATTATGCGGTGATGGAAAAGACCGCCCGCGCGGCGATGGTGCCGGTGGCGATGGATTGGTCCGACATCGGCAACTGGCAGGCGCTGCATGAGGCTTTGCCGCGTGATGACGATGGCAATGCCGTGCATGGCACGGTGGAATTGCAGGGGTGCCGCAATGTGCTGGTGCACAGCGACGGGCCGCGCGTGTCGGTGATCGGGGCGGAAAACCTGATCATCGTGGTCGATGGCAACGACGTGATGGTGACCACCCGCGACGGCGCGCAGCTGGTGGGCAAGCTGCACGGTGCCGTAAACCAGTGAGCAGTTCACCGGTGAACCGTCTGCCGATCCGCGCGGTGGAAAAACCCTGGGGCAAGGATGTCCTGCCGCCGCCGTTCACCGCGCCTGTGGGGCAGCGGATTGGCGAAATCTGGTTCGAACCGCCCGCCACCTTGCCATCTGTGCTGGTGAAATACATCTTCACCAGCGAAAAACTGTCGGTGCAGGTCCATCCCGACGATGCCCAGGCCGCCGCCGCTGGTGAACACGATACGGGCAAAGAGGAATGCTGGCTGGTGATCGCGGCCGAACCGGGCGCGTCGCTGGGCGTGGGGTTTACCCACAAGATCGGGCCAGAGGCGATGCGCCGCGCCGCGCTCGACGGGTCGATCGAGGCGCTGATGGACTGGTACCCGGTGCAGCCCGGCGATTTTTTCTATATCCCGGCGGGCACGGTGCACGCGATCGGCGCCGGGGTCAGCCTGATCGAAATCCAGCAGTGTTCCGACATCACCTATCGGTTGTACGATTACGGCCGCCCGCGCCCATTGCACCTGGATGCCGGGATCGCGGTCGCGCACGGGGAACCGCATGACCCCGCATTGCGCCGCCACATTGCGCCGGTCGGCACGGTCGAACTGGCACATGGTCGTTATTTTCAGGCGCACCGCATTGCCGGCGTGCCCGATGCCGCCCTGCGCGCGATCTATGCCGGGCCAGTGCTGATCCTGCCGCGCGTCGGCACCATCACCGCCGGGGACACGGTGCTGCAACCGGGTGACTGCGCGGTCACACGGGGGCTTGACGGCGTGGCCTTTGCTGGCGACGGTCAGGCGATTGTGGTGCGCGCGACGGTCTGAGCCCCCCGCGTGCGGGTGTTCATGGGTCGGGCCGGGCGGGCGCAAAAGGATTGAATTGCATGAGTGACCCGCAGGCCAGCGCGCCGGCGCCGTTTGATATCGCCGCGGTCGCGGCGCAATTGCGCGACGTGCGCGAAGGCTGGCGCATGGCGCAGGGCCACCATCCCCAATATGGCGAACAGGGTTTCCCGTCGCGCCACGAACTGGGGCGGATCATCGATGTGCTGGCCGCTGCGCTGTTTCCGCTGCGGCTGGGCCCGCCCGATCTGAAAGTGTTGAGCGAAGACAGTTTTGTGCTGGCCAGCCTGCAATCGGTGCTGCCGCGCCTGGCTGCGCAAGTGCGCATGGAACTGCATTATATCCGCCACGAACGCGGCCCCGACGCAATCGAACGCGCGGTGACCGCGATTGTGGAGGAAATGACCGCGCGACTGCCGGCGATTCGCCGTCTGCTGGATGGCGATTTGCAGGCCGCGTTCCTGGGCGACCCGGCCGCGCGCAGCGTTGATGAAGTGCTGTTGTGCTACCCCTGCATCGTCGCGCTGATCCACCACCGCGTCGCGCACGAGCTGTATCTGCTGGGGGCGCCGCTGGTGGCGCGGATCATCGCCGAAATCGCGCATTCGCGCACCGGCATCGACATTCATCCCGGCGCGCAGATTGGCGAACGCTTTTTCATAGACCACGGCACCGGGGTGGTGATCGGCCAGACCGCGATCATCGGCAGCGGGGTGCGGATTTACCAGGCGGTGACACTGGGCGCGCGCAGCTTTGCCACCGACGAACACGGCCAGCTGATCAACGAGCCACGCCATCCGATCATCGAGGATGACGTGACGATCTATGCCGGGGCGACCATCCTGGGCCGGGTGACCATCGGCAAGGGATCGGTAATCGGCGGCAATGTCTGGCTGACGCGGTCGGTTCCGCCTATGAGCCGGGTGCGCCAGACCCAGCCCAGCGTCAGTATCGAGGCCGCCGACCCCTGCGATTAGGGCAGGCGGCCGGTTCGATTTACGGGCGCCGCCAACCCGGGCCACCGCGCCAGCCATGGTCGCCGCGCCAGCCCGGGCCACCGCGCCAGCCGGGGCCACCGCGCCAGCCATGATCACCATATCCGCCGTGATAGCCTGGCCCGCGATAGGTCTGCCAATACCAGCGGTGATAGGGATAGGGGCGATAGGCCCAGCCCGTGCCGACATAGACCCACGGCTGATACCAGCCCGGCGCCGCGTAATAATATCCCGGATAGGCATAGGGATAGGGCGCCGATCCGGCGCGCACGACATAACCCGGGGGGCAGCCCGGGCTGGTGGCGTTGTTTTGCGATGACGCGATCACGGCGCCGGTGCCGGCCCCCAGCACCGCGCCGACCGCCGCCGATCCTCCACCGTCATGGCGGCCGCCCGCTGCGCTGCCGACAATCGCGCCCAATATGCCGCCGATCACCGCGCCGGCGGCCACGTCACCATGCGATTTGGCACAATTTTCGCGCGCCCACAGTTGCGCATCGGCGGCATAGCGCGCGTCGATGGCGCGTTGGGTGTCGTCATCGCCCGACGGAGCATAGCCCGGTGGCGGGGGTGGCATCTGTCCACCGCCATAACCGGGTGGCGGCGGTGGTTCGGGCGGCGGGCCATAGCCACGTTGCGCGTCATAGCCCGGTTGCGGGCCATAATCCTGTGGCCCGGCGTCGCGCTGGTCCTGCGGATAGCCTTGCTGTTGCGGATAGCCTTGCTGTTGCGGGTAGCCCTGCTGCTGCGGGTAACCCTGTTGTTGCGGGTAGCCCTGCTGCGGCTGGTCGGCCTGGGGCGGGGCGCCATACCCTGATGATGGTGCGATTTGCGCGTTGGCGGTGATCGGCGTTAGCGCCATGGACATGGCCACGATTGACGTGGTCATAGCCAGCGCAATCGGATGACCAGGTCGCGTGGGGGCGGATTGAACTGGCATGCTGCGGTTCCCTTCGGCGGCTGGGCGCGCGTGACATGATCCTGCGCGTTGCCAAACCGTGTACGGGGCCTAGCCAGATGGACGTGAACGCTGGCTGATCGGTCCAGCGAGAACCGGATGCGCGACACATTGCTACAATTCGGTGCGGCGCCCACCGGCTACAGGATAAAATCTCCCGCGCTCAGGCTGGTCAGTTTGGTCAGGTTCAGCGCAAAATCGGCCTTGCCGTCGCCGTTGATATCGCCAAACACCATCAGCCCGGTGCCCGCCGCTTCATAACGCAATTGGCCGGCATGCATGTCGAACGCCGCCGTACCCAGGAACGACAGGTGGGTGGGGCCACCTGCGGGCAGCAACGAATCAAATGCCGACAGGTCGATGACATTGCCGGGATTGGCGTGAAATTTCTGGATCACGTCACAGGTCGTGGTGGTCAGCCCGCCGGTCTTGCCCGGTGCAAACACAAAGGTGTCCTGCCCGCTGCCGGCCACCATGATCATCTTGCCCGTGCCGGGATGCACTTCGGCATGGCCGGCACCGCCAAACACCGCTGCCCCGCCGGTTCCGCCATAGATCACATCGGTGCCATCGCCGGCATAGATGGTGTTCTCGCCCGATCCTGCATAAATCACGTCGTTACCCGGCCCGGCCTGGATCACGGTCTTGCCGGGACCTGCGGTAATGCGGTCGTTGCCCGACAGCCCGACCAGCAGGTGCGGGCCATAGCCCCCGGTGATGACCGGACTGGCGGTGGTGGCATAGAGCACTTTCGCACCGGCGACGAAGGTATAGGAACCGCCGATGCCGAAATTGAAACCATAGGATCGCGCGCCGACCGCACCCACCCCCAGCACGAACAACGAACCGTTCAGCCCGGGCAGATTGGCGCTTTGCGTTACCAGCGAATCGAGCGGCATGGCTGCCAGCGCGATACCCACCGGGCTGAACCCGCAGACCGTAAAGTTCAGCTCCCCCACCAGCGTCTGGCCGACAAAGGCATCGATGGTGACCATATCGTCGGCATTGGAAACCGCGACCACCTTGTACGATACGGTGCTCATCGCGATAAACGATCGGCCCACGGTGCCAAGCAGACCCTGATAGTTCAGGATCTGGTTGGGCGATGTGGTGCTGTTGGTGATCGATCCGTTGACCGCGCTGGCGCTGATATTGACCAGTGAATTGGCGGCAAAGGTTACCCCCAACAGCGCATCAAGGCTGCCATATCTGACTGTCTTTGCCATGAAACCGCTCCATCATCCGCGCTGCGCCTGGCGGGATGATGGACGCGATTGGACTGGCACCGACAACCGGCGATGGCTTCACTTCGGATCAACAAGCGCCTGGCCAGTGCGTTGACCGGGTGTTGCGGGATCAGGCGATGACGGGGGCAGCCTGGCGCACGCTTTCATCGACATGTTCGGCAAACTGTTCGAAATTGTCGATGAATTTGCGCACCAGATCGTGCGCCGTGCGGTCATAGGCGTCACCATCGGCCCAGGCGCCACGCGGGTCGAGCAGCTTGGCATCGACCCCCGGCACTGCCACCGGCACTTCAAACCCGAACCACGGATCTTCACGGAATTCGGCAGTGTTCAGGCTGCCATCGAGCGCGGCGTTGAGCAGGGCGCGAGTCGCCTTGATCGGCATGCGCTTGATGCCTTCCTCGGTCGCCTTGCCGCCCGACCAGCCGGTGTTGACCAGCCAGCAGCGCACCCCGCCCTTGTTGATCCGTTCCTTCAGCAGGTTGCCATAGATGGACGGGTGGCGCGGCATGAAGGGCGCGCCGAAACAGGTGGAAAAGGTCGCTTCCGGTTCGGTCACGCCGATTTCGGTACCGGCCACGCGCGCGGTATAGCCCGACAGGAAATGGTACATTGCCTGTTCCGGCGTCAGCCGCGCGATCGGCGGCAACACGCCATAGGCATCGGCGGTCAGAAAGATGATATTGTGCGGCACCGGACCCAGATTGTCGGCGCTGGCGTTGGGAATGAATTCAATCGGATAGGACCCGCGGCTGTTTTCCGCCAGGCTGGCATCGTCCAGATCGATTACGCGGGTGACCGGGTCGATCACCACGTTTTCCAGCACCGTGCCGAACCGTTTGGTGGTGGCAAAGATTTCGGGCTCTGCCTCCGCAGAAAGCCGGATCATCTTGGCATAACAGCCGCCTTCGAAATTGAACACCGCGGTGTCGGACCAGCCATGTTCGTCATCGCCGATCAGCGTGCGGCTGGCATCGGCCGACAACGTGGTCTTGCCCGTGCCCGACAGGCCGAAAAACACCGCCGTATCGCCATCCGGGCCGATATTGGCCGAACAATGCATCGGCATCACGCCCTTGACCGGCAGCAGGTAATTCAGAATGCCGAACACCGATTTCTTCATTTCACCGGCATAGGCGGTGCCGCCGATCAGGATCAGCTTTTCGGTGAAATTGACCGCGACCACGGTTTCGCTGCGGCAGCCGTGGCGCGCCGGATCGGCCCGGAACGACGGCAGATCGATGATCGTGTATTCGGGCACAAAACTGGCCAGTTGCGCCGTGTCCGGGCGCACCAGCAGGGTGCGGATGAACAGGCTGTGCCACGCAAATTCGGTGATCACCCGCACATTGACGCGGTGTTCCGGCTGGCTGCCGCCGAACAGGTCGGCCACGTAAAGCCGGTCTTTTTCCCCCAGTGCGGCGATGAAATCGGCCTTCAGCGTGGCGAAGTGATCGGGGGTCATGCCAATGTTGGTTTTGCCCCACCACACCGTGTTTTCGGTTTCGGCATCGCGGACGATAAACTTGTCCTTGGCCGACCGGCCGGTGTGCTTGCCGGTGGTGACCACGAACGGGCCATCCTTTGCCAGCAGGCCTTCGCCATTGCGCACGGCGTGTTCGATCAGCGGCGCGGTGCCCAGATTGGCATGCAGTTCGGCCGGTTCGGGAAAGCCCTGCGATGACAGCGAAACGTTGAGGCCGGTGGCGAAAACAGTAGCGGACACTGGGCAATCCTCCCGATGGCTGGCCGCTTTGGGAACGACCGCACACGTCTGGTTCAAACGTTCGACGGCGAAACATCGAATACGAATGCACTGGCTCGCCAGCGACGCAGACGCAAGCGAAATTGCTGCATCAAACCGGGTGCAGCAAACAAGATTTTTGCGCCCGAACTTGCAAAATCTGCAACTGGCAGGCTGCCGTGGCCGGGCTGTACCCGGGTCCTGGTTGCCACCCCCGGAATTAACGGGTATTTCAGCCCATGACGGCGGCGAGCACACCTGTGATGCGATCATGACGACCAGGCCCGATGGCGGCGGACCCGCTGCAAACCCGCGCCCGGAACCGGCCCCGCGCCCTGATCCGGTACCGCCGCCGCCCACCGGCGCAGGTGCCGCCACCACCCCGCAGGTGATCGCGCTGGTCGACGATGACCGCAACATCCTGACCACGGTATCGATCGCGCTGCAGGCCGAAGGTTTCGCCACCCGCGTCTATTACGACGGGGCGGCGGCCTTGCCCGCACTGATCGACAACCCGCCCGATCTGGTGGTGTGCGATATCAAGATGCCGCGCATGGATGGTTTTGACCTGCTCCACCGCTTGCGCGAAAAAAGCGACCTGCCGGTGATTTTTCTGACCAGCAAGGATGATGAGGCGGACGAGGCGGCGGGGCTGGCGATGGGCGCCGACGATTACATTGCCAAACCGTTCAGCCAGCGGTTGTTGATCGCCCGCATCCGCGCCATCCTGCGGCGCGGAGAGGTCGCCCGGCGCGCCGCGTTGCGCCCGCCCGACGAACCGGGCGATGCCCTGCCGGATGTGATCCGGCGCGGCCGGCTGGCGATGGACCCGGCGCGGCACCAGGTGGAATGGGCGGGGCAGCCGGTATCGCTGACCGTGACCGAATTTTTGATTCTTGAGGCGCTGGCGATGCGCCCCGGAGTGGTGCGGTCGCGCAGCAGCCTGATGGATGCCGCCTATCAGGATGACGTGTTTGTCGATGATCGCACGATCGACAGCCATATCAAGCGGTTGCGCGGCAAATTCCGGCTGGTTGACGGGCAGTTTTCGGCGATCGAAACGCTCTATGGCGCCGGCTACAGCTTTACCGACCCTTGACCACGCCGCGCCCCATCCCCCGCGAACCGCGCGCACCCGACGTCGGCCGGACCGACAGCCGTGGCGCGGAGGCGCGCGCCCGCCCCCGGGTGACCCGGCGGCGGTTGTGGCGCACACGCGGGGTTTCGCTGACCACGCGCATCCTGGCGGTCAATGTGATCGCGCTGGCGCTGCTGGCGGGCGGATTCTTTTACCTCGATTCGTACCGCACCCAGCTGATCAACGAACGTTTTCGGCTGGCCCGGGCAGAGGTCGAAATCGCTGCCACAGCGCTGGGCAATGCTCCCCCGGCCGAACGGCGGCGGTTGATGGCGGCGATCGGACTTTCGCAAGTGCTGCAATTGCGGCTGTATGCTGCCGATGGTGCGCTGGAGGCGGACAGTTTCCGGCTGGCGCGGCCGTCATTCGTGTTTGTCGATCCAGCCAAAGAGGCGTGGTATCAGCTTGCCGCACGTGCGCTTGATCGCGGGGTGGATGCGATCGTTGGCGCGCCGGCGATTGAAAACTATCGCGAACCGGCGACACCGGGCCCGGCCAACTGGCCCGAAATCGCGCGGGCGCGGCAATCGGGCCGCACCGAAGTGTTTTTGCGCTATGCCCCCGATCGCACCCCGGTGATCACCGCCGCCACCCCGGTGGGGGTGTCGGGCGAAATGCTGCTGTCGATGCGCAATGCGCTGGATGTGACCCAGGCGGTGCGCGATGCGCGCCAGACGCTGGTGATCATCATCGGGCTGGCGCTGCTGCTGTCGGTGCAATTGTCGCTGTTTCTGGCGCGTACTATCGTGCAGCCGTTGCGTGCGCTGGTGCGCGCGGCGGTGCGCGTGCGGCTGGGGCGTGACCGCGCGGTGGTGGTGCCGCGCCTGCCCGACCGCGGCGATGAAATCGGCCTGCTGGCGCGCGCATTTTCCGACATGACCCACGCCCTGCGCCGGCAGATCGATGCGGTCGAAAGCTTTGCCGCCGATGTCGCGCACGAATTGAAAAACCCGCTGGCCTCGCTCGCCAGCGCGGTGGAGGCGATGGACAAAGTCGAAGACCCGGCGCTGCGGCGCCAGCTGGCGGCGATCGCCACGCATGATGTGCAGCGGCTGCGCCGGCTGATTTCCGAAATTGCCGAGGCCAGCCGGATCGACGCCGCGCTCAGCCGTGCGACGTTCGCGCCGATCGATCTGGCGCTGCTGGCGGCGCAACTGGTGGGCGCGCGCGGGGTGCGGCCGGGCACGACCGGCTGCCCGATCCGGTTTCGCCGCGGGCAGGGCGATACCCGCGTCGCCGGCGACGGATTGCAACTGGAACGCGTGATCGACAATCTGCTGGACAATGCGGTGTCGTTTTCGCCCCCGGATGGCGAAGTTGCGCTGGATATCTGGGCCGATGGCGCGCGCGTGCTCCTGTCGGTCAGCGATGACGGGCCGGGCATTGGCGCGCAGGAACGCGAAAAGGTGTTTGAACGGTTCCATTCGGTGCGCCCCGCGGCAGAGGCGTTTGGCGAACACAGCGGACTGGGCCTGGCCATCGCGCGCAGCATTGTCGAAGCGCACGACGGCACGCTGACGATTGTCGACAAGCCCGATGGCACGGTGGGCGCATGCCTGCTGCTGACGCTGCCACCGCTGCATGACGAGGATGACGATTGACCGATCCGGCCCCCACCCATGGCACAGCGCACCAGGCCAGTGCGGTTGCGATCGGTGGCCGCGCGCTGATGATCGAGGGCGCACCGGGCAGCGGCAAATCCAGCCTGGCGCTGGCGCTGATCGATCGCGGCGCGACGCTGATCGGCGATGACGGGGTGATACTTTGGGCAGATGGTGCGCGCCTGCTGGTCAGCCCGCATCCGCGCATTGCCGGGTTGCTGGAGGTGCGCAATGTGGGCCTGATCACGGTGCCCGTGGCTGCGGCGGTGCCGCTGGCACTGGTGCTGATGTTCGATACGGATGCGCCGCGCCATATCGATGTGCCCGAACTGGTGGAGCGCGCCGGTGTGGCAGTGCCGATGGTGCGGCTGTGGCCGGATTCGCCGGTGCTGGCGCTGCGGGCGGAAATCGCGCTGGCGCAATTCGGGAAAGCCATGGCATAATATCTGCGCGGCATTGGGGGCAACGGGGCTTCCCATCCCGGCTGTGCAGGCGCAAGACACTCGTCATGACGGAATCGGCTGGCACTGCCGCGCCCACGGCCCCGCAACGCATCCTGTTGGTGACCGGCGTGCTGGGCGCGGGCAAGACCACGGTGATGCGCGCGCTGGAAGATCTGGGCTGGGAAGCGATCGACAATTTCCCGATTCGCCTGCTCGACCGGTTGCTGGAAACCGCGCCGACGCACACGCGGCTGGATGCCGGGGCACCGATCGCGATCGGGTTTGATACGCGCACGCGCGGGTTTGATCCGCGCGCGATTATCGAACGGGTCAAAACGCTGTTGGAACGGCGCGATCTGTCGATCACCACGTTGTTCCTGGATTGTGGCGGGTCAGAATTGCAGCGGCGCTACAACGAAACCCGCCGGCCACACCCGATGAGCGAGGACAAGCCGGCCGAAAGCGGGATTGCCGCCGAACGCGAATTGCTGGAACCGTTGCGGCGCTGGGCCGATGTGGTGCTGACCACCACCGATTTTACCACCAACGATCTGCAACAGGCGATCCGCGACCATTTTCGCCAGGACAGCCCGACGCGATCGGTGATCACCATCAACAGTTTCGGTTTTTCGCGCGGCACGCCCCCCTTGGCGGACCTGGTGTTCGATATGCGGTTTTTGACGAACCCCTATTGGGTCGAAGATTTGCGCGAACTGACCGGGCGCGATGCGGCGGTGGGCGACTATATCCGCCGCGATCCCGCCTTTGACGAGGCTTTTGCCCGCATCCGCGATCTGCTGCTGTTGCTGCTGCCGCGGTTCGATGAACAGGGCAAGGCCTATGTCAACATTGCGTTCGGCTGTACCGGCGGCAAGCACCGGTCGGTGTTCATGGCGGAACAGATCGCTTGTGCCTTGCGCGAAGCCGGATTTTCTCCCACATTGCTGCATCGCAACCTGAGCGCGCGCGCGGCCGACCTGGTCGAACGCAGCGTCGCGCGCAGTGTGCGTTGAGTGATTGTTTCAAATAGTTTCAGTCTTTTGGATGAGACCCATAAACACAATGCCGGTCGGGGAAGGATCGATCCTGAAACCTAGAGATTCGCGTGGTGGCGATATCGTGGGCGTTTTCGTGTCTCTGCGGGATCGAAAACCACGCCTTCGCCGCTCGCGATTTGCCCAGCGGAGCCTTGTGCGTTCATGATCGGTCTGATTCTCGTTACCCACGGCGCGCTTGCCGATGAATTCATCCACGCGATGGAACACGTGGTCGGGCGTCAGACCGATGTGATCGGCGTGTGCATCGGGCCCAATGACGACATGGAAAAGCGCCGCCGCGAAATCGCCGACGCGATCAAACGCGTCGACAGCGGTGAAGGGGTGATCGTGCTGACCGACCTGTTTGGCGGCACGCCGTCGAACCTGGCGATTTCGTTGATGCAGGCGGGCAAGATCGAGGTGATCGCGGGGATCAACCTGCCGATGCTGATTCGCCTGGCCAAGGCGCGCGCGTGCATGGGGGTACGCGAAGCGACCGCCGCGGCGCGCGACGCCGGGCGCAATTACATCACGATCGCTTCTGAATTTCTGGGGCAGGACGCGTAAGCAATGAGTGAGCAGGCATACGTCGCGCGTGAACGGGTGACGATCGTCAACCAGCGGGGCCTGCACGCACGCGCCAGCGCCAAATTCGTCAACGCAGTGGCCAAATTGCCCCCCGGGTTCGACGTGATCGTGGCCAAGGACGGCACCGAGGCCAATGGCGGATCGATTCTGGGGCTGATGATGCTGGGCGCGGCCAAAGGCGACAGCGTCGATCTGGCGGTATCGGGCGAAGCCGGCGAAGCAGACGCGATCCTGATGAAACTGGCCGGTCTGATCAAGGACGGCTTTGGCGAGGATTGATCCCGAAAAGCCCCTCCCCCTGCAGGGGGAGGGCTTTAAAGGTGTGCCGCGTGCACAAACGGGAACTGGGTTGGCCATGACGCGCAAGACCATCACCGGGTTTTCCAACCCCACCATCAAATTCGTGCGCAGTCTGCGTGACAAGAAACACCGGCGGCGTGAGGCGCGGTTTCTGGCCGAGGGGCTGCGGCTGTTGACCGACGCGCGCGCCATGGGACGCGTGCCCGAACTGCTGCTGATGGCCACCACGCGCGATCCGCACCCGCTGATCGACGATCTGGAACATGCGGTCGCAGCGGCGGGCGGCGAAGTGATCGAGGTGCCGATCGATATTTTGGCCAAAGTCACCGGCAAGGACAATCCGCAGGCGGTGTGCGGCGTGTTTGCCGAATGGGACACCGGCCTGGCTGCGATCGATCGCAATGCCGCGCCGATCTGGCTGGTGGCACAGGCGCTGCGCGACCCCGGCAATCTGGGCACAATGCTGCGCACCGCCGATGCGGTCGGCGCGGGCGGGGTGATCCTGATCGACGATTGCGTCGATCCGTTCAGTGTAGAGGCGGTGCGCGCCAGCATGGGCGCGATTTTCACGCAAACGCTGGCGCAGGCGCGCTGGCCCGATTTCCTGGCCTGGCTGCGGGAAGGGCCGGGGCAATTGGTGGCCGCATCGTTGCGCGATGCCGTGCCGTACCGTGGTGCGGCCTATGCCGCGCCGTGCTTCGTGATGGTCGGCAACGAATCGCGCGGGCTGCCGGAAGAATACGAGCTGGCCTGCGATCTGCGCGTGACGATGCCGATGCGCGGTCGCGCCGACAGCCTGAATGCGGCGGTGGCGGCGGCGGTGCTGGCCTATGAAGTGCTGGCGACGCTGGGTTAGGCGGCGGCGGCGATGCGGTTGCGGCCTTCGTCCTTGGCGCGGTACATGGCCATGTCGGCGCGGTGCAGAATGTCTTTCAGGCTTTCGGCGGGGGACCGTTCCATCGCCAGGCCCAGGCTGATCGTGACATGGTGCGGGCGGCCGTTGACGACATAGGCCGGGGATTGCGCGACGTGCAGGCGAACTCGTTCGGTCAGCGCCCAGGCCTCGGCCGCGGTGGTGCGGGGCAGATAGAGCCCGAATTCCTCACCACCCAAACGCCCGATCAGATCACCGGCCCGCGCGGCTTCGCGCAACAGGCGCGCGATCTGGCGCAGCGCCTCATCACCGGTTTCATGGCCATGGCGATCGTTGATCACCTTGAAATGATCGACATCGATCAGCACCAGCCAGCCGGCCACGCCGGTGCTGCGCATTTCGCCAATCTGCACCAGAAATGCGCCGCGGTTCAGGACATCGGTCATCGGGTCGCGCTGCGCCGCGATCTTCAACTGTTCGTGGGCGCGCTGCAATTCGGCATAGAGCTCGTTGAGCGTTTCGCTCTGGTGTATCAGGCGCCCCGAAATGATCGTGCTGAGCACCAGCGGACACAACACGGCCACAGCCCAATAGACCCGTGGAACATCAATCCCCGATGCCAGCGAAACACCTTCAAGAATGACAAGCGTGGTGATCACGGAAAAGCCGGCAGATCGGGTGATGCGGCTGCGCGGAGTCATACTGTTGTGTACAGCGAACAGGCTTAGCGCCGGGTTAATTGGGTCAAAGATCGGCCACATCCGGCGCGGCGGTCGCCCCGGCGGTAAGAATGGCGGGATCACTGTCGGCGGCGCCATAGCGCGGGATGCTTTCGATCACCGGCACGTCGTCAATCTCGCGCTTGCCGATTTCGATATGCTTGTCGCGCAACCGGCGCCCGGCTGACAGCACGTTGCGTTCAAAACTGCCGACGAACTTGTTGTAATTGCTGACCGCGGATTCCAGTCCGCTGCCCACGCGTTTCAAATGATCGGCGGCGACGGCCAGCCGTTCGTACAATTCGCCGCCCATCTTGCCGATTTCGCGGGCTTCGCGCGCCAGCCCGTCCTGCCGCCACACTTGCGCGATAGTGCGCGCGATGGCGACCAGGTTGGTCGGGCTGGCCAGCAGCACGCGGCGTTCGAACGCATAATCCCACAGATTGGGATCGTGTTCCAGCGCGGCGGCGATGAAGTGTTCACCGGGGACGAACATCAGCACATAATCGGGCGCGTCATCAAACTGGCTCTGATACGATTTGCTGCCCAGCGTCTGGATGTGGTTGCGCATCGATTGCACATGAAGGTTGAGCGATGCGGCGCGGGCATCATCGGTGTCGGCCTCAAACGCATCCTGATAGGCGTTGAGCGAGACCTTGGCATCGATCACCAGCAGCTTGTTGCCGGGGATGCGCACGATCGCATCGGGGCGCAACCGACCTTCATCGGTATCAACCGACTGTTCGGTGACGAAATCGGTGTGTTCGGCCAGCCCGCATTGTTCCAGCACATTGCGCAATTGCAATTCGCCCCAGCGGCCGCGCGTTTTCGGCCCGTTGCGCAGCGAATTGCCCAGCTGCGCGGCGGCGGCGCGCACGGCTTCCTGCCCCACCCGCATCGATTCGATCTGGCCGGTCAGCGTGCCAAACGCATCGACACGGTCCTTTTCCAGCTTTCCCACCTGGTCCTCATAGGCTTTCAGGCGTTCGCCGACCGGGGCCAGCAGCGTTTTCAGGCGTTCGCTCTGCGCCTTTTCGCTTTCCTCAAACCGGGCATGCGCGCGGGTCAGGAACGCTTCCTGCGCCTGCGCCAGCACTTTGCTGCCGGCGTTTTCAAATTCCTTGCGCAGTTCGGCCTGCGCGGTGATCAGCAGGCGTTTCTGTTCGTCAAAATTCGCCGCATCGGCCTTCAACCGCGCCAGATCGGCCGACAGCGCTTCCCGCGATGTGCGGGTTTCGGCCAGTTCGGCGCGCAACCGGTCGGCATCGGCGGCGCGCGCCTCGGCCGTGGCCAGGCGCGGGGACAGCGCATCGCGATCGGCGCGCACACTGGCCAATTCTGCGCCAAGCACATCGATCTGCCGCACGCGTTCGGATAGCCCGGCCAGATCGACGGTCATCGCCTTTACCGTGGCTTCGTGCCCATCGGCGCGTGCGCGCCATTCGGCCATCGGTCGCGCACCCAGCATCCAGCCAATGGCCAGGCCGATGACCAGCGCCACCACGACCAGCATGGCCAGCATGGCCAGCATCAGCGAATCCACGTGAACACCCCTTCAATCCCCGGAACGAACCAAGAACTTATCAGGGGCACTGCCGGGGTTCAAGCCGCGCGGCGGATCTTTTCCAGCCGCTTGAGCACCATGCCGCGCTTTAGCCGTGACAGGTGGTCGATGAACAGGATGCCTTCCAGATGATCCATCTCGTGCTGCAGGCAGGTGGCCATCAGGTCATCCAGCTCTGCTTCGTGCACTGCACCGTCCAGATCCTGCCAGCGCGCGCGGATGCGCGCGGGGCGGGTGACCTCGGCATAAATTTCGGGCACCGACAGGCACCCTTCGTTGTACACCGTCAGTTCGGCCGAAGGTTCCAGGATTTCGGGGTTGATGAACACGCGGGGTTCGCGTTTCACCGGTGTGTGGGTGTGGCTGTGGCCGCCGTGGGCGGTGCACACTTCGGGTTCGGCATCGGGGTCATCGGGTTGCAGATCGATCACCAGAACGCGCAGCGGCACGCCGATCTGCACTGCGGCCAGGCCGATGCCTGGTGCGTCGTACATGGTGTCGAACATGTCGGCGACCAGCGCGCGCAGATCGTCGTCGAATGTTTCGACCGGTTTGGAAATCTGCTTCAGGCGCAGATCGGGCACTTCAATGATGTCACGTATAGCCATAAGCCTCAGATAATCAGCCTGAGCGCGACTCGCAAGTGCGGTTTGCCTTATCCCACGGGCCGGCGCGCGCGCAGCGCCTGCGCCAGCGTGCCTTCGTCCAGATAGTCGAGCTCGCCCCCCACCGGCAGCCCGTGCGCCAGTTGGGTCAGCCGCAGGGGAAACCCCTCCAGCCGTTCGGCCAGGTAATGCGCAGTGGTCTGCCCCTCCAGCGTGGCGTTCATCGCCAGCACCACTTCATCGATGCCACCCGCCGCCACGCGGTCGATCAGGCTGGCGATGTTCAGGTCTTCGGGCCGGATGCCATCCAGCGCCGACAGCCGCCCGCCCAGCACGTGATAGCGCCCGGTAAACAGCCGTGCACGATCGAGCGCCCACAGATCAGCAATATCCTCCACCACGCACAGCGCGCGCGCGTCGCGGCGCGGGTCGGCGCAGATGCCGCACGGGTTGGTGGTATCGACATTGCCACACATGGCGCATTCGACCAGGTGTTCGCGCACCCCGGCCAGCGCATCGACCAGCCCGGATAACGCGGTTTCGCGCCGCTTGATCAGCCACAGCACCGCGCGCCGCGCCGAACGCGGGCCCAGCCCGGGCAGGCGGGCCAATGCACTGGCCAATGCCTCGATCTCTTGCGATGCCATGCGTCGACAGATAGGGCGGGCGGCTCAAAACGAAAGTGCTAAGATGCGCGTTGTCTTTATGGGAACCCCCGAATTTGCGGTGCCGACGCTGCGCGCGCTGATCGCGGCGGGCCACAATGTCGTCGCGGTCTATTGCCAGCCGCCGCGCCCGGCGGGCCGGGGCAAGGCTTTGCATCCATCGCCGGTGCAACGCGCGGCCGAAGCGGCGGGAATCCCGGTGCTGACCCCGGTCAGCCTGAAAGGCCTGGACGAACAGGCCGTGTTCGCAGGTCACCAGGCAGAGGTTGCGGTGGTCGCCGCCTATGGCCTGATCCTGCCGCCGGCAGTGTTGGCGGCGCCCGTCCACGGCTGTCTGAATGTCCATGGCTCGATCCTGCCGCGCTGGCGCGGGGCGGCGCCGGTGCAGCGCGCGATATTGGCCGGCGATGCCGAAACCGGGGTGACCGTGATGCAGATGGAACGCGGGCTGGATACCGGGGCGATGCTGGCCACGGTGCGCGTGCCCGTCGCGGGCAAGACTGCGGGCGAACTGACCAGCGAACTGGCCGATCTGGGCGCGGCGGCGATGGTGGCGGTGCTGGCCAACCTGCCCGGGCACCCCCCGGTGGTGCAACCGGACGACGGGGTTACCTATGCGGCCAAGATCGACAAGGCGGAAAGCCGGCTGAATTTTGCGCTGGGTGCTGATGTGCTGGAACGCCAGGTGCGGGCGTTTGCGCCGGCACCGGGCGCGTTTTTTGAACGCGATGGCGAACGGTTTCGTGTGCTGGCGGCCGCTGTGGTCGATGGCACGGGCGAACCGGGCACGGTGCTGGATGATGCGCTGACGATCGCCTGCGGGACCGGTGCGCTGGTCCCCACACTGATCCAGCGCGCCGGGCGCCCGGCGATGGCGGTGGCGGCATTGTTGCGCGGTTACGCCATCCCCGCCGGCACGCGGCTGGCCTGATGCCGCGTTTTGCCCTGGTGCTGGAATGGGATGGCACGCCGTTTTTCGGGTTTCAGCGCCAGCCGCGTCAGCCGTCGGTGCAGGCCGCGGTGGAGGCGGCGCTGCTGGCGGTGACCGGTGAGGCGGTTGCGGTCCATGCCGCCGGGCGCACCGACACCGGGGTGCACGCGCGCGGCATGCCCGCGCATTTTGACCTGTCCCGCGATTTTGCACCGTTCCGATTGTCTGAGGCGATCAACGCGCTGCTGCGCCCACAACCGGTCGCGGTGGTCGATTGCCGCGTGGTGGCGGATGACTGGCACGCGCGTTTTTCGTGCGTGGGGCGTGCCTACGAATACCGCATCATCAACCGCCGCGCGCCACTGACGCTGGACCTGCACCGCGCCTGGCGGATTACGCGGCCGATCGATGCCGATGCGATGCACGATGCCGCGCAGCTGCTGGTGGGCAGCCACGATTTCACCACGTTCCGGTCGGCGCATTGCCAGGCCAAAAGCCCGATCCGCACGCTTGACCGGCTGGATGTCCGCCGCGATGGTGACCGGGTGATGATCACCGCCGCCGCCCGCAGTTTCCTGCATCACCAGGTGCGGTCGATGGTCGGATGTCTGGCGCTGGTCGGGCAGGGCATGTGGACCCGCGACGATCTGGCCGCCGCGCTCGCTGCCAAAGACCGTTGCAAATTGGGACTTAATGCGCCACCCGATGGCCTGTATTTCATGAACGCCGTCTATCCGGGAGAGAACGACCATGGTTTCCAACACGCAACTGGTATCGACGCTTGAAGCCGATGGGCAACTGACCGTCCATCTGCGCGACGAGGCGCTGCCCGACCCGACCGGGCACGAAGTGCTGGTGCGGATTGATGCGGCGCCGATCAACCCGTCCGATCTGGCGCTGCTGTTTGGCCCCGCGGACCTCGCCAATGCGCAATATTCCCCCGGCAAGATCGTGGCGACCATGCCCGAACCCGCGGTGCGCGCGATGGCGGGGCGGCTGGGCGAAGTTTGCCCGGTCGGCAACGAAGGCGCCGGCACCGTGATCGCGGCGGGCGATGCGCCCGAAGCGCAAGCCTTGCTGGGCAAACTGGTCGCGGTCATCCCCGGTGCGATGTATGCGCAATACCGGCTGGTCGATGCGCGCGCCTGCCTGGTCCTGCCCGATGGCGCTACGGCTGAACAGGGCGCAGGCGCCTTTGTCAACCCATTGACTGCACTCAGTTTTGTGGAAATGTTGCGGCGCGAAGGGCACAAGGCGCTGGTGCACACCGCCGCCGCATCAAACCTGGGCCAGATGCTGTTGCGGATTTGCCAGGCCGATGGCGTGCCGCTGGTCAACATTGTGCGGTCACCCGCGCAGGTCGCGCTGCTGAAAGGTGCCGGGGCGGAATATGTGGTCGATTCGTCGGCCGCATCGTACCACGACGATCTGATTGCCGCGATCGAGGCAACCGGCGCGACGCTGGGCTTTGACGCGATCGGCGGCGGCAAACAGGCGGGCCAGATCCTGGCGGCGATGGAACAGGTGGCCAGCAAGGGCGCCGCATTCAGCCGCTATGGTTCGAACACGTTCAAAAAGGTCTGCGTCTATGGCGCGCTCGACATGGGGCCGACGGTGTTCAACCGCTCGTTCGGCTTTTCCTGGGCGATCGCCGGGTTCCTGCTGACGCCGTTCCTGGCCGAAATCGGCGCGGAGGCGGCCGAACGGCTGCGCCAGCGCGTGCGCGACGAACTGACCACCACCTTTGCCAGCCATTACAAGGCGCGCGTGACGCTGGAACAGGCGCTGACGCGCGATGTGGCGCTGGCCTACAACGTGCGCGCGACCGGCGAAAAATACCTGATCACGCCGCACGGCTGATTTTGCAAGCTGTTGGTTAACCACGATTACGTGCCCCCGGCAGGGCGGCGCGTAACCGGATATTAACGGCACGGGGATACCCGTTGTCGGTCCGGCCGGGCGTGCTGGCGGGTCGTTCCGTGTGCGGGCGATCCACAGCCCGTGTCGGCGGGAAAGGGTGCCGTCGGTGTTCAGGTTGCGCCAGGTTCTGTCGCATCATCCGCTGTTTCTGGGCCACCTGATCGCCCAGGACGTCGACGAACACGACCGCGAATGGTTCGCCGGGTGCAAGCTCAACCATCTGCAGGCGCTGCCGGGTTACCTGTATGAACTGCTGCGCGCGGGCCTGATGGTGTGGCTCGGCGGGGTGTGGGCCGGTTGGTATGTCGCCGCCAACGCCCTGGTGACCGCAGGACTGATTGGCGGGATGCTGGCAATCGGCCGGGCGCGATTGAACCGGCAAGCCACGGTTGCGCTGTGGCTTCGCTATATGGCCTGCCGCGCGGTGGTGATTGGCGTGCTCAGCGGCGTGGCTGTGGCCTGCGCCCCCGATCAACGACTGGCGTTGGTGGTGATCGCCATTACCATGACCTATGGCGTTGAGGCTTATGCCCAATTTCCGCTGCCACGGATGGCAGTCATGGCCCAATTGCTGGGCGTGGGCGCAATGACCATCGGTCTGCTGGTCCGGCCCGGGGCACTGCCGGTGCCAGCGCTGGTGCTGTTCGCGCTGCAGGGATTGAGTGCGCATGTGCGCATTTTCAATTTCTATTACCTGTTTGCCACGCGCCGGCTGCGCACGCGCAAGCTGACCCACGCCAACGAGACGATTCAGCTGCTGCTGAACCAGTATGACGAACATGGCAGCGATTGCCTGGTGGAAACCGATGCGGCGGGCGTGGTGCGCGGCGCATCGGAACGGCTGTGCGGCATGGCCGGGCTGGCCCCGGCACAGATCAACGGGCGCAAGCTGCTCGATCTGTATGAGCCCGGCGTCGAGATCGATGCCATTCGCCACGCCTGCCACCGGCTGAAACCATTTCGCGATCTGGTGGCGCCGGTGATGACCCCGCAAGGGCAGCGTTGGTGGTTGCTGTCGGGCTGTGCGGTGTTCGATTCGGGTGGGCATCATGCCGGCTTTCGCGGGTTTATCCGCGATGTGACCGATCGCCATCACGCCGAAACCCGCGTGCGGTTTCTGGCCAACCACGACGCGCTGACGCAGATCGCCAACCGTGCCGAATTTCACGCCCGGCTGGCCGTGGCCCTGCGCGACCACCAGGCCGCAGCGCAGACAGCGGCAGAGACAAGCGCTGACAGCGGTGGCGCGATCGCCTTTGCGGTCATGTTCATCGATCTTGACCGGTTCAAACTGATCAACGATTCGCACGGCCATGCCGCGGGTGACGTGGTGCTGGTGGAATGCGCCACGCGGCTGTCGCAGCTGATCGGCGCCAACGGCATGGTGGCGCGGCTGGGCGGTGACGAATTTGCGGTGCTGTTGCATGCGCCGCAATCGGTTGACGCGGTGGTCGCGGTGGCAGAGGCGGCGATTGCCACGCTGTCGGCGCCGATCCGGCTGGATGCGCGGATTGTCCATGTCGGGGCCAGCATCGGTGTCGCGCTGGCAGGGCTGCACGGCAACAGCGGCGATGAATTGCTGCGCGCGGCCGACATGGCGCAATACGATGCCAAATCCAGCGGACGCGGTTGTGCGGTGGTCTATAGCGCCGACATGTTGCGCAGCCTGGCCGACCGTCAGGCAATGGAAATCGAACTGCGGCTGGCACTCGCGGTGGGTGAATTCGAACTGTATTATCAGCCGTTTGTCGCGCTCGCCTCGGGCGCGATTGTCGGGTTTGAAGCGCTGATCCGGTGGAACCATCCGCAACGCGGGTTGATCGAACCGGCGCAGTTCATCCCGCTGGCCGAAGCATCCGGGTTGATCCTGCCGATCGGTGAATGGGTGCTGCGCGAAGCGCTGGCAGAGGCGGCAACCTGGCCCACCGACCTGATCGTGGCGGTCAATGTGTCAGCCATGCAGCTGCGCGGCGGGGAAATCCTGCGTCAGATGGTGGCCGCGTTGTCGACCAGCGGGTTTGATCCGGCGCGGCTGGAACTGGAAATTACCGAAACCGTGCTGATCGAAAACGAGGTGCAATGCCTGGCGGTGCTGCACCGGTTGCGCAAGCTGGGCGTGCGCATTGCGCTCGATGATTTCGGCACCGGCTATTCCTCGCTCAACTATCTGCGCAGCTTTCCGTTCGACAAGATCAAGATCGACCGCTGTTTCGTGTCCGACCTGTCGCTCGATGGGGATGCCGGCGACCATGGCGACAGCGCCGCGATTGTCGAAGCCGTGCTCGATCTGGCGGCCAAGCTCAACATGGAAACCATCGCCGAGGGGGTGGAGCATGAAAGCCAGCGCGAACGGCTGCGCGCCAGCGGTTGCGACCAGGTGCAGGGCTGGCTGACCGGGCGCGCCATGCCGGCCGCAGACCTGCCGATCGCGCGCATCGGTGCGCGCGCAGCAACGCCGCGGACCGATGATCATGCTTATACCGTGCTGGCCGACGCGGTCGGAATCAGTTCCGGCGCCACCGCCGATACGCTTGACCAGCGCGCCGTTCGCCGGCGTGCTGTACCGTAAGGCTTAAGCTTTGTGCGCGATGCTTTCGGGCAGATCCTTGCCAAACACGCGCTGGTAATATTCCGCGACCAGCACGCGTTCGGTTTCATCGCACTTGTTCAGGAACGACAGGCGAAAGGCAAAGCCGATGTCGTTGAAAATCGCCGCGTTCTGTGCCCAGCTGATGACCGTGCGCGGGCTCATCACGGTGGAAATGTCCCCGCCGATAAAGCCTTTGCGGGTCAGATCGGCCACGCGCACCATCTGGCCGGCCACGGCTTCATCCAGGCCCGGCACCTTTTTGGTGACGATGTCGATTTCGGTGGCGGTGGCCAGGTAATTCAGCGCCACGACCAGGTTCCAGCGGTCCATCTGGCCCTGGTTGATCGCCTGCGTGCCGTGATACAGGCCCGACGTATCGCCCAGGCCCACGGTGTTGGCGGTGGCGAACAGGCGGAACCACGGGCTGGGGCGGATCACCCGATTCTGGTCGAGCAGTGTCAGCTTGCCCTCGGTTTCCAGCACGCGCTGGATCACGAACATCACGTCGGGGCGGCCGGCGTCATATTCGTCGAACACCAGCGCGGTCGGGGTCTGCAAGGCCCAGGGCAGCAGCCCTTCGCGAAATTCGGTTACCTGCAACCCGTCACGCAGCACGATAGCGTCGCGACCGATCAGGTCGATGCGGCTGATATGCGCATCCAGGTTGATGCGCACGCAGGGCCAGTTCAGGCGTGCGGCGACCTGTTCGATATGGGTCGATTTGCCGGTACCGTGGTACCCCTGCACCATCACCCGGCGGTTGAAGGCAAAGCCTGCCAGAATTGCCAGCGTGGTATCCGGGTCGAACACATAATTGGTGTCGATGTCGGGTACGCGTTCGTCGGCCACGCTGAACGCAGGGACGGTCATCGCGATGTCGATGCCAAACGTCGCGCGGACGTCGATCGTGGTATCGGGGGCGGAAAGCACAGTGCTGGCAGTCGTGTCGGTCATCACCTGACCGACTAGCCGCGCAGGCGCGCCGCTGCAATGCTCTTGATGCGCGCGGGCATGCGAAAATGGGCGAATGGGCCGGTGTGGCGCATGGCATTGGGGGCAATGGCGCTGGCGGGTCGTTGCGGCTTGCCTGTGCGCCCGCCGCCGGGCATTGTGCGCCGATGGCCGACCTGATCCCTGACAATTACCCCGATCTGCCCCGCCGCGACCTGCCCCCGCGTGAGGAGATGCGGTCGCAGCCCGGGGCCAGCCGCGATGATCAGGCCGCGCAGCAGCAGCAGTGACCGCCGCCCCGGTTGACGCCGGGCCGGTTCGCCCGCATCGTCGTCGGCATGTTTGATACAATCATGTCGATCGTCGTGCTGGCGATCATCGTGCTGGTGGGGGGCGCGCTTGCGCTGTGGCGGCGCGGGGTGCGCCGCCAGGCTGTGCTGATGGTGGTGGCGGCGCTGGTGCTGGCCGGCAATGTCGCGATCTGGGCGGTGCCGGTGGCCCCGCCCGCGCCGTAGCCGGAACTTACTTGATCGGGCAGTCTGGCGACAGCCGCATGTCCAGGTATCCGTCGACCGAGCGCATCATGTCATCCAGTTCGTTTTCATAGAAATGGTTGGCGCGCGGGATTTCGTCGTGGTGGATGGTGATGTGCTTTTGCGTGCGCAGCTTGTCGACCAGCTTTTGCACGGCATTGGGCGTGACCACGGTGTCGGCGACCCCCTGCACGATGATGCCTGACGCCGGGCAGGGCGCCAGAAAGCTGAAATCATACATGTTGGCGGGCGGCGAAATCGAAATGAACCCGCGCACTTCGGGGCGGCGCATCAGCAGCTGCATGCCGATCAGCGCGCCGAATGAGTAACCGGCGATCCACGTGCTCGATGCTTCGGGATGGATCTGCTGCACCCAGTCGAGCGCGGCGGCGGCATCGGACAATTCACCGATGCCATTGTCGAAACTGCCCTGGCTGCGGCCGACGCCGCGAAAATTGAAGCGCAGCGTGGCAAACCCGCGCGCCACAAAGGCGCGGTACAGCGCCTGGGTGATGCGGTCGTTCATCGTGCCGCCGGCCTGCGGATGCGGGTGCAGGATCATCGCGATCGGCGCGCGGGCGCGGGATGCGGGTTGAAAGCGGCCTTCCAGGCGACCTTCGGGACCGGGGAAGATGACTGCGGGCATCGATGATCCTGACGATAGTGTGGGCGGCACCACGCCGGCCGTAAAACCGTGGGTGTCGCCATGATATGGGGCGCCGGGTCGGAACTTTTTAGGGTTCCCGCAAAAATGCACCGACGTGAATGGGATGGATCGCTATATAGAAACCAACCTCAACAAAGCAACGCCCAAGCGAAAGAGCCGTTTTGCCCGCCCCGATCACCTATCTGGATCACGCCGCGACCACGCCGCTGCTGCCGGCGGCGCAGGCCGCGATGGCGCATGGCTTTGCGATCTGGGCCAATCCGTCCAGCCCGCACCGCGCCGGTCGCGCCGCGCGCGCCGCGCTGGAGGATGCACGCGCGCGGATCGCCGCCGCGCTGGGCTGGACCGGCGAAGTCATCCTGACCAGCGGCGCGAGCGAGGCGCTGGCGATTGCAATCACGCGCGCCCGGCGGCCGGTATCGGCGGTGTCCACTGTCGAACACGAAGCGGTGCTGCGCCACACCGGGCCTGCGCTGCGGCTGGCGGTGGATCAGGTCGGGCAGGTTATCCTGCCCGATCCGGCGGTGTTGGGCGGGCTGGTCGCGATCCAGCATGTCAACAATGAAACCGGGGTGATCCAGCCGATCGATGGCATTTATGAACAGGTGCGCGCGGCGGGCGGTGTGCTGCTGGCCGATGCCGCCCAAAGCGCCGGAAAACTGCCGCTGCCGCCGGCCGATCTGATCGCCATATCGGCGCACAAGTTTGGCGGGCCGGCGGGCACGGGCGCGTTGCTGGTGCGCGACTGGGCACTGCTCAATCCCGGCGGCGGGCAGGAGCGCGGCTATCGCGGCGGCACCGAAAACCTGCCAGGCGTGCTGGCGATGGCCGCCGCGCTGGAACAAGGGCACGACTGGATGGAAACCGCTGCAGCCATGCGCGCGCGGCTGGATGCCGGGGTCGTGGCCGCTGGTGGCCAGGTCATCGCCGCCGATGGCCCGCGCATCGCAACCATTGGTGCTATTCGTGCGCCGGGGCTGGCGGCCAATGCGCAATTGATCCGGCTGGATGCGATGGGCATCGCGGTGTCGGCGGGCAGCGCCTGTTCATCGGGGTCGCTGCGCACCAGCCATGTCCTGACCGCGATGGCGGTCGATGGCGCAGATACGGTGATCCGCGTGTCGATCGGGCGCGAAACCACGGCGGCCGACATCGATCGCTTCATCGCCGCCTGGGCGGGGCTGGTGGCGGGTACACGGCGATGATCTATCTCGATTATCAGGCGACCACCCCGCTGGCGCCCGAAGCGCGTGAGGCGATGTTGCACTGGCTGGGCGGGCCGGGCAGCGACGGGTTTGCCAATCCGCACAGCCCCTATCGCGCCGGGCGCGCCGCGGCAGCGGCGATCGAAGTGGCGCGCGATCAGGTCGCGGCGCTGTTGCCGCCCGGTGGCCGGGTTATCTTCACCTCGGGCGCGACCGAGGCGCTCAATCTGGCAATACGCGGCTGCGACGCGGGGGCGCTGGCGGTGTCGGCGATTGAACATGCTGCCGTGCTCGATACCGCACGCGCACTCGATCCGGCGCTGACGCTGCTGCCGGTCGATCGTGACGGGTTGGTCGCTGCCGATGTGGTGATTCCCGCCGGCACCGGCCTGGTGGCGGTGATGCAGGTCAACAACGAAATCGGCACGGTGCAGCCGATCAGCGCGATTGCCGCGCGCGCGCACGCCATCGGCGCGCTGGTGCTGTGCGATGCGGTGCAGGGCGCGGGCAAGCTGGCCATGCCCGATGGCGCCGACCTGATCGCGATTTCGGCGCACAAGCTGTACGGGCCAAAGGGCATCGGCGCGCTGTGGGTGCGCGACGGGGTCACGCTGGATGCGCAGATTACCGGCGGCGGGCAGGAGGCTGGCCTTCGTTCCGGCACGCTCAGCCCGGCACTGGCCGCCGGGTTTGGCGCAGCGGCGCACCTGTGCACAACCCTGTGGGAAAGCGATGCAGAACATGTGGATCGGCTGTGGATTCAGGCCCGCACGGCCTTCGCCGGCTGGGCGCTGAACGGCAGCGCCACCGCGCGCTGGCACGGCAATCTGAATGTGCGGCTGGACGGGCTGGATGCCGCGCGACTGATGTCGGAATGCCGCACCGTGGCAATTTCGGCGGGTTCGGCCTGCGCCAGCGGGTCTGGCCGCACCAGCCATGTCTTGCGCGCGCTGGGACTTTCCGACAAGGAAGCAAAAAATGCCCTGCGAATAGGGTTTGGTCGTTATACCGGGACCGAGGAGCTGGACGAGGCGATGGCGGCAATCACTGCCGCAGCGCGCGCACAAGGTTTGCCTGCCTGATTGGCAAGCAGGCCGATAACGATGATGCGATTGGGGAGCTTGATACGGATGGTCCGCGTCTGTTTCGTCACCACCGATGGCCGCCGGTGCGATGTCACCGGCCAGCCCGGCACACGCCTGCTGGAACTGGGGCAGGCGCATGGCATGCCATTGGAAGGCACCTGCGAAGGGCAGATGGCCTGTTCCACCTGCCACGTGGTGATCGCGCCCGACTGGTTTGACCGCCTGCCTGCCGCCAGCGACGATGAAGAAGATATGCTGGACCTGGCCGCCGGGGTCACCCGCACCAGCCGGCTGTCGTGCCAGATCACGCTGACCGACGATCTTGACGGGATCGAAGTGCGCATCCCCGGCGAATCGCGCGACATGCAGGGGCGCTGATCGCGATCTTTTTTGCGGGATAAGCGCGGACGCGTGCCCCGCGGGCGGTTGTATCCACGCGGGCGGGTGATAGGGTCCGCGTCAATATGGCCAAAGATACCCCGACCTTGCCCGATCCCGATCCGTTCGATGCCATCGTGGATGCGCCGTTTGATGCCGCGCTGTCCGAACGCTATCTCGTCTATGCGCTGTCGACGATCACCGCGCGGTCGCTGCCCGATCTGCGCGACGGGCTGAAACCGGTGCATCGCCGCCTGTTGTGGGCGATGCGCCAGCTAAAGCTGAACCCCACCGACGCGTTCAAGAAATCGGCACGCGTGGTTGGCGACGTGATCGGCAAATACCACCCGCATGGCGATACCTCGGTCTATGACGCGATGGTCCGCCTGGCACAGAATTTTGCGCTGCGTTATCCGCTGGTCGAAGGCCAGGGCAATTTCGGCAATATCGACGGCGATAACGCCGCCGCCTATCGCTATACCGAAGCGCGCATGACGATGACCGCGGTGCGGCTGATGGCCGGGCTGGACGAAGGCTCGGTCGATTTTCACCCGACCTACAATGGTGAGGATGAAGAACCGGAAATCTTTCCGGGGCTGTTTCCCAATCTGCTGGCCAATGGCGCGACCGGCATCGCAGTGGGCATGGCGACATCGATCCCCAGCCACAATGTTGCCGAAATTGTCGATGCCACGCTGCTGCTGATCGACAATCCGCATGTCGAACACGGCGAATTGATGAAGGTGTTCCACGGCCCCGATTTTCCCACCGGCGGCGTGGTGGTGGACAGCGCGGCGGCGATCAGCGCGGCCTATGCAACCGGCAAGGGTTCGATCCGCCAGCGCGCGCGGTTTTCCACCGGGCGCGATGCCGATGGCGATTGGGAAACCACCGGCATTGAAAAGCTGGGCGCCGGGCAATGGCAACTGGTGGTGTCCGAAATCCCCTATATGGTCGCCAAGGGCAAGCTGATCGAACAGATCGCCAACCTGATCGCGGACAAAAAGTTGCCGATACTTGAAGATGTGCGCGACGAATCCGATGAAGCGATCCGGCTGGTGCTGGTGCCCAAAAGCCGCAATGTTGATCCCGAACTGCTGAAAGAATCGCTGTTCCGGCTGACCGAGCTGGAAACGCGCTTTTCGCTCAACCTCAACGTGCTGGATTCGCGGCGCACACCCGGTGTGCTGGGGCTGAAACTGCTGTTGCAGGAATGGGTGATCGCGCAGATCGATATCATGCTGCGGCGCACCCGGCACCGGCTGGGCAAAATTGCCGACCGGCTGGAACTGCTGGGCGGCTATATCATCGCCTATCTCAACCTTGACCGGATCATCGAAATCATCCGCAACGAGGACGAGCCCAAGCCGGTGATGATCGCCAAATTTGCACTCACCGATCGCCAGGCCGAAGCGATCCTGAACATGCGGCTGCGTTCGCTGCGCAAGCTGGAAGAGATGGAATTGCGCCGCGAACGCGATACGCTGCTGACCGAACAGGGCGAACTGACCGCGCTGCTGGAAAGCCCGGCGCGCCAGCGCACGCGGCTGAAACGCGATCTGGCCGCGCTGCGCAAGGATTATGGCCCCGATACGCCGCTGGGCCGGCGGCGCACCACCATGGCAGAGGCCGCGCCGACGCGCGAATTCAACATGGATGCGATGATCGAAAAAGAACCGGTGACGGTGGTGGTGTCGCAGCGCGGCTGGATTCGCGCGGCCAAGGGCCATGTGCCGCTGGGCAGCGACAGCAACGGCGGCGATTTCAAATTCAAGGAGGGCGATGGCCCAGCGTTTGCCCTGCACGCACAGACCACCGACAAATTGCTGATCGCGCTCGACAACGGGCGGTTCTACACCATCGGGGCAGACAAATTGCCGGGCGCGCGCGGGTTTGGTGAACCGATCCGCATGCTGCTGGATATCGATCCCGATGCGCAGATCGTGGCGATCGTGCCCTGGCGCGCGGGCGGGCAATTGCTGCTCGCGGCCAATAGCGGGCGCGGGTTCGCCGCGGAAATGGACGAATTGCTGGCCGAAACGCGCAAGGGCCGCGCGGTGGTGGCAACCAAGCCCGGCGTCAAGCTGGTGGTGGTGCGCGAAATCGCCCCCGAACACGACCATGTCGCGGTGATCGGCGACAACCGCAAACTGGTGCTGTTTGCGCTGAACGAAGTGCCGGTGCTGGCCAAGGGGCAGGGGGTTGCGCTGCAACGCTATCGCGATGGCGGCATGGCCGATGCGATCAGCCTGCGCATCGAAGACGGGCTGTCGTGGCCGATGGGCGGAGACAGCGGCCGCACGCGCACCGAAAAAGACCTGTTGCCGTGGAAAGTCGCGCGTGGCGCCGCCGGACGCCTGCCCCCCAACGGGTTCCCGCGCGACAACAAATTCGTGTGATTTCAAGTAGTCCAGATCGCAACCTGACCCCCCACGTCGCCCCGGGCTTGACCCGGGGACCCGCTTCGTGCGGCTCAGCGCATCAATCCGGATGGCGACCACGCCTGTTCAAAGGCAAAGACAGCGGGACCCCGGGTCAAGCCCGGGGCGACGGTGGGGGGTGGCCCGGTTTAATCGCTACAGCGCTGGCGGTGATTGCACTGCCGATCGGAGCGCGCGCGCAAACCGCGCCGGCGGAGGACCCTCCCGCGATCGTGGTGACCGCGCCCAGTGCGGCGGACCGTGTCATGCTGCGCGACAGCCCGGTCAACGATATGGTGCTGAGCGGCGATGCGCTCAACCGCCAGCATCCCGCCAGCCTCGCCGACCTGCTCGATGCGACGCAGGGCTCGGCATCACTCAGCAATGGTACCGGCAACCCGTACCAGAATGACGTGGCGATCCGCGGGTTTCAGGCGACATCATCGCTGGGCGCGGCAACCGGCCTGTCGGTATGGCAGGATGGGGTGCGGTTGAACGAACCGTTCGGGGGCAACGTCAACTGGGACCTGATCGCGATGAATGCGGTTGGTTCGGTGGCGGTGCTGCCGGGGTCAAACCCGCTGTTCGGGCTCAACACGCTGGGCGGCGCGTTGGTGCTGACCACCAAAAACGGCGCCGACAATCCCGGTGCGGCGGTGACGGTGCAGGGCGGATCGTTCGCCCGGCGCGCGGCCATGGCGCAGGCCGGCGGCACAGCGGCCAACAAGCAATTCGACTGGTTCGTTGCCGGCGATTTTGACGAACAGGACGGTTATCGCTGGTACACGCATTCGCGCGTCGCGCGGGTCTTTGCCAAGCTGCGCTGGCACGACGCGGTCAATCATGCCGAATTGAGCGTGAGCCACGCCGATACGACGCTGAACGGCACACAGGGCCTGCCGGTGTCGCAACTGGCACAGCCGCAGTCGGCCTATACCTGGCCCGACACGGTCGCCAACCGCCAGACCGTGGCCAATCTTGTGGCGGGCGGCCGGTTTTCCGAACAATTCGGGATCAGCGGCAATGTCTATCTGCGCTGGTCCGACGCCCGCGCGCTCAACAGCAATGCCAGCCTGGGCGATGGTTGCGATGCGCCCTGCGCGGGGCTGGCCCCCGGCGGCACCGCGATCGATCGCGATGCCGCCACCGGCTATGCCGGGTCGCTGCCGCTGCACGATTATACCGGCGCGATCAACACCACGCTGGTGGGATCGGGCATTGCCCAGCGCAGCGTTGGCGGCAATGTGCTGATCGATCGCGATGTGCCGCTGGCCGGGCTGCGCAACGATTTCAATCTGGGTGGCAGCTTTGAACAGGCAACGATCGGCTATGACCAGCATGCCGATCTGGCGCGGCTGGTGGCGTACCAGGTCGTGCCGCTGACCACCAACGCGCGCTATGCCGGTGTCCCCGCCGACCCGCGCGTGAACACCATTGCCATCACATCGCACACCAGCGCATTCACGCTGTTTGTGCGCGACATGGTCACGTTGACGCCGACATTGAGCGTGACCGGATCGTTAAGCTGGACGTCAACCCGGGTCAGCCTGCGCGGCACCCGCACCACGCTGCTGGGGGATGATGGCGGCTACAACTGGGCCGACGCCGATGGCACCATGTGGTACAATCCGGCCTATCTGGGCGCGCACAGCTGGGATGCCGCCACCGGCCAGTTGGCAACCGCCGGTGTGCCGGATGGCGCGCTGGCCGGGCCGCAGAGCGATGCCGTGGTGGGCACGCATCGCTATTCCCGCATTAACCCCGCGCTGGGGCTGACTTGGAATCCCCGCGCGCGCATCGGCCTGTTCGCCAGTGTCAGCCAGGCGATGCGCGCGCCCACCGCGATCGAACTGGCCTGTGCCGATCCGGCGCGACCCTGCGCGCTGCCCACCGGGTTCAACGGTGATCCCGATCTGCGCGCGGTGGTGGCGCACAGTCTGGAACTGGGTGTGCGGGGCCGCATCGGCCGCCGCATCGGTTTCAACGCCGCCGCATATCGCACGCGGGTCACCAACGATATCCAGTTTGTGTTTGCGCCATCGGGCCTCGGCCATTTCGCCAACCTGGGCCAGACCGAACGGCAGGGGTTTGAACTGGCGCTGACCGCGGATTGGACGCGGGTGCAATTGTCGGCCAGTTACGGCCATGTCGCGGCGCACACCCGCGACGCGTTTGTCGATGCGCAGGGTGATCTGGTCGTGCCGGGCGCGCGCATCGCCGGCATCCCCGCGCAATCGCTGAAACTGGCCATGCGCTGGCAACCGGCGCGTGACCTGCGGCTGGGCGCCAACCTGACCGCGGTGTCGGACCAGGTGGCGCATGGCGATGAGGCTGCGCGCCAGCCTCCGGTGCCCGGCTATGCGCTTGTCGCGGTGGATGCGAAGCTGATGCCGTGGCCCGGGCTTGAGCTGTTCGCCACGGTCACCAATCTGTTCGATCGGCGCTATGCCACGTTCGGCGTGCTCGGCGGCAATGTCTATACCGGCGGGACCGAACAGTTCCGCACGCCTGCGCCCGGCCGTGCGCTGCTGGCCGGGGTCACCTGGCGCTTTGGTCAGGGTGAACGGCGCGCGGATTGATTGCGCGGAGCTTGGCTGCCGGCATGGCATCGGTTAGGCTCAGTCAAATTCAGGGGGTTGCATGCGCCTAGGTTGGGACGAAATCAAACGGCGCGCCAAGGCGTTCAGCCATGACTGGAAGCACGCACATTACGAACGCGGCCAGACGCAGACATTCTACAACGAATTTTTCGAAATTTTCGGCATCAAGCGCAAACAGGTGGCGATCTATGAACAGCGGGTAAAACTGCTGAACAACCGCCACGGGTTTATCGATCTGTTCTGGCCCGGCGTGTTGCTGGTCGAACAGAAAAGCGCCAATCTCGATCTTGGCCGGGCGCAAGGGCAGGCGCTTGATTATGTCGAGGGTGTCCACCCGACGCAGCAACCGCGCTGGGTGCTTTCCTGTGATTTTCAGACGTGGGTGCTGCTCGATCTGGAAACCGGGCGTGAACTGAAGTTCGCGCTGGCCGATCTGCACAAAAATATCCTGGCGTTCGATTTCATGCTGGGCCGCAAGGTCAGTTTTGAAACGCAGGCAGCCGTCACCATCAAGGCGGCGGAGTTGATGGGCAAATTGCACGATGCGCTGGCCGACACCGGCTATGTGGGTCACGATCTTGAACAAGTGCTGGTACGGCTGCTGTTCTGCCTCTTTGCCGATGACACCGGAATCTTTCAGCCAAAGGATATTTTCCTGCAACTGATTGAAAATGACACCCGGCCCGATGGCAGCGATGTGGGTCGGGTGCTGAACGATCTGTTTGACGTGCTTGATACGCCGGAAAACGCCCGGCAATCGACGCTGCAGGCGGAATTGAACGCGTTTCCCTATGTCAACGGCGGCCTGTTTGGCGAACGTGTGCGTACCCCGCATTTCACCCAGGCGATGCGCGATCATCTGTTGGATGCGGCGCGACACGATTGGTCGGGCGTGTCGCCCGCCATTTTCGGATCGCTGTTCCAATCGGTGATGGATGCCAAACAGCGCAGGGCCAAGGGCGCGCACTATACGTCCGAAGCCAATATCATGAAGGTCATTGGGCCGCTGTTCCTTGATGATTTGCAGGCAGAACTCGCGGCAATCATCCAGCGGCGCAGCGGGCGCGAACGTGAACTGGCGAAATTTCAGGAAAAGCTGGTCCGACTGACATTTTTTGACCCGGCCTGCGGTTGCGGCAATTTTCTGGTGATCGCCTATCGCGAAATCCGCCGGCTGGAACTGGAAGCCCTGCGTGCGCAATATGCCGATCAGCAGATCGATGCCGCGCTGCTGTCGCGGGTGACCGTCGATCAGTTCTATGGCATTGAATATGAGGAATTTCCGGCGCGCATTGCCGAAGTGGCGATGTGGATGATGGACCATATCGCCAACAACGCGCTGAACGAGGCATTCCGCCTGAACTATGCCCGCATCCCGCTGAAGGATTCCGCGCACATCCTGCACGGCGACGCGCTGGAAACGGATTGGGCCACGCTGCTGCCTCCTGATCGGTGCAAGTACATTCTGGGCAATCCGCCGTTTGTGGGGGCCAAGTACCAGAGCGAGTTTCAACGCGCGCAAGTGCGGCGCATTGCCGGGCTTGGTGGCAGCGGGGGCACGCTGGATTATGTGGCGGCGTGGTTTATCAAGGCGGGCGCCTATATTTCTGGTTCCAATACGCTGAATTTTAAATACAATTCATCAGCGATCAGCGATCAGCGATCAGCGATCAGCGATCAGCGATCAGCGCGCCCGATTCGCGTCGCCTTTGTTTCGACCAATTCAATCACGCAGGGTGAACAGGTCGCACAGCTTTGGCCGATATTGTTCAACCGGCACGGACTCGAGATTGAGTTTGCGCACCGTACTTTTAGTTGGGGGAGTGAGGCCAGAGGGGCAGCTCATGTACATGTCGTTATCATCGGGTTTACCCACCACAATTTTGAAACATCTGAAAAGCGGCTGTTTTCTTATCCAAGTATCAAGGGTGATCCGGTCGAAAGTCGCCATGTTAGTTTGACCGCTTATTTGTTCGATGGTCACGGGGTCGTAAACCGTCATCTGGTGGTAAAAGAGGAAAGCGGACCAATAAACGGTGCTCGAAAGCTCGTGAGCGGCAGCCAGCCAATTGACGGTGGAGCGCTTATTTTCACTTCACGGGAACGGTCTGAATTTGTAGCCGGTGAGCCAGGCGCGGCTCGATGGATGCGTCGCTTTGTCGGTGCGGAAGATTTTATTAATGGTGGAGAGCGCTGGATACTAGCCCTGCAAGATGCAGCACCTGTTGAATTACGGGGCATGACAAATGTGCGAGAGCGTCTCGAAGCAGTGCGTGATTTTCGGAAAAAAAGTCAGCGCAAAAGCACGCTCGCACTCGCAGATTCTCCCAGTCGGTTTAACGTAGAGGTAATCCCGAGTTCACCTTTTTTGGTAATACCTGAGGTTAGCTCAGAGAGGCGGGAATATATTCCCCTCGGTTGGCTTGAGCCACCAACTATACCAAGTAATAAGTTGCGATTGCTGCCGAACGCAACGCTTTGGGAGTTTGGACTATTAACAAGCCGCGCACATATGGCTTGGACTGCGCACATTGGGGGCAGATTGAAAAGCGATTTTCAATACGGAATAGGACTGAATTACAACACTTTCCCATGGCCCGACACAACGCCCGCCCAACGCGCGAAAGTTGAGGCGCTGGCGCAGGCCGTGCTTGACGCCCGCGCGGTGCATACCACGTCCAGCCTTGCCGATCTCTATGATCCGGACACGATGCCCGGCAACCTGCGCCGCGCGCACACCGCGCTCGATCTGGCGGTGGACCGGTTGTATCGCGCGGCGCCGTTCGCCACTGATCGTGACCGGGTGGAACATCTGTTCGGGCGCTATGAGGCGCTGGTAAACCCGCTGGAACGGCTGGGCGTGGCGCGCAACCGGCGCAACGCGCGAAAGGCGAAGGATGGCGCATGATTTCGCAACGTGCCAGATTTCTTGCTCCCCTCCCCTTCAGGGGAGGGGCTGGGGGTGGGGCCTGTCCAGATAGCTCGGCGTATGGGCACGGCCCCCACCCCAGCCCCTCCCCTGAAGGGGAGGGGCTCTGTTCAGGCGCGATGCCTTATTCCACCACCTTGTGCCGGTCGGGCATGACCGTGCCGGTGGCGGCATAATAGACCGCCTCTGCCACGTTGGTGGCGTTGTCGCCGATGCGTTCGATGTTGCGCGCGACCAGCAGCAGTTCGGTGGCGGTGATCACGTTGGCGGCCTGTTCGTGCAGGTGGTCGATCAGGTTGCGGATCAGTTCGCGGTACAGCGCATCGACCTGGTCATCGCGCGCCACCACATGTTCGGCCAGACCCACGTTTTGCGCGGCATAGGCATCCAGCGCGGAATGGATCATCCCTTCGGCAATTTCGGCAATGGCAGGCACCTGGGCCAGCGGGCCAAAGCGGAAATCCTGAATTTTCAGCGTGCTGCGCGCGATGTTCTTGGCATGGTCGCCCACCCGTTCCAGCATCCCGGAAATCTTGAACGCGGCCACCACCCGGCGCAGGTCGCTGGCCACGGGCGCACGCAACGCAATGAGCTGGATCGCCAGCCGCTCCACCTCTGCCTCGATCGCATCCAGCCGTTTGTCGCGCGCGATAACCTCGCTCGCCAGGTCGTGATTGCCATATTGCAGCGCCTCGATCGCTTCGCGGATCTGGCTTTCCGCCAGGCCGCCCATTTCCGCAATCAGCGCATCCAGCTGACCCATGTCGTCATCAAATGCGCGAAGAGTGTGATCGTGCTGCATGGCCGTTGCCTCCTGCGCCGCCGTCAACCGAACCGGCCGGTGATGTAATCCTGCATCTGCTTGGTTTCGGGCGACACGAATGCGTCGGACGAAGGACGAAATTCGATCATTTTTCCCAGCAGCATGAACCCGGTGTAATCCGAAATGCGCGCCGCCTGTTGCAGGTTGTGGGTGACGATCACGATGGTCAGCGAATCTTTCAGCTCCATCAGCGTGCTTTCCAGCTTTGCCGTGGACAGCGGGTCAAGCGCAGAGGCGGGCTCGTCCAGCAGCAGGACATCGGGATTGATGGCAATCCCGCGCGCCACGCACAGCCGCTGTTGCTGCCCGCCCGACAGGCCAAGGCCGGACGTCGCCAGCTTGTCCTTCACTTCGTCCCACAGCGCGGCGCGCACCAGCGACCGTTCGACAATCTCGTCCATTTCCGCGCGCGCCACGCTGCGATGCAGCCGCACGCCAAAGGCAATGTTGTCATAGATCGACATCGGGAACGGCGTCGGGCGCTGAAACACCATGCCGATCCGCGCGCGCAGCTGTTCGGAATTCTTGGCCTGATCCAGGATGTTTTCGCCATCGAACATGATCTCGCCGCTGGCGGTCTGCCCGGGATAGAGGTCATAAATGCGGTTGAGCGTGCGCAGCAGCGTCGATTTGCCACACCCCGACGGGCCGATCAGCGCGGTAACCTTGTTGCGCGCAACCGGCAGGTCGATGCCCCACAGCGCCTGGTTCTTGCCATAGAAAAAATCCAGATTGTGCACATCGATCACCCGGTCGCCCTGCGGCGGCGGGATCATCACGGTCGGGATATCGCGGTTCGGTTCTTCAAAAGTCACTTTTGCGTGCTCCCCCGCGTCAAGGCACGGCCCAGGATATTGGTGGTCAGGACGGTCACCGCAATGATCAGCGCGCCGGCCCAGGCCAGCCGCTGCCAATCGTCATAGGCGCTCATCGCAAATTGAAAGATGGTCGTCGGCAGCGCCGCCATCGGCTGGTTCAGCCTGAAGCTGAGAAACGGATTGCCGAGCGTAGTGAACAGCAATGGCGCGGTTTCGCCGCTGATCCGCGCAAAGCTGAGCAGCGCGCCGGTCATCAGCCCCGATGTGCTGGCGCGCCAGATGATCGACCGGATGACCAGGCCACGGTTGGCGCCCAGTGCCATCCCCGCTTCACGCAGGGCATAGGGCTGCAACCGCATGATGTCCTCGGTCGCGCGGGTGGCCACCGGCATCGCCAGCAATGCCAGCGCGACCGCCCCGGCCGCAGCGGAAAACCCCTGGAACGGCCGCACCAGCAATTCATAGACAAACAGCCCGATCAGGATCGACGGTGCCGAAATCAGGATGTCGTTCAAAAACCGCACGACCGTGGCCAGCCGGGTGCCATCGCCATATTCGGCCAGCCAGGTGCCGGCCAGAATGCCGATGAACAGCGCGATCACCATGCCCACCGCGCACATGATGAGCGACCCGACGATGGCGTTCAACAGCCCGCCCGGCATGTCCGGCGGCGGCTGGCTAAGCGTGAACACCTGGATGTTCATCCCGGCCAGGCCCTTGACCACCAGCGTTTCCATGATCAGCGCCAGCGCGATCAGCGCGATCGCGGTGGCAATCCCGGTCAGCGCCAGAAACACATAGTTGTAGATCTTGCGCCGGCGATGCAGCCGCCGGTCGAAATTGGCAGGTTTGGATGCCGTCACGGTCATTTCGTGCCTCCCCGGCCCAGCAGCAGCCGTGCCAGCGCGATCGTGACAAAGGTGATCATGAACAGCACCAGCCCCAGCGCCACCAGCGCAGACAGATGCATGTCGCCCGTCGCCTCGGTAAATTCGTTGGCAATGGTCGATGAAATGGTCGATCCTGAATCAAACAGGCTGTGCGGAAAATTGTGGCTGTTGCCGATGATAAAGGTCACCGCCATGGTTTCGCCCAGCGCGCGGCCCAGCCCCAGCATGACCGCACCGATCGCGCTTTTCTGCACATAGGGCAGCATGATCCGCACCACCACTTCGCGCTGGGTACAGCCCAGGCCATAGGCCGCTTCACGCATGTGCGATGGCACCGACATCAGCAATTCGCGCAGGATGGCGGCCATATAGGGCAGGATCATCACCGCCAGGATCAGCGACGCGGTAAAAATGTTGGCGCCATTGGGCACGCCGGAAATAAACGATTCCAGCCACGATCCGGGTTGCGCCGCCATCATCAGCGGCAATTGGATATTGGCGGCAAACCATGGCGCCAGCACAAACAGGCCCCACATGCCGTATACGATCGATGGGATGCCCGCCAACAGTTCGACCGCGATCGCCAGCCAGCGGGCGATGCCCTGCGGACAGATTTCGACCAGGAACACCGCCACGCCGACCGCCACCGGCAGCGACAGCACCAGCGCCAGAAACGCGGTGACCAGCGTGCCGACGATCGGCGCGGCGGCACCATACTGGTCCGCCACCGGGTCCCACGTGCTGGTGGTGAAAAAGCTGATGCCGAAATGGCTGAGCGCCAACCATCCGCCCGAAACCAGCGACCCGACCAGCCCCAGCAGCGCCGCCATCATCGCCAGCACGGCCCCCAGGCACAGCCAGCGGAACGCGGTATCGTTGCGCGGTTTGGCGGCGGCACCCGGCAAGGTTTGGTGATCGGGGGATGCCGCAGATGCCATGGCTGACATCATTTGCCGTTATAGACTGGCCGGCCGCCCGTCTTGATTTCATTGGACCACTGGCGGCGGATCAGATCCTTGACCGGGCCGGGCAACGGCACATAGTCCAGCGCGATCGCGGTCTTGTCACCGGTTTTATACGCCCAGTCGAAAAACCGCAGCACGGCCGCCGTACGCCCGGGGTTGGCCGGGTTGCGCGGGACCAGCACAAACGTCGCGCCGCTGATCGGCCAGGCGTTTTGCCCTGGTTGATCGACCAGCATGATATAGTTGCCGGGAACTTTGCCCCACGGTGCGCTGGCGGCGGCAGCGGCAAAGGCGCCGACATTGGGTTGCGGAAACTTGCCGGCGGCATTCTGCACGAGCGCCAGCGTCACCTTGTCCTTGCGCGCATAGACATATTCGACATAGCCGATCGAACCCGGCGTCTGTTTGACAAACGCGGCCACGCCATCGTTGCCCTTGCCGCCCAGCCCGGTTTTCCAGTTGACCGAATCGTTGGCGCCGACGGTGTTGGCCCAGGCCTGGCTCTTGTGCGACAGATAGCTGGTGAACACGAAGGTGGTGCCCGAACCGTCGGAGCGGTGGACCACCGTCACCGGCAGGCCGATCAGTTTCACACCCGGATTGATGCGCGTGATCTGCGGATCGTTCCAGCGCGTGATACGGCCCAGGAAGATGTTGGCCAGCACATCGCCGGTCAGGTGCAACTGGCCCGGGTTGACGCCGGGCAGGTTGACGATCGGCACGATGCCGCCGACCACGGTGGGAAACTGGCTGAGCCCGAACTTGTTGAGATCGGCCAATTGCAGTGGTTTGTCGGTGGCGCCGAAATCGACCGTCTTGGCCTCGATCTGGCGAATGCCCCCGCCCGAACCGATCGCCTGATAGTTCATTTCATTGTTGCTGGCACTTTTGTAGCCCTGCGCCCACGCCGTGAAGATCGGGGCCGCGAAGGTTGATCCTGCACCGGTAAAGCTGTCGGCATTGGCAACGCCGGTCAGTGTCACGGCCAGGCCGGCGCCGATCATGATTTGCTTGAACATCATAAGATCCCTTTTGGCTCTTGAAAATTCGCAAGAAACGTCTGCCCCTGAACAGGGCGGGGGGCATGGGGTTGGCGCGGTCTTCCGGTACTTGTTCCGGCCAACTGAGGCAAGAGCAGGAAACCTTAGCTGGCGGATGTGTCACATCAGTGAAACCCGCAGGATAGATTGATGGCGGCACGATCGCCACGGTTGCGCCGCGCTGCGGCCATTTGGGGCGTGGCACATACCGTCGCACCGGTGGCCACCATCCGCACTGGCAAAGAAAGTTTCAACACCGGGTTAGGGATAACCACCTCTTAACCACACGCAATTATACGCATTAACCATGAGACGGATAAACAACCTTCTGGCCACGGGCACCGTGGCCTTCGCGCTGACGGCGGCCCCGTCGGCATGGGCCGCCGGGACTATCGCCGGCACGCTGATTCAGAACACCGCCAGCGCGACCTTTTCCAGCGGCACCAGCACCACCACGATTGAGTCGAACACCGTGTCGGTCAAGGTGGATCAGCTGATCGGGGTCGCGGTCACCGCGCTGACCACCGCGCCGGCTACGGTCGGCACGGCGGATGCGGTGCTGGTCTATCAGGTTACCAACACTGGCAATGGCAGCGATGCCTTTGATCTGACCGGCGCGCCCAATGTTGCCGGCAATGGATTCAACGCGACATTGCGCACGGTCGCGATCGATACCAACGGCAACGGCACCTATGATCCCGGGGTCGACACGGTGATCACCAATGGCGCCGCCAGCCAGGCGATCGCGCCGGACGCGTCGATCAAGGTTTTTCTGGTCACCGCCGCGCCGCCGGCCGCCACCGATGCGCAAACATCGCAAGTGCGGCTGACCGCGGTTTCCACGATCGGTTCTGGCACGCCGGGCACGGTGTTCGCGGGCAAGGGCACCAGCGGTGTCGATGCCGTGGTCGGCGCATCGGGCGGTACCGCCAATGCACTGGCCGGGCTGATCAGCAGCCTGGCCACGGTTACGCTGACCAAATCGGCCACCATCAGCGACCCTTATGGTGGAACCAATCCGGTTCCCGGTGCGATGGTGCTGTACAGCATCCTGGTGCATGCCACCGGGTCTGGCACGGCCAACAGCCTGGCGGTAACCGACGCCTTTCCCGCCGGCACGACCTACCAGCCCGGTACGATCATGCTGGCCGGATCGCCGCTTTCCGACGCCGCTGACAGCGATGCCGGTGCGGCGTCGGCCAGCGGCATAACGGTCCAGCTCGGCAATGTCGCCGGGGGCAGCCCGGACAAGACCATTTCCTTTAAAGTCAAAATCAACTGAGGATATTGAACATGCGCAAATTTTCCCATGGTGTGATGGCGGCATTGGTGGTCCTGGGTGCCGCGCCGGCACTGGCGCTGGCCGCGCCGGGCGCCGTTTCGCTCGACAGCACGATCAGGCTCGACAAGGTGATTACCGAAAAGGGCCTGACGCGCCACGAACTGGTCGCGCCGCAAAAGGTCGTTCCGGGCAACCACCTGGTGTTCATGACCAGCTATCGCAACACCGGCGACAAGCCGGTTGACCATTTTATAGTAACCAATCCGGTTCCATCGGCGGTTGCCCTGGAAACTGCCGGTGGCGATTCGTTCGAAGTGTCTGTCGATGGCGGCAAGACGTGGGGGCCGCTGGCGCAGCTGACCGTCGCCAAGCCCGGCGCCGCGCCGCGTTCCGCGCAAAGCGCCGATGTCACCCACGTGCGCTGGGTCATCCCGGCAATCGCGCCCGGCGCGACCGGCACGCTGGAATACCATGCCGTGGTGCGCTGATCAGCGCACCACCACACCGACCCTTTTGTCTGCGGGTGATTTTCGGGGATGCGGACAACCGTTTAAGTAACTGAACCAATGGAGATTACAATGAAGCACACCAGCAAATGGCTGGGCGTGGCGAGCACGGCTGTGCTTGCTGCGTTCGGGGCGACGTCTGCGCATGCGACGGGCACCCTTGCCGGCACCACGATTACCAATACCGCGTCGATCAGCTATTCTGTCAGCAACATTGCCCAGACCGCGGCCACCACGTCGAACTCTGTCGTCGTCGACCGCAAGGTGACATTTACCCTGGCAAACGTCGGTGCAACCACAACGGTTACACCGGGGCAGGGTTCGCTGTTGCCGGCAACGGCCGCCTATGACACCTTTACCCTCACCAACAATTCGAACGACACGCTCGACTTTGCACTGGCCGGGGTCAACCAGGCGACCGGTGCGACAGCGCAGCACAGCGGTACCGATGCCTTTGATGTGTCGGGCATCACCTATTACATCGATACCAACAGCAACGGTGTCTTTGATGCTGGCGACGCGGCAATCACCTGGGTCGATGAAGTCGCGCCCGATACGTCAAAGACCATCTTTGCGCTGGCCAATGTCCCGCTGACCGTGACCAACACCCAGGTTTCTGGGATCGTGCTGACCGCATCGGCCGAACTCGGCGGTACATCGTCAACCCAGGGCGCACTGCTGACCAACAGCAACGGTGCGGCATGGATTCCGGGGACGGTGCAGACGGTGTTCAACGACACCGCGGGCGTTTCGGATTCGGCCAACGATGGCAAATATTCGGCCAAGGGTGACTTTACGGTCTATGCCCCGGTGCTGACGCTGTCGAAATTGTCGACCATCATCAGCGATCCGGTCAACGGCACGTCCTTTCCCAAGGCGATCCCGGGTGCGACGATGGAATATTGCGTCGTGGTGCAAAACGCGACCGGCGGTGCGCCAACCACCGCACTGGCCATCAGCGACCCCTTGCCGACCACGGTAACCTACCTGTCCGCTTATGGCATCTACCTCAACAGCACGTACAGCGCCGGCACTTGCGGTACCGGCACGCTCGATTCCGGCGCCAACAGCAGCTTTGCCGCGGCGACATCGGGCAACAATGGCACGATCAACGGCACGCTCAACAACGTGTCGGCGGGTGGCGCGATTGCCATGCGTTTCCGCGTAACCATTAATTAAGCAGGGAGCGATCGGGGGGCATCGGCAATGCTGCGGGTATGCCCCCCGGCTTCATTCGTCACGATGATGCGAAAAACCACGCTTTGGTCAAAAGCGGTGGCGGGATTGCTGTGTCTGCTGGTTGCGCTGTGCGGCGCGACTGCGCAGGGTCAGGCCATTTCCAATACCGCCTATGCAAGCTGGCCCGTGGGGGGCCAGACGGCGACGGCTGCGTCCAACACGGTGACGATTACCAAAGAAATCATTCCGGTCACGGTTGAAACCTTTCTGGCATCACAGAATGGTTCGTCCGTCCTGACTTTTCAGGCGCCACAGTGCAAGGCCACCGCCTCCTCTGTCGCGTCTCCCCTGGCGTTGAGCGCGCGCGCTTCGCCCGCTGGCATGGCCAGCACCACCGTCATTCCCGCCACCGCGGTCAGCATCGGTGAAGCATTCTATTTCACCGTGTCGATGCCGCAGGCCAATCTGGGCCCGGCGGCAATCGACCATATTACCGTGATCATCACCACCACCAGCGGCGACAACGAAGTGCTGGTGGTGTCTGAAACCGCCGCCAACACCGGGCTGTTTGCCGGATCGATCGCCACAGCTGCGATCCCGCCACAACCGGTGCACGGCGATTGCGTGCTGTCGGTGGGCAAGGGCGACACGATCACCATCCAGCCCGAATTTCCCGGCAACATCATAGCGCCCGCCACCGCCACGATCACCGTGCTGGCCGATCCGGCCGGCGAAGTGTTTTCCAGCGATGATGGCACCCCGGTCAACGGTGCCACCGTCACCATCATCGATACCGCCACTGGTCAGCCCGCCACGGTCTATGGCGCCGATGGTGCCACGCTGTGGCCATCGACGATGCTGTCGGGGCAGCCGGTGACCGATGGTGCGGGCGTGGTGCATATCATGGACGCCGGAATGTACAGTTTCCCGAAGGTCGCCATTGGCAGCTATCGCATTGATATAAAACCACCATCGCCCTATACGGCGCCATCGCGGCTAAGCCCCGCGCAATTGACCGGGCTGAAACGCAGCGACGGCAGCGCGCTCAACATCGGCCCGGCGTCCTATGGCGCCGGGTTTACGCTGGCCAGGAACGAACCGGTGCAGATCGACATCCCGGTCGACCATCCGGTCAGCCCGGCGCGGATCACCAAGATCGCTTCGATCAGCCAGGCGCAGCCGGGGGACCTGGTGGTCTATACCGTCACCGTCACCAACCCCGACCGCGCCCACGCGATGCGCGGGGTCACACTGGTCGATCTGCCATCGCCCTTGTTGCGCCTGCGCAAGGGTTCGGTGCGGATCGACGGCGTACCGGCCGGTGCCAATGCGGTGTTTTCGCCCGATGGCACATCGCTGACGCTGGCGCTGGGCACATTGCCGCATGGTGCTACCCACGTGGTGACCTATGCCGCGTCGGTGCGCGCCGCTGCCGGGTCTGATCGTGCCGAAAACACCGCCACCGTCACCGATGTGACCGGTACCAGCGCCAGCGCCAGCGCGCTGGTGCGGATCATCGAAGACGGCCTGACCGCGCGGATGACCCTGGTGGGTGAGATCACAGATCATGGTTGTGCATGGTTCGGCCCGCACCGGGGCGTGCCTGGCGTGCGCGTCATGCTGGAGGACGGCAGCTTTGCCATCACCGACGCCAATGGCCGCTATCATTTCGATGGTCTGGTGCCGGGATCGCACGTGGTGCAGGTGGCCGGCGAAACGCTGCCCGATGGCGGCCAGTTCGTCGCCTGTGGCGGCGGCACACGCGCCGCTGGCAGCGCCATCAGCCGGTTTGTGGTCGGCCAGGGCGGCAGCCTGCTGGTGGCCAATTTCCATGCGGTGCTGCCGGCATCGGCGATGGCCGCACCACCCGCAGATGCGGGCAAAGGCGATGTTGCGGGGGAAAGCGACCGCGCGCGGGACGATCATGCGCGTGACCGCGATCGCAACCGTGCCGAACGCCTGGCCGCGGGTGCCGATACCGATTGGCTGGCGCAGGGCAATGGCCCGCCCGCCATCCTGTTTCCCGCGCCCGATCACAACCCGCGTTCGCCGGCGATCCGCGTGGTCATCCGCCACGCCATGGGCCAGGTCGTCAATCTGTTTGCCAATGGCAAACCGGTGTCGCAACTGATGCGCGATACCGATGATGTTCCGGCCGATCACAGCTTTGCCGTGTCGATCTGGCGCGGGGTGCCGCTGGATGGCGAAACCACCGAACTGTCCGCCGATGTGCGCAATGCCGATGGCAGCCTGGCCGCGCACCTGGCGCGACCTGTGCATTTCAACAATGTGCCGTTCAGCGCGCAAATCGTGCCCGAACGCACTATGCTGATCGCCGATGGCCGTACCCGGCCAGTGGTGGCGGTGCGCGTGGTCGATCGCAATGGCCGGCCGGTGCATGCCGGGTTGTTGGGCGATCTGGCGATTTCTGCGCCCTATGAAAGCGCAGATTCGGTCGACATGATGCAGGCGCGCGCGCTGTCCGGCCTGGGCCGGCAGACGCCGCACTGGACGGTGCGGGGCGACGATGGCGTCGCGCTGATCGAACTGGCGCCGACCATGGCCAGCGGCGCGCTGCAGCTGAATTTTGCGTTTGTCGACAACGATCAGCGCCATGCGCTGGCGTTGGAAGGCTGGGTGAAGCCGGGCAAAGTGGATTGGACGCTGATCGGCCTGGCCGAAGGCAGCATTGGCGCGCGCATGATCGCCGACAATATGGAAAAATCCGGCCGCATTTCCAGCGATCTGGGCCAGCACGCCCGTGCTGCGTTCTATGCCAAGGGGCGCGTGCTGGGCAAATTTCTGCTGACCATGGCCTATGACAGCGCCAAACAGGCATCGGACCAGACCGTGATGGGCACCATCGACCCGCGCGCCTATTACACCGTCTATGGCGATGGCAGCAGCCGGCGGTTTGATGCCGCCAGCCGCAACAAGCTGTATGTGCGCGTCGAAACCGCCACCTTCTACGCCATTTTCGGCGATGTGGAGGCCGGGTTCAACCAGACCAAACTCGCGCAATTCCACCGCACCGCCACCGGCCTGAAATCCGAAGCGAACCTGGCCGTGGGGCAGGCGGGCAAAGTGCATTTGCAGGGCTTTGCCGCGCGCACATCGACCACGCACCGCCATGATGAAATTGCCGGCAACGGCCTGTCTGGCCCTTATCCGCTGTCGTCAAACGCGATCCTGATGAACACCCAGATGGTCACGATCGAGGTGCGCGACCATACCCGCCCCGATGTGGTGCTCAGCTCCACCCCGCTGACGCCCTGGGCCGATTATACCATCGATCCGCTGTCGGGCACGATCACCTTCAAACAGCCGCTGCTGGCGCGCGATGGCGGGCTCAACCCGCAATATGCGGTGATCGATTATGACATCGATGCGACGCTGGCCGGCGCCAACAGCTTTGTCGGCGCAGGCCGCGCGGATTTCACCACCCGCGACAAACGCCTGCGCGTGGGCACCACGGTGATCACCGACACCGCGCAGATGGGCGGCACCACAGCGCGCAGCAGCGAAGTCGCCGCCGACCTGAAACTGCTGATCACGCCGACCACCGAACTGCGCGCCGAAGGCGGCATATCGACGATGGCCGGGATGGTGTCGCGTGCCTGGCTGATCGAACAGGAGCACCATGATCGCCTGCTGGATGTGCTGGCCTATGTGCGCAGCGCCGATCGCAATTTTGGGGTCGGGCAGACCGGCGATACGCAGCTGGGCCATCGCCGCGCCGGCATCGACGCGCGCCGCAAACTGAATGACAAACTGGCCTTGTCGGGGTCGGTGTGGATCGACAACGGGCTGGGGATCATCGACAACCGCAAACAGGCGGCGTTCAAACTGCAATACCGCGACAAGGCGACCCAGGTCACGCTGGGCATGACCACATTGTCGCAGCACGATGGCACAGGTTCGGGCAATTCGACCACCATCGATGCCGGCGTGACGCGCAAATTCCTCAACAACCGGTTGGAACTGTCGGCGGGCACGGCGATCCCGCTGGGCAGCGCGGCGGCGGCCAGCCTGCCCGGCAGTGTGACGTTTGGCGCCCGCTATGCGCTCAACAGCCACACGCGACTGGTGGGCAGCTATGAACTGGCCAACAGCAGCGCACTGCGCACGCGCACCGGGCGGGTGGGCATCGACGCGCAGCCGTGGCAGGGCGGGCACCTGACCGCGGGCGTGGGGCAACAGGACATTGTCGAAAACGCGCAGCGCAGCTTTGCCGCGTTTGGCCTGTCGCAAAGCTTTGCGCTGAACCGTCACCTGACCGTGGATGCGACGGTTGATACCAACAAGGTGCTTAGCGGCGGGTCGCTGGCCGGGCTGTCATCGGCGGTCACCGGGCTGTCGGGCGCATCGTCCAGCATGCTGACGGGCGGCGGCGCGGTGGGCACCAGCACCACCGGCAGCTTTACCGGCAGCGGCATTGCCACCACATCCTTGATCGAAAACTATACGGCGGTCACGCTGGGGCTGGCCTGGCGCAAGGATCTGTGGAGCGCCACCATGCGCGGCGAATGGCGCAATGGCGAACTGTCGCGCCGCCACGGGCTGACCGCCGGCGCGATCCGGCAGCTGGGCGATGGCAAAATGCTGGGATCGGGGCTGACCTGGACCCATGCGGTCGGCACCACCGGTGCGATCACCGATGTGTTCGATGCCACGGTGGCGCTGGCGTGGCGGCCGCACTTTGCGCCCTGGGCCTGGCTGGCGCGCGCCGAATACCGCAGCGATTATGCGCTGGCCGGCAAGACCGGCACCGGCAGCACCGTGCCGTCGCTGGCCACGGCCGGCGCGGGCAGCGGATTTTCCGGGCTGGCCAATGGCGATGCGCATGCCCGCCGCCTGATCGTTTCCGCCTCTGCCGACTGGACCCCGCGCGGGCGCCAGGATGACGAATTTGTCGAACGCAGTGAGGTCAGCCTGTTTGCTGCGGTGCGCCGCAATTTCGATGCCTATGACGGCTATAACCTGAGCGGGACCACGCTGATGGCCGGCGTGACCGCGCATATCGGGCTGGGTGAACGTCTGGAAATCGGCGGCGCGGCGTCGGTGATCACCAATCCGACCGACCACACCACGCACTATTCGATCGGGCCCAGCATCGGCTTTGTGCCCGCCAAGAATGTGCTGATGATGATCGGCTATAACCTCAAAGGTTATCACGATGCCGATTTTTCGGCCGCCAACGCCACCACCAAGGGGGTGTTCGCCACGCTGCGGATGAAATTCGACACCAGCACTTTCGGCTTCCTGGGCCTGGACAACAAGGTGCGCGCGCCGGTGCGGTGATGCCCAACCCCACTGCCCTCATATCCTCCCCGGAACGGGGAGGAGGACCGCCTGAAAGGCGGTGGAGGGGCCTTGCGGCCGGGAAAAACTCCGAAATACGGGCTTCCGGGCTGTCGATGGGGTGATCATTGGCTCGGTTGCATCTAGTCCCAGAGGCCCCTCCACCAGCTTCGCCGGCCCCCCGGTCCGGAGAGGATTATGGGCGCGAGAGTCACGAACCCTGATCAGAGGTGCGTCAGCATCGCTGGCATGCGGCTCCACTCAACCATGCGCGATCCAAACTTGATTATTCTGCCTTACGTCCCCTTGATCAAACCTGCGAGGACTTATGAACAACGAATATAATCCTGGGCAAACTATCCTTGGTTCTTTGAAGTCGGCCAACAAACTTGGTAATCCTTGGCACGACGCGCGGAATGGCGAATTTACGTCGGGGCCTGCCGCAGCGAGCGTTTCGCCTTCATCAGCAAATGCAACGAAAAAAGATCTACCGCGCGAACACTCCCACGCGATGGATTTTATTGAGACCCACCATAAGGATGCAGCCACTATCGCGGCCAGCTTGAACGTCCCAACTGAAATGATACTCGGACTGTCTGGAATAGAAAGTAAATGGGGCCAAGGTCGGTTTGCGGTTCAAGGAAATAACTATTTTTCGCAGCACGCTGGCAAGCACGTCCCCTTTCAACAGGGATCGATTGTTTCAAGAGGAGATGGCCCGATGGCGGCATTTGCGTCTTATCTCGATTCTGGCCGCTGTTTTGTTGACCTAATACGGCAATACTGTTAGAGGGATCAAATATCCAATTGCGTTTTCACAAGCGCTCGTCTACGCGCGGTTCAATTCTGGTCAAAAAAACAGGTGGAAACGATAATTTTGTCGCGTCGACAGCGAAAACAATTATATCCACGAAAAGGCGCATGCAATTCATTAAATAGATTTTATTTTTATTATTGAATTTTGCAATCTCCCGGCTCCCTGCATTTGACATGGTGACACACCCACGCCGTAAAGTCGGCCAAATGGTTTGTATTACGAAATGCAGAAAGATAGGTGTCCCATTCACATTCCAAACCAAATTGTTCCGATGAACAATAACGCTTGTAATTTGCTAGACGTTTTATCTTATTTCGAATTTTTGGTGAAATGCTTTCTTGGTAATCGCCGATAATATCATCAAAATCACCGTCACTAATCCATTTGATATGACGGCTTTGGCATATACTCTTGACCCCGCGATCAAAAACTCCTTGATTATTGACTGGACGAGCTAGTCCAATATTCGGTAGCGCGACGAGAGCGATCATAATGAAAGGCAGATTTTTCATGCCTATTAGTTCTCATTTTTCAGAAAAAGGCGCAAGATCAAGTGGCTGAAACCAGTTCGAGATTGGACACGAATTGCCAAATTGATTTCAATTCAGCTTGGCCTGGATGGTAATCGAAAAATTGGGGGGTGTGCCGGTTGATCCGGCCATGGTGCCCTTGGGGTTCAGGCAGATGAACCGCACCAGCGGGTCATAAGTCGCCACCGGGGTGTAATTGCACCCGGCAAAGGTGGTCGGTGCGGTGGCCGCCTTGGAAAAGGCGATGTCGTTGGTGGTGCTGAAGGTCAGGTTGCTGGTGGGTGACCCTTGCGCAAAGCTGGGCGATGCGGCGGTACCGACCGACAGTTGCGTGGGCAGCGTGTCGATGATCAGCACGCTGTTGTTGTCCACCGCACTCGGCCCGCTGTTGGATACGGTCAGCGTATAGGCGACGATCGCGCCGGGGATCGATTTGGGATTGCTGGTGCCATTGACCGGGTCTGACACCAACGCCGCGCTCTTGCTGATGGTCAGCAGCGCGTTGGCGTTCAGGCGGGTGTTGGTGATGGTGCACGATATCACATCGCCCAGCGCCGGGGTCACGCTGCCGCCGGGGGTTGTCGGCAGCGTGGTGGTCGATCCGGTATAGCCATTGGTGCAGGCCATGGTCGTTGTGTACTGGTTGGCCTGGGTGGTGCCCGACGGGGTTTCGCTGAAGGTATAGGCGCTGCCCGCGCTGACCAGCGTTTGCGCGGTGGTGCCGGTGTTGACCGTGGTGCCGGTGCCGGTGGTGGTGGTGGTGGCGACCGTGGTACCGCCCTGCGCGATGGTCATGGTGAACTGATCGCCGGTAAAGCGGCGGCCATTCGTGCCCAGCGCCTTTTTCAGCGTCAGGTGCGGAAACGGGATGGCGGTAAACGTGCACAGCAGCGCATCGCCATAGGCCAGGTTGCCCAGCGAATAGCTGGTGGTGACCACGCCGGATGGCAATGTGGTGGGTGATCCGGACGTGGTGTTGGTACAGGTCAGGCTGGTGCGATAATCCGCCAGCGTGCTGCTGCTGCCCGCTGCCATCGTTTCGGCCAGCGTCAGCGGTACCGATGCGGCGGTGGACAGCCCGGCGGTGGTAAACGGCCCCAGCCCGGTGCCGCTCGACGTGCCGGAGGCGAGCACCGCGGAATTCGACGTGGCCTGCACGGCATAAGTAAACTGGTCGGCGCTGTTTACGCGCGCGCCGGTGATCCCCATGGTCAGCCGGACGGACGCGAACCGCACCGCCATCATGAACCCCTGCAACCCGCCGCCGACCAGCGTGGTGCTGACTTGCGTCGGTTTGGCCGATCCGAACACATAGGCGCCGACCGTGCCATCGACGCCGGTTTCGGTAACCGTGGTGGTGCCGGTGCCCGACAATGTGGGATAGATACTGCCGCTGATCGGCCCGGCCTGGTCCAGCGTTTGCCACACCCCGCCGTTGGTGGTGAAGGTCAGGCTTTCCCCGCCGTTGGAGGATTCGCCATCGGCCAGCACCATCATGTAATTGGTCACACCGGTTGCGCCCGATGGCGGGGTCAGCGTGATCGACGAAACGGTCACCGTGGTGGTGCCGGCGGCGTTCTGGTACAACACCGGCGCGCCGGCGATACCGGTCATCGCGGTATTGCCGATCGCGGCGCCAGTCCATGACGGGCTGGCGATGCCGGTCAGCGCCGAGCCGCTGGTTTTCAGCAGAAACGACATCACCGTGCCATCCTGCAGCGTAATGCTGAAGCTTTGGCCACTACCGGTGGAGGCGGTGGTGTTGTTATAACTGGAAAAATCGATCCAGCAGAACGTCTGCCAATCGGATGGCCCGGTGGTGCCCTGCGCGGTCGCCACATAGCAATTGGCGGCCTGCGCGGCAGATGGGACCAGGGTCCACGCCAACAAGACCAGCAGCAGGCGCGCAATGATGACCGCAGTCGTTCTGATCATGCGGCACGCTATGCCGCATGGCATTAACCGCCGCAATCGTGACGTGACAATTGTGCCGTAAAACTCCACGGGTTCGTCAGACCGCGCAAGGATGGATGGCGAATGGCACAACGATTGACCCGCTATTTGCTGGTGTGCCTTTATCTGGCCGCTGGTGTGCTGCATTTGCTGTTGCCGCGACCGTTCATCGCCATCACTCCATCCTGGGTGCCCCAGGCTGCGCTGGTGATCGCGCTGACTGGTGTGGCCGAACTGGCCGGCGCGATCGGGCTGGCGCAACCATGGTACCCACGGCTGCGGCAGGCGGCAGGGTGGGGCCTGGCGGCCTATGCGCTGTGCGTGTGGCCGGCCAATGTGAACCACATGCTGATCGATCTGGCGCGCGCCGATCACGGGCTGGGCTGGGCATACCATGGCCCGCGCATGCTGATGCAACCGGTGCTGATCTGGGCCGCGCTGTGGTGCAGCGGGGCGCTGCAACCCAGAGCGGGATAAAATTCGGTGTGAATCACTGTGAGCAACTCCCCTCAGGGGAGGGGCGCCCGGCGCCCGAATTGTCGCGCGCCATCGCAGCGTCGGACACCCCCTCCCAACCCTCCCCCTGAGGGGGAGGGCTTTTATTTCAGTGCATTGCGCGGCACTTCGCGGATTCCGCATGGCCGCGCAAGGCGGGCCTTATCACGGGTCAGATCGCGTTGAGTTCGGCGAGGTCGACGTGATCGAGCTGCAGATCGGCTACCGCCAGGTTCTGCTGCAAATGCGCCAGCGATGATGTGCCGGGGATCAGCAGCACATTGGGCGCGCGGTGCAGCAACCAGGCCTGTGCCACCTGCATCGCGGTCGCGCCCAGCCGTGCAGCGACCGCGTTCAGCCGGTCGGATTGCAGCGGGGAAAACCCGCCGAGCGGGAAAAACGGCACAAACGCGATGCCATCGGCACCCAGCTGGTCGATCATCGCATCATCGTGGCGGTGCACCAGGTTGTACAGGTTCTGCACGCAGACGATCGGGCAGATGGCGCGCGCCTCGGCCACTTGCGCGGGCGTCACATTGCTGACGCCGATATGGCGGATCAGGCCCTGCTGCTGCAATTGCGCCAGCACCGTCATCGGCGCTTCGATAGAACCTTCGGCCGGGGCAATATGGCCGAACATCGCGCGGAAATTGACCACGTCGATCACATCGATGCCCAGGTTGCGCAGATTGTCATGCACCCCGTCGCGCAAATCCTGCGCCGACCACGCTGGCAGCCACGCGGCATCATCTCCGCGCCGCGCGCCCAGTTTGGTGACGATCACCAGGTCATCGCGATAGGGATGCAGCGCCTCGTGAATGACCTGGTTGGTGACGTGCGGGCCGTAATAATCGCTGGTGTCGATATGGTTGACCCCGGCCTCCACCGCCATCCGCAGCACGGCGATTGCTGTCGCCCGGTCACGCGGTGGCCCAAACGCCCCGGGGCCGGCCAGCTGCATCGCGCCATAGCCCAGCCGGTTGACTTGGGCATCGCCCAGCAGGAATGTGCCGGCGGCGGCAATGGTGGTGGTCATGGGCAGTACCTGTCGATCCAAGAGGCAGGCGCAATCCCTATCGCAGCCCCATTCCGGTCACAAGCTGCGATCATTCATCCCACGGCGGGATGGCGCCGGTGGCGACCTGGCTGGGCACGCACAGCAAAAAGCAATTGTAGACATCGATCGCGGCGGGATATTGCGCGCGCATCATCGCCTGCAATTCTGCCGGGGTCTTTGCCACTTTCGCGCTGCGGGCAAACGCCTTGATATAGCCGCGCGTCCAGTCGATCGCCATACTGTCATCGGGCAGGCCGGGGCGGGTATGGCCGGCGATCACGCGCACGGGGTGCAGCGCATCCAGCCGGTCGAGCACCGCCAGCCACGCGTCATAGCGCGCCGGGGTATGTTCTCCCAGCCATACGAACATGCCGTTGTACACCACGTCCCCGGCGATCAGCGTGCGCGTTTCCGGGTCCCACACCACGGTGGAATCGATGTGATCGCCCTGCATCGGGCCGATCACGCTCAGCGTGTGACCCTCTATCGTCAGCGTATCGCCGGTCATCGCCGCGGGCACCATCGGCCGGTGCGGGGCATTGGTGCCCAGCATACCGCTCCACCGTGCAAACTTGATCGGCACCGATCGGGCCATGTCCCTGGCCACCGCCGGCGCCGCAACAATTCTGGCATCGGGAAAGGCATCGGCCAGCACGTCAAGCCCGAAGAAATGGTCGGGATGGTCATGCGTCACCACGATCGTGGTCAGCTTTTTGCCGCTGTCGAGAATGTCGGCCACCACGCGATAGGCATCCGACCGCGCAAACGGCACATCGACCAGGATCGCCTCATGCTCGCCGGTGATCAGCGTCATGTTGGCATGCATGCTGACCTCTTTGGTGGCGATGGCCTGAAATTTCAGCGGCGCTGCCAGCGCCACGGCCGGCAGCGCCATCGCCGTCAGGCATGCGGCGGTGCTCAGCACCAGCGTCTTGATCGTCATGGCCAAACCCCCTCTATGGTCAGTGCGCGGTCTGGCCGCCATCGATGATGAACAGCGCGCCGTTGATGAAACTGGCGGCATCCGAACACAGGTGCAGCACGGTGCCGGCGATTTCTTCGGGCTGAGCCGCGCGTCCGCTGATGTTCTGGGCAAAGAACGCGGCCTTGAATTCTTCGGAATCGAGCCAGGCCTGGGTCATCGGCGTGGCGACAAAGCCCGGGCCGATGGCGTTCACACGGATGCCGGATTGCGCATATTCGATGGCCACCGCCTTGGTCAGGCCGACCACGCCATGCTTGGCGGCAACATAGGCCGACATCTGTGGATCGGCGACGACGCCTGCGACCGATGCGGTGTTGACGATCGCACCGCCGCCATGGGCCAGAAAATGGCGGATCTGCGCCTGCATCGCGTAATAGACCCCCTTCAGATCAACATCGATGATGTGGTCCAGATCGTGCGCCGGCACCAGATGAAACGGCAGCGGCGGCGGCAGCACCCCGGCATTGTTGAACGCCATGTGCATTCCGCCAAACCGTTCGACACAGGCCGCCACCAGCGCGTCGAGTTGTGCCGCATCGCGCACATCGGTGCGTTGAAACGCCGCATGCCCGCCGGACGCCGCGATCAGCGCGACGGTTTCCAAGGCGCGATCATCGACATCGCCGATCATCACGCTGGCCCCTTCGGCCGCGAACGCCTGCGCGGTGGCGCGGCCAATGCCGGTCGCCCCGCCGGTGATCAGCACCGTCTTGCCGGTAAAGCGCATCATGCAATCCCCGATTTGCCAGGGGCCAGGATATGGTTGGGGTCCAGCGCGTGCTTGATCGTCGCGTTGAATTCGCGGTTCACCGTGCCATATTGCGCCGCGACCAGGTCCATCGAATTGACCCCGGTGCGATAGCTGGCCCAGCCCTTTTCGCCAAACCGGGTGACCAGTTCGCGATAACAGGCATCGGCACGCTGTTCCTGATCCGGGTCGGATTTGTCGAACAGCAGCGCGATGATATGGTGCAGGTCGCGCCAGCCGATGACATAGGCAGCGGTATAGTCGAACCCGTATTTGTCCAGGATTTCGCGCGCCAGTTTGGTCTGGCCGGTCGTTTCGCTGCCCTTGGCCGCCGCCACCGGCGCAAACCACGCCAGCCCGCCGCCATTGCCACGCCAGCGCAACAGGCCGATTTCATCGAGGTTGAGCCCGCCCGCCATCAGCGTCTGGTGGTGGTGGAACCACGGGTTGTCGCCCATTTCGGCCGCAGTCAGCACTTCGCCCCCGCTGGCGCCGATGGCGGCGCGGATGATCGGTTCGACCGCCGCCACCGTGCCTTCGGTGCCATAGAGCGCGAAATAGGTGTTCCACATGCCCAGGCCATTGGCCTTGGCCGCCTTTTTGACCGAATCGTCATCCAGCGGCCGGCCATCGGCGACGATTTCGTTGCGCCGTTTGAACATGGCCAGCTGATACGCCGCGCTCATCATCAGGTTGCCATTGGCGATCAGCGATGACACCCGCAACGGCCGCATGGTATCGACGATTTTGCCCACATCGCCCATGTCGGCGTGGCGGATCATGAACGGTTTGTAGACCGGCGGGCGCGGCATCAGCCACATGCCCATCTTGGTCACCACGCCGAAATTCGATTGGGTGAACAGGCCATCGACATAGGGCCCGTAACCCCATTTGAACGCCTGCCACGCGGTCGAACCCTTGATGCTGCCCATGCCGGTGCGCATCACCTGGCCATCGGGCAGCACCACCTCCATCCCGCACTGGAACATGAAATGTTCCCCATAAGGCGTATAGCCGACACCGCGATCGAGCGTGTTGCCGACCGGGCCGGCGACAGGCCCGACGGTGGGCACATCGATCCACAGCGGGATATTGTTGTCGTCCAGATAATCCTTCAGCATCTGGTACGTCACGCCCGGTTCGACCAGCGCGGTGCCCAGTTCCGGATCAACCTCCAGGATGCGGTTCATGCGTTTCAGATCGAGCACGATCTGCCCGGGGGTGGCCGGCGCGGCGCTGCCATAGCCCATGTTCTTGCCGGTCGAGATCGGCCAGATCGGCTGTTTGAACGCATTGGCGATGCGCACGATTTCCTGCACTTGTTCGACCGTGGCCGGGGCCACCGCGCCGACCGGCACATGGCGGTGGTGTGGATCGGGGATATAGGTCTTGGCATAGGGGATCACCGTGTCGGGATCGGCGAACGCCCATTCGGCGCCGACTACGGCGCGCATGGCGTTCATCGCCGCGGTAAAGTTCGCCTTGCTGACACCCGGCGCCAGCGGTGCGGGATTGGCGCGGGTGCCGCCGATGCCGGTAACGGCGGCGCCGACCAGCCCGGCGCCAAGCAAAGCCCGGCGATCGATTTCAAACCCGCTCAATGTCCCAACTCCTTTGCCGGTGCGGCGCTGGCCGAAATCCACTGCGCCAGGCCATCGAGTTCGGCATTGGTCACTTCGGTCGGGCGAAAGGCGGGCATGCCGTTGCGCCCGCTACGCGCCATCTGGCGGATATATTCGGCAGGCAGATGGCGGCCCAGGATGATCGGCCCGACATTGCGGCCATGGCAATAGCCGCAGGTCTGCGCATAGACCGTCTGGGGCGCACGCGGGGCCTGAACTTCGCCCAGCTTTTGCGCGGCCCACAGCGCACCGGGCGCGATCAGGGTCAACCCCGCCGCTGCCACCACCAATGCCTTCATCGCCACCGTCTCCAGATTTTGGTATCAATTGTTAATATTCTGTCCTTTCTAGCGCCGGTGCGGGGTCTTTGCAAACCCCGCACCGTGCAACGTTCGATCAGAATTTGACCCGTGCGGTCGCGTACCATTCGACCGGGCGGTTATAGGTGCCATAGGTTTCGCCGCCGGCGACCTGGTTCTGCCCGGTGGTCAGATAGCGGTCGTTGGTCAGGTTGGTGCCGCCGACCGACAGCGACCATTTCGCTTCGGGCGCGCGATAGGTGATCGCGGCGTTGAGGTTGTCGGTCGCCGGCCGCTTCAGCAGCGGGGTGTTTTCGGTATCGTTGAACAGCGAACTGGTGTGGGTGTAATCCGCCGACAGCAGCACGCTGCCATGGCCGCCCAGATCGATGGTGTATTCGGGGCTGAGCGTGAATTTCCATTCGGGCGTCTTGGGCAGCGCCGAATTCAGCGTCACCCCGGTCACGAACGGCGACAGCGACGAATAGCGCGCATGGGTATAGCCGATGTTGGCGCCGATGGTCAGCGCCGGGATCGGGCGGGCCTGCAATTCCGCTTCAAAACCATAGATATGCGCGTTGCCGGCGTTTTGCAGCGTGGGCGATGTGCCAACCTGGAAATTCAGCTGGATGCCCTTGTAGTCGGTATAGAACCCGGCCAGGTTGAACACCACCTTGCGATCCAGGAACTGCGATTTCAGCCCGGCTTCATAGGTCGTGGCCTTTTCCGGGCCAAATGTCGGCGCGCTGGTGCCGGCGGGTTGCGGCGTGGTCAGACGCGTGGTCCACCCACCGGTCTTGTACCCCTTGGAAAACGAGGCATAGGCCAGCAGATCGCGGTTCGCCTGGTATTCCAGCCCGATTTTGGGCGAGAAATTGTTGAACGTCTGCTTGAACCCGCCCGCCGGCGCCACCGGATAGACCTGATAGATGTTGGCCGGGTTGGGATAGCAGAACAGCCCACCGGGAATGCCCTGCAGCGATACCGGCGCGGCGCCGGTGGTGCACAGCGCGGTCCGGCTGGCCTCGTTCGGCGCGTAGTAGCCGTTCAGTTTGTAAAAGATGCCGTTGGGGTCTGACTGCAAGCCGATAAATGTCTTGTTTTCATGGGTATAGCGGCCACCCAGGGTAATGCTGAACTGATCGGTGATCTTGTAGTTGAGGTGGGCGTACCCGGCATAGTTGGTGGTCGACAGATAGTTCTGTCCGTCGATCTGCAGCAGCCCGGCGGGGAAGGTGACGAGGTCGTGCAGGTTGCCGCCTTCGTTGAAATAATACAGACCCAGCACATAGCTCAGCCGGCGGTCCATCGCCTTGCCGGCCAGTTGCAGTTCTTCGCTGAACTGGTGCTGGTTTTCATCGAACGAGGTTTGCAGGATCGGCAGCGGCGAACCGTCTTCGTCCTCGGCCGATTGCCAGCTGAGCTTGCGATAGGCGGTCACCGATTTCAGCGCGGCATCGCCCAGCGACCAGTCGATGGTCAACGAACCGCCATAGTTGCGCAGCCGCGAAAACTGGTTGCCGGTGGCGTAGCTGGTGTCCTTGCTCGGCGCGATGAATGCATCGCTGTAAAACAGCGTCGGGCTGGTGGCGACCAGGCCGCCCAGGCTGGTACCGTTCAGGATATTGTTGCAAATCCCGGCAATCGCAAACGGCGGCAGCGCGCCGGCGATGCAGCCATCGTACAGCGGGCCGAACACGTTGCTGGGATCTGCCGGGTTGGTGTGGGTTTTCAGCAGCGAACTGGCCACGCCATTGTTGTTCTGGTGCAGATAGTCACCCGCCAGTGTGACGGTGACCGTCGGGCTGGCCTCCCACAGCAGTTTGCCGCGCATGGCGTACTGGCTTTCACCACCGAAGCTGGTCGGGTGGCCGATGCCGAAATAGGGGAATTTATCGCCGACCACACCGGCCGCAAACCCCGGGAAAGCGATCTGTTTCTGATAGCCATCGTTGTTCTTGGTGGCAAAGCTGAACGAGGAATACAGGCCGTCGGCGATCGGAATGTCGATCACGCCCTTGGTGTCGATGCGGTTATAGCGCCCGGCGGTGACCTCGAACTTGGCGCCGAACACTTTGGCCGGTTTTTTGGTGCTGATCGAAATCGCGCCGCCGATGGTGTTGCGGCCAAACAGATCGCCCTGCGGCCCTTTCAGGATTTCCACGCGATCGATGTCGAGCAGATCCTGGTTCGCGCCGACCGACCGCGCCAGATAGACGCCATCCAGATAGACGCCCACGCCGGGATCAAGGTTGAACGCAAAATCGTTCTGGCCGATGCCGCGGATATAGGCCGACAACACTGCCGATGAACCCGAAAACGGCGTGCCCGCATCGAGCGTCACGTTCGGCGCCAGATTGCCGATCGCGGTGACATCGGTCACGCCCTTGGTTTCCAGCGACGCCGACGTGAACGCGGTGATCGAAATCGGCACGTTCTGAATATTTTCCGCGCGCTTTTGCGCGGTCACCACGATCTGCGCGATGCCGCCATCGTCCTTGGCCGGCGCGGCATTGTCGGCACTGGTGGCGTTCTGGTTGGCCGCTTGCGCTGCCGCCAGTGCGGGTGAACACCCGGCAATGACGATTGCCAACAGGCTGACGCTGGTAAGATTCCGCATAATTTCCACTCCCACAGGTTTATTGGCCAGCCTGTGGCTGGCGCATTGGCAGCTACGATAGGACGGCCTGCCGGGCAGGGTCTTTGATATATCGGAAAACAATTTGTATTATTCGGCAGGCCTGGTCAGTTTGTGGTGCCCAGGCGGCGGTAATGGCGCGGCGGCACGCCATAGCGGCGGCTGAAACATTTGGAAAAATACGCGGAATCCGAAAATCCGCAGTCGAACGCCAGCTGGGTGATCGATTGACCGCCTGGCACGTCGATCAGCCGGCGGGCGGCCAGATCGAGCCGGTTGTGCAGGATAAACCCGCTGGCGGTGGTCGCCAGCGGTTCAAACACGCTCTGCACCGAACGCGGGCTGACCCCCAGCGCGCGCGCGATCGACGATGTGCGCAAACCCGCATCGGCCAGATGGGCGCGGATATGGTCGATCACCGCGCGCCGCAACGCCGCCGATGCGCCAACCAATGCGTCCGGATCGGGGCGGCTGACCGCGCGCAGGGCAAGGTCGAGCGCAGTGCGGCTGACGCAATCGCGCCAATCGGCATCGGTCGCCAGATAGGCGCGCTGGTCCCACGCGGCACGCAGAAACGCCTGCAACAGGCGCGATCGCTGCGGGTCCATGCCACACCCGGCCAGCCGGTCGAGATCAAACCCCGGATCACGCGCCACCACCCCGGCCAGCGGCAATTCAACCACGAACATTTCATAGCGCGTCAGAAAATCCACCGCATAGCCGCGATCGGGATCGCACAGCGCCCCTTCGCCCGCTGCGATCGTGGCGACTTTGCCCCGCTGGGTGTTGATGCTGCGCCCGGTCACCTGCAGATGCAGCAGCAGCGATCCCGATGGGCCGCGTGGTGCGGCACTGGTCCAGCGGCTGACTTTCGATGCCGGCGCGCGGATCCGCACCAGTTTCAGATCGTTGATCTGGTCGCGCCACAGTTCGGCGGTGAATGCCGGCGCTGGCGTATCGACGGTGCAGCCGGCAAACGCCTCACCCACAATGGCGTTCCACGCGTGCAATCCGGTTGCGGCCTGGCGCACCGGATCGACGACCATCGTTGATCGCTGAGCCACAGACGGATCCCCTCACCCGCAGGGCCCTTGATAAGGCACCTTGCAGGGCTGAGAGTATGCGATTTGTGGCAAAATACCAGCAGCAAACACAAAGTGCCCGTGCCGCCAATCGCGGTGATGATCGCGCTGCCCGGGCCGTGCCTGGCAGAGCTGCCGTCCAGCGCTGCCACCGCGGCGCCCTAAGACGTGTTTCAGCGGGTGGCTGTCAGAACAACGGCGGAATGCCCGATAACCACGCCTGTTTTGCACGGATTTTGCACCATATCTGCGCGCCCATCGCGGCGACCGATGGACAAGTGGAAATCCGGGTGGTGAACTTTGCCGCAGGCGTGACCCTGTTCCTGATCGCGGGGTCAAGCCAGAGGAGGTCGTGCCCGGCGGGGTTGCCGAAATTGCCCGCCTGCAAGGGCAGGGGTTGGTGTATAGTCACCCGTAATGACCTGATTTCAGGGCGTGCATCACGCTCTGGTGACCCAGCGGAGCATGCCATGAGTGATATTGTCGTCTGCCCGCATTGCCTGGCCGGCAACCGGGTTCCGCCAGAGCGACTGACAGAGGCACCGAACTGCGGCAAGTGTCACCAGCCGCTGTTCACCGGCCACCCTGTGCCGGTCGATGCTGCCGGCTTTGCGGCCCATACCGGCAAAGGCAGTCTGCCGGTGCTGGTGGATTTCTGGGCACCGTGGTGCGGCCCGTGCAAGGTCATGGCCCCGGCCTTCGACCAGGCCGCCCGGATGCTGGAGCCGCATATGCGGCTGCTGAAAGTGGATACCGAGCAGCAGCAGGGGCTGGCCGGGGCGCATGCCATCCGGTCAATCCCCACGCTGGCGCTGTTCGCCGGGGGCCGCGAAGTGAAACGCCTGTCGGGTGCGATGGATGCCCGGCGCATTGCCGAATGGGCGCGGGCTTGACGCACAGCTGCGATTGGGTTGAAGAATACGCCAGTCCGGCGCCAGACCCTGAGGTTCGACATGCAAAAGACTGAACCATGCCTGGCCTGAAGGGTGTTCATCTGGGTCTTGGGCTGGCTGTGCTGGTGGCCGGGTGGGCATCCACCGCGCTGTTCGGCATCCGCAATGCGGCCGCCGCGGCACCGGCGTCATCGATGCAGTCGCCCGCGGCGTGGTCCGTTCCCGATATTGACACCCTGCCCGATGACGCATGGGGGCGCACCGTGCGGCAGGGTCGCGATCTGATCGTCAGGACGGCAGAGCTGATCGGACCGATGGCGGCCAATCCGGCCGCACGTTATGCCGGCAACAACCTTGCCTGTCAGAGCTGCCATATCGATGGCGGAACCCGCAAATTCGGCCTGCCACTGGTCGGTGCCTTTGCCGCCTATCCCAACTATCGCGCGCGTTCGGGCCAGGTCGGCACGATCGAAGAACGGATCAACGGCTGTGTCAGGCGCAGCCTTAACGGCAGGCCCTTGCCACCGGACAGTGCGGAAATGACCGCAATGGTCGCCTATCTCAAATTTCTGTCGATCGGGCGGCCGGTCGGTTCGCGAACCGAGGGCCAGGGCCCGGGGCAAATGCCCGAACTGGCGCGCGCGGCCGATCCTGCGCGTGGGGGGCAGCTGTTTGCCGGCCAATGCGCGGCCTGCCATGGCGTAAATGGCGATGGTCAGCGGGATGGCAGTGGCAAACCGGGTTATGTGGTGCCGCCGTTGTGGAGCGCGGACAGTTTTAACGACGGTGCCGGCATGGCGCGGCTGACCAACGCTGCCAATTTCATTCACAACAACATGCCCGATGGCACGACCTGGGCTGCACCGGCGATTTCGGTCACCGATTCATGGGACATCGCCGCTTATATCGAATCCTGGCCCCGGCCGCACATGGCTGATCTGGACCGCGATTTTCCCAACCGCAGCGAAAAGCCGGCGGACACGCCATATGGACCCTATGCCGACAGCTTTGGCGCAAGCCAGCACAAGTATGGCCCGTTTCAGCCCATTCGTGATGGTATCGCGGCGCAGCGCAGCGCGGGGAGCGGTCCTGCAAAGCCTCGTCGTTGAGCCGTGTTGCGTTCAATCTGAAACGCAACACCTGGCGCACGATAGCGTGATACGCTTGCAAATTGGCGGAAATGGCACTGGAATGGTCGGGGCATAACGCGGGCGCGCCATGGGCATGATGACTGATCCGCCGGGCAATGCTGAAGGATCTGACGATGGCGATTCCCCGGAACCGCCCCTGTCCCCGGAACTCCTCTATAGCGCACCGGATCGACGGCCAGCGTTGACCGCTCTGCCACAGACGGATCCCGTCACCCGCAGGGCCTTTGATGAGGCACCTTGCGCGGGCGAGATTGTGCCATTCGTTGCAAAATGCGCGCCGCAAACGCACCCTAGAGCCAGATGACGTTAGGTTGCACCGCCGGGATTGCGTCAGGAAGCTTCTC
>NZ_JBBATI010000016.1:0-84903 GCF_040398825.1 Novosphingobium sp.
TTTGGACGCCGATCACCCCGCTAACCGGGTTCCTTTTGCACGCCGATCCACAAACGGAGGCTGGCAAGGGGTATCGATCGCCAAACACAGTTGGCGGCATGCTCAAAATTCCGGCGTCGTGAACCGCATTGTCTGATCGCTCAGTTCCCTGATGGCGAGCAGTCCGTCGCGGGTCACCAGGAACGCCCAGCTCGAATGCGGCCGCACCGCCGGGCTCAGCGCGGCCGGATCGAGCACCGCGATATTCACGCCACCGTTCAGCCGTGCCGATAGCGCGCGGATCGCGCCGGCGTTCAGCGTTCGGGCGACATCCGCCAAGGCCTGCGTCTGTGCGTAATCGGTAGGGTGCGTCCAGTCTTCGTGCTGAGCAGCCAGCGCACCGCCCAGCAAATCCAGCAACCGGTCTGTCATTACCACAGTCGAAAACGCCGACATAGGCGTCGGCGTGCGCGGCAGGCGAAATCCGGGTGACCGGCTGAACGCCACCATTCGCCAATGTGCAGCCTCAGCCACCGCCGTCTCGATGGCCTCCGACGCATAGAGAATGCCCGGCAATACATGCGCCGCGCGAAACCGCGACGGACGCCCGAGGCCATAACGGAATGGCGATGCCAGCAACCACGGCAGGTGCCGCGCGCTTTCGGGCAGGGCCGGCTTCACCTCGTCGGCCAGCACTTCCAGCAGCGCCTGATCGGCGTTGCTGTCCGCCAGCCGGTTGGTGGAGATCCGGTGCTGCGCCTCGACAATCCGGTAAACCCGCCCGCGATAGGGTCGAAGTTCAGACTCGAGCGCGGAGCGCGTCAACATAATCGCTCGTGCGCAACAGGCCCCGGATGGTCAGCACCAGGTCGATCGGCCGCCCGTCAAGATCGAGATTGCGCGTCGCCAGCCACGACCGGGCGGATTCATCATCCTGCCCCAGCCAGCTATCGAGTGACCGGAACAGCCGCAAAAGGTGTTGCGCTAGCTCAAACGGTTTTGACCCTGGCTCCAGCGCATAGCTACCCGATCGCAACCGCGACGCTGTCGGCCCAGACAGGCCAAGGATCGCGCCTAGCTTTGCATTGGGCAGTTGCCAGATATCGGCGATTCGGCTGACTGCCTCGGTTAGGACCTTTGAAGCTTTAGCGGGGCGATCATGCGGCAGGGCGGTCAGGGTCATGGCATTTTCCTTCGAATTGATCATATCATGCTCCAATCAAAAGAACAATCGTGATCGGTTTTGTTCCAAGGAACGCGGCTCGAAGGCTTATGGGATTGCTCAATCCGGTTTCGCCCAGATGCCAATTGCCAAAGGTAAAAACTTTACGGCCCGATTCCGTATCGCGGCCTCATCCCAAACATGATCGTCACCAAACTGCTGAAAGTAGCAGTTAAGCTGAAGCGCGCTGTTCGCTGCTATCTCCGGACGCTTCTCATGGAAACCTCGGTTGGACAGGTTGGAATTGTAACCAGGCGTCACCAGCGTCAAATTTCCGATGCTGTGGATGAGGTTGCCCCGAACGGTGCGTGATCCCGCGTCATCGATGGGCAGGGGGTAATCTTCAGGCTTCCACTTCTGTGGCATGACATGCTCGACGGAGAGGAGTTCGAGTTCAGGCAGATACTCTTGCTTGTATGTCCGCAAACCCATTTCCAGACCTTCGAGGACGGCCCGGACCTTTCGGGTGCTGCTGCCCTGATAAAGGCGGCCCAGCTCCCATTTGTCGGCAAAGAGTTGGTCATCAGGCCACAATTGGCTGTCGCCCTTCAGAGAGAGCAGGTTTTTGCGCAGCTGATCGGGGCAGGGCTTACCGTTCTGGACCGCCTCTTCGAGGAGATGCATGAACGTCTTGTTGTATGACTTGGTCGTCAGCCCACAGACGAAACGGCGGACGAGGTAGGAATCGATGTCGCGCATAACCTGTCCAAACTCATCTGAATCTGGTGCAAATTGCTCAAGGAAATATAGCAAAAGCGGCGTCGCGGTGGACGTGTCCAGCAGCATCAACCTGCGACAGAACCGTTCGAACTTCCCCTTTTGGCCGGGAGCGACAATTTTCTCGAAATGTGACGACAGGGCTTTGATGCGGCCCATTTCAACCGCGGTTTGCCGGTCAGCGCCGTCCCACCAGTCTTTGAACTCCTCAAAAACGTGCGCAACCTTCAGGGTCGCGACCCGTCGCAGGGTCGTATAGTGGTACATGAACAGATCGATGCGGGCCGATTTCAAGCGGCCCTGTCGTTCTTCTTTGCGCCAGAAGGGTGTCCCCTTTGCTTGCGCGGCCGCATCCGGCTTTTCGTCGAACGGCTTCCAGTACTCATCGTACAGCGCGTCCACATCCTCGCCGGCACGGATCGCACGAAGGAACAGGAAATTTCGGATCAAATCGCTTGGGGTGAGCGGTTCGCCGCGTGCGTTGAGCGTTTCAAAAATGATTTGCGGATCATCTTCATCTTCCAGGCGCAGTTGCATGATCTGGAAGCAGCTCTCGAACGAATCGAGAAGCAGGCGCGCCACGCCCATTTTGAGTGAGGTATCAGCACGCGGCAGTTTGAATTCGTTGCCCTTGCGAACCTGGCGGATCACCTCTTCCGAAATCGTCCGACCTGTATCGCTATCGTCGTCGGTAGCCGGCGCATCAAATCGCAGACCTCGCAGCTGGCAAAGCAGCATTGCATGAAAATAAAGGTACGCCTGAACCATCAGAGGCCGATCGCACCACTCCCATTTCTTTTCGGCATCGACCAGCCACCGCCAAGCCGGATATCTCTCGCTGACAGCATCGATCCCGCCCAGCGAGACGAGCGTTTGCAAAATCTCTCGGCCGGCATTGGTGGGCATGACCTTCTGGGCATCGGCCTTGTTGAGATAGCTGCCCTTGTTGAAGGTCAGATTGCGCAGGTCCTCATCCAGGGCTTCATCGCCAGCCGTTTTGCAAACGTCGCGCAGCGCAAGCAGCAAAATTTGCAGAGTCGTGATGCGCTGCTGGCCGTCGATGACTTCCCGGCTGCTTACCCTCTGGCCATCACCTTCGACCAAAGGGCCAATGACGATGGCTCCGAGGAAATGCTTTCGCAGTTTGCGCAGTTGATCCTGCCCTACCTGCTTGGCGTTGGCACGATATTCCGCCAGCGCCTCCATCTGCTCAATGATATCCTCCCAAAGCAGGGCGATCTGCTTATCAAGAGCCCAGACATAGCCCCGTTGAAAAAGCGGAATAAGATATTGTTCTCGCTTGTCAAACAGCTCGGAAATGGATTTTTTGTCGGGGGTCACGGCTGCTATTTCCTAAATTCAGCGTTCAAATTCTGCACGGCGTCGATTGCAGATTTCACTTCACCTTTCGCGAGAGTAACAGGCGTTGAGTGCGAATAGGGGTTAAGGATTACCCTCTGGCTGGCTCGAGCGGCCTGCAATAAAGGATCGAGCACTACCTTCTTGGCCGCTCGCTTGGCTGCATGCTTAGGCTCGACAAGCCAAGCATCGACCGCGTTAAGTAAATCCTCGGTCTTCAATTCTTTGGGATTGGCCTTAAATGCGACTGGAACGCTGCGCTTCTCACAGAATTTCTTGAGCGATTGTTCAAACGCAATACGTGTATGGACAGCAGCGGCATTGTCATGATTGGCAGCCAGGAATGTATTGGCAATTGTCAGATTGTCGATCACCTGATCCATGTTGTGCGGGCGCTGAACTGGGCGAGTTACACCTGAGGGATCAGTGCCTTCAAAAAGCTCAATGGTCGTCCAAGCTTGAGCACCTTCTTCAGGCAAATGCGCGCGGGCCATTTCAAACCATACCCGATCATGAGTGAGTAGTACGATTTGCCATTCTTCGAATTCAGTCTTGAGAAGATCGAGGACTGGCAACCGATTGGACTGGTCAAGGCCGACAAGGACATCGTCCAGCACCATCAGTTTTGGAGTGTCAAGCTGCAAGGTCTGTGTCATGATTTGTCGTCCGGCGAGATAGAATGCCAGGGCAAGACTAGATAGGCGTGCTTCGTTGAGGAAATGATGTGGCCGACCGATTTCTTCACCACGCTGTTTCAACATGAACCCGATCTTCTGGTTGCGAATTTTTCGAGCGGCGCGCGGACGAGTCCAGTTGCAACCAAGGTGCGAGAACTCAAAGTCCACGATCTCGAGATCATCGCACTTGAGCAGCTTCAAAAACTTGTTGGTAGCGTCTTTAAGCGCGGGCAGAGTCAGGTCGATTGCCGCATTGATCGCCGCCATCATGGCATCAATCAAATCCCGTCGGGAGGCCGTGTGCCGCGCATCGAAGAAGGACTTAGTACGACGCCAAATTCGCGCCAACTCCCTTGGCGTTCCATTGTAGGGGACCGGCATGTCGCGCAACAGGACCGAAATGAACGCAGGGAAAAGATTGATGTCCTGGCCGATGAACTTGTAGTTTACATCGAGCAACGCTCGATAATCAAGCATAGCCTTCCGATAGGCGCCTTCGATCACGACCGGTGCGACGCCTACAATGTCGACGGGGTGCCCCTTGTCGCTCCAAGCTATCGGATCGCCTCCAGCGAAGGTCACTGTGACCGACGTTAGCTCTGAGCCGTCGGGCGAGAAAATGTTCGCCTGTGACTCCAGCAACTTCTTGCGACTGACGATAGTGGCTGGATCAATCGAAAAAAACTCGTCCAGTGCGTGAAATATCGATGATTTTCCTGCACCGTTTTCGCCGTAAACCAGCAAATTCTTGCCGTTAAGATCGATTTCGGGATTGCCCGTTCCAGGGAAGGCACGAAAATTCTGGATCGATATCCGATCGATACGTGGGCGGACTCCCGGGGTATGGGAAACGAATACTTTTCCAGCCCCGGATAAAACTTTCGCCACTAAGCTTTTCCCTCAATAATCCGCACCACATCCAACGTTTGCAGGTCGGACAACATCACGCGCAGCGGCTGCCCTGGTGCGAGGTTTTCCTGCGCGAAGTCGGCGGCGGCGCTGGCAAGTTTGTCGCCTTCGAGGCCCGAGAGCCATTGAAGGCCCACTTCACAGGCAAAATTAAGCGGATAGAGCCCACGCGCATGAAGGTTGTCGGGGAAATAGAGTTCGTAAATTAAGCTGTTCAATAACTGCTCAAACGCGGGATTCGAGTAGTTAGCCGTCAGTATATCAACGAGTACTCCAATTACTTCGGTGCAGTCGCTACCTGGGCTTTTTGGAATAGGGAATTCACTAATATACATAGGCTTGAATTCGAAGAAGCCACCTGCACGTCCTGCATAAAGCGCCTGGCTAACCCACCATGAAACCGAAGAATTCAGGCACGCGAGAATATAGCGCCATTCGTCAGAAACGATGATACTGGTTTTGTCGTTACTAAAATATCCCTCTTTGTCGGAGGCGTAGGCCACCGATTTTTCGATAGCTGGAACGATAATCTTCGGCTCCTTAAACGACTCCCAATAAGCTACGTTGTCTTGGATTTCATACCAAGCGTAAGGTCCAGGTTTGCGGCCCGGCCATTCCTTTTGCGTATCGGTCGGTTTCCAATCAGCAGGTTTTGGCTCCAGAGCTTCGCGAAAATGTTCAAGGTGCTGTTTGATCGCAGGGTAACGCTCAATATCCGTGCCCTTGCGAGTGAAGATGAGCCACAGGTCTTGCGGCTTTGCCCGCCAGCGCTTGACATCTCGGCCGCGAAGGTAAGGCTTAATGATTTCCGCTGATTTGGGGTCTTTGGCGATCAGGCTTGCCCGTGTCGCGCCATCAATAACGAATGCGTCGTTGTATCCCGTCAGGATGCCACGATAGAGCCGCTTTCCAACAAAGTCTCCAAGCGGCACGCCTGCTGCACGGATGCGCGCAAGCAGGTCGCGTTTTACCGTTGGCTCAAGCTGCCAGCCGTCCTTTTCCAGGGCGGCTTGCGGCATAGTAAAGCCAGCGGTGTAGAGATACGTCCAAAAGTTCTCCTTGTCTGTAACGTCACCTAGCCCTTGCCAATTCAGTGCGCGGAATCGGTCATCGGGCAACGGCCCTGTGCCTTCACGGCGTTGGGCTGTGATAATCGTCGGGTAGGCGATTGCTTCAAACACATCGGCATCACCGAAATCGATGATGCTGAGCAGCTTGGAGTTGCGTGTCATCCATACGCGCAAATTTTCGCCATATTTGGCGCGATACCATTTGTTTGAGGTAATGTAGCTGAAGGCGCCGCCCGGCTTGAGCAACCGCATGCCACGTTCGATGAAATAGACAAGATAGTCCGCCGTTCCGGCATAGCTTCCGAGAGGAATGCCTTTGGCGTCCTTTACCCCGTAGATTTTTTCGAGCTCAGGCTTCTGTTCCTTGAACTTTTCATGTCGCACGTAAGGCGGGTTGCCGATCACTATATCGAACCCGTCGTGCATCTGGAACATCCACAGCGGATCGAAGAAAGGCGCTGTGGCATTCTGATCGAACGGGTTCCAGGCGGCGGCCTTCAGCGCATCCTCATGCTTGAGCGAATGTTCGTGCTCCAGGATTTCGGAAAGTACGTCACGGTAGGTCTGGATCAGGTCGCGATATTTGCGCTTCGTCTTCATTGTCCGCGCGCCGAAATGGCGCTGGGTGGCATCCTCGGTCAGTCGCTCGAGATCACGGATGCGCGGGTTTGCGAACAGGTCATCCTGTTTCGGCCGTTCAAGCGGAATTAGGCTGTTGGCGGCAACCAGCTTGGTTTCAAGGTTGGGCAGCGGCTTGATGCCCAGATTTGGGCGGTCTGGGTGTGGCTTCTGTTCGACAGCCAGGCTGATGAAAAAGCGCAATTTTGCGATCAGAATTGCGATTGGCTGAATGTCTGAGCCATAAAGGCATTTTTCGATCAGGTGCAGTTTGCGGACATAATCGGCCAGATCGTCGTCGGCGAATTCTTCGTCAAACGCGGCAAGCGCAGATTCAGCCTCTTCCAGCTCTGTTTCGCGCCTCGTCACGTCATAATTTCGCGCGTTGGCCAATCGGCTCTCAAGCGGGGCGCGCAGTGTCGCTTTCCATTGAGCGTTGTCCGGATCAAGGCGACGCAGCACTTCCATCAGGGCCTGCAACATACCCATGGGAAAGGCACCAGACCCACACGCAGGATCGAGGACTTTCAAATCCTCGATGGCGGCAATCAGCGTGGCGGATTCCTTCTTCGAGAAAGCGGGTACAGGCAGGGTCGGATCAAGCAAGGCGGCAACGCGCTCGGCAAATTCCGATTGAGTCGTATCGATTTTGTCACGGGGCTTGCCTGGCTCCATTGCCAGTTCGCCTGGGGCGGGCCCAAGGTCGAAGGATTCTGCATTGGGCCTGATGCCGCCAGTGTCCCCAGGCCGCTCCGCCATCAGCGCACGGGTGAACTGATGCGCCAGCGTTTCGCGCACCATGTAATCGACAACATAGCGGGGGGTGTAGAATGCGCCCGACTTTTTGCGCGCGGTGGTGCTGGTTTCCTCGTTGTATGACGCCAGCAGGTTTTCAAAAACCTTGCCAAGCAGTTCCGGGTCAAGAGCGACTTCTTCCTCTACCGAGGTGTTTTCTTCGACCGTAAAAACGTAATCATCGAACAGGGTGAACAGTCCGCGCGCACGATATTCCTTGCCCCTGGTTTCATAGATGGCGTTGAGATCGACCTTGATTTCATCGCCAAAAAACACCCGGTTGGGGATGTGGAGTGGATTCTTCGGGTGATCCGAAAAGCCATCAACGCGGATGCGCTTGCCGTCCAGCGACAGCTTTGCAAGGTCCGGATCGCGCTTCAATTCCTTTGGCGTGACTTCACGGTCAAGGCATTCGAATAGGCCACCGTTGAGGAAAGGCACAGTTCGGAACAGCGCCAGTGCCGCATCAGGATCGGCGAACAAGTCCTGATAGCGATACAGACTGTGCACCATGAAGTGCCCGTCCTGGCCCCCGCCGGCGCTTTTTGAGCGCCATTTGCGGCCCCCTTCTTTACCGGGTTCTGGCATTTCGGTGTTGAGTGTGGCGAAAAACAGGTTCTGCAGAACGGCGCGATAGTAGTTGCCATCGTCCGGCGAGGTTGCCGGATCAACTTTGAGCAGCGGGCGCACGTCTTCGAGCCGGAACAAGCTCGGCGGGATCAGGCCTCGCTCTTTGATGAACCAGCAGAAGATGACGCGCGTGAGTAGCCGGATCAGTGGCACTTCAGTCTTGTCGCCCGCACCTTCGGGGAATGTCACGCTGTCGCGCGCCCAAAAGAACCAATGACTGAGCTCTTTGTAGAAGGCTTCGTTGAGCGTCTTGGTCGAAAGCGCAGCGCGCCAACCGGCATATAAATCATCGAAATTGGAAGGGCGCGGGCGCATTGCACGCCAATCGAGCTTGGCCAGGATGCTCAGATGACCACGGTGGGGACGCTTGGTCGATACACCCAGAATGATCGAAATTCGCCCGGTCTGCACATCGCGGCTTGCATCGCGGCGGTTGGGGCGGCGTTCGCTGGCCGCCAATGAGAACAGATTGCCATGCCTGAACAGGATGATGACCGGCATGGCGAACATGGCGTTCACTGCGCGAGTGATGCCGGCGAGCGCGCCGCGCTTCCAATCCTCTCCCTCAAGCGCGATTGCCAGGAAGACAAAGCTGTCAACGATGCTGCGGCCATAGCGTTCTCGAAGGTCAAACCCTGCCTGTGAATGGCCAAGCATCGGGATTTCGTCATTGGTAAGCTGGAACAGGAATTGAACTTCCTGCCATTTATCGAAGCAGGCCGGTTTAGTTGAAAGCTGCCCCTCGTGATCGATTTCGCGCGCGAAAGTGGCGGGACTGCCATCGAGCACGATAGTTTTGGCACTGCGATAGCCCAAGGCATCAAGCAGGCCGAGGCCAGCTTCCTGCAACGGCATGTCACCAAACGCGCGTACAGCACTATCGATCGCCGAGCGTTGCGCGTTCATGCTCTCGCCTCTGCGGGTTTAATGATCAGCCAGGTGATCAGTTCGAAATCCCCCTCACTACGTGGTTGCGCCTTGGCATCGGCCAGTTTGCCGCCCTTGTTGGCAGCGAGTGCGCTGAGCGCCCGGCCTGCGTAGTTTGATTTGATGGCTTCGACGGCTGCCCGTGCGAGTGCATCGTAGCCTGACATGTCCTGGCCCTTGTCAGTCTCGCGGTCAAAGGCATCGCACAAGTGGACGAGGGGTTCGGTGCGGCCGAGGCACAAGGCGCGCATGGCATCGAGGATCGTCTTTGGCGCGGCGAAACCGTGGCGGATTGACCCATTTGCGCGGACATAGACCAGGAAGAAGGGATCGAGGCCACCAATCGGTTTCTGGCCTTCGGGCAGCTTGTCCCCTTTGCGCTTCAGGCAAAAGATCACGCCGGGGTCGAAAGTGGCGCCTTCACCATCGGTGGGGGCTATTGCGCTGATGCCGATGGGAGCATCTTCCAGCGCGCCTTCGTTATGCCGGGAAAAATGCAGCAGATCGGCGCGGAAATCTTCGAGTGAGAACTCGGCGAGGGTGACGCCTTCGGGTTCATCCTCCAAATCGAACACTTCATCTTTCAGACGCAGCAACTGCTTGTCGCGCCATTTGAGATCGGCTTCCGCGGCGTCCTTCACGTCGGCCAGGATGTTGTCTTCGCCGGTCGCGGAAAGATCGACCAGCGCCATGCGCGCTTCGACCCGGCCTTTCAGATTGATGTAGTGATTGAGATCGGGCGTTGGCCAGAAATTGATCATCTTGATCGCGTTATGCAGGCTACCGATGCGGTCGATCCGGCCGAAGCGCTGGATCAGGCGCACCGGGTTCCAGTGAATGTCGAAATTGACCAGCAGATCGGCATCCTGAAGGTTTTGGCCTTCGGAGATGCAGTCGGTGGCAATCAGCAAGTCGATTTCCGCGTCTTGAGGCAAGCCCTTCATGGCGGCGCGTTTCTTTGCCCGGGGTGCGAAGTTGGTGAGGATGTCCTGGTAGCGCGCCTTGCCCAACGTTGCCTTGGTTTCGCCGCCGCCTGTCACCAGCCCGGCCTTGACGTGCTGGGCGTCGGCGAAGGGAACCAGCTCATTGTAGAGGTATTGCGCCGTGTCCGAGAAGGCGGTGAAGACGATAACCTTGCGAATGGGCTCGCCTGCCCGGTTGATGGTCGGTGAGCGGAATTTATCGAGCAGGATCTTTTTGAGCTCGGCAAGCTTTGCGTCGCGATCGGGCGTCACGCCGAAGGCGGCGTTTCGCAATTGCTCCAGCAAGGATCGGTCGGACCGAAGCGCCTCTGCCCAGCCATCAAGATCCATATGGGCCAGGTTGTATTTGAGCGCGCCGCCGACTTCGAAGGCCTCTTCAAGCTCTTCATCGCCTTCGACATCGTCGGGGATCTCGAGATCGGTGAGCGTTTTGGATTGGCCGGACTTGAAAGCCTCAATGTCAGCCAAGCGCCGATCGATCCGATCGCACAGGCGCGCCATCGACGTCCCGAAGGAATTGACCGAACTTTCCAGCCGCTTCAGCAAACCCGTCTTGATGATCCCGATCAGGAACCGTTCGCGGTTGCCCTGGTCGAAGTTGCCGCCCGGGTCATAGCGGTGCTTATGCTCAGCATGCACGAAGCTGAGCGGATTATAGAGCGCCATGCGCAAGGCGCTGATTTCGTCATGCACATGGGCAAAGGCCGGAAATTCGCCGTCCGTGTCGATTTGGGCGAAGACCGACACCGGGCGCTCGCGTGCCGGGAAATGGCCGATCGTTTCCATCGCCGAGGCGTAATGCCGCTCTACGTGCCGGCGCGACCGCGCAATGGTCACCCCGTCGAGCAGGCTAAACAATGCCGGAGGCAGTCGGCCGATCAGCGCGTCGCGGTCTTTGCCGCCATTCTTGGCCCACTCTTTGAATTTACGACGGGCATCGCCGATCATGCCGCCAAAGTTGGTGATGCCAAGGTCCAGAAATGCATCGGGCTTGCTGGCCAGCACCAGGTCAAGCTGGCTTTTCAAATCTGACAGGTCATTGTTCACCGGGGTTGCCGACAGCATCAGAACTTTGGTCTTGATGCCAGAACCGATCACGTCCTGGATCAGCTTTTCGTAGCGGCTGGGCCGGTAATCCAAATCTCCGCCATTCGATTTGCCACGCGAAGCCGTGCGGAAATTATGCGATTCATCGATGACAACGAGATCGTAATTGCCCCAATTGATCGAGCCGAGATTCATGTCTCCGACTTTGCCGGACGTGCGCGTCAGATCGGTGTGTGAAAGCACGGTGTAGGCAAATCGATCCGCCAGCAGGGGATTGGTTTCGCTGTTGTTCTGGACCAGAAATTCGGTCCAGTTGTCGCGCAATTTTTTCGGGCACAGGACCAGCACGCGTTGGTTGCGCAGTTCGAACCATTTGATGACCGCGAGCGCGACGAACGTTTTGCCGAGGCCGACGCTATCAGCCAGAATGCACCCGCCATACCGGTCCAGCTTGGCACGGACCGCGCCGACGCCGTCACGCTGAAACTCGAACAGCATTTGCCAGATGGCGGTTTCAGTGAAGCGGGCATCATTGAGCCGCTCTTCTTCAATCGTCTGATCGGCGAGGTATTGGCTGAACAGGTGGTAGAGGGTTTTGAAATAGACAAATTCGGGCGCGTTGTGGCGATAGAGGCGCTCAAGGCGCTCAAGCACTTCGTCTTTCACGTCTTCGGTCAAAGTCTCGTCGGCCCAGAGCTCATTGAACCAGGCGAGCAGATCGTCGCGATCGCGATCAGAATCGACGATCAGGTTGAGTTCGATGTTGGGCTCGTCGGTCAGGCCAAGGCCCTTGATCGTGAAATTAGAGCTGCCAACAAGCGCATGATCGCGCTTGCCGTCGTGGATATGGTAAAGCTTGCCATGCATCAGCCCAGCCCGTTTGATGGACCGGATTTCTGCTTTTTCCCTGATCCACTGCGCGCATTGGGTTGCCGAGCCGGATTTGCGTAGTCCGTCGCTGAGGGTCAGACCATCTTCGTCCAGCGAGAAGGCGGGCGGGTTCAGATTTTCGGCTTCAACGCTTTCGAGAAACCTTGGCTCTCCAAACAGGAACCTGAGCTTGCCAATTTCGTCCAATGTCTCAGCCAGGCGCGTATAGGCGAAGCTGGTGAAATAAGCCGAAACCACGGAGAGATCACTTCCCGCGCGCACCTTATCCTTGAGGAAGCTGGCAGCCGTGCCGCGACTGCGATTGTCTCGAATTCCGGATTTCATAGTCGATTTTGGCGCCGCCCCTGCGCGCAGATCATCCTGCTCGTATTGCTGGTCTATCGCTTGCCGCGCAGGAACGGAACCTGATTTCTCATAGCTAATAAGCGCTTGTCGCAGCGTGTTTTGCCGGGACGCATTGCCAGTGCGATTCGCGCCGTTGGGTCTAGGAACGCATCCAGTTTTCATCCTCAAACGGCCGGGAGGCCAATGGCCAATCCCGCCGGAATCAGAGCCAAGGCTACATTGGCAAGTCAGGCAGGAAGGAGGGAGCCAACGCCCGCAGGAAGGTACAATGTAGGGCACACCGTACGCAATACATTGCAGCGGTTTAAAGGTCTGGAATTACGGTGGAAAATGGCGATAGATGGCCGTCGTGCATTACCCAAGCAGAGTGATTTGCTCACAGTTGGTACAAATCGAATTGATTTGGTCTGCCTGAAAGGCGCGGAAATCCTTACGCGCAATGTTCTTGACATGTTCCGTTTGCCGATTTAACTCGAATGCACTTTCGCAGTGCGACCAGGCTTCTTTTATTGAGGAGTCGGTCATGAAATCCAATGTACCATTGCAAGCCTATGTGCCCGGCAACATCGCCGCCTGGGTCGAAGGGCAGGCGCGCAAGGCGGCTGTCAGCCGCAGCCAATGGCTCGGCACTGTCCTTGCCGATCTTTATGAAGGCCGTGTGCGTGATGAGGCCCTGCGCAAAGGGCAGGCACAACTGCATCGCCAGTTGGTGTTCGTCACTTGCGCGCTCGAGGCCATCCTCGCTTCCCACCCGGACCCCGCTTTGCGTGAGCGGGTGCACGAGGCCTTCCGTCGCAAGGTGGCTGCCCTGGACATGGAGGCGGGCCAATGATCCGCCGGACCACCAACCCTGCAGTTCCTGGCGGTGAGCAATTGGGTCTGCCGTTTGCGCCACCTGTAAAGCCGACCGCTCTGTCGCCGCTGCTTGCGCTTGATCCGTTGACGGTACGTATTTCCGAAGCGGTTCGGCTGACCGGCTTGTGCCGATCGAAGATCTACGAGTTGATTGCTTCGGGCGACATCGAGACGGTCAAGGTCGGGCGCTGCACCCTGATACCGATGACGAGCTTGCGCGCGCTTGTCGGGCTGGCGGGGGCAGGCCGATCGCGGTGAGGCTGGCCGTCAGGCCGCCGCGGCCAACCTGCGACGCATCGACTTGTTGTTTACGGTGTCGCGCAGTTTATCGAGGTAGTCGGACCACCACTGTGCCATCTGCACGCGTTCCTTCCAGTGCGTGCCGCGATGATAGGCGGCACGCACTTTGTCCTTGTCACCGTGGGCAAGTGCGCGCTCGATGGCATCGGACGACCACCTGCCCGATTCGTTGAGCAGCGTGCTGGCCATCGCCCGAAAGCCGTGGCCGGTCATTTCGTGCGTCGTGTAGCCAAGGCGGCGCAGGCCGCCATTCAGGGTGTTCTCGCTCATCGGTCGGGCGCGTGAGCGGACCGAAGGAAAGACAAAACCATTGGGGCCGGTGACGCAGCGCAGGTCCTTCAGCAGCTCGACCACTTGCTTTGACAGCGGAACATGATGCGGTTTGCGCATTTTCATCTTTTCGGCCGGGATCGTCCAGACGCACTCATCCAGATCGATTTCGCTCCACAGGGCGTGGCGCAATTCACCGGGTCGGACGAAGACATGCGCTGACAGCAGCAGGGCCTGCTTGGTGATGCCAAAGCCGTCGTAGGCATCGATGGCGCGCAAGAGTTCGCCGACCTTCTCCGGGTCAGTGATCGCGCCATAGTGTGTGACTTTGGGCGTCAACAATGCACCGCGCAGATCGCGGGTGGGATCGGACGGAATGCGCGCCGTGGCCACCGCATAGCGGAACACGGCCCCTGCCAGTTGCAAAGTTCGCCGGGCACTTTCCAGATTGCCCTTTCGTTCGATCCGGCGGACTGCCTCCAGCACGTCGATCGGCGCAATGTCGGTAATCGGCAGCTTGCCGATGGAACCGTCGAGCTGGCACAGCAGGTATTCGCAGCGCGAGGCCGTTGCAGGGGCCCAGGCGTTGGCGCCATCGCGCTTGCGCTTTGAGCAGTATTCTTCGGCGACGAGCGTGAACGTGCAGCCTGCTACGACTTCGGCGTGCTGGCGTGCCTTCGCCTTCTCACGCGATGGATCAAGACCTGAATGGAGTTGCTCGCGCGCTGCATCCCGACGGCGTCGCGCTTCGCTCAGGTTGATTTCGGGGTAGGGCCCGATTGACAGCTTCTTCTCTTTTCCAAGGTGGCGGTATTTGTGCCGCCAGAGTTTGCTGCCGTTTGGCTGGACCTGAAGATAGAGGCCCGCGCTATCGCTCAGTTTGTAGGGCTTGGGCCTAGGTTTGGCATTGCGGACCGCTGCATCGGAAAGTGGCATCGTGGCATCCCTCGACTCAGGGGCCCCCAGCGGGTGGGGGCCTCATATTGGCGCCAGGGGCTCTGTCTCTGCCAAGGCCCCCAAATGGCTTGGATGCAGGCAGAAAACGACGGCCCTCAGCGACCGGATGAGGGCCAAAATACCGCGGATTTCCGTGGGTTTCAACGATGTCAGTGGATGCCGGTGGACGGTAACGTGGAGCGGGTAGCGGGAATCGAACCCGCCTAGCTAGCTTGGAAGGCTAGTGCATTACCACTATGCTATACCCGCCCGTGTCGTGCGGCACGCCTTGCCATGCTTACCCGGTGGTCGTCAATGTTTGCGACTGCGACGAAAAAGGCCACCGTTTCCGGTGGCCTTTGTTCGTTGTTATCGCTTGGGCAAACAGGCCCGATCGGGGTGATCAGTGCAGATCGGCCCAGATGTTGCGCTTTGCCAGATAGGCCAGGCCAGTGGCGATCAGCAGAAAGCCGAGCACGGCCCAGCCGGTCTGCTTGCGCTTGTCCAGCTTGGGTTCGGCGGTCCAGGTCAGGAACGCGGCGACGTCCTTGGCCATCTGCGGCACGGTTGCCTTGGTGCCGTCGCTGTAGGTCACCTGGCCGTCGCTGACCAGCGGGGCGGGCATCGCGATGTTGAGGTTGGAGAAATAGGGGTTGTAATACAGCCCGTCCGGGGTCGCCGAATCCGGGTATTTCTTCAGCAGCGCGGCCGGTTGATCGGTGTAACCGGTCAGCAGCGAAAAGACGTACTGTGGCCCTTCGTGACGCGCCTTGGTGATCAGCGACAGGTCTGGCGGGTTGCCGCTGCCGGCGTAATAGACCGCCGGAATGTGGTCGGCCGGGGTGTTGGGGCGTTCGCCCGCATCGCCGGTCTTGGCGTCAAAGGTCTTGGCCTTGGTCGCCCACTGCTTGGCAATCGCCTTCACCTCGGCCTGGTTATAGCCCAGGTCGGTCAGGTTGCGGAACGCGATCTGTTTCAGCGCGTGGCAGTTGTTGCACACTTCCTTGTAAACCTGAAACCCGCGCTGCAGCTCGCGTTTGTCAAACGTGCCGAATGGCCCGTCAAAGCTGTAGCTGACCTCTTTGGGCGCAAGGTGAAATTCCTTGATCGCGGTCGAAGGTTCGGGTTCGCGGATCAACTGGACTGCGCCGACCCCAAAGGACCAGATCAGTGCAGCGGCGAAAAACAGGCCGATTAACGGGCCAAAGATACGGACCATGAACGTGTCTCGCTTTTTCGTGTCTGACCGCTCAGGCAGTCGCGGCGGTGTCGGTGCCCAGCACGGATTGCGTGATCGAGAACGGAAGAGGTTCCGGCTTTTCGATCGACGCCACAACCGGCAGGATGACCAGGAAGTGCAGGAAATAGTACGCCGATGCGATCTGCGAGATCAGCACGTACTTGGTTTCCGCCGGCGAACCACCACAATATCCCAGCACCAGCACGTCGATGACGAGGATGTAAAAGAATTTGCGGAACAGCGGACGGTAGTGGCCCGAACGCACCGGTGAGGTATCCAGCCAGGGCAGGAAGAACCACACCAGGATGGCCGAGAACATTGCCAGCACACCCATCAGTTTGGCCGGGATGAACAGGAAATCGGCGGTGAAGGCGCGCAGGATGGCGTAGAACGGCCAGAAATACCATTCAGGCACAATGTGCGCCGGCGTCGACATCGGGTTGGCCGGGATGTAATTGTCCGGGTGGCCCAGCATGTTGGGGCCAAAGAACACGAATGCGGCATAAATCAGCAGGAACACGCCAAGACCGAAACCGTCTTTTGCCGTGTAATACGGGTGGAACGGCACAGTGTCGGATTCTTCCTTCACATCGATGCCGGTGGGGTTTGACGAACCCGGAATATGCAGCGCCCAGATGTGCAGGATGATCACCCCGGCAATCACGAACGGCAGCAGGAAGTGCAGCGAAAAGAAGCGGTTGAGCGCGGCATTGTCGGGCGAAAAGCCGCCGATCAGCCACTGTTGCAGCGGTTCGCCGACCAGCGGGATGGCCGAAAACAGCCCGGTGATGACCTTGGCGCCCCAAAAGCTCATCTGACCCCAGGGCAGCACATAGCCCATGAACGCGGTCGCCATCATCAGCAGAAAGATGGTGACGCCCAGCAGCCAGATCATTTCGCGCGGCGCTTTGTACGATGAATAGAAAAAGCCGCGGAAAATGTGGATATAGACCACCACAAAGAACGCCGATGCGCCGTTGGCATGGCCATAGCGCATCATCCAGCCCCAGTTCACATCGCGCATGATGTGTTCGACACTGTCAAACGCCACGCCGGTGTTGGCGGCATAGTGCATCGCCAGGATCACCCCGGTGGCGATCTGCAACACCAGACAGAACCCGGCGAGCACGCCGAAGTTCCAGAAATAGTTGAGGTTGCGCGGTACCGGAAAACCGCCGCCGACCGCGTTGTAGACAAACCGCGGCAGCGGCAGGCGATCGTCGAGCCACACCATCAACGGGTGGCTTGGCTTGTAATGTTTTGCCCAGGGAAAACTCATGGCCAGGTTCCTCAGCCGATCTTCACGACAGTGTCGGACGAAAATTCATAGGTCGGCACTTCAAGATTCTTGGGTGCCGGACCTTTGCGGATGCGCGCGGCGGTATCATAGACCGATCCGTGGCAGGGGCAGAAATAGCCGCCAAATTCGCCCCTGACCTCACCCGTGCCGGCGCCCAGCGGCACGCAGCCAAGATGGGTGCAGACGCCCATGGTGATCAGCCAGTTGGCTTTGCCCGCCTTGGTGCGCTGTGCCAGCGTTTGCGGGTCACGCAGCGATGCCACGGGCACCGCTTCGGCCTCTGCCACCTCTTTGGGGGTGAGGTTGCGCACGAACACCGGCTGTTTGCGCCACATCGCCTTGATCGCCTGGCCGGGTGCGATGGCCGCAATATCAACCTCGGTCGAGCTTTCGGCGAGCACGTCGGCCGATGCGCTCATCTGCGTAATCAGCGGAACGAGCGCGGCAATGCCGCCGACGCCGGCAAAGCTGACTGCGGCAATATTGATGAAATCGCGTCGCCTGACGCCCGAATCAGATGTGTCCGTCGGGCCGGTCATCGCCCCTTCAGCCTTAAGCAGGTCAGCCATTGAAAGTCCTTGCCTGATGCCGCGTGCAGCGGCGCGCGCGGTCGCCTATTCTAAACCCAGTCCATCGTAACCAAGTGCTCGTCCACTCTGGCGATTTGCCGCAATGCGGTAAAATGTGCCAGTACCGGCGGGGTTACGGACGGGCCGAGACCAGCCGACACCCGCAGAGCGACCCCGAAATTAGCGGCCTGATAGACACAATTGTGTCAGTTTGCCAACTGCCAATTTGTTCATGTTGCAGCGCCAGGCCGATTCCTGTGCAACCCTTTCGTGCACCGCGGCAATCGTTGGCATTGCGCGATCGTGGCCGGATTGCGGGCGTCCCCCACCCAGCCAGCCGGCCACGGGCGGTCACGGCGCAAACCCTGCACCATCGGGCCAGTCCGGCGCGGCCAGGCCCATGACCTTGAACAGGTTGCCCATGGCCTCTGGCGCGGCCAGCCGGTGCGCCATTGCCACGATTGCATCTGTCCGGTCGGGTGCGGCACGGCACAGCGCTGCCGCCCGCGCGGCCAATCCCAGCGCGTTCAGAAACGATCCTTGCGTGGTGGTCCCGGTCCAGCGCGCGCCGGCCGCCTGCACCAGCGCGGGCAAACCTGAAAAATCGACATGCGCGGTCAGATCGGCCTCACCCGGGTGCGCAAACGGATCGACCATCGCGTGCGCGCGCAGCGCCTGCAGCGTGCTGCCGGTGGCCGGTTCGGTCCGGCCATAATCGATGATCAGCGCCGCGCCGCCCTGCGTGCACAGCCGGCGGCCGATTTCCCCCACCACCGCGGCGGCGGCGGGGCAGGTTTCGATGATCGCGCCTTCGCCGGCCTGCACCATGTTTGCGGGAATGGCGGCATCCATCGGTTGCGACCCCGCAACCGGCACCAGCCGGCCACTCTCCAGTCCGACCATGCGTTCGCGCCAGCCCGCATCGGTACGCACCAGTTGCCGCACCGGCAGCGCATCCAGAAATTCGTTGGCCACGATCAGCAGCGGCGCATCGTCGGGTACGGTCGACAGATCGTTGTGCCAGGTGGCATCGGCGATCAGGCCACGTTGCGCGGTGCTTAACGTGCGGCTGGCCTCCACCAGGTGAACCGTCGGCGCAAATCCGAAACGTTGCGCCGCCGCCAGCGCGTCGCGCGCCAGTGTGCCGCGCCCGGGGCCCAGTTCGACATAATGGACCGGGCCGGGCCGCCCGGCGCGGTCCCACACATCGGTCAGCCACAGGCCGATCAGTTCGCCAAACATCTGGCTGACCTCGGGCGCGGTGATGAAATCGCCGCCACTGCCCAGCGGGTCACGGCTGTCGTAATAGCGCGCGTTGGATTCGGCCATGAATTGCGCCACGCTGATCGGGCCGGTGGCCGCAATCAACCGCACAAACCGGTCGTGCAGGGTCATCTCGCCGCCCGTTTTCGAAACCGTCAGGCCGGCAGCGATTGGACCGTGACCGCCAGCGGCGGACGGCGCAATGCGCGGACGATCAGCCCCAGCCCGATGGCAATCATCGGGATGGTCAGCCATTGGCCCATCGACAGCCCGGTGGCATGCGCAAAATCCTGCAATTGCGCATCGGGTTGACGGAAAAATTCGACCGTAAAGCGTGCCATGCCATACCCCGCCGCAAAGGTGCCGACCAGCAATCCCTGGCGCCAGCGTGCGCGCGTGGTCCAGAACAGCGTGATCAGCACGGTGCCCAGCACCAGCCCTTCCAGCCCGGCCTCGTACAACTGGCTGGGATGGCGCGCGACCGGGCCGGCGCCCGGGAACACCATCGCCCAGGGCAGTGCCGAATCGGCCGCGCGGCCCCACAATTCACCATTCACGAAATTGGCGCAGCGACCCAGAAACAGCCCGACCGGCACGCAGGGCGCCACGTAATCGCACACCCGCAGAAAATCGAGCCGCCCGCGCCACGACACCCACGCCATCGCCAGCGTGGTGCCGATCAGCCCGCCGTGAAAGCTCATGCCGCCCTGCCACAGCTTGATCAGGTCCTGCGGATGGGTGATCAGTTCGGGTGCATAAAACAGCGCATAGCCCAGCCGGCCGCCGATGATCACACCCAGCGTGGCGTAGAAAAACAGGTCTTCGGCATGGCGCTGCGCCATTGGTGCACCGGGCCCGCGCAGTTCGCGCGTCAGGTGCCAATAGGCAAAGATGATCCCCACCAGATAGGCCAGCGAGTACCATTTCAGCGTGAAAAAGCCCAGATCGAGCGCAATCGGTGACAACCCCAGATTTTCGAACCGCAGCGGTGCATGCCCCCCGGCCAAGGATGCCGCAGCGTCAGCCACCGCCGGCAGCGCGCCGGCGACCATATTCAGCGCCAGCGGGGCGTTCATGCGGCGTTGACCGATAGTGACAGCACGCTGGGAACTCCTTAGATGTTTCGAATCAGCGGCTTTGCCACCGTTGACGACGCACGTTTGCTGGCGGCCTTCTGGCACAGCGGCAGGGCGGTGTGAACGTGCAAAAGCGAATGGTAAGACACACGGGGTGGCCACTGTGACAGGGCCGAAACCCCGGCGGGAGATGGTGCCGACAATGAAGACCGAACTCGATCTTGCCCTGTCCCGCGTGATGGATGGGCTGGTTGCCGATGGCGGCATGTTCCAGCTGTCGTCGCATCGCCAGTTTGACCGCGATCTGCCGGTGATCGCCGCCGCGCCGCCCAGCCTGGCGCACTATTTCGGGCATTTCTGCGCCACGCATGGTGACAAGGAATTCCTGATCGACGGGGCCGTGCGGCTGACCTTTGCCCAGACGTATGCCGCGGCGCGGGTTGCAGCCACCGGGTTGGTGGCCGGGCACGGGGTGCAGCGTGGCGACCGCGTCGGCATTGCCGCGCGCAATTCGGCCAATTGGGTGGTGGCCTATATGGCGGTGCTGATGGCCGGCGGGGTCGCAGTGCTGCTGAATGGCTGGTGGTCGGGCGGCGAACTGGCGCACGGGATCGATATGGTCGGCTGCCGGCTGGTGCTGGCCGACCGCGGGCGCGCCGAACGGCTGACCGGGCACAACCATGGCGCGCAAGTGCTGTTGATCGAACACGATTGCGCACCGGGTGTCGGCCTGGCCGCGCTGGCCGCGAAGGGCGGCGATGCGGGCGTTTCGCTGCCCGATCTGACCGGCGATGATCTGGCCACCGTGCTGTTCACGTCGGGATCGACCGGCATGTCAAAGGGGGCCTATTCCGACCACCGTGGCGTGGTGCAGGGCACGATGAATTATGTCGCGCAGACGGTGATGGTGCTGGGCATGATGACCGCGCGCGGCACCGCGCCCGACCCATCGTCACAGCCGGTCGCGCTGGTCAATGTGCCGCTGTTCCATGTTACCGGCGAAGTGCCGGTGCTGCTGCAATCGTTCGCGATCGGGCGGAAACTGGTGATCATGCCCAAATGGGATGCGCGCACCGCGATGGAGCTGATTCAGCGCGAACGCGTGACCTATTTTGTCGGCGTGCCGCTGATGAGCTTTGAAATCGCCACGCATCCCGATCATGGCCACTATGACCTGTCCAGCTGCGTGACGTTTGCGGCCGGCGGCGCACCGCGCCCGGTGGACCATGTCACCCGCATCCGCAGCGAACTGCCGCATGCCTTTCCGATCCTGGGCTATGGCCTGACCGAAACCAACGGCGTGGGCTGTGGCAATTTCAATGAAAACTATATCGCCAAACCGGGCAGCACCGGCGCAGCATCGCGTCCGCTGGTCGATCTGGCGATCCTGGATGATGATGGCCACGCGCTGGGTGCCGGTGCGATCGGTGAGGTGGCGATCCGCAGCGTTGCCAATTTCATCGGCTATTGGGACAATCCCGATGCCACCCGCGCGGCGATCATGCCCGATGGTTATTTCCGCACCGGTGACCTGGGCTATGTGGATGAAGACGGCTATCTGTTCATCGTTGATCGCAAAAAGGACATCATCATCCGCGGCGGCGAAAATATCAGCTGTATCGAGGTGGAAAGCGCGATTTACGGCCACCCCGCGATTGCGGAGGCCAGCGTGTTCGGCCTGCCGCACGATCTGTATGGCGAAGTGCCGGCGGCGGTGTTCCTGGCCAAACCGGGCGCCACGCTGGATGGCGATGCCCTGCGCGCGTTCCTGGCCGAAAACATCGCCGCGTTCAAAATTCCGGTGAAATTCTGGCAAGTGACCGACCCGTTGCCGCGGTTGGGCACCGAAAAGGTTGATAAACGGGCTTTGCGTGAAACGTACCAGCGCGAATGGGCAGAGACTGTAAAAGTTTAATGCTATATCATCGGGCATGATGCTGTCCCGGATTCCCAATCAGCGCGCGATTATTGATCGTCGCACGCTGGCCGATTCGATCGCCGCGGTCGTTGCCGAACAGGGCGATGGCATGGTGGGTGCGAACGCGACCAGGGTGAGGCCCGCGATTGTCGAGATCCTGCGCGCCAGCATGGCCTCTGCCCGGGAGGAGCTTTCGCGGCGCCTGTCGGCGCATCCCTCGCACGGCACCGAATGCGTGCAGGGCTATGCCTTTCTGATCGATCAGATGGTGCGCGTGATCCACGATCACGTGGTCAACAACGTCTATCGCGCCAGCAACCGTTCGACCGGTGAACGCATCGCGGTGGTGGCGGTGGGCGGCTATGGCCGGGGCGAAATGGCGCCGCATTCGGATGTCGATATTGCCTTTGTCACCCCTGGCAAACCGACCGCCTGGTGCGAACAGGTGATTGAGGCGATCCTGTATTTCCTGTGGGATCTGGGGCTGAAGGTCGGCCATTCCAGCCGTTCGCTGGATGAACTGGTGCGCCAGGCCAAGGGCGACCTGACCATCCGCACCGCGCTGTTGGAAGGCCGCTATGTGTGGGGCGATCGCGCATTGCACGAAGAATCGCAGCGGCGGTTCTGGATCGATGTGGCCGCCGGCACCGAACGCGAATTCGTCGCGGAAAAGCTGGCCGAACGCAACGCCCGGCACAAACGGCTGGGCGACAGCCGCTATGTGGTCGAACCCAATGTGAAAGAGGGCAAGGGCTGCCTGCGCGATCTGCATGCCTTGTACTGGATCGGCAAATATATCCACAAAGTGCGCGACCCGTCGGAACTGGTCGATGTCGGGCTGTTGACCGGCAACGAATACCGCGCGTTTCGCCGTGCCGAAAACTTTTTCTGGGCGGTGCGTTGCCACCTGCACACCATCACCAACCGGCCCGAAGACCGGCTGACGTTTGATTTGCAGCGCGAAGTGGCGCTGCGCATGAATTTTGCCGATCGTCCGGGCAAAAGCGCGGTCGAACGTTTCATGCAGATGTTTTTCCTCCACGCGCGCCAGGTCGGATCGCTGACCGGGGTGTTTCTGGCGCAGCTGGACGACCAGTGGGCGACGCAGCGGCTGGGCTTTTTCGCCAAATTCCGCGCGCGGCGGCAGGCCGGGCGCAAGATCGGCATCTTTGCCGTGGTGGCCGGCAAAGTGGCGGCCGGGCCGGGCGATTTCTTTGCCGATGATCCGGTGCGGCTGATCGAACTGTTCCATGTGGCCGACCGCGAAGGCATGGAAATTCACCCCGAAACCATGCGCCAGGCGCACCGCGACGCCGGGCTGATCGATGCCGAGGTGCGGCGCGACCCGCGCGCCAACCAGATGTTCATGGATATCCTGACCAGCCGGCGCGACCCCGAAACGGTGCTGCGCTGGATGGGTGAGGCCGGCGTGTTCGGCCGCTTTATCCCCGATTTCGGCCGGGTCGTGGCGCAGATGCAGTTCGACATGTATCACCACTATACCGTCGATGAACACACCATCCGCGCGATCGGGCTGTTGTCGCGGATCGAACGCGGGGACGAACGCGAACTGCACCCGCTGGCCAGCGACGTGATCGGCCAGATCGCCTCGCGCCGGGTGCTGTACGTGTCGGTCATGCTGCACGACATTGCCAAGGGCCGGCATGGCGATCATTCGGTGCTGGGCGCCGACGTGGCGATGAAGCTGTGCCCGCGGCTGGGAATGAGCCCCGCCGAAACCGAAATGGTCGCCTGGCTGGTGCGCTGGCACCTGTTGATGAGCGCGACTGCGTTCAAACGCGATCTGGCCGATGCCAAGACCATCTCCGATTTTGCCGGCCAGGTGCAAAGCGTGGAACGGCTGCGGCTGCTGCTGCTGCTGACGATTGTCGATATCCGCGCGGTGGGCCCTGGCATCTGGAATTCGTGGAAACGGCAGTTGCTGGGCGATATCTATGTCGCCACGCACGAAGTGCTGCGGCTGGGGCACAAGCAGTATGGCCGCGCCAACCGCATCGCTGCCAAGAAAAAGGCAGTGGCCGCGATCCTGCAGGAACGCGACGCGCTGATCGGCACGGTTGGCCGGCAGCTGGTCGATGCCTATTGGATTGCCGAACCCGAAGACATCATCGCGATGAACCTGCAACAGCTGGATATCGCGCTGGATGAACCGCTGTCGATAGAGGCACGCTATTACCCCGCGCGCGGGGCCACGCTGGTCACGGTAATCGCCGCCGACCATCCGGGGCTGTTCTACCGCATTGCCGGCGGCATCCACGTGGCCGGCGGCAACATCATCGATGCGCGCATCCACACCACGCGCGGCGGGGTGGCGGTCGACAATTTCCTGGTGCAGGACCCGATCGGCCGCCCGCTGAGCGAGGCGTCACAAATGGCCCGGCTGAAAATCGCGATCGGCGATGCCCTGGCCAACAAGGCCAAACTGCTGCCGCAACTGGCCGCCCGCCCGCTGGCACGCCCGCGCGCCGACGCGTTTGAGGTTCACCCGATCGTGATTTTCGACAACGCCGCCTCCGACCGCTTCACCGTGATCGAGGTCGGCGCGCTCGACCGCCCGGCGCTGCTCAGCCGGCTGGCCCGCGCGCTGTTTGAGGGCCGCCTGATGGTCCATTCCGCGCACATCGCCACCTATGGCGAACGCGCGGTCGACACGTTCTATGTCACCGACGTGCTGGGCAGCAAGGTGACAGGCGAATCCCGCCTGCGCACGATCGAACGCCGGCTGATCGAGGCGGCGGGCGAGGGCGTGGCCAAGGTCGCGGCGTAGGATTCGGCTTCCACCACAACAGCCCCGTTCCCAACCGCTGCGCGCCAGCGTATCATGGTGCGATGACCGAGGCGCGATATCTGGGTGGGGCGATTTTGCTGGCGATGCCGGGCATGGGTGATCCGCGGTTTGATCATGCGGTGATCGCGATGTGTGTGCATGATGCCAATGGCGCGCTGGGGATCGGCGTGGGTGCGATCCATCCGGCGGTCACGCTGCACGGCTTGCTGGATGATATCGGCATTGCGCCGGGGGTCGCGCCCGATGCGCCGGTGCATCTGGGCGGCCCGGTCGAACAAGCCCGCGGGTTTGTGCTGCACAGCCCTGATTGGGATGGGCCGGGCACGCTGGCGGTGTCGGACCAATGGAACCTGAGCGCATCGACCGAAGTGCTGCGCGCGATTGCCGCCGGTGATGGGCCGGATCACTGGCTGGTGGCGCTGGGCTATGCCGGGTGGGGTGCGCGCCAGCTGGAGGGCGAGATGCGCCAGCACGGCTGGTATGCCGCCACCGGGCGCGCGGGCGTTTTGTTCGATACCCCCGCGCCCATGCGCTGGCAGGCGGCGTGGCGCGCCGAAGGGATTGATCCGGCGCATCTGGTGGCCGCAACCGGGCGGGCGTGATGCTTCAACCGCGCAGGCGCGCCAGTGCCTCATCACGGCCGATCAGCGGCAGCAGAGCCTTCATGTCCGGGCCGTGGTCCATGCCGGTCAGCGCCTGGCGCAGCGGCAGGAACAGCGGTTTGCCCTTGCGGCCGGTCGCGTCCTTCAGCGCGGTGGTCAGTGCGGACCACGGATCGGTGGTCCAATCGATTTCCGCCGCCAGCATGGCGGCGGTGTCGAGATAGCTGCGGGTTTCGGCATCGACGGCGGGCGCCGTGATCGGGCCTTTGATCACCTGCCACCAGTCCGCCGCTTCGCTCACCCGGGTCAGGTTGGGGCGGATCGCGGCCCAGGTGGCATCGTCCATCCCCGCCGGCAGCCGGTCGGCCACGCGGGTGCGCGGCAGGTGGTGGATGACCGCGGCGTTCACGCGTTCCAGCTCCACTTCGTCAAACCGCGCGGGCGCGCGGCCGAACCGGGACAGATCGAACGTTGCGGCCAGTTGCGCGGCATCCAGCGCGGGATCGACCGGATCGGACGTGCCCAGCCGCGCCAGCAGCGCGACGATCGCTTCGGGCTCGATACCTGCCTCGCGCAAGTCGGCGACGCCCAGCGCACCCAGCCGTTTTGACAGTTTGCCCTCCGCCCCGGTCAGCAGCGCGGCATGGGCAAAGCGGGGGATGCTGGCGCCCAGCGCGGTGAACATCTGCACTTGCGTGGCGGTGTTCGACACATGGTCTTCACCGCGCAACACATCGGTCACGCCCATGTCGATATCGTCGATCACGCTGGGCAGCATATACAGCCAGCTGCCATCGGCGCGGCGCACCACCGGGTCGGAAATCTGGCGCGGATCAAACCGCTGTTCACCGCGGATGGCGTCTGCCCAGCCGATCGGGCGGTCATGGTCGATCAAAAACCGCCAGTGCGGCAGATCGCCGGCAGCGGCACGCGCGGCATGGTCGGCCTCGGTCAGCGCCAGCGCTGCGCGGTCGTAAATCGGCGGCAACCCGCGCGACAGCAGAACTTTGCGCCGCAAGTCCAGCTCGCCCTGGCTTTCATAACAGCGATAGACGCGGCCCTGGGTCGCCAGCCCGGCAAACGCCGCCTCATAAATGGCAAAGCGCGCGGACTGGCGTTCTTCGCCATCGGGATGCAGCCCCAGCCAGGCCAGATCAGCACGGATCGCCACGACGTGTTCTTCGCGGCTACGGACAATGTCGGTATCATCGATGCGCAGCAGGAACCGCCCGCCATGGCGCTGCGCCAGCAGCCAGTTGTGCAGCGCGGCGCGGATATTGCCGACATGCAGCCGGCCGGTGGGCGAAGGGGCAAAGCGGGTTACAATGGTCATGGTTGCCCTATAGCGTGTCGCCGCGCACGCGCCAGCCCCGCCCCTTTGCGCCATTGCCTATCAGGCGGTTGCGCCGGGCGCCCGGTGGGATAAGCTGGACCGCAGACCACCAGAAGGATCCCCACCGATGCCCATCCGCCCGATATCGACCTCACTGCTCGCGCTCGCGCTGGCAATCCCGATGGCGCCGGCGTGGGCCGATCCGGCGCCCGACCCGGCCATCGCCAAAATCATCGATGAAGGCATGGAACGCAGCCAGGTGATGGCCACCGCATCGGCGCTGATGGACGGGATCGGGCCGCGCCTGACCAATTCGGACAACCAGCGCCGCGCGACAGCCTGGGCGATCGAACGGCTGAAAAGCTATGGCCTGACCAATGTCCACGAAGAACCGTTCTATTTCGGTCTGGGCTGGAATCTCGATAGCTATTCGGTCAGCATGGTGGCCCCCCGCACATTGCCGCTGACGGTGATCCCGGTGGCCTGGTCGCCGCCCACGACGGGCACGCTGACCGCGCCGGTGATCGTCGCGCCGATGTCGAAAGAGGAACACTTTGCCAAATGGAAGGGCAAGCTGGCGGGCAAGATCGTGCTGATATCGATGCCGGGCGAAACCAGCGAAACCAAGGAAGGCATTTTTCAGCGCTATTCCGACAAGGAAATTGCCGAGCTGGATCATTATGATCAGCCCGAATTCGATCCGCTGAAAACCCCGCGCTGGCTGAAAATACTGCCGTTCCGCGAAAAGCTGGTGCAGTTTGCAAAGGATGAGGGTGCGCTGGCGGTGGTGTGGAAAAGCTATCGCGATGGCAAACTGGTATCGGGCGAAGGCTATGCCAATCAGCCCGGCCACACGCTGGCGCTGCCGACGATCGAAATGGCGCAAGAGGATTACCGGCGGCTGGTGCGGCTGTCGATCACCGGCCCGGCCCCGCGGCTAAGCGTTGCGGTGGCGGCACATTATGACGACAAACGGCTGGATGGCACCAACATCGTCGCGGAAATCGCCGGCAGCGATCCGCGCGCGGGCGTGGTGATGGCCGGCGCGCATTTCGACAGCTGGATCGCGGGCGATGGCGCCAGCGACAATGGCGCAGGATCGGTCGCGGTGATCGAGGCCGCGCGGCTGATCCACAGCCTGGGCACCCAACCGCGCCGCACCATCCGGTTTGTGTTGTGGACCGGAGAGGAACAGGGCGAACTGGGCAGCCTGGCCTATGTCAGCCAGCATTTTGCATCGCGCCCGGTCGATCCCGCACTGACCGGGTTCATGGCCGAGGAGGCCTGGGGGCGGGCGTTTCCGATCACGCCAAAGCCCGAATATGCGTCGATCAAGGCCTATTTCAACGTCGACGACGGGTCGGGCAAATTGCGCGGCATTTATGACGAGGGCAACCCCGCCGCCGCCGCGCTGCTGGGCGAATGGCTGGCCCCGTTCAAACCGATGGGCGCGGGCACGGTGGTCGCCAGCCGCACCCACGGCACCGACCACGAAAAATTTCAGGCGATCGGCCTGCCTGGGTACCAGTTCATACAGGACCCGCTCGATTACGAAACGCGCGTCCACCATTCCACGCTCGACACGCTGGACCATATGCGTGGCGATGACATGCGGCAGGTATCGGTCGTGTTTGCCGGCATGATCTGGCAGGCCGCGACCAGCGACAAGGAACTGCCGCGCCTGCCGATCCCTGCGAAACCACTGGCAAGCGATCCGTTCAAGGTCGCCGATCCGGAGGATTGAGGGGGTACGGGGTGGAGAACGTCCCCAGACCCTCCGTCTCCCCGGGTCAAGCCCGGGGAGACGATGAATTATTGGTTTTACATGCTTTTTCCAGCCGTTACGCCGTGCGGAACCCGTGCGTGATCGGGTACCGCCGGTCGCGGCCAAAATTGCGCACGCCCAGTTTGACGCCCGGCGGCGCCTGGCGGCGCTTGTATTCGGCCAGGTGGACCAGGTGTTCGATGCGCTGCACGGTGGCGCGGTCAAACCCTTCGGCCACGATCTGGTCCACGCTGCGTTCCTGTTCGATCAGGTCGTTCAGGATGGCATCGAGCACGGCGTAATCGGGCAGTGAATCCGAATCCTTCTGGTCGGGGCGCAATTCCGCGCTGGGCGGTTTGGTGATTACGCGGGTGGGCATGACCGGGCCCTGGGGGCCCAGGCCGATCTTGGGGCACTTGTCGTTGCGCCAGCTCGAAATCGCGAAGACGGTGGTTTTGTACGCGTCTTTCAACGGGTTATAGCCGCCGTTCATGTCGCCATAGATGGTGGCGTAACCGACGCTCATTTCGCTCTTGTTGCCGGTGGTGATCAGCATCGGGCCAAATTTGTTCGACAGCGCCATCAGCGTGGTGCCGCGAATGCGCGATTGCAGGTTTTCCTCGGTCAGATCGGGCGCGCGGCCATCAAACACCGGCGCCAGCATATCGGTATAGCCGGCCACTGCCGGTTCGATCGGGATGGTATCCAGCCGCGTGCCCAGCATGGCGGCGCAACCCGCGGCATCCTCCAGGCTTTCGGCGCTGGTGTACTGGCTGGGCAGCATCACGCACCACACCCGTTCTGCGCCCAGCGCATCGACCGCGATCGCGGCGGTGATCGCCGAATCGATCCCGCCCGACAGGCCGAGCACGACGCCCGGAAAACGGTTTTTTTCGACATAGTCGCGCAATGCCATGACCATCGCGCAATAGATGTCTTCGGGATGTTCGGTCAGGTCGGCGACCGGCCCGGCGGTGCAGCGCCAGCGGTGGCCATTGCCCACGCGCACCCGGCTCCATTCTGTGCGGATGACCGCCTCTTCCCAATCGGGCGCCTGCACCCACAGCGCGCCTTCGGGACCGACGACAAAGCTGGCGCCATCGAACACCACTTCGTCCTGCCCGCCAACGCGGTTGACGAACACCAGCGGCACCCCGGTATCGGCCGACCGGCGCTTGGCCACGCCATCGATGCGCAGTTCGTTCTTGTCGATTTCATAGGGGCTGCCGTTGACGCAGATCAGGATTTCCGCGCCCAGCTGCGCCAGGTGGCGGCACACATCGGGATGCCAGATATCCTCGCAGATCGGCAGGCCCAGCATCACGCCCTTGAACAGCACCGGTTCGGGCAGCGGGCCGGGCAGAAAATAGCGCTTTTCATCAAAGGTGCCGTAATTGGGCAATTCGTATTTGAACCGCACCGCCGCGATCCGCCCGCCATCCAGCAGCGCCACCCCGTTGTGCAGCGCGCCATCGCGCACAAACACGCTGCCCACCAGCATGGCCGGGCCGCCATCGGCAGTATCCAGCGCCAGCAGTTCTAGTTCCTGCGCGGCGCGCGCGATCAAGGCCGGTTTCAGGATCAGGTCTTCGGGCGGATAGCCGATCAGCTGCATTTCGGGAAAGACGATCAAATCGCTGTCGCCGGCGCTGGCACGCACCGCGCGCATCGCCGCCGCATTGGCGGCCAGATCGCCGACCTGCTGGTTGAGCTGGGCTAGCGTGATGATCAATCGGTCGGCCATGATGTCCTGTCGCGTGGGTGTCGTGTCGGCTTTATGGGCGATCTGCGCTGCGCCGCAAGGGTCTGTCCACCGATCGCACGGGGCGATGTGTTGCAAAGCTGTCATCATGGGCTAAGGCCCGGGCATTGCATGCCCGATGATTCGTTCGGCTGGCCGAAAAACCCGGCAACAGGGTGGACGGCCTTCGGTCAAATCGTGGCCGTGTTCGATTGATGGTGGTCAGCCAGGGACGAATTGGGGAACCCATGAAGATCATGTCGGGCAACGGCAATCTGCCGCTCGCACGGGCCATCACGGCCTATCTGGAAGTGCCGTTGACCGAGGCATCGGTGCGGCGCTTTGCCGATGAAGAAGTGTTCGTGGAAATCCACGAAAACGTGCGCGGCGAAGATGTGTTCATCGTGCAATCGACCAGTTTTCCCGCCAACGACAATCTTATGGAATTGTTGATCTGCATCGATGCGCTGCGGCGCGCCTCGGCCAAGCGGATTACTGCGGTTGTCCCCTATTTCGGCTATGCCCGGCAGGACCGCAAACCCGGGCCGCGCACGCCGATCTCGGCCAAGCTGGTCGCCAATCTGATCACCACTGCGGGCGCCGATCGCGTGCTGGCGGTCGATCTGCACGCCGGGCAGATCCAGGGCTTTTTCGATATCCCCACCGACAACCTGTTCGGCGCGCCGGTCATGGCCGCCGATATCCAGACCCGCTATGGCGGCGAAGGGCTGATGGTGGTGTCGCCCGACGTGGGCGGAGTGGTGCGCGCGCGTGCGCTGGCCAAACGGCTGGACAATGCGCCGCTGGCGATTGTCGACAAACGCCGCGACCGGCCCGGCCAGTCCGAAGTGATGAACATCATCGGCGATGTGAAAGGCCGGATGTGCATCCTGATTGACGATATCATCGATTCGGGCGGCACGCTGTGCAACGCCGCGCAGGCGTTGATGGAGGCGGGTGCCACCGGCGTCGCCGCCTATATTACCCACGGCGTGCTGTCGGGCGGCGCAGTGGCGCGCGTCGGCAATTCGGCGTTGAAGGAACTGGTGATCACCGACACCATCCTGCCCACCCAGGCGACGCGCGAATGCAGCCGTATCCGGGTGTTGACGATCGCGCCGCTGATTGGCGAAGCGGTGCGGCGGATCGCGGATGAAAGCTCGGTCAGCAGTCTGTTCGATTGACCTTTCGGGCCGGGCTTGGCATCGCGTCGTCCCATGAAACTCGACGCAGAAATCGCCCTTGCCCACCGTCTGGCCGATGCCGCCGGTGCGGCCATCCGCCCGCATTTTCGCGCCGCGGGGTTTGAGCGCAAGGGCGACAGCACGCCGGTGACGGTGGCCGACCGCGCCGCCGAATCCGCGATGCGCGCGATCATCGCCGCCGAATGGCCCGATGACGGAATTATCGGCGAAGAATTCGGCGTGACCGAGGGCACATCCGGGCGGTCGTGGGTGCTCGACCCGATTGATGGCACCACCGGGTTTGTTGCCGGGCGGGCGCTGTTTGGTACTTTGATTGCGCTGGTGGTCGATGGCTTTCCGGTGCTGGGCGTGATCGATCAGCCAATCCAGCGCGAACGCTGGCTGGGGGTGATCGGCCGTCCGACTTTGTTCAATGGCGCCGAAGTGCGCACCCGCGCCTGTTCCGCGCTGGCCGAGGCGGCGATCGCCACCACCGGGCCGCATTATTTCAGCGCGCACGATGGCGAACATTTCATGGCGCTGGCCGCGCGCACCGATCACAAGCGCATGGTCATGGGCGGCGATTGCTATAACTATGCCATGCTCGCCAGCGGGCACCTGGATGTGGTGTGCGAATCGAACTTGAAATTGTATGACTGGGCCGCGCTGGTCCCGGTGGTCGAAGGCGCGGGCGGGGTGATGGCCGACTGGAACGGCGACCCGCTGCGCCAGGGATCGGACGGCCACGTGCTGGCACTGGGCGATGCCGCTCGGCTGGACGACGTGGTTGAGGCGCTGGCCTGCGGGCATTGAGAGCAAGGCCACGCCAGTTTGGCCGGCGCGCCGGTTGTCCTGGATTTACATCCCGTCAAGGCCTTTGCTGACCAGGATATTGACCGACACACGGCGGTTCTGGGCTTTGCCTTCGGCGGTGTCGTTGGGTGCGAGGGGATCGGCTTTGGCCATCCCGGTCGGGGTGAGCATGCGATAGGGTTTCCAGTGGCAGGCCTGCTGCAGAAAATTGATCACGCTGCCCGCCCGTCGTTCGCTTAACACCTGGTTGAATTCATCGCCTCCGGTGGAATCGGTATAACCTACGACCAGCATCAGGGCATTGTTGGTTGTCTCGGCTGCGGTTGCCGTCGTGCACAGATCGGCCTTGGCCTTTGCTGAAAGCGCTGCCTTGCCAGTGTCGAAGAACACATTGGTCGTGCTCTTGATATTGTACTTGTCGATATCCCCCATGCGGCCGCGCAACGCCTCGGTTGCCGCTGCTTGCTCGTCAAAGCGCTGCGCAGTGCCGTTGCGGATCATCGTCGCGGTCTTGAGGTCGTTGTTCTTGAACGTGATCTGGCTTGCCACGAGGCCGCTGGCTGATTGCATCGTCCTGACTGTCACGGGAAGGCCGTTGAGCAAGGAGTCGGCGGAGAGTTTGCCGCCACTGCCGCCAAACAGGCCTGCGCCAGCCTTGATCCGGGTCGCATCATTGATCGCGATGATCGTGCTTGTGCCGTCGGCGGCGGTGACTTTCAGCTTGTCGCCGCTATGGGCAAAGATCACGCCCTTGATCTCGGGCCCGGCCGTCAGCACAGGCGCCTCAGGCGGTCGCTCGCCATTCACGGTAATATTGGAATCGCGCGGCTCCTGCTGCTGTGCAGACGCGCTGCCCGCGGCGGGAACAGCCAGAACGGCAAGCAGCAGAAGAGGTCCCGGTTTTTTGCAGTTGGCGCGCACCACACAGCTCCTTCGATATGTATCAGGCCCGTTACGTGTTCAGCTTTAGCTGTCTGACGCATTAACAGCTTTGGCACGACTCGGGGCTGAACCGGTGGTACGGGCAAATCATGCGGCGAACCGATACTGTGCCCTGCGCACAAGCGGACTTACACGTTCCGGCTGATTGTGGTGTCGTGCCACCGGTTGCAATCCGCGCCCTGCCTCGCTAAATCACCCGCAACATCAAGAGTTGGGGGCGACCCCGACGCCAACCTGCCGGCAACCGGGCAAGGTGGCGCCTTTCGCGACGAAAGGGATGTGGCCGTGGCGGCAACCAAACGGAGCCAAGGCCCGCATTCCTGTTATCCGTGGAAGCGCCCCCGCGCCCAGGTGTCGGTGTGCCAAGGATAAACCCGTGCCGATCCGTATTGCCGACAATCTGCCCGCCCGCCGCACGCTCGAATCCGAAGGGGTGATCGTGATGGGCGAAACCGAGGCGGCGCGGCAGGATATCCGGCCAATGCGCATCGCGCTGCTGAACCTGATGCCCGACAAGATCACCACCGAAACGCAAATCGCGCGCGTGCTGGGCGCAACGCCGCTGCAGGTGGAACTGGAACTGCTGCGCATCACCGACCATGTCAGCAAGAACACCGCCGCCGGGCACATCGCCAATTTTTACCGGCCCTGGACCGAAGTGGAGCACGAAAAGTTTGACGGGCTGATCGTGACCGGCGCGCCGGTGGAAACGCTGGCGTTTGAACAGGTGACCTATTGGGATGAACTGGCGCGGATTTTCGACTGGAGCCAGACCCACGTTCACCGCACGCTGACGCTGTGCTGGGGGGCAATGGCGGCGATGTACCATTTTCACGGGGTCGGCAAACACGACCTTTCGACCAAGGCATCGGGGGTGTTTGCGCACCGCAACTGCGCGCCTGCCTCACCCTGGCTGCGCGGGCTGCCCGACCGGTTCGATGTGCCGGTGTCGCGCTGGGCCGAAGTGCGGCAGGGCGATTTGCCCGTCAACGGTGGCCTGGCCGTGCTGGCCGACAGTGACGAAGTGGGGCTGTGCCTGGTCGATGACCCGGCGCACCGCGCGCTGCACATGTTCAACCACCTGGAATACGATACGCTGACATTGGCCACGGAATATGCCCGCGATGCCGGCGCATACGTGCCGCAACACTATTTCCCGGGCGATGATCCGGCGGCGGCGCCGGTCAACACCTGGCGAGGGAGCGGGCATATCCTGTACGGCAACTGGATCAACGAAGTGTACCAGACCACGCCGTTCGATCTGGCCGCGATCGGGGAGTGACCGAAAATTCCTCCCCGATTCGGGGAGGATGGCGTGGCGCACTGGCACCAAACGCCCAATCCGCTTGCCTTTTCGCGCGGGCACACCTAAGCGCGCCGCTTCATCCGGCGTGCCGCATGAGATTCGCCTGGCCAACAGGGCTGCCACGGCGAGTTCAGGCTGCCAGAACAACAGGAGACAAAAATGCCCAAGCTCAAAACCAAGAGCGGCGTCAAGAAGCGGTTCAAACTGACCGCTTCGGGTAAGGTGAAGCACGGCGTTGCCGGCAAGCGTCACCGCCTGATCAGCCACAATGCCAAATACATCCGTCAGAACCGCGGCACTGAAGTGATTTCCGATGCAGATGCAAAGGTGATCAAGAAGTGGGCGCCCTACGGGCTCAATTGAGAGGGACTGACTGATGGCACGTGTTAAACGGGGTGTAACCACCCGCACCAAGCATAAGCGTCTTCTTGATGCCGCCAAGGGCTTTCGCGGCCGGCGCAAGAACACCATCCGCGTCGCGCGGCAGGCGGTCGAAAAGGCCGGCCAGTACGCGTATCGCGACCGCAAGGTCAAAAAGCGGACTTTCCGCGGCCTGTGGATTCAGCGTATCAACGCTGCTGTCCGCGCCGAAGGGCTGACCTATTCGCAGTTCATTCACGGCACCAAGCTGGCCGGGATCGAACTCGATCGCAAATCGATGGCCGATCTGGCGATGAACGAAGGTGGCGTGTTTACCGCCATCATCGCGCAGGCGAAGGCGGCCTTGCCGGCGGCCTGATCGCTTCCGGACGATTGCATACCCAAAAGGGCGCCGTCCGCAGGGATGGCGCCCTTTTTGCTTTTGGTTGGATTCGCGCGCGTTTGGCGCTAGCGGCGGTGGCATCATGGAACAGCTCAATCAGACACTGGCGGCGATTGCCGCAGCCGATACGCTTGATGCGGTCGAAACCTTGCGCGTGGCCGCGCTGGGCAAACAGGGCTGGGTTTCCGCCCTGCTGAAAACATTGGGCGCGATGAGCCCCGACGAACGCCTGGCCCAGGCCCCGGCGATCCAGGCCGCGCGCGAGGCAGTGACCGTGGCGCTGGCCACACGCAAAGGCGCGTTGGAACATGCCGTTCTCGAAGCGCGACTGGCCGCCGAACGTGTCGATCTCACGCTGCCTGCGCCCGAAACCCCGCGCGGGTCGGTTCATCCGGTCAGCCAGGTGATGGACGAACTGGCCGAAATTTTTGCCGATCTGGGTTTTGCCGTCGCCAGTGGGCCCGAAATCGAGGACGACTGGCACAATTTCACCGCGCTCAACATGCCCGAAACGCATCCGGCGCGCGCGATGCACGACACGTTCTATTTCCCCGATCGCGATGAAGCCGGGCGGTCGATGCTGTTGCGCACGCACACGTCGCCGGTGCAGATCCGCACCATGCTGCGTGATGGCGCACCGTTGCGGATTATCGCGCCGGGCCGGGTCTATCGGTCGGACAGCGATGCCACGCACACGCCGATGTTTCATCAGATCGAAGGGCTGGTGATCGACAAGGGCATTCACCTGGGCCATCTGAAATGGACGCTGGAAACGTTTTTGAAGGCGTTTTTTGAACGCGATGACATCGTCCTGCGGCTGCGCCCCAGCTATTTCCCGTTCACCGAACCTTCGGTCGAGGTCGATGTCGGCTTCACGCTGACGGGCGGCAAACGCGTGGTCGGCGGCGATGGCGATGCGCCCGGCGGCGGCTGGATGGAAGTGCTGGGGTCGGGCATGGTCAACCGCCATGTGATCGCCGCCGGCGGGCTTGATCCCGATGAATGGCAGGGCTTTGCGTTTGGCACCGGGGTCGATCGGCTGGCCATGCTGAAATACGGGATGGATGATTTGCGCGCGTTTTTCGATGGCGACGGCCGTTGGCTGGCGCATTACGGCTTTGCCGCCGCCGATGTGCCGACACTGTCGGGCGGGGTGGGAGCGCGGTCATGAAATTTGCGCTGTCCTGGCTCAAACGCCATCTCGACACCACCGCCGATGCCGCCACGATTGCCCGCGCGCTGACCGCGCTGGGGCTGGAAATCGAAGGTGTGAGCGATGCGGCGGCCGCGCTGGCGGCGTTTCGCATCGCGCGCGTGCTGAGCGCCGATCGTCATCCGCAGGCGGACAAGCTGCAAGTGCTGTCGGTTGATCTGGGTGATGGCACACCGTTGCAAGTGGTGTGCGGCGCGCCCAATGCCCGCGCCGGGATGATCGGCGTGCTGGGCACCGCCGGCGCGATCGTGCCCGCCAACGGCATGGAATTGCGCAAAAGCGCGATCCGCGGGGTCGAATCCAACGGCATGATGTGTTCCACCCGCGAACTGGGGCTGGGTGACGAACACGACGGGATTATCGAACTGCCCGCCGATGCGCCGGTCGGCACCAGTTTTGCCGATTATATCGGGTCTGACCCGGTGTTCGATGTGGCAATCACCCCCAACCGGCCCGATTGCATGGGCGTGCATGGCATCGCGCGCGATCTGGCCGCCGCCGGCGTCGGCACGCTGCTGCCCATCACGGTGGCACATGTCGCAGGCACTTATCCGTGCCCGATCGAAATTCGCACCGATGATCCTGCCGGTTGCCCGGCGTTCTATGGCCGCGTCATTCGTGGTGTGCGCAATGGCCCCAGCCCGCAATGGCTGGCTGATGCGCTGAAAAGCGCAGGGCAGCGCCCGATATCGGCGCTGGTCGATATCACCAACTATGTCATGCTGGGCTATGGCCGCCCGGCGCATGTCTATGACCTGGCAAAGCTGACCGGCGCGGTGGTGGCGAGGGCTGCGGCACCGGGCGAAACGGTGCGCGCGCTCAATGGCCGTGACTATGCGCTGGAACCGTGGATGACGGTCATCGCCGATGACGCCGGGGTGCACGATATCGCCGGCATCATGGGCGGCGAACATTCGGGTTGCAGCGATGCGACCACCGACGTCCTGCTGGAGGTTGCGTATTTCAACCCCGCCGCGATTGCCCGCACCGGGCAGGCGCTGGCGCTGACATCGGATGCGCGCGGGCGGTTCGAACGCGGCGTCGATCCGGGGTTTCTCGACACCGGCATCGACCTGCTGACCGCGCTGATCGTGGAGATTTGTGGCGGCGAACCCAGTGCAATCGTGCGCGCGGGATCGCCCCCGGCGGCGGACAAGCTGGTAGCCTATGACCCGGCGCTGGCCGGCCGGCTGGGCGGGATTGACGTGCCGCAGGCCGAACAGCGCCGCATCCTGGCCGCGCTGGGGTTTGGCGTGGCGGGCGAAGGGCTGTGGCGCGTTGCCGTGCCCGGCTGGCGCCCCGATATCGATGGCGCCGCCGACCTGGTGGAAGAGGTGATCCGCGTCCACGGGCTGGATGCGGTGCCATCCACCCCGTTGCCGCGTGCGGCGGGGGTGGCGCTGCCCACCGCGACCCCGGCACAGACGCTGGAACGCCGGCTGCGCCGCGCGGCGGCCGCGCGTGGCAGCCACGAAGCGGTGACCTGGTCGTTCCTGCCGGCGGGGGCGGCGGAACATTTTGCCGAGCCCGATCAGCCCTTGTGGCGGCTGGCCAATCCGATTTCCGAAGACCTGAAGGTCATGCGGCCATCGCTGCTGCCGGGTCTGCTGATGGCGGCGCGGCGCAATGTCGATCGCGGCGCGGCGAGTATCCGGCTGTTCGAGATTGGCCGGCGCTATCTGCGCGGCGCCGGCGGCGCCAGCGATGAAGTGCCCAGCCTGGCCATGGTCCTGGCCGGCGAACGCACTCCACGCGGTTGGTCCACTGGCAAAGCCGCCCTGTTCGACGCGTTCGATGCCAAGGCAGAGGCGCTGGCGCTGCTGGCCGAGGCGGCCGCGCCGGTCGACAACCTGATGGTGATGGGCGACGCCGGGGCACAGTTCCACCCGGGCCAGTCGGCCACGCTGCGGCTGGGGCCAAAGACGGTCCTGGCACGGTTCGGGCTGTTGCATCCGGCCACGTTGAAGGCATTTGATCTGGCCGGGCCGGTGGCGGTGGTCGAACTGTTTCTGGACCGCTTGCCCGCGAAAAAGTCCGGTGCCGGGTTTGCGCGGCCCGCCTATGCGCCGCCGGCCTTGCAGGCGGTCACGCGCGATTTTGCCTTTGTCATCGCGCTTGACCGGCCCGCTGCCGATGTGGTGCGCGCCGTGCGCGGCGCGGACAAGGCCAACATTGTCGCCGCGCGCGTGTTCGACGATTTCCGCGGGAGCGGCGTGCCCGAAGGCATGCGCAGCCTGGCCATCGAGGTGACGCTGCAACCGGTCGAAAAAAGCTATGACGAACCGGCGTTGAAGGCGATTGCCGATCGCGTGGTGGCGGCGGTGGCCAAACTGGGCGGCACGTTGCGCGGGTAACAGGCATCGGGGGGCTGCGGCATGACGGACGACCTGATCACGATCGCCAATGATCGGCTGTCGGCGCGGATTGCGCCGCTGGGGGCGGAACTGTGGTCGCTGACCGACATGCAGGGCCGTGAATACATGACCGACGCCGATCCGGCGTTCTGGGGCGGTCACGCGCCGCTGCTGTTTCCGGTGGTGGGTGCGGTGGCGGATGGCCGCATCTGCGTTGATGGCGCGGACCATGATCTGCCGCGCCACGGCTTTGCGCGGCACAGCCGGTTTGATGTGATCGAACAGGCGGGCGATGCGGTGCGTTTTCGCCTGACCGACACGCCGGAAACGCGCGCCGCCTATCCCTATGGCTTTGCGCTCGACATGGCGTTTCACCTTGATGGCTGGAATCTGCACATGGCGGCCAGTGTGACCAATCCCGGCACCACGCTGCTGCCGTTCAGTTTCGGCTATCATCCTGCCTTTGCCTGGCCGTTGCCGGGTCACGCCGCGAAAGCGGATCACCGTCTGACTTTTGCGCAGGACGAACCGCAATCGGTGCGCCGCGTCGCGCGCGATACCGGGCTACTGTTGCCCGACCCCGAACCGACGCCGGTGCAGGGGCGCGACCTGATGCTGGATCAGGTGCTGTTCGATGCCGACGCGCTGATCTGGACCGATCTTCACAGCCGCGCGCTGCGCTATGGCGCGCCCGGCGGCGCGGCGCTCGACATCACCTTTCCCGATACGCCGATGCTGGGGCTGTGGCAGGTACCGGGCGCGCGCTATATTTGCATCGAACCCTGGCAGGGGCATGCCGATCCGCAGGGGTTTGCGGGTGATTTCACCACCAAGCCGGGGCTTGTCATGCTGGCGCCTGGCGCGGTAGCGTCGTTTCGTCTGTCGGTCGGGGTCATTGAGCCATGATTATGCGTGCACGGATTGTGCTGCCGCTGTTGCTGGTCATTCTGGCGGTGCTGTTTGCGGTGGCAATGCTGTTCCCGCGCGGCGGGGAAAAGCTGGTGGCGCGGGCCATGACCAAGGTTTCGTCCGAACCGCTGCGCGATTGCCTGGCCACCGGGCTGGGGCTCAATGTGCCGTGGCAGGGCACCGCACCGGCGATGCATGCCGACAGATTCGGCCTGCGTGTGGTGGTGGGCGACAACGGCCATGACCGCCAGGTCGGTCTGTTTACCGATGGCGGCCAGCCATTGTCGAGCAGCCAGAGCGCCGCGCTGCAAGCCTGTCTGGCGTTGAAGGATTGATAAAGTCACGGCCGCTGGCCCTGTAAAAACCGGGTCACATTTTGCTCCGCATGGTTTAGGGGCATCCCATGTCCCAGGATTCCATCTCCAACCGCCGCACTTTTGCCATCATCTCGCACCCCGACGCGGGCAAGACCACGCTGACCGAAAAGCTGCTGTTGCAGGGCGGGGCGATCCACCTGGCGGGTGAGGTCAAGGCGCGCGGCCAGGCGCGGCGCGCGCGGTCGGACTGGATGAAGATCGAACAGCAGCGCGGGATTTCGGTGACCAGCTCGGTCATGACCTTTCAAAAGGACGGGATTGTCTTCAACCTGCTCGATACGCCCGGGCATGAGGACTTTTCCGAGGATACCTATCGCACGCTGACCGCGGTGGATTCGGCGATCATGGTGATCGACGCGGCCAAGGGTATCGAACCGCAGACGCGCAAACTGTTTGAAGTGTGCCGGATGCGGTCGGTGCCGATCATCACCTTTGTCAACAAGGTCGACCGCGAAGGACGCAGCGTGTTCGAAACGCTGGACGAAGTGGCCGATGCGCTGGCGCTGGATGTCGTGCCGATGTCCTGGCCGATCGGCCTGGGCGGGCAATTCGAAGGCGTGCTGAACTTTGCGACCGGGCTGATTGCGCGGCCCGAAGGCGATTCGCGCGAATTTCTGGGGCGCAATGATCCGCTGGCCGACGCCACGATCCCGGCGGTGGTGGCCGAGGAAATTGAACTGGCGCAAATGGGCTATCCCGAATTTGATCTGGCCGCCTATCGCCATGGCGACATGACGCCGGTCTATTTCGGGTCCGCGCTGAAGGGGTTTGGCATTGCCGAACTGATCGATGCGATCGCGCGGTTCGCCCCGCCGCCGCGCCCGCAATCATCCGATGTGGGCGTGATCGATCCGTCGCGCGCCGATGTCACCGGGTTCGTGTTCAAGGTGCAGGCCAATATGGACCCGCAGCACCGCGACCGCATCGCGTTCATGCGCATGGTGTCGGGCACGTTCCGGCGCGGCATGAAACTGATCCCGTCGGGGCTGGGCAAGCCGATCGCGGTGCATTCGCCCATCCTGTTCTTTGCCCAGGACCGCGAAATCGCCGATACGGCAGAGGCCGGCGATATCATCGGCATCCCCAACCATGGCACGTTGCGGGTGGGCGATACGCTGTCTGAACGCAACGATGTGCGCTTTACCGGGCTGCCCAATTTTGCGCCGGAAATCCTGCGCCGCGTGGCGCTGAAGGACCCGACCAAGACCAAACAGCTGCGAAAGGCGCTGGACGACTTGTCGGAAGAGGGCGTGATCCAGGTGTTCTATCCCGAAATCGGCGCGCAGTGGATTGTTGGCGTGGTCGGGCAATTGCAGCTTGATGTGCTGATCTCGCGGCTGGAGGCGGAATACAAGGTGGCCGCCGTGCTGGAACCATCGCCGTTCGATACCGCGCGCTGGATCAAGGGCAGTGAGGCGGCGATCAAGGGTTTTACCGATTTCAACATGTCGAACCTGGCGCGCGACCGCGATGGCGATGCCGTGTTCATGGCGCGGTCGGCCTGGGATGTGGGATACCAGCAGGAACGCAATCCCGACCTGGTTTTTTCCGCCACAAAAGAAAGATAGCGGGGTCTTGCCAGCGCGGTTTGTGCGCGCCAATTAGGCGCCATGAACCTGCTTGGCCCCACTTCGAACACCTTCACCTCGCAACGCCTGCGGCTGCACTATGTCGACTGGGGCAATGCGGACAAACCGCCGCTGCTGCTGATCCACGGCGGACGCGACCATTGCCGCAGCTGGGACTGGACCGCCGAACGCCTGCGCGATGACTGGCATGTGATCGCGCTGGACCACCGCGGCCACGGCGACAGCGAGTGGGCATCCGACGGCAATTACCGCGTGATGGACATGGTCTATGACGTGGCGCAGCTGATCCACCAGCTCAATCTGGCACCGGTGACGATCGTGTCGCATTCGATGGGCGCCAACGTATCGCTGCGCTATGCCGGGCTGTTTCCCGAAGATGTGCGCAAACTGGTGGCGATCGAGGGGATTTTCCCCACCCCGGAATGGGAAATGCGGATGAAGGACGTGCCGTTTGCGCGGCGCGTGCGCGATTATATCGGCGAAAAGCGCAAAGCAGCGGGCCGACTGCCGCGCCGCTATGCCACGCTGGCCGATGCCTATGGCCGGATGAAGGCGGAAAATCCCTATCTGACCGAGGAACAGGCCCGGCACCTGACCATCCACGGGATCAACCGCAACGAAGACGGCACGTTCACGTGGAAATTCGATCCCTATGTCCACATCGATCATCCCTATGACATTTCGACCGAGCGCAAACACGAATTCTGGGCGGCGATCACCTGCCCCACGCTGCTGCTGAACGGGGCGGATTCGTGGGCCGGCAATCCCGACCGCGATGGCCGGGCCAAAATCTTTCGCAACGCCACGGTGATGGAATTTGCCGATGCCGGGCACTGGCTGCACCATGACCAGTTCGAACGGTTCATCGCCACGCTGAAGGATTTTCTGTAAGCGCCCTCGTACTTCCCAAACAAAGTTCCCTGCCTAAATTTTAGGCAAAAATCGCGACCTTGCGCGTTATTTGGGCGGATATGGCCACCCCGGTTAACCAGCAATCGCTCGGAAATGGGCCAATCAGGGCATATACTGATCTGGCACGCATCTTGCTTTTAACCCTTGGCGCCCGGTTGCGAGTTTTCGTGCCGGGTCTGTTTAGGGGGCATGAATGCAATACATCATCGCCATCATCAAGCCGTTCAAGCTCGACGAAGTGCGTGAAGCGCTGTCGGGCATGGGCGTTGCCGGGATGACAGTGTCGGAAGTCAAGGGCTTCGGTCGGCAGAAAGGCCAGACCGAAATCTATCGCGGCGCCGAATACACCACCAATATGCTGCCAAAGGTAAAGCTTGAGATTGCTGTGTCGGACGATCTGGCGCCGCGTATCATCGAAGCGATCCAGCAGACCGCCAACACTGGGGCAATCGGCGATGGCAAGATCTTTGTGATCGATCTTGCCTCTGCCACGCGCATCCGCACCGGTGAAACCGGGGATACCGCCCTGTGATGTCCGACATGAAGGGAAACCATATGATCCGCAAAATGATCAGTGGCGTCGTGGGGTCAGCGATCATGCTGGGCACTGCAACGACCGCTTTCGCCGACGCGGCGATGATCAAGGCACCAACCGTCGCCCAGCAGGCGACGATGGTCAACAAGGGTGACACCACCTGGATGCTCGTTTCGTCGGCACTGGTGCTGATGATGAGCGTACCGGGCCTGGCGCTGTTTTACGGCGGTCTGGTGCGTACCAAGAACATGCTCAGCCTGTTGATGCAGGTGTTCATGATCGTGTCGGTCACCGGGTTGCTGTGGGCGACGGTCGGCTATTCGATGGCGTTCACCACCGGTCCGACGCCGGCGCTGACCCCGTATATCGGCGGCTTTTCAAAAGCGCTGATGATGGGTGTGAACGGTTCGACCTATGCGGCGACGTTCTCTGACAACGTCTACATCCCCGAACTGTGCTATTTCGTGTTCCAGATGACGTTTGCGATGATCACCCCGGCGCTGATCGTGGGTTCGTTTGCCGAACGCATCAAGTTCACCCCGCTGATCGTGTTTGTCGTGCTGTGGTCGCTGCTGGTCTATTACCCGGTTGCACACATGGTGTGGTACTGGGCAGGCCCGGACTTCACCTCAGACACCCCGACCGAAGGTGGCCTGTTGTGGGCCAAGGGCGCGCTCGACTTCGCCGGCGGTACCGTCGTGCACATCAATGCCGGCATCGCCGGGATGGTCGGCTGCCTGATGATCGGCAAGCGGGTTGGTTTTGGCAAGGAAAACACCCCGCCGCATTCGTTGACCATGACCATGATCGGCGCATCGCTGTTGTGGGTGGGCTGGTTCGGTTTCAACGCCGGGTCCAACCTTGAAGCCAACGGCATTACCGCGGTTGCTTTCGTCAACACCATGCTCGCCACTTGCGCTGCTGCGGTCAGCTGGGCGCTGATCGAACAGATCGTCCACAAAAAGCCTTCGATGCTGGGCGCTGCCTCGGGCGCGGTGGCAGGTCTGGTCGCGGTTACACCGGCTTCGGGTTATGCCCATCCGATGACTGCGCTGGTGCTGGGTCTGATCGTTTCGCCGATCTGCTTTGCCTTCGTCACCACGGTAAAGAACAAGTTCAAGTATGATGATACGCTGGACGTGTTCGGCATCCACTGCGTTGGCGGCATCACCGGCGCGCTGGGTACTGCGATTGTTGCCAACCCCGCGCTCGGCGGTCAGGGCATCACCGATTACACAAAGTTCCCGTCGGTCGTGAACACCACCTATGACACCGTGGGTCAGCTGATGATCCAGGGCGAAGCGGTGCTGATCACGCTGCTGTGGTCGGGTATCATCTCGGCGATCCTGTACTTTGTGATCGACAAGACCATCGGCCTGCGTCCGACCGAAGATGCCGAGCGTGAAGGGCTCGACATCACAGAACACGGCGAACGCGCCTACAACTACTAAGTTTTTTACCAGCTTGGCAGGGTGGGTGGGATGATCCTCTCCCCATTCCACCCCCCTGCCGGACCATGTTCCTCCTGCGAACGCACTCGGGCCGGAAGATTCGTCTTCCGGCCCTTTTTTCGTCTGCAGCGCAAGGTGCGTGGCGCCTTTCGGCAGTTTCCTTGGCGCGCGAACCCGGATAAGGCGCGAGGCATGACCTCGCCCGCGCTTCCTTCTGCCGCCGCGCCTGCCCTGGCCGCGCGTCCCCAGCCAAAACCGTGGATCGCCGCGATCCATGCCTATGTCCCGGGCAAATCGACCGGCACCGACGGCGCCGCGCTGATCAAGCTGTCGGCCAATGAAAATCCGCTGGGTGCCAGCCCGCTGGCGCAAGCGGCGCGCGCCCATGCTGGTGATCAGGCGCGCTATCCCGATCCCGACAGCGTGGCGCTGCGCAACGCGCTGGGGCACCTGCATGGCATCGCCACCGATCGCGTGGTCATGGGCACCGGGTCAGACGAATTGCTCAACCTGGCGGCGCAGGCGTTTGCGGGGCCGGGTGACGAGGTGGTCTATGTCCGTTTCGGCTTTTCGGTCTATGACATTGCCGCGCGGCGCTGCGGGGCGACGCCGATCGTGGCGCCTGATCGCGATTACGGCACCGATGTGGATGCGCTGCTGGCGGCGGTCACCCCGGCCACGCGCGTGGTTTTTCTGGCCAACCCCAACAACCCCACCGGCAGCTATATCGGCCGGGAAGAGGTTGCGCGGCTGCACGCGGGCTTGCGCCCCGATGTCCTGCTGGTGATTGACCAGGCTTATGCCGAATATGTCGCGGCGGAGGCCGACGATGGCGCCTTTGCGCTGGCGCAGCGCAGCCACAATGTGCTGGTCACCCGCACATTTTCAAAGATTTACGGGCTGGCGGGCGAACGCGTCGGCTGGGCCACCGGTGATCCGGCGCTGGTGGATATGCTCAACCGCATCCGCGGCCCGTTCAACCTGTCGCTGTCGGCGCAGGCAACCGCGCTGGCGGCGGTCGCCGATCAGGCGTTTGTGGAGCAGTCACGCGCGCACAACGCGCGCGAACGGGCGCGGTTTGTGGCTGCACTGGCGACGCTGGGCAACCATGGCCTGCGCCCCTTGCCCAGCGAAGCCAATTTCGTGCTGATCGAATTTATGGGCGCGCTGACGGCACAGGCTGCCTATCTGGCGCTGATGGACCATGGCTATATCACCCGCTGGCTGCCGGGGCAGGGCCTGCCGCAATGCCTGCGCATCACCATCGGCACGCCTGAACAGATGGACCACATCGCGGTGGTGCTGGCGCAGCTGGCCGGGGCCGCGGCGTGAACGCCGACATGCCATCGCTGCCGTTTCGCCATGTCGCGGTGATCGGGCTGGGGCTGCTCGGTGGATCTGTGGCGCGTGCCGCGCATGCGGGACTGCCGGGCATCCGCGTCACCGGTTATGACGCGGACCCGGCGGTGCGCGATCGGGCGCGGGCGATCACGCTGGCCGATGCGATTTATGACGACGCGGCAGAGGCGGTGGCCGGCGCCGATCTGGTGGTGCTGTGCGTACCGGTCGGGGCGATGGGCGATGCCGCGCGCGCCATGGCGCCCGGGCTGTCCGCCGGGGTGGTGATCAGCGATGTCGGGTCGAGCAAGGCCGGGGTCGCCGCCGCATTGGCCGACGCGCTGCCGGGGCACCGCGTGATCCCCGCGCATCCGGTGGCGGGGACCGAACAAAGCGGGCCGGACGCGGGCTTTGCCAGCCTGTTTCGCAACCGCTGGTGCATCCTGACCCCGCCGGCCGATGCCGACCCCGCCGATCTGGCACGGCTGGTCGCGCTGTGGGAGGCGTTTGGCGCGCGGGTCGAAGTGATGGATGCCGAACACCACGATCTGGTGCTGGCGGTCACCAGCCACCTGCCGCACCTGATCGCCTATACCATCGTCGGCACCGCATCCGATCTGGAACGCGTGACGCAAAGCGAGGTGATCAAGTATTCCGCCGGCGGTTTTCGCGATTTTACCCGCATTGCCGCGTCGGACCCAACCATGTGGCGCGACGTGTTTTTGACCAACCGTGATGCCGTGCTGGATATGCTGGGCCGGTTCAACCGCGACCTTGCAGAGCTGGAGGCGGCAATCCGCGCCGGCGATGGCCAGTTGCTGCACGACCAGTTCACCCGCACCCGCGCCATTCGCCGGTCGATCATCGAAATGGGCCAGGACGATGCCCGCCCCGACTTTGGCCGCAGCGATCACACTGGCGGGAATTGATCAGCTGTTCAGCGCGTTGATCGCATCGTGCACGGCGGTCTCGATCGCGTGGCGCGGCAGGCCGGCAGGGATTTCGGCGCCAAAGCGATAGGTGATCACCCCCGGGCGTTTCCACCAGCGGTGGTACAATGGCCCGCTGTCGACTGCGACCGGCACCACCGGCAGGCCCATGATCTTGTACAACCCGGCAAAGCCCGCCTGCAAGGGCGCCGCAGTGCCATGCGGCACCCGCGTTCCTTCGGGAAAGATCACCAGCGGCCGGGCACGCTGCGCGCCGCGGCTGTGCGCCCGCGCGGCGGCAAACATCGCTTTCAATGCACGCGCACCGGCGTGACGATCGACCGTGACCAGGCCATAACGCCGGCCCAATGCGCCCCACAGCGGAATGGCAAACAGTTCCTGTTTGGCAAACACCACGGGGTTGTGCAGCAGGATCGGCAGATCAATCGCTTCAAAAAACGATTCATGGCGCATCGCAAACAGCGCCGGATAGTCCGGCACCTGGCCTTCGACCACCACGCGGATGCCCAGCACATGGCGACAGCACCACCAGTGCCAGCCGCACCACACCCGCACCATCACGAACAGCACCCCGGCGGGCAGCAGCAGGGTGACGATATTGATCATCAGCAGTGGCACGCTGCCCCCGTAAAACAGGGTATAGAACGCGATGTTGCGCAGCAGCCCGGCCAGACCGGCGGGGCGATCAGGTGTGGTCATGGCCCACCATGACGGTCAGCTATGGTCATGGCCCGCTACCGTGGCGCGGGTGGTCGCCGGCCAGTTGATCAGCCAGGCCACGATCCGCGCGATGAATTTGTTGTATTCGACGAACAGCACTTTGATCGATGGATGCGATCGCACGGCATCTTCGACAATGATCAGCTGTTTCGGTCCGGCCAGCCTCAGATCGAAAACGGCGCGGCGCATGTGCCAGTCGGTGGTGACCAGCCGCACCGATCGCACGTGGTAACGCGCGATCCAGGCCGCCGCCTCCTGGGCGTTGGACCAGGTATCGAACGAGGCATAGCCCAACGTCACGCAACAGGCCAGCAATGCAGGCGAAACGCCGAATTCGGTGGCGAAATGCGCCGCCGTCACTTCGCTGTCGACACCCGATACCAGCATGCGTTGCGCCTGGCCTGCGCGCACCACATCCAGCCCGCGCGCGATGCGCCCGCTGGCCCCGGTCAGCGCGATCACCGCATCGGTGTGCACGTCCTCTGCCGGGCGCGGCAACAGCAGCGCAAACCAGATAAAGCCCAGCAGCCACGCCAGCACCAGCAGCGACAGCAGGCGGCGAAACAGCCCGGGCGGTTTACCACGCAACATCAGCCGCACGTTACACCATCCGCCGCAGCGCGGAAAGCACGGTCAGCCGCGCGGTCAACACCGACAGCCCGACCCCGCCCAGCGGGATCAGTGCAATCACCAGCCAATCGCCCCAGCCCAGCGCGGCACCGGTCGCCATGCCCGACCCCAGCGCGCTGAATTGTTGCGCCAGCACCACAATCGCCGCCACCCCCGCGATCAGCCCGATGATCCCGCCGATACCCGCCTCGATCCCGGCCGCGCGTTGAAACACCCGCGCAATCTGGCTGTCCGTGCCCCCCAGCAGATGCACGATGGCGATTGTTTCGCGATGGTTGACCAATGTGTTGCGCGCCGCCAGCACCACCGCCGCAATCGTCGCCAGCGCCAGCAGCGCGATCAGCCCGGCAGCCAGCCATTGCAGCGTTGCCAGCGCGCGGAACACCGGGGTCAGCCACGCCGCCTGCGCATCGATCTGTGCCGCCGGCGCGACTGCGGCCAGTGTCGCACGCAGGGCCTTGATCCGGTCAGGCGTGGCCGCATCGGCCATCCGCACATCGATCAGCGCGGGGATTGGCAAATCATCAATGGTGTCGCCAGGGCGCGTGCCCAGCCATGGTTCCAGCAGACCTTCCAACTGATCCTGCGCCACGCGGTGCGCCTCGATCACGCCGGGCGTGCGGGTCAGCGCGGCCAGCGCGGCATCGGCCTGCTGGTTGCGCGATGCCGGCGCGGCGGTCACGATCTGCACGATCACCCCCCCGTTCAACGTGGCGTTGGCGCTGGTCGCGGCATTGCGCAGCGCCAAACCACTGCCCGCCGCGATCACCGTCAGCGCGATGACGATGGCAATCACCCACGGCATCGGATTGCCCAGCCGCGGGTCGGGCAGCAGCCCGGGCTCTGCCTTGCGTGATCCGCCAAACAGCGCTGCCGCGTTCATGCCGGGGCAAACCCCAGCGGTGGTTCGCCATCGCCGTCGCTACCAGCTTTGCTGTCAACTGGTGGCATATCGGCATAGCCGGTGTCGGCGGCGGGCGTGGTGCGGCGCGGGGGATAGCGCAGGGCACCGGTCGGGTCGGACATCCGCCCCTTGTCCAGCCGCATGATCAACGAATCCGGCACTTTGCGGATCAGGTGGACATCGTGGGTGGCTACCACCACGGTGGTGCCCAGCCGGTTCAGGCTTTCGAACAGGCGCAACAGTTTCAGCGCCATTTCGGGATCGACGTTGCCGGTCGGTTCGTCTGCCACCAGCATGTCGGGTCGGGCGATCACCGCGCGCGCGATCGCCACGCGCTGCTGTTCCCCGCCCGACAGCGTCGCGGGTCGGGCATTGCGCCGGTCGGCCAGCCCGACCCAATCGAGCATTTCATCAACCGGGCGCGTAATCTCACGCTCTGCCACCCCGGCCACCCGCAGCGGCAGTGCGACATTGTCAAATGCCGACAGATGCGGGACCAGCCGGAAATCCTGAAACACCACGCCCAGCCGGCGGCGAAACCCGGGCAGCCGATCGCGTGACAGCGTGATCGCATCGGTGCCGAACATGCGGATCAACCCGCGCGATGGCCGCTGCGCCAGGTACAACAGCCGCAACAGGCTGGTCTTGCCCGCGCCCGATGCGCCGGTCAGAAAATAGAACCGGCCGGGGTACAGCGTGAACGAAATATCGGTCAGCGCCTCCTTGCCCGTGCCATAGCGCAGCCCGACATTGTCGAACTGGACGATTTCGGCATCAGGCTCAGCCATGGTCGCGGGGCTTGGTTTTCGCTTGGGACAAGGGGAACAACGGGGGATGTTCGCGCAGCATAAGCGTCAATGCATGTGGAAAAAAGGCCATCGATGCAATTCTCCCCACCTGAAGCTATTGTTTCCATAGGCACTGCCATGCTTAACCCGCAAGCATGATCATTGCCTGCCCCGATTGTTCCACGCGCTATGTCGTACCCGACAGCGCCATCGGGGTGGACGGGCGGACCGTGCGCTGTGCCAAGTGCCGGCACAGCTGGTTTCAGGCCGGCCCCGAACTGGTGCTGTCCGAACCGGCCCAGATTGCTGATACGCCTGCTGATGCGCCCGCCGATACGTTGGCGTCACGGCCGATCGCGGCAGCCGATCCCGCGTCCGGCATCGCCCCGGTTCCCACCCCGCCACCATCGGCGCGCCCTGCGCGGCCCATACCCGCGCCCCGCGTGGCCGACACGGTTGATGACACGCGATCGCCGTTTGCGCCCGAACCGCCGTTTCGCCCGCGGCGCAATCCCGCACGGCTGTGGACCATCGCCGCGGTGCTGTTTGCGCTGACCGTGGCGGCGGCGATCGGCGCGGTCGCCTGGTTCGGCCTGCCTGACTGGCTGCCGGTGGCGCGTGCGCATCCGGTGTTCGGGGCGGCGCGCCCCGATCTGGCGCTGTCATTCCCCGCCGAACGGCAGGACCGCCGCACGCTGCCCAATGGCAAGGACTATTTCGGCGCCAGCGGCACGGTCACCAACATCGGCAAGGATGTGCGCGAAGTGCCGCCGATCCTGATCGTGCTGCGCGATGCAAACAACCGGGTGGTGTACACCTGGACCGTGACCCCGTCGAAAGACGTGCTGAAACCGGGCGAAAGCGAAACCATCAACGAAGCGGTGACCGACGTGCCCAAATCGGCCAAATCGGCCGATATCGGCTGGAAACCCGATTAAACCGGCCTGGCACCGGGAAACACAGGTTGCACCCGGCAATGGTGTTTGCTACGCGCCCGCTCCTACCCCGACGGGTGCACCGGTCACGGCCTGCGCGCCCGTCACGATGATGCGGTCGTGGCGGAATTGGTAGACGCGCAACGTTGAGGTCGTTGTGGCCGAAAGGCCGTGGAAGTTCGAGTCTTCTCGACCGCACCAGACAGTCCTGAAATTTTGGCCAGACAGTGCTTTTCCCCTCAGGGGGCTGGGTTAGACGGGCGTTTGGGGCTTACGCATCCGTCATCACAAATTCCCATCTTCATCTGTAAAAGGTATGGGGATTTAGTAAAGTGTCACCGGAACCCGTCGGCTCCTGGCTCAAGCACGCTACCAAAAATAACACGCGCAGCATCATATGGCGGCAGGCTTTCGATATTGTTCAATGTTAGGGGCGATCCTTGCGCTGAACATGAGATTGCTAAAGCTGCCATTGTTGATGGCAAACCCACGATAAATCTGCAAAGCCCGTTGGACAGCATAAATGTTTCTTTCGATAATATTAATTTCATAGGAGAAGGCGGCATCTTTACCGATACCGCCACCATTCCGCGAAGCCCCCGTCCATGAACTCCAGAACATGAGGATCGGTGAACGCCTCCGGGCGCTTCTCGTGAATGAGGCGCAGCAGGTCCTCCAACTCCTCACGCTGATGGAAGCTGGGAAGGATCGTGATTGTATCGGCTGGGCTCACTAGCAGGAAGCGGTCGAATGGCTTATTAGGCACGAAGTTGGCCGGGTGATTGGCGACCGTCACCTCAGTTATCTCGCCAATACGCACGGTGTGGCGCATCGTCTTGATCGAGAAGTAATCCAAGTCACGCCACCATATCTGATTGGCCGTCCACCATATTCTGGTGCTTATGTCGATTAGAAAACCATAACCAAAGAGGATGGCAGATGAGATGAGTATCATCTCTACCCCATGCCCCCATCCTCTCTTGATGATTCCGACCACTAACAGGGAGTTGAGGACCGCCCACACGAACAACCAGTGATAGCAACGTTGGGAATGTCTCAGATGGCTGGTCTGTTCGGAGGTCATCTGCCTTCAAAAACCTGTTTTGCTGTGGGCGTAATGATTTTCCGGGTTATATCGGTGATCGCGCCGGTCGTGGTTGCAGGTGCGTTGTATAGCTCGTCAACCATCGGCGACCATTTCTGGAAAAGCAACGAGGTCGCGCCAAAACGGTCTTGCAACGGCGCGGCAAGCCGTCCTCCAAGTGCTCCGGGTTCCGGTGACACTTTACTAAATCCCCAAACCCCCAACCGAAACGGCATGTGGTGGCGCGACCAAATATCCCCATAATCCCGCACTGACGCAAGTCCCCAGCCTGCCCATTGCCCAAGCGGCGCCATCCTGCCCAAAGGCCGGCTTGCGCGCGCGGCAGTGATCCTCCACCACGGGAAATATGACCATCGATCCCCCCATTCTGCAGGTCCGCGCGCTGGGCAAGGCGGTGCCGGGGCCGCGCCAGTTGTTTGGCGGGCTGGATTTGGATGTTGCGGGTGGGGAGCTGGTCGCGATTGTTGGTGAATCCGGGGTGGGCAAATCGACTTTGCTGAATATCCTGGCGGGGCTGGATGAGGCGGATAGCGGCAGCGTCAGCATTGAAGGCACGGTGCTGGGGCCGCTGGATGAGGGCGCGCGGACGCGGTTGCGGCGGGCGCGGATCGGGTTTGTGTTTCAGGCGTTTCATATTCTGCCCTATCTGACCTTGCGGCAGAATGTGGCACTGCCGCTGGCGCTGGTGTCGCCCGATGCCGCTGCTGCGGAGGCGCGCGCCGATGCGATGCTGGATGCGGTGGGGTTGCAGGGGCGCGGGGGCGGCTATGCGCGTGATCTGTCGGGCGGGGAATTGCAGCGGGTGGCGATCGCGCGCGCGCTGGTGCACCGCCCGGCGCTGATCCTGGCCGATGAACCGACCGGCAATCTTGATCCGACCACGGCGGCGCGCGTGCTGGCGCTGTTTGCCGATGCGGTGCGCAACCATGGCGCCGCCGGGGTGATGGTCACACATTCGGATGCCTGCGCGGCGATTGCCGACCGTGTGGTTCGGCTGGGCGCGGATGGCCTGGTGGCGGTTGAGCGTGGGTGATGGTCGCCTGGCGCTGCGCTGGCTGATCGGGGGGGAATGGCGGTTTCACCCGGCGCGCTTTGTGCTGACGGCGGTGGCGGTCGCGGTGGGCGTTGCGCTGGGGTTTGCGGTGCACCTGGTCAATGGATCGGCGCTGGTCGCGTTCGATGGTGCGATGCGCGGGGTCAGCGGCGCGGCCGAACTGTCTGTGCGCGGCACCAGCCCGCTGGGGTTTGATGAGGCGGTCTATCCGCGTGTGGCCATGGCCCGGGGCGTGGCCGATGCCAGCCCGGTGGTCAGTTTGCCTGCGCAAGCGGGCAAGGCGCGGATCACGCTGCTGGGCGTGGATATTTTCCGCGCGGCGGTGGTGACGCCATCGCTGGTGGCGGCTGCGCGATCCGATGGGGATCGCGCAGGGGTGTTTGATGATGCGGTGGTGGTGCTGTCGCGCCGCGCGCTGATCGATGCGGGCACGCGGGTTGGCGCGACGGTCATGGTCACGGCCAACGGCCATGCCGTGCCGCTGCGGGTGGCGGGCGTGCTGGCGGGTGCCGATGACGCGCCGGCGCTGGCGGTCATGGATATCGCGGCGGCGCAATGGCGGTTCGGGCGGCTGGGGCGGATCGACCGGATCGATCTGGCGCTGGCGGACCGGCCGCTGGCAGAGGCGAATGTGCGCGCGCAATTGCCGCCCACCGCGATCCTGTCGACGCCGGCGGCGCAGAACGTGGCGGGTGATGCGCTGTCGCGCGCCTATCGCGTCAATCTGGATATGCTGGCGCTGGTGGCGCTGCTGACCGGGGGGTTTCTGGTCTATTCGGCGCAATCGCTGTCGGTGGTGCGGCGGCAACGCGCGTTTGCGCTGTTGCGCACGTTGGGCATGCCGCGCGGCGGGGTGATCGCGGCGGTGGTGGGCGAAGGGCTGGTGATCGGCGTGGTCGGCGCGGGCGCCGGGCTGCTGATCGGCTATGCGCTGGCCTGGGCCGCGCTGCACTGGTTTGGCGGTGATCTGGGCGCGGGCTATTTTCGCGGGGGCGCGATGCCGGTGGTGTTTCAGCCGCTGGCCGCGCTGGGCTTTTTTGCGCTGGGGGTGTTTGCCGCCGCGCTGGGCAGTGCGCTGCCCGGGCGCGCGGCGGCGCGTGCCGCGCCCGCCGCCGCGTTGAAAAACGCGGGCGATGTGATCGATCCGCGCGATCCGGTGGCATGGTGGCCGGCGGCGGCGCTGATGGTTGCGGGCGCCGGGGCCACAATGCTGCCGCCGGTCATGGGCCTGCCGCTGTGGGGGTTTGGCGGTATGGCGCTGTTGCTGGCCGGCGGCGTGGTCGGGGTGCCGTGGTTTGCGCGCGCGCTGCTGGCGCCGCTGGCGCGCATGCGGCGGGGTGGGGTACCGCTGCTGCTGGCGATCCGCCATCTGCGTGGTGCGCCCAACGCCGCCGCGACCGCGCTGTGCGGGATTGTTGCATCGACCGCATTGATGATCGCAATGGCCACCATGGTCACCAGTTTCCGGGGATCGGTGGCGGATTGGCTGGGCGATGTGCTGGCCGCCGATCTGTATGCGCGGGTGAACACCGGGGCGAGTTTTGATCCCGCCACGCGCGCGAATCTGGCGGCGACGCCAGGGGTGGCCGCTGTGGTGTTCAGCCGCCAGTTGCCGATCACCATCGCCGCCAACCGGCCACCGGTCACGCTGATCGCACGTCCGACCGGCCATGGCTTGCCGGCGCTGATCGCGCGCGGGCCAGCCGCGCCGCCTGGCACGCTGCCGATCTGGGCGTCCGAACCGGCAGAGCGGCTTTATGGTTGGCAACCGGGCGCGGTCATCACGCTGCCGATTGTGCCAGTCACTGGGTTGGCCACACGCTTTGCCGTGGTGGGCGTGTTCCGCGATTATGGCCGCCAGACCGGCGCGGTAATTATCGATGACCGCGATTATCAACGCCTGACCGGGGATGACGCGCGCGATCAGCTGGCGGTGACCGTCCGGCCAGGGGCGGACCTAGCGGGCGTGGGTCGGACGCTGCTGGAGCGGATGTCGCCGGCCTTGCGCGAACAGGTGGAATTGACCCGGCCGGCGCTGCTGCGCCGCGTGGCGCTGACGCTGTTCGATCGCAGCTTTGCGGTGACTTATCTGCTGGAGGCGGTGGCGATCGTGGTCGGGCTGGCCGGGGTGGCCGCGACAATGTCGGCACAGACCATCGCGCGCACCCGCGAATTCGGCATGTTGCGCCATCTGGGGGTGACGCGCGGGCAATTGACCGCGATGCTGGCGATCGAGGGCGGCATTGTCGGGCTGACCGGAGCGCTGGCCGGGATCGGGCTGGGGCTGGTGCTGGCGCAAGTGCTGATCCAGGTGATCAACCCGCAGTCATTCAACTGGACCATGGCAACGCGGGTGCCGGTGGCCACGCTGATCGGCGTTGCGGCGGCGCTGATCGGTGCGGCGGCGGTGACGGCGGTGCTGGCGGGGCGGCGCGCCACCGCGCGCAGCGCGATCCAGTCGGTGCGGGAGGATTGGTGATGCAGTGGGCCACCCCGTTTTGGCGCCGCGCGGCGGTGTTGGCCGCCATGCTGGCCGGACTGCTGCTGGGGGCAGGGGCCGGTGCCGCTGCGGTCGCGCCTTATCCGGTGGTGCGGCCCGGCATGGTCCTGCGCTTTCCCGCCGATCACGGTGCGCACCCCGCGTTTCGCACCGAATGGTGGTATGTCACCGGCTGGCTGAAAACCGCCGACGGCCACGATCTGGGGTTTCAGGTCACGTTTTTTCGCACCAGGCCGCCGGTCGATCTCGCCAACCCCAGCCGCTTTGCCCCGCGCCAGGTGCTGTTTGCGCATGTCGCGCTGTCTGACGCCGGAAGTGCCGCGCTGCTGCATGGCGAACGCACCGCGCGGCAGGGTTTCGGGCTGGCCAATGCCAGGGTGGGCGATGCCGATGTGGCCATCCGCGACTGGCGCCTGCAACGCACGGCCAACGGGCAATGGCAGACACGGATTGCCACCGATGGTTTTGCGCTGACGCTGGATATGCAACCGACGCAGCCGCCTTTGCCGCAAGGGGCGGGCGGATACAGCCGCAAGGGGCCGCTGCCGGAACAGGCCAGCTATTATTACTCGATCCCGCAATTGCGCGTCAGCGGGTCGGTCCGGCGCGGCAATGCGACTGTGGCGGTAACGGGCACGGCCTGGCTGGACCGTGAATGGTCATCGCAATACCTGGCGCCCGATGCGCAAGGGTGGGACTGGACCGGGATCAATTTTGATGACGGATCGGCGCTGATGGCGTTCCGCATGCGCGCCAAAGCCGGCGGCACGCTGTGGGCGGGCGGGGCGCTGCGCCGCGCCGATGGTACCATGACCGTGCTCGGCCCCGGCGATGTCACGTTCCGTCCGCTCGCGACATGGCGCAGCGCGGCGACCGGCGGAGTATATCCGGTGCGGCAGGAAATCAGCATCCGCACGCCCGCCGGGGTCACGCGCTGGACGCTTGATCCGATGTTCGCCGCGCAGGAGATCGATTCACGCCGCAGCGGCTTGCCGGTTTACTGGGAGGGTGCGGTGCGCACACGCGGCGGGCGCGGCTATCTGGAATTGACCGGTTACGACCGGCCCTTGACGATGTAGCCTGAAGCATCGTGCAAAAACGATGCGGAAACAAAGACTCCTGAGGCGTGATGGATCAGATTGGGCGCATCACGCCTCAGGTTGCAGATCACACAGGAAAGAGACCGACCATGACCGACCTTGCCCATTTTGACGCCGGCGATGTCACCCTGCAATCAGGCGTGGTGCTGCCCGGCGTGCGCGTGGCCTATGTCACGCACGGGCGTCTGAACGATGCGCGCGACAATGCCGTGGTGTTTCCCACCCACTATTCGGGCACGCATGCCAGCAACGCCTGGGCGATCGGGCCGGGCATGGCGCTGGACCCGGAAAAGTATTTCATCATCGTCCCCAACATGCTGGGCAACGGGCTGTCATCATCGCCCAGCAACACGCCGGCGCCGTTTGATGGCCCGCGTTTCCCGCTGGTGACGGTGCGCGACAATGTGCTGTTGCAGCACCGGCTGGTGACAGAACAGTTCGGCCTGACCACGCTGGCGCTGGTGGCCGGGTATTCGATGGGCGCGCAACAGGCGTTTCAGTGGGGCGCGCTGTTTCCCGACATGGTGCAGCGGATCGCGCCGTGGTGCGGATCGGCGCGCACATCGCGGCACAACTGGCTGTTTCTGGAAGGGTGCAAGTGCGCGCTGCTGGCCGATGCGGCGTTTGCCGGCGGGGATTACACGGTGCCGCCGGTGGCCGGGATTCGCGCGTTTGCGCGGGTTTATGCCGGGTGGGCGTGGTCGCAGACGTTTTTCCGCCAGCAACTTGATCGCGACCGGCTGGGCCTGCCGTCGATGGAGGCATTTCTGAGCCTGGCGTGGGAACCATCGTTTCAGGCACACGATGCCAACAACCTGCTGGCCATGCTCGCCACCTGGCAGGCCGCCGATATCAGCGCCGATCCGCGTTTTGATGACGACCTGGCGGTGGCGCTGGCGGCGATTTCGGCGCGCGCGATGATCATGCCGTGCCGCACCGATCTCTATTTTCCGTCCGAAGACAGCGAGATTGAGGTGGCGCAGATGCCCAATGCCGAACTGCGCGTGATCCCGTCGGTGTGGGGGCATATGGCGGGCGGCGGGCTGAACCCCGATGATGCCGGGTTTATCAACGCCGCATTGGCACAGTTGCTGGCGACGCCAGTTTGACGCGGGATCAATAACGCCCGGGCGGTCCCCACACCACCAGCTTCACCTTGCGGCCTTTGGGCAGCCGTTCGGCATCGGCGGGCAGCCCGTTCAGCACCACAAAGCGTTCGCGCGCCTTGGTGGTATAGGCCATGCGCGCCGCCAGCGTGGTGACGGTATCGCGCCTGCCCACGCTGACCACGCTGATGACGCGCGCGCGCACCGCGGCAGCCTCAGCGGCGCTCATACGGCGCACACTGCTGACCAGCGGCGCCAGCGCGCCCAGCCCTGATCCCTGCGGGGTCAGCACGGTAAAGGCATAAGTCTGGCCCGGGGCAACCGCATAGGCGACCACGGTCACGTCCTGGGTGTTGCCCGCGCTGTCCTGCGCGGTCAGGGTGGTGCTGGCGGTGTCCATGCCATTGATTGTGGTGTGGCGCGGCGACACTTGCACCGGTTTGTCACCGCCCAGTTTGGTCAGCACCTGGCCGACATAGGCATCCAGCGTGCCGGTGAACGCGCCGCCGCTGAAACTGGCCTGACCCCCGCCATTGCCGCCCAGTGCAGACACGGTCACCGCATCGGTGGCGTTGGACATGCCATAGCCAGCTGGCGCGGTGAACGTCACGCGCCCGACCGGATAGGTAAAGGTCTGCCCCTCGATCACGCCCTGGCGCGGATCATCGTCATAGATCATGCCGTTCAGCGACATCAGAAATGCATCGCCGTTGCGCCGCCCGGATGACACGCCCATCGCCCGCGCGCGGTCGAGCGCGCGCGCCACCCGCGCCTCGGGATCGGGGTGCGACATGGCCCAGCGCGGCGTGGTGCGCGCATCGCCGGCGATGGTCTTGTCCAGCGCGGTCTGCGCCGCCAGCGCGGTCAGCATCTGTGATGCCGCCAGCGGGTCATAGCCGGCCTTTTGCGCGAACACCGTGCCCAGGTCATCCGCTTCGAATTCTTCGGTGCGCGAATGGTGCATGACATCGCCGGTGACCAGCCGGTTCACCCCGCTTTTGACCAGCGCGCCGCCAATCTGCCCGGCCGCGCCATTGCCCAGCAATCCACCCAGAATGGCCTGGCCCAGCGTGCCCAGCAGGACATCGCGCTGGGTAACCTTGTTGCGCTGGTCGGCATGGTGCGCGGCGATATGGCCGGTTTCATGCCCCAGCACGAACGCCAGCTCCGCCTCGTCATTCATCAGCGCCAGCAGCGCGCGGGTGCAATAGACATAGCCGCCGGGGATCGCGAAGGCATTTTCCACCGGCGAATTGAGCAGGGTAAACGTGAAATCGCGGGACACATCGGCAATCCCCGACTGGCCCGCCACGGTGATTCCGACGCGGCGCACCAGCGCGGATTGCGGCCCGGTGTAGGCCCCACCGAATTCGGCGGTCATGTCCGGGTTGGATTTGGCGCCCAGCGCCTTGTCATTGGCGGAAATCGACTGCGGACCGGGCAGGTTGAGCGGCGATGCCGCATCGGCAGCGGCACTGCCAGGTGTGCCCAGCACGATCAGCGATGCCAGCATCAGCATTTGCGTTTTGACCGCAAATGGTACCCCGATTGTTCGTGTCATAAACCCTGCTCTCCCCAGCCGCAGCAAATTGCCAATTCCGGCCTGCGGGTCAAGATGGTCGATGACGTCAAACCACGGTGTCAGCCAATTGGTGCAGGGGCGCCGCATCAATCAACGCCAGTTCGGCCTGGCTGCGCGCGATCGCGGCGTCTTCGTCGGTGCGGGCAAACTTGCGATTGGCCCATAGGTAGCTGCCTGCCGCCACTGCCAGCCCGACCAGCCAGGCCAGATCGACCCCGCCCATCCATGCCGCGACCGGCCCGGTCCAGACGCCTGGTATGACGAAAAACGGTACCGACGCTGCCAGCCCGGCGCCATAACTGACCAGCCCGCGCATGCCCCACGCGCCATAAATGCCATCGGCGCGCGCCAGATCGACGATGGCGTAACGGCCTTTGCGCAACACGAAATAATCGACCAGATTGACCGAAGTCCACGGGCACAGCAGGTACAGCATCAGCACCAGCGTCGCCCCCAGCGCATTGATTGCGCCGCTGCCGCTGGCCAGCGCGATCGCGACCCAGGTCGTCACGATCCCGGCGATCACGATCAGCCGCAGCATGGGGCCGGGATGGCGGTCGGTAAAGCTGTCCCACCCGGTCAGAAAGGTCAGCGATGCGGAATAGGCGTTCATGCCCATCGCCGCCACCAATGCGCCCACCGATGTCACGCACAGCGCCAGCCCCAGACCCGGCCCCAGCCGGTTGCCGACCTGCAATATGGCCACCAGCGCATCGCCCGATCCGGTGCGCGCGGCCAACCACGCGCCCAGCACGATCAGCCAGGCCGCCGACAGCGCCGACCCGGCAAAGACATTGCCGATGATCGCCACCCGCGACGTGGTCGGCGGCAGATAGCGCGAATAATCCGATACATAGGGCGCATAGGTGATGTTGTAACTGGCGGCGGCGGCAAATTGCGTGGCGAACGCCACCCAGGAAAATCCCCCGCTGTCGGCCACCAGGGTGGCCTGGATCGGGGCGTAACCCGCCACGATCGCCGCGGTCAGCAGCGTCCAGATCGGCAGGCTGATCCAGAACATCGCCTTGAACATGGCGTGCACGAAATCGTGGCCCCACACCGCCAGCACGGTGGCCACCGCGGCCAGCGCGAACGTGGTCACCGGCAGCGTCACGCCCCAGATCTGCTGAATGCCCGCGGCGGCGATCAGGGTATCAACCACGTTGAAACCGATGAACGTGAACAGCGCCGCCGCCAGTGGCACCACCACCCCGCGATAGCCGAACTGCGCGCGCGACTGGATCATCTGCGACAGGCCCAGTTCGGCGCCCTGGCTGGCATGAAACGCCTGAAATCCGGTGCCCAGCAGCACGCCGGCCACCGCCGCCAGCGCAGTCCACCCCAGCGACAGGTGCATCGCCGGGCCGATAAAGCCGATGGCGATGGTCAGAAAATGAAAATTGCCCAAAAACCAGAACGGCGCCTGATCGCGCACCCGCCCGTGGCGTTCGCGCAGGGGCACATAATCGATCGATCGCGCCTCAATCTGTGCCCGCGCCAACGCGCGCACAGGGCGTACCGGGGTGCCGGTCATCAGCGTGGCGGTTCCGGTATCACCGCGCCGACATGCGCGCGGCCCTGCGTGGTGGCCAGCTGTTCCTGGCGGTGGCGTTCGCGATAGCCGTCGCGCTGTTCGTCGCTGCGCGTGGCGTGGCAGGCCGGGCAGCTGACCCCCGGTTCGTACAGCGGCGATCCCAGGTCGGCCGGGCTGACCGGCATGCGGCAGGCATGGCACAGCGTGTGCGTGCCCGGCGCCAGCCCATGGCCAACCGCAACGCGGGCATCGAACACAAAACATTCGCCCTGCCACAGGCTGTGTTCGGGTGGCACGGTTTCCAGGTATTTCAGCACGCCGCCCTTCAGGTGATAGACCTGATCGACGCCTTCGCTACGCAGGAACGCGGTTGATTTTTCGCAACGGATGCCGCCGGTGCAGAACATCGCCACTTTGGGCGGGGTGCCCTCTTGGCCAGAACCCAGCAGGCGTTCGCGCTCTGCGCGGAACCACGCCGGAAATTCGCTGAAGCTGCGCGTGTGCGGATCGATCGCGCCGGCAAAGCTGCCCACCGCCACTTCATAATCGTTGCGCGTGTCGATCACGATCGTGCCGGGATCGCTGATCAGCGCGTTCCAGTCGGCCGGATCGACATACGTCCCCGCGCTGAGGCGCGGATCGATGTCGGGCTGGCCCATGGTGACGATTTCGCGTTTGATGCGCACCTTCATGCGGTGAAACGGCAGGGCTTCGGCGGTCGAAAACTTCACCTCCAGCGCGGCGCAACCCGGCATTGCGCGGATATGGTCAAGCACCGCGTCAATGCCAGTGCGCGCGCCGGCAATCGTGCCGTTGATCCCTTCACGCGCCAGCAACAGCGTGCCCCGCACGTGCTGTTGGCGGCACACCCGGTCAAGGGCGTCGCGCATGCCAGCGCAATCGTCAAACCGGCAGAAATGGTACAGCGCGGCCACGCAGAACGGTGGGGCATCGGCGCGGTCGCGGGGTTGGGTCATCCTGCTCCCCTTAGCTGGAGGTACGCGCGGAATGAAGCCCGGTTTTTGCCAGCACCTGCGGCCGCTTGCGTAGAATCCGATGCTGTTTCGCGCATGCCACCAATTTACCTTGCCCGGGTCAGGCCGCGCCACACTCGGCCAACGCCATCGTGCTCCCTCATCAGCCCAGGAATTATTCATGGCCACCGCAATCCAGCCCGCCCAGACATTTTTAAGCGATGTGACCACTTTGCGCGATCGCGCACGGCGGCACATTGCCGAAGGCGCGGTCAGCACCAGCTATGCCGGCGATGCGGCCGCCGCGATCGATATTCTGCAGGCGGTGCTCGCCACCGAAATCGTGTGCGTGCTGCGCTATACCCAGCATGCCGTGGTCGCCAGCGGCATCGCCAGCGAAGGCGTGAAGGCCGAATTTGCGCAACATGCGCGCGAAGAACGCGACCACGTGATGCTGGTGGCCGAACGCATCGACCAGTTGGGCGGTACCCCCGATTTCAACCCCGCCAATCTGGTCACGCGGTCCGCATCGGAATATGTGACATCGTCCGACCTGGTGGCGATGATCCGCGAAAATCTGGTGGCGGAACGCATCGCGGTCGAACATTACCGCGAACTGGTGCATTATTTTGCCGAAAACGACCCGACCACGCGCCGCATGATCGAAGGCATCCTGGCGGTCGAAGAGGAACACGCCAGTGACATGGCCAACCTGCTGAAACGGCACGCCGCATGACGCCCGAGCCCGATCCGGTCGAGGTGCCGCAACCCGACTCACCGCCAGCCCCGGCGCCGCAACCACCCGAAACCCCGCCCTTCGCGCCGGTGGCCAGCACAGCTTTGCACGAAATACCCCCGCGATCGGATTGAGCGGGCGCGCGTGATCCCCTAATAACGGCACACTAAGGCATGCGCGCCAGGCGCGGCCGCAGGGGATGGCCGGCACATGACGACGCACGACACGATGCTGACGCTTTCTGCCACACAAGCGGTGGCGGCGATGCGCGAAGGCCGCTTTACCGCGCTGGCCTATGCCGAAGCGGTGCTGGCGCAATGCGCAGCCCACGCCGATCTCAACGCCTTTATCACCATCGATGCCGATGCGGTGCGCGCCCATGCGCGCGCCGCCGACGACGCGCGCGAACGGGGCGATGTGCTGGGCATGCTGCATGGCTTGCCGGTGCCGGTGAAGGACAGCATCAACACCGCCGATCTGCCGACCACCGCCGGGACTTCGGCCTTGCGCGCATTTTATCCCGCGCGCGATGCCAGCGTGGTGGCCCGGCTGCGCGCGGCTGGTGCGTATGTGCTGGGCAAGACCAACCTGCACGAACTGTCGCTGGGGTGGACCAGCACCAACCTGGCATTTGGCGCGGTGCGCAACCCGTGGGACCAGGCGCGCATCCCCGGCGGCAGCAGCGGCGGCACCGCGGCGGCAATTGCCGCGGGCATCGCGCCGCTGGGCCTGGCCGAAGACACGCAAGGGTCGATCCGGGTGCCGGCGGCGCTGTGCGGCATTACCGGGTTTCGCCCGACCACCGGGCGCTATCCCAGCGATGGCTGCGCACCGATCAGTCCGCTGTTTGACCAGATCGGCCCGCACGCGCGCCAGGTGGCGGATCTGGTGCTGTTCGATGCGGTGATGACCGGCGATGCTGCGCCGATCGTGGCGCCGCCACTGGCCGGGCTGCGGCTGGGCATTGCGCGCGACTATTTCTTTGCCGGGCTTGATCCCGCGCTGGCGGTGGTGGTGGAGGACGTGCTGGTGCGGCTGGCTGACGCCGGGGTGACGATTGTCGAGGCCGATCTGCCCGACCTGGGTGGACTGATCGATGCGATCACGCTGCCGGTGCAGGTGCACGATGTGGTGCCGTCGCTGACAGCGTGGCTGGCGGCATCGGGCGCGACGATCGGCTTTGATGCGATGCTGGCACAGGTCAGCCCGGATGTGACCGCGCTGCTGCGCCATTTTTCGCTGCCCGGCGCGCCGCTGGCCATTGCCGAGGCCACCTATGCCGCCGCGCGCGATGTACACATGCCCGCCTTGCGCGCGCTGCTGGCGCGGTGGTTTACCGACAACCAGGTGCACGCCATGCTGTTGCCGGTGACGATGACCCCGGCAACGGTGATCGGCGATGACGACATGATCCGCATCGGCGATCAGGACGTGCCGTTCCCCACCGCCATGGGCCGCAACATCGCGCCGGGCAGCACGGCCGGCCTGCCGGGGCTGGTGCTGCCTGTCGGGCTTGCCAACGGATTGCCGGTAGCGATCGAGATCGACGGGCCGGCCGGTTCCGACCGCGACATGCTGGGCATCGGCCTGGCGATCGAGGCGCTGCTGGGCCGTTTGCCGCTGCCCTGATCAGCGCGTGCCTGGCTGACCCATGGCAAACCAGATGACATGTTTGGCGCCCTTGCCGTTGGGGCGCGCGTGCACCGTGACTTCGTCCACCGCAAACCCGGCGTCGTGCAGGCGGCGGACGAACGCGTCATCCTTGGCCGCCGACCATACTGCCAGCACTCCGCCGGGGCGCAGCGCTGCGCCTGCGTTTTCCAGTCCGCGCCGCGAATAGAGCCGTTTGTTGTCGGCACGCACCAGCCCGTCGGGGCCGTTGTCGACATCCAGCAGGATCGCATCGAACGTGCCGGGCGATTTTTCGATAACTTTGGTCACGTCGCCCACGATGAGCCGCACGCGCGGATCATCCAGGCACCCGTCGGCCACCACGGCCATCGGCCCGCGCGCCCAGGCGATGATATCGGGCACCAGTTCGGCCACGGTGACCACGGCATCGCCGGGCAGTACCGCCAGCGCGGCGCGCAAGGTGAACCCCATGCCGTACCCGCCGATCAGGATGTGCGGTTTGCGCGCGCCGGTGATGCGTGCGACGCTCATGGTCGCCAGTGCCTCTTCCGATCCGCGCATGCGCGTGCTCATCAGTTCGTTGCGGTCGAGCACGATCATGAAATCACCGCCATGGCGGTACAGCCGCAGTTCCTCACCATCGGGAACTTGTGCGGTGCCGATAAGTTCGCGGGGTATCATGTCACAACTCCTGCGCGGCGGCCCAGCCGCTGGCCCATGCCCATTGAAAATTGTACCCGCCCAGCCAGCCGGTCACATCGACCGCCTCGCCGATCGCGTAAAGCCCCGGCACGCGGCGCGCCTCCATGGTCTTGGACGACAGGTCGCTGGTGGCGATGCCGCCGGCGGTCACTTCGGCCTTGGCATAACCTTCGCTGCCATTGGGGGTAAAGCGCCACTGCGCCAGCCGCGCTTCGGCCTCGGCCAGTTTGCGGTCGGTCGCCGTGCCCAACTCGCCGGCGATCGCCAGCCGGTCGCACAGCACATCGGCCAGCCGTTCGGGCAGAGATTCACGCAGCAGACGGCGCATGGGCGCGCGCGGCTGGCTGGCCTTGGCGGCCAGCAACCAGCCAGGCGCGCGGTCGGGCAGGAAATCCACATCGATCGCCTGCCCATGCTGCCAATAGCTGGATATCTGCAGGATCGCCGGGCCCGACAGACCGCGGTGGGTAAACAATGCTGCCTCACGAAATGCGGTCTTGCCACAGCGCGCGATGACCGGCGCGGACACGCCCGACAATTCGCGAAACAGCAGGTCTTCGCCCGCCAGCGTCAGCGGCACCAGCGCCGGGCGCGGCTGCACCACTTTCAGCCCGAACTGCCGCGCCAGGTCATAGGCAAACCCGGTCGCGCCCATTTTCGGGATCGACGGCCCGCCAGTGGCAATCACCAGTGCGGGCGCGGCCATGGTGCGGCCACCGGCATTCACGCGAAACAGGCCGTCGGCGTGGTCGACCGCCGCAATGGCTGCGTCACAGCGCAGATCCACCCCGCCGCGCGCGCATTCGTCCAGCAGCATCGCCACGATCGCCCGCGCCGAACCATCGCAGAACAATTGCCCCAGCGTCTTTTCATGCCAGGCGATGCCATGCCGTTCGACCAGCGCCAGAAAATCGTGCGGGGTGTAACGGCTCAACGCCGATTTGGCGAAATGCGGATTTTGCGACAGAAACCGTTCGGGCACCGTGCCCAGGTTGGTGAAATTGCAGCGCCCGCCGCCCGAAATCAGGATCTTTTTGCCCGGTTCATCGGCATGATCGAGCAGAGCCACGCGCCGCCCACGCTGGCCCGCAACACTGGCACACATCAGCCCGGCGGCGCCGGCGCCCAGAATGATCGCGTCGTAGTTCATCGCGCCAGCCGCACCAGCGCCTCATCCAGTGCCTGCAAAAAGCGCGAACGGTCGGCTTTTGCAAACGGCGCTGGCCCGCCCACCGCTTCACCCCCGGCGCGCAGATCGGCCATGATCGCACGGGTGGCGATCGCCGCGCCGATGCCGTTATGCGTAAACAGCTTGCCGGTGTTGCCGATCACCGTGGCACCCGCCTTCAGGCAACGGTCGGCCAGCAGGATATCGGCGGTGACCACCACGCTGCGTGGTCCGCAGTTTTCCGCGATCCAGTCGTCGGCGGCATCGAACGCGTCGCTCACCACTTCGCGCGTGATCAGCGGATGATCGGGCAGGCGCATGCGGCTGTTGCTGACCACCACCACCGGCACATTGCGCCGAAACGCGACCCGATAGATTTCGTCCTTTACCGGGCAGGCATCGGCATCGACCAGAATGGAAAGCGGCGTGGGCATCGCCCGCCCATAACCGCATGGTGCCCTGCGGCGACAACGAAATTTTCCGGTTGCGCAAAAAGCTTCACTTGCCGCTGGTCTAACGGCCTTACACTCTGGCAATCACGGCATTCCGATTGTCTTTGCCGTCTGCACAGGACCCACAGAGCGCATGCGTCTGTCCGATATCCAGACCTTTGTCGTGGGCAACCCGCCGCCGCATTTTGGCGGCCGTTATTTCGTGTTCGTCAAACTGACCACGGCCTGCGGGATTTCCGGGATTGGGGAGGCCTATTGCGTGCCGTTCTCCCCGCATCTGGTCGCGCAATTGATCGAAGATATGTTTGCGCGCTATGCCCACGGCACCGATCCGCACGATATCGAAGTGCTGTGGCGCCGGGTCTATTCCGCCGGGTTTACCCAGCATCCCGATCTGACCGTGATGGGCGTGCTGTCGGCGCTGGAAATGGCGTGCTGGGATATCGTGGGCAAGGCGGCGAACCAGCCGGTGTACAAATTGCTAGGCGGGCAGGTTCACGAGCGGCTGCGTGCGTACACCTATATCTACCCGCGCCCCGGCGATGCGACCGACGTCTATCACGATCCCGATCTGGCGGCGGAACGCGCGCAGATCTATCTCGACATGGGCTTTACCGCGCTGAAATTCGATCCCGCCGGGCCGTATTCCGCGTTTGACGGGCGGCAATTGTCCTTGGAAGCGCTCGATCTGTGCGAACGCTTTGCCGGCACATTGCGCGCGGCGGTGGGCACCCGTGCCGATCTGCTGTTCGGCACGCATGGGCAGATGACTGCGGCGGGCGCGATCCGGCTGGCCAAGCGGCTGGAACCCTATGATCCGCTGTGGCTGGAAGAACCGGTGCCGCCCGACGCGCCAGAGGAAATGGCGCGGGTCGCGCGCGCCACATCGATCCCCATCGCCACCGGCGAACGGCTGGCCACCAAGTATGATTTTGCGCGCCTGCTCGATTGCGGCGCGGCGGCGATCCTGCAGCTTAACCTGGGGCGCTGCGGCGGGCTGCTGGAGGGCAAGAAGATCGCTGCCATGGCAGAAGTGCGCCATGTGCAGATTGCGCCGCACCTCTATTGCGGGCCGGTGGTCGGCGCGGCCAATATCCAGCTGGCGACCGCCTCACCCAATTTCCTGATCCTGGAATCGATCGAGGATTGGGGCGGGTTCCACAGCGAAATCCTGATGAACCCGATCCGGTTTGAAGACGGCCACGTGATTCCGCCCACCGCGCCGGGCCTGGGCGTTGAACTGAACGAGGCGGTGGCCCTTGCCAACCCCTATACCGGCAGCATGCTGCACCTGGACATGACGCAAGTCCCGGTACGATGATCGAAGAAGCCGATTATGTGATCGTTGGCGCGGGCACCGCCGGCTGTGTCGTCGCCAGCCGCCTGTCGCAAGACCCCTGGACCAAAGTCGCGCTGCTGGAGGCGGGGGGATCGGATCTGTCGATCTTTATCCAGCTGCCGATCGGCTATGGCCGCACGTTTTTCGACCGCCGCATCAACTGGATGTTTGAAACTGCGCCGGTGGCATCGCTGGGCGGGCGCAGCAGTTACTGGCCGCGCGGCAAAGTGCTTGGCGGGTCGGGGTCGATCAACGCCATGGTCCACGTGCGCGGCTTTCCCCACGATTATGACAACTGGCGCGATGCCGGCAATCCCGGCTGGGGCTGGGATGATGTGCTGCCCTATTTCATCCGGTCCGAAGACCACGACCTGGGCAAAAGCGAATGGCATGGTGCGGGCGGGCCGCAGCATGTGACAGACATTTCGGGGTCGGTGCATCCGCTGTGCGACCGGTTCCTGGCCACCGGGCGCGGCCTTGATTATCGCGTGACGCCCGATTTCAACGGGGCGGATGGCGAAGGCTTTGGCATCTACCAGATCAACACGCGCGGCGGCTGGCGCGCGTCTACCGCCAATGCCTATTACTGGCCGGTGCGCCATCGCCCCAATCTGACGCTGATCCGCAAGGCGCGCGTGCTGCGCGTGGTGTTCGAAGGGCGCCGCGCGGTGGGTGTGGCCTATATGCGCGGTGGGCGCGAACACGTGATCCGCGCGCGGCGTGAAGTGGTGCTGTGCGCCGGGTCGATCGGGTCGCCGCAATTGTTGCAAGTGTCGGGCGTGGGCGATGCCGCGCTGCTGGCAAAACACGGCATCCCGGTGGTGGCCGATCTGCCCGCGGTCGGCCGCAATCTGCAAGATCACCTGGCGGTCAGCTATTTCTATCGCACATCGGTGCCTACGCTCAACAATGTGCTGCGGCCGTTTTCGGGAAAACTGGGCGCGGGCTTGCGCTATCTGTTCGACCGCGGCGGGCCGCTGTCGATGAGCGTGAACCAGGCCGGCGGTTTTGTGCGCGCGCAGGCCAGCGATCCGCATCCGACGCTGCAGCTCTATTTCAGCCCGGTCAGCTATACCCGCACGCCGATCGCGGCGCGGCGCCTGCTCAATCCCGATCCGTTTCCGGCGTTCCTGCTGTCGTTCAACAGTTGCCGCCCCACCAGCCGGGGTCACCTGGTAATCACGAGCGCCGATCCGTTTGCCGCGCCCGAAATCCACCCCAATTACCTCGCCACCGAACACGATGTGGCGCAGGCGCAGATCGGCACGCGGCTGTTGCGCACGATCGCGGCCAGCGCGCCGCTGTCCGACGTGATTGTCGAAGAACTGGTGCCCGGGCCGCAAGTGGCCGACGATGCCGCGCTGCTGGATGATTTTCGCGCGCGCGCCGATACCGTCTATCACCCCACCTCAACCTGCCGGATGGGGGCTGACCCGCACACATCGGTGGTCGATGCGCGGCTGCGGGTGCATGGCATCGGCGGGCTTCGCGTCATCGATGCCTCGGTCTTTCCGTCGATCACCAGCGGCAACACCAATGCCCCGACGGTGATGGTCGCCGAAAAAGGCGCAGCCTTGCTGGCAGAGGACCGCGTTTTGGTTTAGCGACTGTCGCCTGATCGATGGGGTGACCAATGCGTTCGCGGTTCAATTTGCGCGACCTGCCGCCGTTGAAGGCGCTGCGGGGGTTTGAGGCGGCCACTCGCCACCAGAGCATCCGCGACGCGGCCGCCGAATTGTGCCTGACCCCGCCAGCGATCAACCATCAGCTGCAGATTATCGAACAGGCGCTGGGCGTGCGGCTGTTTGCGCAGGATGGGCGGCATGTGGTCTCGACCGAAGAAGGCCGGCTGTTCTATCCCTATGTGCGCGCCGCGTTCGAATCGCTGATGGAGGGGGCAGAGGCGGTGCGCCGCCACGCGCTCGATACCCCCCTGCGCGTGCAGACGTATGTCACCGCGTCGATCCGCTGGCTGGCGCCGCGCGTGCCGCAATTCCTGGCCGACAACCCCGGCATCACGCTGTCGCTGACCACCTGCGCGGTCGACTGGACCTTTGACGAGGCGCATGCCGATGTCGGCCTGGTCTATTGCGCCGAAACGCCCGACCCGGAACGCTATCACTGGGTGCCGCTGTTCGATTACACGCTCGATCCGGTGTGCAGCCCGGCGTTTCTGGAACGCGCCGGCGGGCAGATGGATGCCGCCATGCTGATGCACCAGCCGCTGGTCGCCAATTATACCGAGGCCAACAACTGGGCCCGCTGGTTCGCTGCCGCCGGCGTGGCGTTTGCGGGCCAGGCGCCCTATCTGATGGTCGATACGCTGGCGGTGGCGCTGGAAATGGCGCTGGCCGGGCGCGGCGTCGCGCTGGTCAACGGCCCGTTCGCCGATGCCGACCTCGCCGCTGGCCGGCTGGTGCGCCCGGTCGATCACACCGCCATCGCGCCAGGCGGCTGGGGCCTGATCTGCCGCCAGCCAATGAAGGACAAACTGCCGGTGCGGCTGTTTATCGACTGGGTGACGGCGGATGTTGCCGGGGGTGTTGCTGACAGTGCTTAGCTGGCGCGGACAGCATCTCGCCTGACCTGCTTTAATAACAATAATTGCGCATTTTTCGTTATCGGGCTATGGAGAGACACACCACTTTGGAGGTCCGCCATGAATGTCTCGCTGGGCGAACGTTGGGAAGGCTTTGTTGAATCTGTGCTCAAGGCTGGCCGCTACGGTTCGGCCAGCGAAGTGGTGCGCGAAGGATTGCGTCTGGTCGAAGAGCGTGAAGCCAGGCTGGCCGCATTGCGCGAGACACTCAACGCCTCCATCGCGCGCGGTGGCGCCCATAGCGATGGCGACGTGGGCGCGCAGATCGACGCTGCCCTGGATGGTTGGGAACAATCCGCAAAGGCGCGTTGATGCGCCAACTGCACTATACCCATGATGCAAATCGCAACCTGGTAGAGATTGCGGGCCATATCGCGGCCGAAAGCGGCAGCCGCGACGTTGCCGTGACCTTTACCACGCGGTTGCGCGCCAAATGCCGCCAGATTGCCGCATTGCCAGCCACGCTTGGCACCGCACGGCCAGAACTTCGCCCGGACATTCGCAGCACGCCATGCCAAGGCTATGTGATTTTTTTCCGCTATCGCGCTGCTGACGCAATTGAGATCGTGAACATCCTGCATGGCAGCCGCGACATTGGCAGCTATTTCGACCACAACTGACCACCGCTTGGCGTCAATCTCGCGTCGGCTTGTGGAGCGGGATGGCCCATCAGCTCAGCGATCGAATATACTGTCCGCAGAATTCGCAAAGCCCCTCCCCTCAGGGGAGGGGTTGGGGAGGGGTGTCCAACGCCGGATTTACATCGCGTCACATCGGCGCTGGACACCCCCACCCAACCCTCCCCCTGAGGGGGAGGGCTTTTTTTGGTCAGTCCGTTGCGATAACAATCAAGGGCTGCGCAAGACGCTCGAGCCTAATCTCATTACGCGATAGGCGGCGTGGACCGGTTAGGCGCTGAGTTTGGCCGCTATTAAGAACCGCCGACTGTGGACCGAACGGCGGTCAGGTCATTCAGGTCATAGGGAGTCGACGTTGCGAGACGATCAGCAATTCTCCGCGACCTCTATACCGTCGTCTGACGGCCAGCGCCGAGTGAATTTGCAAACGATACCGTCCGACCAAAATACGGAAATCATCAAAAAAGCATTATTGGAATGGCTGTCCCCTATCAAAGCGGCAGTCGCGATAGCGGATAACAAAATTGCCAATGGCACCAGCGCAAATCCATTGAACCACTGCGCATACCACCATGCACTGGTGATGCTGGTAAAGCCGAGTTGTTGAAGAGAGCGCATTCCCCGACTTCCGAAGAACAGTCTCAAGAAAACTGGTAGGCCACACAGGATCGTAAATCCTGCAAGCAGGCCGATCAATGTGCTGTCCCCAAAGCCAAGGAAATGGGCGGCCCAAGCAATGGCGATATCGACCGCACCGAGGAGCGGAATAAATCTGCTCAAGCGGTCGGTTAGCGTAATGAAACCAGCCTGAATAGGATCTGCCATTTAAGAGTTTTATCGTCGAATTAATCAGTTTGCAACGACCGCATGCGGGCCGTCTACGGAAAGTCTGTTTTCAGAAAAAATAACGGACAGCTGACGTTCCAGCCCCAATGAAATCTTCACGCCCCCCAATTACCGATTGGGCACAACCTCATACCCACGCTCTTCAGGCTCATCATCGACCATCTGGTCGGGAAAGCCGGTGCCCAGCACTTTCAGGCCCAGCGGTTCTTCGTAGCGGCGGATGATGTTGGGCGAAAATTCGCGGTCGCCATAGGTGGCGCGGGCTTCGTTGAACAGGCGCACGATCAGGGGTGACATTTCCAGCGGCACGCCGTGCGCTTGCGCCAGATCGTCGAACAGGCCGATGTCCTTTGACACCAGGTCCATGGTGAAATTGATGTCGCGGCTGCCGTTCAGGATCACCTGGCTTTCGGTTTCGTGGACAAAGCTGTTGCCCGATGAAATGCGGATCGCCTCATACGTGGTGTTCATGTCCAGCCCGGCGGCCTTGCACGTGGTCAGCGCCTCGGCCAGCGCGACCAGGTGCACCGTGCACAGATAATTGGTCATCACCTTCAACCGCGATGCGGTGCCCAGCGGGCCGGTGTGCAGCACGCGGCGGCCCAGCGTGGTCAGCACCGGCAGCACCCGGTCAAACCCTTCGCGCGGGCCGCCGGCAAAGATCGATATATTGCCGGTATCCGCGCGGTGGCACCCGCCCGACACCGGGCATTCCATAAACAGCGCGCCGCGCGCCTCTACAGCCGCGCCCAGCCGAAGCACTTCGGCATAGTCGGTGGTGCTCATTTCCATCCACACCTGCCCGGGTTTCAGCACGGCCAGGAACCCATCCGGTCCTTCGGCAACAGCGGCGCTGGCGGCGGGCGAAGGCAGGCAGGTGATGACGATATCGACCATTTCGGCCAGCGCGGCGGGGCTGTCGGCCGCAGCGGCGCCGCGTGCGACATATTCGGCGACCAGCGCGGGGTTCAGATCGCGCACCACCACGTCATGGCCATTGCGCAACAGGCTGCCCGCCAGTTTGCCGCCGACATTGCCCAATCCGATAAACCCGATACGCATGGTGTCGCTCCTGATACTTACCCCACTCCCCTTGCACGGAGGGGCCGGGGGTGGGGGCCATCCCCTTGGCTCGGCGCGGGGGGGCAGCCCCCACCCCAACCCCTCCCCTGAAGGGGAGGGGCTTTAGAGCGTATTGGTCTGCGGCGCGGCGGCGCTACACACAATTCAAAATTGTGCCGCCACCGGTTAGAATTCCTGTGACGCGGCCAGTTAAAGCCCCATCAGCGCCTTGACCGCCGCGGTGGCGGCGGAATTCAGCGCGACCGCTTCGGCCTCGCTCGCGCCTTCGGTATAGCAGCGCAGTTCGGGCGCATTGCCCGATCCGCGCAGATGGATCACGCCGCCCCCGGCAAAATGCGCGCGCACCCCGTCGGTCAGATCAACGCTCTGCGCCGCGCCGGCAAAGCTGCCGAACAGGCTGGTCTGCAATGCGATCTGTGCTGCATCGTCGCCGGCGGTCAATTGGCCGAACAGCTGCGCGCTCGCCTCTGGCGGGAACGGAATGATCCGGTCGGAATAGGTAATGCGTTGCGGCAAGGTGGCCAATTGCGCCGAAACGCTGGTGGCATCGGCGGTCAGCACCGCCAGCATCGGCAGCACCGCATCGCGCGTCGGCAGTGGGGTGGTCGTCCCCAGTTTGCCCGGAATTGTGCTGCCCAGCAGGAACCCGCCATTGGCCTCGTACCCAACGACGCAGGCCGATCCGGCGTTCAATTCGTCCACCATGGCGCTGATGACATAGGGTGATCCGATGCGGGTGCGCACCACATGCGCAAACTGGCCGCAGGCCTCGACCGCGGTGTTGCTGCTGACCGGGGTGGCGACGCTGGTGGCCCCCACGCGCAGCGCACACAAAATGCCCAGCACATCGCCGCGCAGCCATTTGCCGGTTTCATCCGCGATCAGCGGCCGGTCCGAATCGCCATCGGTCGAAACGATCGCATCAAAGTGGTGTTCGGCCGCCCATTCGCGCCCCAGCACGACATCTTCGGGGCGAATCGCCTCGGTATCGACCGGCACGAACACGTCGGACCGGCCGAGCAGCATGATCTCTGCGCCCAGTTCGGCGACAATCCGCGCCAGCACATCCCGGCCAACCGCGGAATGCTGATAGACGCCGATGCGCTTTCCGGTCAGCGCGCCCGGCCCGAAATGGTTGATGTAGCGGCTGACGTAAGCTTCTTCGACATCGGTCACCGGCGGAAGCACTTCGGCCGCGATCAGCATGCCATCGGCATCAAAGCGGCCACCGTCGAGGTCGATTTCCTGCCGGCTCATCCCTGCTTCGTCGGCTTTCAGCACTTCGCCGGCGCTGCGGTAGAATTTGATGCCGTTGCGGTCGGCCGGGATGTGGCTGCCAGTCACCATCAGCGACGGAATGCCCTGGCCAAACGCATAGAGCGCCAGCGCCGGGGTGGGCACATAGCCGCAGAACACCGGCACCCCGCCCAGATCGCGCACCGCGCGTGCGCAGGCGGCCAGGATGCGTGGGGTGCTGGGCCGCAAATCGCCCGCCAGCGCCACCGCGCCGCCGGGCGCAAATTCGCCCTGTTCGGCCATGAAGCGCAGGAAACCGGCGGTATAGCCGTAACAGACCCGGTCGGTCATCGCCGTGACCAGCCCGCGCGCGCCGCTGGTACCGAACGCCACGCCGCATTCCGCCATCAATGCCTTGACCGTCGTCGTCATCGCAATCCTCATCGGCCAATCCGCACAATTCCCTATGGGCAATTTGTGACGGATTGGCCAGCGCCGGATCAGGACACTGCGCGCCGATCATGGAATTTGCGCGCCCGCCATGCCATCGCCGCGGCGGGCACGGCCAGGATCAGCGCGATCACCAGCGCCTGGATCGCGGCGACCCGGTGCCCGGCCATCGCTGCGCGTGAATCGGGAAACAGCACGATCGGCGGCGTGGCGATCGTGCCGGCCGCAGCAGCATGATCTGCCGACAGGCCCGCCAGCACGGGCGCGGGCACGCTGCCGGTCGCCAGAAAGCCACGCCCGCCAAATGGCGCAAACCGGCCGTCGGCATCCGCCGGCATCGCGGCAAACACCGCGCTGGGTGATCCATCGCCATGGCGCAGCATGACCAGCGCGGTGCGGCTGCCAAAGCCCGATGCCGCCGCGTCCAGAATTTCCACCCGGTTCCCCGGTCGTCCGTCGGTCAGGATCACCGGTCCTTCCGCGGCTGGCCCGCGCGCCTCAATCGCGCGCAGGGTCATGCGCGCGGGCGCGGCCACCGCATCGGCGGATCGCCAGCCGGCGATGCCCAGCACCAGCGCGACGATTGCCGCCACCAGCGCCGCGACGCCCAGCCGCCGAGCCAGACCTGCCGCCACCGTGCGGGAATCATCGGCAGTGCCCCGTCGCGATGGCACCAGCAGCAGCGCCACCACCGCCAGTGGCAGCAACAAAACCGGCAATGCGGTCGGCAAATACCAGCCAAATCGGTCCAATTGCCATGCAATCAGCCCGGCATTCCACGGCTGGAATCGCCACATCACCAGCGCCTCGGCACCCAGTGCCAGCGCGGCCAGACCCAGCCAGGGCCATTGCTGTGCCAGGCCAGGCGCCGCAGCAGTGCGGTCGTGCCCGGCAATTTCGCGCTGTTCCATCATCGCCTGCCCTTTGCTTGTCCGGTTTTTGCGGTTCTGCGGTCGTCCGATTTTGCGCCCGATTGTCCCGGCCACAAGTCCGCATGATCAGGCCGCGCAGCCTAGCAGTGTCTCTTTCGAATTGGAGGGAACTCGCACGGAAGCGGTTCTAACTTGCCTTTGCAGGTCGGACCAACTGTGTAAGCATTAGTTCTAAGGGAAGTAGTTCAGTATTTTCCACAATGGAAATTGTGAAAAGAACCATGTGTGTCCCTTTGAATGTCTGAAAACAGTGCCAATCTGATCGAACAAGGTACCATCGTTGTGGTTGAAAAGACCCATTCCTTTCCATCATCGTCAGAAATGGTCAGGCCGGCTGGCACTATCACTGTGCTGGCGGCGTTGCGCCGGCACTGGTTTGTCCTGCTGGGGGCGGCCCTGGCCGGTTTCCCGGTGGCGGTGGTGGTCGGGCGCGATGTGTGGACAACCGAACAGGGCGCACATGGACCGATCATTCTGGTGACCGGACTGTGGCTGTTGTGGCGCGAAACGTGGCAGGAACGCCCTGGGCGCGCCCGCCGGGTGGGCCGCATGCCGGCGATTGCAATCATCGCGGCGATGATGCTGGCGGGCGTGCTGGCGGTCTATTGCGCGATAATCGGCAAAGTGTGGCTACAGGCCGCCGCGCTCTATGTGCTGGCGCTGCTGGTCTATACGCTGATCGCCGGGCCGGCCAATCTGCGCCGCGCCTGGTTTCCGCTGGTCTATCTCGGCTTTCTGGTGCCGCCCCCGCCGGCGGTGATCGTACCGCTGACCCGCGCGCTGAAACTGCAAATTGCCAGCTCTGCCGCCGATTTTCTGGCGCAATTGGGGTACAACGCCACCAGCCTGGGGGCATCGCTGTACATCGATTCCTATGAACTGGTGGTGGCGGCGGCCTGTGCCGGGCTCAATTCGCTGACCAGTCTGCTCGCGATCGGCCTGCTCTATGCCTTTCTGCGCCACCGCGCGCATCCGCTGGCGATGCTGGTGCTGGCGCTGTGCGCGCTGCCTGTGGCCGTGCTGGCCAATTTCCTGCGCGTGCTGATCCTGCTGCTGGTCACGCATTATGGCGGCAACGCCGTGGCGCAGGGCATGCTGCATGATGCCGCCGGGCTGACCACGTTTACGCTGGCGCTGGGTGCGATGGTGCTGATCGACATGGTGGTGCTGGCGATGGTCGATACGATCGCCGCGCGTCGTTCGCGTCGCCGTGCTGCCCCGGTGCTGGTGCCCAGCGGGGCCCGGTCGGGACGGGGGGCAAGGTCATGAGCGAGTCAGTGCACGATCGGCCGGCCTGGCCATGGCCGGCGCTGGCCCGGCCCAGCCGGCGCGACATTCTGGCCGGTGGCCTGCTGGGTGCGGTCGGCGCGGCGTCGCTGCTGCTGCGGCCGACCAGCGTGGCGCCGGCGCTGTCGGACCACTGGATCGATGCGGCAGTGCCGCAGCGGCTGGGGCCATGGCAGGTGGCGGCACATGACGGGCTGGTTACCGCGCCGTCGGACGAATTGTCGGCAAAGTTGTATGACCGCATCCTGACGCGGATTTATCGCGCGGATCGCGCGGCGGGGCTTTCTGCGCCCGACGCCGGGCAATCGCGGGGAATCGGCTCGCCGCTGCCCGATATGGCGCTGCTGATTGCCTATGGGCGGGGCCAGGATACCGATGTGCAATTGCACCGGCCCGATGCCTGCTATCCGGCGCAGGGCTTCACGCTGACCGATCCCCGCGCCCTGCCGATCCGCTTTGCCGGACGCGCGGTGCCGGCGCAGGTCGTGACCGCATCGCGCGACGATCTGGTCCAGCAGGTGTTCTATTGGACCCGCATTGCCGGCACCTTTCCCGCCGATGGCACGGCCGAGCGCCGCGTGATCGTGCACGAAAACCTGTCCGGCCGGATGCCCGATGCCGTGCTGGTGCGGATTTCGGTCGATACCGCCGCGCGCGCCCAGGCGGTTGCCGCTGTGCTCGGGTTCATCGGCCTGCTTGGCGCCGCCTTGCCACCAGACGGGCGCCGCCTGCTGGTCGATGGCTTTGGCGGAACAGAGTCACGTTTTTCATCACGTATTGCCGGGGATTTATGACCAGATCATTGTTTGACCATGCTATACCCAACCGCGCCGGAACCGCGCTTTTGACGGGCCTGGCGCTGATGCTCGGGGCGTGTGGCGGGGTGCCTTCGGGGCAAGTGCAGGCGCATGTCAACGGGCACGAGATCAGCGATCGCGCTGTCGCGGCAGAGCTGGCCGCAGCCAACCTGCCCGACAGCGACAAGGCCATGCAGCACGCGGCGCTGGACAAGATCATCGCGCGTTACCTGATCATCGAAGAGGCGCAGCGCCAGGGATTGGACAAATCGCCCGATTATCTGGCGTTCAAGGATCGCGCGCAGGATCTGGTGCTGGCGGACATGATGGTCAAACGCTGGGCCGCGGCTTTGCCGCGACCGGCGCAGGCCGACATCGATCACTATGTTGCGGCCAATCCGCTGCGGTTTGATGCCCGCGCGTTTCTGCTGGTCGATGCGATCGAGGCGCCCAACGCTTCTGGCTCCATAAAGGACCTTGCGCCGTTGCACGCGATGGACGCGGTGGAAAGCACGTTGCGCGCGCGGCACCTTGCCACGCGCCGGGCCAGCCAGGTGCTGGATACCGCGCTGATCGACCCGGCGATGGCGCGCCAGCTTACCTCCGCCCCGGTGGGCGAACCGATTGTGTTTGCCGGGTCTTCGCGATCACCCAACAGCGGTTTGCGGGTGCTGGCCGTCATGCGCAGCGATCCCGCGCCGATCCCTGCCGACCTGCGCAACGGCCTTGCCGCCGATGCGGTGCGGCAGGCGCAGATCGCGCAGAAACTGGCCGGGCTGAAAGAAGGGGCGCGGATTGCCTTTCGCGCCGACCTGCAACCCGGCCCGCAGGCGACAAAGTAAATCCCATTGCGAGGCAATCCCCGTGGACCACCCCGGTCCCGGACGATAGCCCCCATCGTATATTCCCAAAGTATATTCCCACAGTGTGTTCCGACCGTTTGGACCGCGCAATTTGGCGAGTGCAGCACCATGACGCGTTTGCAAATTTTGGCAGGATTTCTGGCTGGCGTCGCGCTTTCCGCGGTCGCCCTACCCGTCGTCGCCCATGCCGAAGTGACCGGCGCGGCCACGGCAGCGTTGCGTTACGACGACAACGTCTTTGCGTTGCCGTCCGATGATCTGCCGGCGGGGCTGGAGCGGTCGGATACCGTCTATTCGGGCAATGCCGAAATAGACGCCACCTTTCACCCACCGGGGTACAAGGTCGATCTGTTGGCCGAGGTCAATTACGAAGCTTATGGGCGCAACACCGCCTACAACAACGCCGGCTACGCGTTTCAGCTGACGGCCGGCCCGACGTCGGAACGCCTGCTGACCGTCAGTGGCAGCCTGACCGCGCGCCGCGCGCTCAGCAGCTTTGCCTCGCTCGGCCTGCCGGTGCGCAATGTGCAAACGCTGATCGATGCCGCCCCCGAACTGGCGGTAAAGGTGGCGGGCGAATTCGTCGTGGTGGTCGACCCGGTCTATACCCGCAGCAGCAACACGGCGGGCCTGTTCGATGCCTACAACTACGAACGCTATGGCGGTGCGGTGGGGATCGGCTGGCACACCCCGCTCGGCAACCGCATCGATCTGACCTTTGGCGAACGCCATACCAAGGGGCTGGGCAACCGGTTCATCGATCTGGGTGAGGGCGTGGTCAATCAACCGACCAATCTGCGCGACCGGTCGATCGAACTGAAACTGCGCTACCAGATCACCCCTATCACCAGCATCAATGCCTCTGCATCTTACGTCTGGCGGCGCGACAGCACGGTGCTGGCGCACAATTTTTCGGCGCCGTTCGGCCAGGTCGGGGTCAAATTCGCCCCGTCGGACCATGCGCTGATCAGTGCCAATGTCGGCTGGCGGCTGGAATCGGTCGATCAGCTGTTCGTTGATTCGGTGCGCACCAATTACGCCAATGTGACCGCGACCGTGCAAGTGGGTGAACGCTGGCGCCTGTCCAGCCGGTTCGACTATAGCCACCGCAAATTTGAGGCAGACTCGCTGGCGCTGGTCAACAGTTACAGCCTGGGCCTGATCGATCGGGCCGACCATTTCTGTCGTGCCGAAGCGGCCGTGACCTATGGCCTTTCCAGCCATTTTGCAGTTGTAGCCAATTATTCGCACGAATTCAGAAATTCGTCTTACCATTTCGCCAATTACCGCGAAAATATTGCCCAGATTTCGCTGATTTATTCGTTTGGCGCTCATCCAGAACAATTGACCAACGCCATGACAGGCCGGGGCCTGTGATGCGCCGGCCCATCAACCGCGCCGATCCAATCGGGCCAGGGGAACAGATCATGACGGAACCACTTTCACACACAGACTTTCCACCGCGTACCGGTGATCGCCACGCCCGTGTTGCGCTGTGCACCGGCCTGATCGCGCTTGCGCTGGGCCTGTGCGGCCTGTCGCCCGCCGCCGCGACCGCGCAAACCGCGGGCATGGCGCAGGGCCCGACCGGCGCGATCACGCCGGTTCCGGTCATGGCCGGGAATGGCGCTGCGGCCGATTACCAGATCGGCGCGGGCGACCTGCTGTCGATTTCGGTTTATCGCGCGCAGGATATCGGCGGCATGGTGCGCACTGCCAAGGACGGATCGGTGATCGTGCCGGGGGTCGGGGCGATTGCGCTCGACGGCCTGACCGCCAGTGAGGCCGGCGCGCTGATCGCCGGCGAAATCAAGCGGCGCGGCATCCTGCTCAATCCTGAGGTCACCGTGCTGGTGTCCGAAGTGCGCGCCCACGTCATCCAGGTCATGGGCGAAGTCGGCCGGCCGGGCAGCATCCCGCTCGATGCGCACAGCATGATGCTGTCGACGGTGCTCGCGCGCGCAGGGGCGCCGATCGGTACGGGCGCGGGCAACGTGGTGGTGATCCATCCCGATGGCACGCGCGAACGCTTTTTGATGGCCGACCTGGTGTCCGGCAATGCCGATCGCCCCGCGCGCAGCGGTGAAGTGCTGGTCGTCGCCGCCGCCGGGGTGGTCTATCTGTCCGGCGAAGTCGGCCGGCCGGGCGCCTATCCAATCGAAAAGGATATGACCGTGGGGCAGGCGCTGGCACTGGCCGGCGGTTTCACACCCAATGCCAGCCGCAGCAACATCAAGGTGACGCACAAGCGGGTTGATGGCGAAAAGACCGTCGTCGCCCGGGCTGATCCGGGATCATCGGTCGAACCGGGCGATCTGGTCATGGTCGGGCGGCGCGTGTTTTGATGCCGCTCGCCGTCCCCCTGCTGCCGGTTGCGGCCGGCCGGGCACCCGGCCTGCCACCCGCGCATGATGATCGCGCGCAACATGCGGGCGCGCATCGCCACGCCGCGTTCCGACCCTGCCGCGCTGCCCCACCATTCAAGGGATATGCCTCATGAATGTCTCTCAATTCCTGCGAATTCTTGTCGCCCGCTGGCGCATTCCCGCGCTCACGATGCTGCTTGGCCTGGTGCTCGCCACCTTGTGGATCGTGATCGCGCCCAGCCGCTATACCAGCGTGGCGCAAGTGCTGATCGATGTGCGCCCACCGGCCAGCGTGGCGATCAACGGCGACCCCGGGGTGATGGCCCAGCTGCAGCCGGATTATCTGGCCACCCAGGTCGACGTGATCCAGTCGAACACTGTCGCGCTCGCCGCGATCGATGCGCTCGGGCTGGTGCACAACCTGGATGCGATGGATGTCTATCGCGCTAGCGGTTCAAAACAGGACGCGCGCTCCTATTTTGCCGGCCGTCTGCTTAAGGATCTGCGCGTCACCCCGTCGGAAAGCTCGCGGGTGATCTCGATCAGCTTTACCGAACCCGATGCGCAGCTGGCGGCCACTTATGCCAATGCCTTTGCCGAGGCCTATCGCAAGGTCACCATCGATCTGCAGCGCCAGCCCGCCCAGCAGGCCAGCGAAAACTTTCGCAGCAATGTCGAAAACCTGGCCCGGCAACTGGCCGAGGCGCAGACCAAACTCAGCGCCAAACGCGCCGAGCTGGGGGTTGCGACCAATCCGGATGGCTCCGGCGCCGAAGATACGAAGCTGATGGCCCTGTCGCAGCAACTGGCTGCCGCGCAGGCCACCCAGGCGGCGATGAACCAGCGCAGCGCCGGCGGCGCCCTGCCCGATGTGATGAGCAGCCCGGTGGTGCAAAGCCTGCAGGTGGAAATCGCCAAACTGGAAGCGCAGCGCCGGCAATTGTCCACACTGGCCGGCCCCAACAATGTCGATTATCGTCAGGTAACCGGTCAGCTGGAAACCCTGCGCAGCCAGCTGGCACAGCAAAAGTCGCTGGTTGCCGCCAGCGCGGCCAACACGTCGGGGCAGGCCACGGCCAGCGTGCGGCAGCTGGCGGGCGCGGTGGCGGCACAACGGCAGACCACGATCGCCAGCCAAAAGGCGCGTGGGGAACTGTTGTCGCTGCAGGAAAACGTCGACAATCTGAAAACCACGTATGAGGCGCTGACTGCACGGGCTGCGCAAAATTCGCTGATCAGCGCCACCAACATCAGCAACGTGACGATGCTGGCCCGCGCCGAAGCCCCCGACCGGCCGAGCGGATTGCCGCACGTGCTGCTGCTGCTCGCCAGTGGTGTGATCGGGCTGTTGTTGGGCATAGGCGTGGCGATCATTGCCGAACTGCTCGATCACCGCCTGCGCGTACCCGACGATATTCCGACCTGGCTGGGTGTGCCCAGCCTGGGCGGGGTGCGCCAGCCGGCGCTCGCCGGTCGCCGGCCGCTGCTCGGTGCGACGCTGCGCTATCTTCCCGGTTCGACCAACGAAAGGTAACAGACCATGGCCTATGATACCGATGCTGTGGCCGAAACGGCCCGACACGCAGGCGCTGCAACAGAACATGATGCACGATCCGAACAGGCCGGCGGCGTTGGCCACGTGCTCGAAGCGGCGCGACTGATCACGTCCGAACAATCGGCACAGATCTTTGCCTTTGCGCAAAGCCATGGCCGGCCCTTCGGCGATGCCGCGGTCGAACTGGGGGTGATCGATCGCGACACGCTGGACCGCGCAGTGGCCGAACAGATCGGCCATCCCGGCGAAACCTGGTCGGGCGAACCGGTGGCGTTCACCCAGCCCAATTCACCCCAGGCCGAAGACTATCGGTCGATCCGCAACGCGCTGGCCCTGCGCTGGTTCAAACACCCAAAGGGCGAACGCACGCTGGCGGTGGTCAGCGCCGACCGCGGTGAAGGCCGGTCGCTGATGGCGGCCAATCTGGCCGCCGGTTTTGCCCAGGTCGGGTTCAACACCCTGCTGGTGGATGGCGACATGCGGCACCCGCGCCAGCACGAAATCTTTGCGATTTCACCCGCGCTGCCGGGGCTGTCGGCCTTGCTGTCGGGCAACCAGGGCGCGCAGGGTCTGGTCCACATCCTGCCGGCCATGCCCACACTGTCAATCCTGACGGCCGGCGGCATCCCGTCCAACCCGCAGGAATTGTTGCTGCGCGAAACGCTGGGGCAGTTCATCGATCATGTCCGGCTGCGCTATGACATGATCATCGTGGATACCCCGGCGGCATCGGTGGGCAGCGATTATCAGATCATCGGCTCCGCCACCCGCGGCGCCCTGCTGGTCACCCACGCCTCAACCACGCGGTCGCTGCGCGCCCGCCAGGTGGTCGACCAGTGCCACAGCTTTGGCATCCCCGTGGTCGGTTCGGCAATGCTGGGGGTTTGAACGGCTTCCGCCGGCTGGCGAGGGGTCTGCGAAGCGAGCAAGTCCTTCGGTGGCAACTTTATGGTGCCGGCGTGGCGAAATTCCCCGCCCGATCAAATGACGCAAACTGGGACATTGCCGTCATTCCCTAGCCGGGGGCGAAAGGTCGTCTTTCAACCTAATACCGGCCATTCCGAAAGGCCGCAAGTAGCGGCGGGAACGGCAAGGTTGGGCCGTCTTGCGACTGTCCGGTTACCGGTAAACAGATGGGATAGCTGCTTGTCCGCTTTGGCGTATACGCCCGCTTCAACGGCAAAAAAAGCTGTTGGTTGGCCACCCTCCTCGGATAGGCATTGCCATCAATTGCCTCCGATCCGCCAAAGTTCAATTAATCAAACCGTCCTCGATCAGCCGCGCATAGGCAGCGCGGATCGAAGCTTCATCAAACGAGTTATTCTTGTGATCGCTCCAGTTCCGTAGGACCCCAATCACCTTCTCAACTGGATAGTGCTTTTCATTATCAGCTAGCCAGTGCACAGACGAAAGCAGTTCCATCCCGTATGGGCCTTCGTAACCCTGCACCAAATGACCAAGCTTGAGGATCGTGGCATCGACACTGATGCCCGCCTCTTGCAGGTAGGCGTCAGCCGCGGCACAGCCTGCAGGGGTCACATGGGCGCGGCGATCACCAGTGAAAAATCCGGCAATCATTCCATGGCGCTCTAAAGACATGAACGCCTTTTTAAGCGGGTCAGAGTATGGTCCATACAAGTTCTTTTGAAAATTGAGCCGGAAATCGACACCCAATGTCTGCAGAAAATAGACGATTTTCTGCAGCGATAAGCGGTCAAACGATCCATCGAAATGAACCTCAAGCTCCGACAGGGCTTTTAACAATGCGGCGCGCGCGCGATTCATCGCCAGCGACGCTCGTTCATCAAATTCGGGTTGGTCAGCATTCTCCTTGGGGCTAAACACGACAATCTTGATGTCCTTCAAGGCGGACAGTTTATCAGCGATCATCGGTTTGACATCGCGCCAGTCTAGTCCTCCGTTCCCACACCCGAGAGGAGGCAGCGCAATGGAAGTGATCCCAAAATGTCGGATCTCGTCCACGAGCGCATCTAGGCCCTCCTCAATGTATGAGAGCTTAGAAGGCGAGCGCCAATGAGCCTTGGTCGGAAAATTGACGAGGAAACGGGGACCATCATCGCCAAAGAGACGACGATTCTCGTGAATCAGAATTCGCCCTGGTTTGAGGGTTTTTGCGGCACAAGCAGCCTTGTAAACTTCGTAGTTTTCGGGCCAGCGGTGCTTAAATTCTAGCGCTACACCCTTCCCCATCACGCCAACGCAATTTACCGTATTAACTATTGCATCTACTGGCTCGGAGAACATGTCGCCGGTTTTAAATGTGATGGTCATGAAAAATAGCACCCAGGTTTGACCAAGATAGGAATATTCCAGTTCGAAGAAGCCATTTGCTCTCGTAGATTCTGCTCCATCGCAGGGGTTTTGGCAATCACGCAGGTTACCATATCCAGTGGAACTGCATCCTTAACGAGAAACTCGGTCATCCTCTGACGGATCGTGTCCCAACGCGTGGTGTAGCTTTTCGGGGCCACCGCGATTTTCGGCGTC
>NZ_JBBATI010000017.1:0-83140 GCF_040398825.1 Novosphingobium sp.
AGGTGGTCCCCTTTTGCACGCCGATAGTGGGTCCCGTTTGGACGCCGATTGACAACCTCGACGATCAGATTGTTGCGCGTCTGCATCAGCCGGCTGGCGTGGCGGCTGGCCAGTTTCAATGCGAAATTGGTCACCAGGCCGGTCAGGACCAGCGCGCCGGCGCCCACCATCGGGCCCAGCACTGTCCACCCGCCGATCAGCGCGATCAGCGCGAAATAGGCCAGGATCGACGGCATATCGACCACGAAAGTGACAAACGCCAGCGGCACCAGCAGCGCCAGTTGTTCGGTATCGCGCAGCGCGGTCATCAGCGCGCCAACGCTGTTTTCGCTGGTCTGGATGCGCCCGCGCAGGATTGCCGACACCGCCTTGTGCTGCACCGCCTGGCCCACGCGGATGCCGGTGCTTTCGACAAACCCGGCCTTCACGTGGCGCAACAGCAATTCGAACACCAGCGCGATGCACACCCCGGCGGACAGCGCCCACAGCGATTCAATCGCCAGATTGGGCACCACCCGGTCATAGATCGCGCGCATGTACAGCGGCACGGTCAGCGCGCACAGATTGATCAGCGCGCCGGTCAGCGCCAGTTGCCCCAGCCGGCGGCGTTCGGCCATGAACGCGCCCACCAGCCACAGACGGGGATTGCGGCGGACCAGGTCATCGGTTTCGTGCGCCTGCGCGGGTTGATCGGGGTCGGCCGGGCCGGCCACCAGCACTTCGCCATCAACCAGCGGCGCCAGCCGCGCGATCAGGATCGGATGGCGACCAAGGGCATCCTCGACCACGCCAAACCCGCCCGACAAAATAGTGTGCAGCACCAGCACGCCGCCGTCCTGGCAGCGCAGCAACGCCGGCAGATCAGTCGGCGCCAGCCGGTCGACCGGCAGCGGCAGCCAATGCGCCAGCAAGCCGACCTGCGCCAGCGCCTCTGGCACCAGCGCGGGTGCCAGCCCGCCGGCGGACAGCGGCATGACTGCGGCCGAATCGGCGCCGCGCCCCAGCGCCGCGCACAGCGCCTGCACCCCGGCCAGCATGGTGAACGGGGTGAGCGCGGCGGTGGATTCGATCGATTCTGCGGGTTCGCCCGGCGCGATCTGGCCGGCCACGGTGCGAGGCCGACGGTTGCGGGAATGTTTACCATGGTCCCAGGGGAATTTCAGCGTCATCGCCATCACGCGTGCCTCGATTGATCGGGCGCTTTAAGCATCGTGCGCGATAATCTGACGCTAAGCCGGACTACGCGTTAACCAATAGCCGCATGCACAACACTTTTGCACGTCGGCGGCCTATCGCCTGAACCCGGCACGCGGGCCCGATCACCGGCCTGCCGCGCTGTGCGGGGTGTGCCTGTGCCGGGGGGTATCGCATTCATGACAATAATCAATTTCAGGAACCCTCGTGAACGCCTGATCCGTGCGCTGGGCGGCGCCGCGCTGTTTGACGATCTGGCCCCGGGCGAAGCGCAGGCGGCGCTGACCGGCGCCATGCCCGCCGCGCATCAACCGGTCGCCGGGCTGACCCCGTGGAGCGTGCGCCAGCGCACCGATCACCATGGCCGCACCCTGCGCCTGCTGGCGTGCGCGATCGTCGCCTTTCTGGTCTGGGCCAGCGTGTTCACGCTCGACAAAGTCACGCGCGGGCAGGGTCGCGTCCTGCCCGGGGTGCAAAACCAGGTGGTGCAGCATCAGGAGGGCGGGATTGTGCAACAGATCCTGGTGCAGGAGGGCGCACGGGTCAAACAGGGCCAGGTGCTGATGCGCGTCGACAATGTCACTACCGGCACCGAATATGCCACCAGCCAGACCGACGTGGTCGCCAAACACATCACGCTGGCCCGGCTCGATGCCGAAATCGCCGGCGCGGGCGCGTTTTCGGTGCCGGCCGATCTGGCCCGCGCCGCGCCCGATATCGCCCGCAGCGAAGAGGCGGTGTTCCGGTCGCGGCAGGCACAGCGCAGCCAGGCATCGGGGATCATCGGCGAACAGGTCCGCCAGCACCGTGCCGAAGTGGCATCGCTGCGCGCCCGGCTGATCAATCTGCGCACAGAGGAAAGCCTGGGCCAGCAGCAGTTGCACAAGCTGGAGCGCGCCTATGCCGAAGACGCGATATCCGAACGCGAAGTGCTGGACAAACGCCAGGCGCTGGCATCGTTGCAAACGCGGATTGCCGATGTCGAAAACCAGATTCCGCAAAGCGCCGCGCAGATTTCCGAGGCCGACGCCCGGCGCGGCGAGGTGTTCACCAAGGATAGCGAGGATATCCGGGCACGCGCCGCCGTGCTGCGCACCGAACTGGCCAAGGCCGATGAAACGCTGAACGCCGCGCGCGACAAATCCACCCGCGAAGAAATCCGCGCGCCGCTGGCCGGCGTGGTCAACAAGCTGTACGTGCAGACCATTGGCGGGGTGATCCGCCCGGGCGAGCCGGTGGCCGAAATCGTGCCAGTGGACAAAGTTGTGACGATCGAGGCGCATATCCCGCCGCGCGACCGTGGCAATGTCTGGCCCGGACTGCCCGCACGGATAAAAATTTCGGCCTATGATTCCGCAATTTACGGCGGGTTGAACGCGACCGTGATCGATGTGTCGCCCGATGTCATCCAGGACCCCAAGGGCGAAGCCTATTACCGCGTGCGGCTGCGCGCCGATACCAGCGATTTCGGCCCGAAACGCCCGGTCATCCCCGGCATGACCGCAGAGGCGAACATCGTGTCGGGCAAACAGACCATCCTGGACTACATGCTGGGGCCACTCATCCGCATCCGCGATTCAGCCCTGCGCGAATAGCATCTGATGCGCTAATGCGTCGTTCGCATGTGCCGAAACGACGCCCGATGATGACCCCTGCCCTGGCAATCCCCGCAGGCCTTGCCGGTGCGGCGGTCGGCAGCTTTGTCGCGCTGGTGGCGGACCGCTGGCCGCGTGGTGAAGATGTGGTGGCGACGCCATCGCACTGCCGCGGCTGCGGGCGCCGGCTGGGCGCGGCCAATCTGATCCCGGTCATCAGCTATGTGATGCAACGCGGCCGCTGCCGCTGGTGCGCCGCACCGCTGCCCGCCGATCTGCTGCTGGCCGAACTGGCAGGTGGCGCGATTGGCGTGGTAGCCACCACGCTGGCGCCGACATGGCCGGGCATGCTGATCATGGCCGCACTGGGGTTTGCGCTGCTGCTGCTGGCGCTGCTGGATGCCCGGCATTTGTGGTTGCCCGATGCGGTGACATTGCCGCTGTTGCTGGCGGGGCTGGCGACGGGGCCGGGTGCGCTGGCGCTGGTGCCAGGGCCCGATCTGCTGGATCGTATCCTGGGGGCTGTGCTGGGCTATGTGCTGCTGCAAGCGCTGCGCGGCGGCTATCGCGCGTTGCGCGGCCGCGAAGGGCTGGGCGGCGGCGATCCCAAGCTGCTGGGTGCAATCGGCGCGTGGCTGGGCGCCGCGCCGCTGCCGGGGGTGGTGCTGGGGGCGGCACTGTTCGGGCTGGGCTGGGCCGCGCTGCAGGCGCTGCGCGGGCGCGCGGCAGGCGGCCAGACCCCGATCCCGCTGGGCACCGGTCTGGCCGTGGCCGCGTTGATGTGGATAGCCATCGCGCCGGTCTGATACCTGCTCAATTCGCCTGCTGTTTGCGGCACTGCGGATCGGTGCTGTCGGGATCGTCGCAGTTGGCGACATTGCCGGCAAAACCTTCGACATCGACGGTGATGACCGACCGTTTCTGCGTGTTGTCGTTGTTGGCGTTGGTGGCATTGGCCTGCGCCGCGCTGGCCGCGTTGGACGATGGCGGTGCCGCCGCCGGTGCCGCCCCGCGTGACGGCACGCCCGAAATCGATCCGCCTGCCTTGAACGAATCTGCGTTGGCAACATGTGCGGCGGCGACCAGAATGCTGCCTGATGCGCGCACGCCGGCGTCGCCCGCGTCGACCAGCCCGGCCGGCGCGACCAGGATGATCGACGATGTCGGGTCGGTCGGCAGGCGCTGAAACGCGCCGATCCCCGCGCCCGAAACGCTGCCCGCACTGTCGACCGTGCTGTACCCGTCCAGATCGGTGGCGACCGTCACCGGCGGGAAGTTCGACGCGGTCTTTGGCCCTTGCCCGGCGTTAAGGTCGCCGTTCGATGACCACATCGCGATATCGCCGCCGGCCAGGGTGAAAATGCGGCTTTGGTTGACCAGGAAATTGCCGTCGGTAAACCCGTTGATCGCCCCGCCGTTCAGCGTCAGCAGCCCCTCATACCCGATCGGGATCGCACTGATCGGATTGACGGCAGTCCCCGAAATCGCGCCATAGGCCAGACTTTGCGTCGGATCGACGCCAAACCGGGTGACCAGACCGGCGGCCTGGGTCGATGTGCGCACGACCGATCCGGCGATGAACGTGCCGCCCGGCCCCAGCACGGTCAGGTTGCCGCCGCTGGCGGTCTGCAACGTGGCCAGTTGCAGGTTGGCATTGCCGGTTTGCACTTGCGCTGCCTTGGCCGGTTCGCCGTTGACCAGATTGCGGGTCGGAATGCCTGCCGGGTGATCGGCGCTGACGGTCGACGGATCGACGGTATAGACCGCCAAATTGTCGGTGTAGCCAAGCGTGGTCGGAAACAGCGTATCGATCGCGCGGTAGCCCCGGAAATATTGCAGATAGGACGGGCTGGCCGGGTCGGCCGGCTGGCGCAGTTCGTTGAAATAGACGCTGTTGATCAGGAACTGATCCTGTTGCAGCGCATCCAGCCGGGCGAACGCGGCATACATGTTCTGGCTTTGCGCATACGATGCGGGCGTCAGCGCGGCATTGCCGGTTGCGGTATCGGCATAAGATGATGCGCCAATCGCGGTTATCGCGGCAGTGCCATCGGTGAACGTGCCGAGCCCGAAAATGCTTGCAAACGCGACCGGATCGTTGGTGCGTAGCCAGGTGGCCAGGATCGGCGCGTAAATCTGCCGGGTGCGGTCGGGATGCTTGTTGCCCAGCGCATCGGTGGTCTGCACAAACAACGCGCCATCCTGGTTGGCAAAGTTCGCGGGATCGAGATAAGTCGACGCCAGCGCCGCATATTCGATGCCTTTGGCCACCCCGAATAGAACGCCCAGATTGGCGCCGGTGCTGGTCAGCCATGGATCATAAAGATTGCCGACGGTCTGGATTCCGCCCGCATAGCTGATCGTGCTGACCACTGCCGAATTGATGAACGGACCCAGATTGCGTCCGGCCTGAACCAGCAGGTTGCCGGGCCCGCCAAGCACATAGTTGCTGGATACCAGGTATGGCAGGTTGTACAGCGCCGATGTCGCATCGGTGCCGACGATGTCGCGCCCGGCCTGAATCAGCGTGGTATCGGTCACATTGACGTTCTGGCCGGTGAAATAGAGGTTGGAAATGTCGCGCCCGGCAATGATTTCCGCCTGTTTGGGCACGTTGATCAGCGCGTTGCTGATATCGGCGCCAGCGAAAATGCGGATCGGATTGCTGTCGTTGGCATGGGTGATCGACTGATTGTGATAGATTCGCAGCAGCGCCGCGCTGGTCGTCGGTGTAACCCCGGGAATGCCGAACCCCAGCCCCTGCAGCGTGGTGACGTTGCCACTGCCCGACCCGGTGATCGACGACAGCGAGTACACCCCTGCGCTGAACGCGCCGGGCAACAGCGAAGGATCACTGTCGCTCATCGCGATCACCAGGGACGAAATATTGCCAGCGCTGAACAATGCCAGTTCACCCATCGCCGACGGGTACAGTTCCAGCGCTTCGCCCGGTGTGGTCAGGGTGCTGGTCAGGGCCGACAGGCTGACGCTGGGGGGCAGGACGCTTCCGCCAAACACCCCGGCGCCCCCTGCGCCAAGCTGAAACGGCACGGTCTGGTTGGCGCGGTTGTCGGTATAGGTAAGCGAGCCGGTTGCCGTGGCGGTGAAGCTGGCGAACGGCGCAAAATATCCCGCTGCATTGTAGGATTCGGCAGCATTGCCCCCGGTCGATGCCGCCAGGGCCGACACCCCTGCCAACGCGATCGAACCGTCGGCGACCAACGCAAAGGTTGAATCCGCGATCCTGATCTGCAGATATTCGTTGCCCGCCGCCTGCACGCTCCCCGCAACATTGACGCTGCCATATCCGGCGGCAAGGTCGATCTGCCCGCCGATGATATTCCCGCCAATATGTTCGCGAATGTCCCCGCGCCCGAATGTCATCAGCACCGGACCGATCGCGTTACCCGATGTGGTGATCGAACTGTCGAGCGCCAGCGTCAATTGCGACGTATCGCCGCCCGCATTGACGGTCACATTGCCACCGCCCAGCGCGCCGATCCCACTGGTAAAGTATTTTGGCGCAATCGCGATTTCGGTATCCTGGCCAACCGATCCGGCGCGCCACAACTGGGTGTAATCACCGATGGCCCTGGCATCAAACGGCGATACCGATGTTTTGTTGTAGGTCGACCCGGAACCCAGATTGGCCGATGACCATGAATCGGTCAGCGCCAGCACGCTGCCGCCGGCAGAAACGGTGATATTGCCGCCATTGGCCGCCATCGCTAGGGCTTGATTGTCATAGTTTTTGGGCGACGGGATGAACGATGTGCTTTGGGCGGTGATACCCTGCTGGGCACCCGCAGGCGTGACCAGCACGCGTGCCTGGGTGCCGACCACGTTGGCCTCGATCGCGGCGGCAGAGATGCGCGCGCCAGCGGTATAGATCGCCGTGCCACCAACCTGCGCCACATTTTTCGACGTCGCAACAAACGCCCTGCCCTTGGTGTCCTTCGACAGGCCGTTGACATCGCGATAGACGATCGCCGACCCGTTGGTCGCCAGGTTGAACGCCTTGTTGGTCAGATCGATGTTGCCGCTGGCCGCCACGTCGATAGTGCCATTGCCGCTGCGCACCAGCGTGTTGGTATAGGCCACCGGGTTGGTATATTTGATCAGCGTCGGCGCGGCGATCGACCCGGTTGGTGCGCCAGGGCCCTTCGTGCCGAGTTGCGACAGAAAATCGCCGCTGTACTGTTTCAGGAACGCGATGATTTCGCTGAGCGGCGCCTGAACCCCCGAAAACCCGAGCGGATAGGCGATCAGTGTTCCGGTGTGGCCGTTGCCGAAAAAGGACTGGGCATCGGCCCCCAGGATCGCCGGCAGATTGATCCGCGATTGCCCCCAGTTCAGCGTGGTCAGCGAATTGGCGGTCAGCTTGTTGGCGCTGCTGATGGTGCTGGTCGTGTCGATCAGATCCGACAACGCAAACGCCGGATAGTTGGACGCGGTGCGCCCGGTTACGGCCAGCAACAGATCCAGCGTGTCGCCGATGCTGATCGTCGCGGCATTCGCGTTCAGCGCATATTGGGTGGTCCCCTCAACCGTGAGATTGGCGAACCGCGCGGGATCGACATTCAGCGGATTGGCGGAAACCGTTCGTACACCGGTTTGCGGGTCGGTCGTGCCCGATGCGCCGGCCACCAGCCGCAGACTGCTGGATGCGATCGCGTGGCCATCGGGCAGGAGCGGGAACAGCGAAGCAAATCCCAGCGCATCGCCGCTGACGGTGCCTGACGCCGGATCGATATTGTTGCCGGCGGCGGTGGCCGAATTGGCCTCTGCATCATAGGGCGCAACCACCGTCGATGCGCCCTGCTGGATGCCGTAATACGCAGTCAGATCGATATTCAGCGATGGTTTGCCCGCGGTTATGGCGGCCAGCGAATAATCGGCGATGTTGCTGCAATTGTTGGTCAGGCCGCAACTGGCCAGCACGGCGGCGGTGTAATTGCGCGTGCCCCCGCCCAGCTGGTAATTGATCCAGGTGGCATCCGATTTGTCGGCAAAGGTGAAAAAGCCGTCGCTGATCGATCCGGCGACGGTCAGATTGCCGCCAGCCTCGAAACTGAAATTGCCGGCCTGGCCGCTGGCCTTGCCCCCCACGCGGTACAGAAAATCGACATATTTCGACAGCATGTCGCCCTCGGCGCCCGACGTCACCGCGTAATAGGGCGTGCCATCGGCGCGCAGACCCAGTTCGGGAATCAGTTTCAGATCACCCGCTGCCAGCGCCGCTGCGGTATCGAGCGTGCCCGCCGCCAGATTCCAGCTTTTGGCCACGGTCAGGTTGCCGGCGGTGACCAGATTGACACCCGGTCGCTGGTCAAACCCGGCCAGACTGGTGCCGCCGACCGTGGAAACGGCGGAATAATTGCGGATGAACCACGGCACCGACAATGTGCCGTCAGCACCGACGAACATATCCGACAGAACGTTGCTGCCCGATGGCGTGGCATCCAGCTGCACGCCACCCGCCACCGTCGTGATGCCGGTATAAATTCCAGCGGCCGCGATCGCATCAAGCTTGTAGGTATAGACCCCTTCGATCTGGCGCGCGGCAGCGCCGGTAATCGTGGCAGAGCCACCGATACCGATGTTCAGCCCCCAGGCGGCACCGCTGCCCGCCGGCGCGGCGACCACCGGTGCGCGCAACAGCAATGTGCCGCCGCTGTCCGCCGCGACGAAGTCATAGACCGTGGTGTTGACCAGGGTGTTGGGGTCGGCAACGGTGCGCGGCACCAGCCGGTTGCCGGTCTGCCCCGCCGCCAGCGCCGCGATGGTGCGCGTGGCACCCAGATTGAGCGTGGCACCCGATGCGATGGTGATCGCACCGGTTGATGCCGCACCGATGCCGATGGTGACGTTGCCCGCCTTTGCACTGCGCAGATCGGTATCGGCATAGCCGCCGGTGTGGGTATCCAGCCGGGCGGTCGATGCCAGCGACACCCCGTTCTGGCCCCACAGCGCGATATTGCCGCCATTGACCGCGGCACTGGCGGCCTGGCTGGGGGTCAGGCCGGTGATCGCCGCGCCCGAAGTATCGATCGTGCCGCCGATGGTGATTGTGCCGCCATCGGCGGTCAGCGTCACCCCGGCTGCCTTCAACGTGTCGCCAGCGGCCAGATCCAGATTGCCAAGGCCGGTGCGGATCGCCAGCGTGCCGCCGAACAGGCGGCCATAGTGGCTGGCGAACCCCGACAGATCAAATGCGGCGTTCTGCGAATCCAGCGTCAGCGATGCAGCGCGCGCGCCAGTGAGCCCGGCATTCAGCACGGCATCCAGCCGCACCGCGCCGGCCGCTGCAATCAGGTTGAGCGTGCCGGCATTGCCGATGCCGCTGTCGACCGTGATCGTGGTCCCGCTGGCGGCGGTGACATCCCCGTGCGACGATACCAGATTGACCGTGCCGCCACCCGCCGCAACCGTCACCAGGTCCTGCGCATTGCCATAGTTGCGGGTGTAACCCGGGGTGGACAAAGATGCCCCGCCGGAAATCGCGATCGATCCGGCAGCGCGGGCGTCGATTACCCCGGCGCTGGCGGTTACCGCCACGCCATCAATGGCCAGGCTGGCCACCGGCGTAGCGGCCGATCCGAACGTGACCCGCGCACCGGGCGCGCGCAGCCCCGCCGGCACCGGCGCGGCAACCCCTGCTGCGCGCGCCGGCGCGGTCAGCCGCACCGCGCCAGCCGTGGCAAACACATAGTCGGGCGTGACCGGGATGGTGTAATTGCCACCGGGTGTCACGCTGTCGCTGGCAGTGGCGGACAGCAGATTGGGGTCAATCACCGCCGCCCGGTCGATCAGAAACGGCGTGGTCAGGGTCAACGTGGCATTGCCCAGCGCCAGTTGACCGGCGCCTTCGAAATAGGCGCCATTGGTCGCGGTCAGCGCAACCGTGCCGTCAAAGCCATAAGTGCGGAACGTGCCCGAACCCAGCGTCACGCTGCTGGCGTTGATGGTCAGGGTATTGCCGCTGGTGGCACAGACAGGGGCGCCCGTCGCCCCGCAGCCCAGCGACGCCCCGCTGGTGTTGAGGATCGTCAGCGCGCCGGTGTTCAACGTCAGCGTTTCGGCCCGGCCGGTTTGCGACGACAGCGTGATGCCGGGGGCGTTTAACGCCAGGTTGTTGAACGTATGGGTGGTGCCCGGATCGAACGTGATGACGTTGTTCGACGCGAGAGTCAGATTGCGGGTCGCCGCCAGTTTCCGTTCGATCGCCGCGCTGACCGTGCCCTTTGCCCCGAAACTGAGATCGCTGGCGCTGAGCGCGATGTTGGGGGCCGAAAGATTGGCGCGCGCAGCCACGCTGAACTTGTTGTTGGTATTCAGCAGCAGCGCATTGCCGAAAATGCCGGCCAGCCCGATCTTCAGCGTGGACGATCGTTTCTGGTTGGCAGAGGCGGTGCCCACGCGATCGACCAGCCGTTGCGCGCCGTTCGACACGCGCAGCAAAGACCCGACCCCGGTCACATCAAACGGGCCCGGCGGCGGTTCGGATGCGCCCTTGTAGGTGAACGTGCCGGTGATAACGTAATCGCCGGTGCGGGTGTCATCAAGCGTGCCGGTGGCGGTCAGGTTGGCACCATCATTGATGGCCAACCGCGAATCTTTGCCGCCGACGGCGAACAGCAATTCGGGCGCCGTGATTTCGGCGCCATATTCGACGGTGATGCGGCTGGCCGATACGTTAAGCGTGGTGGTGCCATCGGCATTGTCAATGCGTTCGCCGCCGATCAGCAGGCTGTTGGCGTTGAGATTGGCCAGCGTCTTGTTGCTCAGCACCAGCGCGCCGGCGACCTTTGATGTCGATGACGCACTGACGATGATGGTGCTGCCCAGGATATCGACTTGCGAACCCCGCCCACCGGTCGCCGCTGCCAGATCAAGCGTGCCGTTCACCGTCAACCGCGACAGCGGATCGAGCACCACTTGCGCGGCGTTGAGCGGGTTGGACGGGGCGGACAGCCCCTGCGAAGCGGCGGCGGCCTTGACCGTGGTGGTACCGTCGGTGGTGTGCAGGTCGGAATATTTCAGGAACGACGCCTGGCTTTCGATGTTGAACGAAAAGCGCTGCGATCCGGTCAGGCTGGTGCCGGCGGTGGAATACGTTCCGCCCATGATGACGCTGCCATCGCGCAAAATCTGCGTGGCGCCGATCCCCGGCGCGGCCTGGCCGACATGCTGGACCAGGCGATAGGCACCGGGCAACAGCGCGTAATGCGCCGGCATCAGCACATATTGCCCCGCCGCGATCCCCCCGCCGCCATCCAGCGTGACGGCCATGGCGGCATTGACACCATAGAGATTGGTCGGGCCTTGCGTGCCGTTGTCGTCAAAGGTCGGCACCCGGCTGTAATCGGCCGAATAGAGCGGATCATACAGCGCGATTTTCTGCGCCTGCGCCAGCGGCACGATGGCATAGACCTGCCGCTGGTCGGCGTATTGATAGCCAACGCCGGTGGCCACGTTGTAACCATTGCTGCTAAACTGGTCCGTGTTGAACCGGCTGAGCACATCGCGCGATCCGCCGGTGCCCGACACGAATTCGAACGCATAGACCGCGCCGCCGCCAGCGCCATCAACGGTGCTGCCCTTGGCAATCGTGATGTCGGACCCGGTGATGGTCAGATTGCCGCTGGGCAATTGGGTCAATGCCGAACCCGTCCCGGGCGTGAAAAAGTAGGTCGAAAGGTTGGTGGTGGTGCCATAAGGGATGTTCATCCCCGCACCCGAAACCGAAGTGACGCTGTTGTCGCCAAACGTGACACTGCCCACCGGACTGGCGGAGGTGCCGAAATCGATGCGGCCAAGCGGCGCAGCCAGGTACCCGTTCTGGGTAATCGACGACGCCAGAATCTGCAGATACGATCCCGCCGAATAGGGCGTGGCGGTGTTGATATGATCGCCCAGAAACGTGATGGTCGATTGGCCAAGCGCGGTCAGCAAATAGGGCGACGGGGGATTGGCATCGCTGGCGCCGGCCGCGTCGGCCAATATCCGTTGCAGATTGCCAGTACCGGTGGTGGTATAGATTCGCCCGGCATCAAAGATCAGATCGCCGGCCGTGACCAGCGCACCGTTCAGAACCGGGGTATTGGTGGCACCGGCGCGATCGTCCACGCCGATCAGGCGAATATCTGCCGCGCTGTCCAGCCGGACCTGCCGGATCGATCCGTCGAAGGTGATCCCGCCAATGAAATCCATGCCGGATGCGCCGGCAGAAAAGGTGACGCGCGCATCACCCGTTGCCGAACCCAGGGAGGTATCGGCGCCGCCCGACGTGCTGGAAAAATTGATATAAGGCGCGGTGACGGTGGCGTTGGTGCCCGTGGTTGCGGAAACGGTGACCGCGGCATTGGCCCCCACTGTGGCCCCATCGATGGATGCGGGCGATCGCAGCAGCACCGCCTTGTTCAGCGCGAGGGTAAATGTGCCGTCGAGCGTCATGCCGCCGTCGGCGATCAACGTGCTGAAACCGGATTGGGCAATCTGGGTCGCATCGCTGCCGCGGATGACCGGATCAAACCATTCGAGCGTGCCGCCAGTGGCCTTGGCAGTCCCGCCGTCCGCCTTGATCGTCGCGCCCGCCAATGATCCGCCGGCGAGCAGCGCAACCGTGCCCGCATCGCTCCATTCCAGCGTGCCAACATATTGACCGCTGGCATCTTTCACATCCAGCAAGGCGCTGGTGCCGCGGATATCGATGGTCGATCCCGGCAACGCAAGGAAATGGCGCGGTGCCGTCTGGGTTGGTTGCGGTGGCGGGTTGGGCGACGTGCTGGTCGGGTCCGAATAGGCATTGAAGCCATATTTTGGCGCAGCGAACAAAACACTGTTGGTTACATTGATTCCGGCGGCGGAGGATATACTGCCGCCATTGATTATCGTTCCGACAGTATACCTTGCCCCATCGGGGCCAACCGGCGCGACAGGATTGTAAACTACATTCCCTGAAAGGTTGGTTACGCTGCCAGACAACAGGACAATGCCATCTTTTTCAGAAACCCGTCCCAGAAAATACAAAAATCGCTCGACGCCGATTTTTGTGAAAATCCCGTTGTTGGTCAGCAGGTTGCCAAGCCCGTCCTTGAGCCCGGCGACGTTCGTGGCATTGAGCTCGTATTGGTTTTCGGCGTTGGTCGCGCCGAACACGGCCGCAAAGCCGGTTCCGCCCAGCGTCGGGTCGGTCAATCCGATGGCCTGGCCGGCCAGCGCCTGGGGCAGGTTTGCGGCCTGGGCGATCGTGCCGCCGGGCAAGTCGATCAGCCCCGCATTGAAAAGCTTTGGCGTGATGATCGTTGCCTGTGCGGCACCGGTGATCGTGCCGCCGGCATCGACATCCAGTTCCATCAGGCCATTCAGGCTGAGCGTAACCGGTTTTTGATACCACGGTAGCAATGGGACGGTGGCGGTCAGCAACGATGCCACATTGCGGTCGCTGGGCAGCGCCAGCAAGGCTGCGCCGGTGACGGCATCGATGCTGTCGGGCAGCAGCGCTTGCGTCAGGTTGAGCGTCTGACCGGCACCTACCTCTACTTTGGTGGTATCCAGAAACGCCGAAAGACCGTGGCTGCCGTTGTCGAACAGGTTGGCATAAGTCCGCGAATGATACGCCGTAAGGCTCAGCGTGCCGAAACCGGTCTGGGTCAGGAAATCAAACGGAACCACCGTCGCATTGGCGTCGGCATTGCCGTTTGCGGCATCTGCGGTGAAAGCGATGTCGGGGGCGATCAGTTTGAAGATGCCCCCGCCGGAAAACCCGAAACCCCTGATCGTACCAGGTGCGAATTTGACGACGCTGTTCTGCGTGACCGGCACCAGCGACACATCGATGCCATAACTGGTTGGGGTGACCGGCGTGGGCGTGAATGCCACCGTCTGCCCAAGGAACGTCGCGCCGGCGTTGTCGATCGTGGCGGGCTGCAGCGGAGATATCCCGGCATAGATCGTTTGATCCAGCAGGCTGACATTGCCACCCCTGGCCGACAGGGTCAGCGCGCCTTTGGTCGATACATAGCCGCCCGCCGACACATCCAGCAGGCTGCCGGGATTAACCAGAATGCTTCCCGACAGATCGCCCGCCACGCCACCGCCCAGCGAAACGAACGCCCTGGGCGCAACGGTAAGGCTGATCGAGCCGCCATTGATCCATCCTGCGCCGCGGGGAATCGCGGCTCTGGCATAATCGTTGGTCCACGCGCCCGACACATCGAGCGTGCCGTTGACCACGATGTTGAACGGGGTCGGCAGGGCGGCTGCATCGCCATAGCTGCTGGCGATATCATCATCACTGCGAAACGCGTTGCCGACGCTGCCGATGCCCGGCTCCCCCGCCAGCGACAACTGGTAGGTCTGCGCCAGGATCGTACCATCGGCGATCCGCACCTTGCCATCCAGCCGGATCGTCCGCCCGGCGTCGATTTCAAGCGTTCCGCCCGCGGCCAACGCCAGGTCGGCAGTGGCGGACAGCGCAAGCGCAGCGGGATGATCCGGGCCGGCCACGGTGCTGAGCAGAAGCGGTGCGTCTGCCGCTGCGGCCAGGATGACCGCGCCGCTGGTCTGCAACATCAGGCCCGAAAGACCGGCGCGCGACAGCATTTGCGCATCGAGCAGGATTTCGCCCGGGTTGGCCGCAATCAGCCGGCCGGCGGAATCCACGATGCGGGTCCCGTCATATACGACGATATCCTGGCCCGCCCCGATGCTCGAACTGCCGCTGAACGAACCGATGCGAAACAGGCCTCCCGATGGCAGCTGATATTTGCTGTACTGCAATTTGCGCGGGTCGCCCTTGAGGCTGGCGCTGGCCGTCGGCGCCAGTCCCGCGGCAAGCTGGTGCGCGCCGGCAAAGGCATTGCCATAGACCGTGCCGTCAAACGCGATCGCGGTCCCTACAATTTGCAGCGCGCCGGCATCGCGGCCCTCATCATAGGCGGCGACATATTTTTCGCCCCGGATCGCGGCGTTGTAATACGTCTGCGACGTACCAGACCCGGGCTGGGTGGCGGTAAACCCGTTGACGACGCCCACATAGCTGCCATTGGGATCGGCATTGGCGATGTTGACCGCGGTTCCGCCCGCGGTGATCAATTCGCTGCTGAGCACAAAGCCGTCACCATAAGTGATCCAGCCGCCCGAAATATCAAAGCGTGCGTCCCTGGCGATGCTGATCGATGGTACCAGGCCGAAATTCAGATTGCCGCTGACGTTCTGCGCGCCAACGTCGATGCTGATCGTCCCGCCTTTGGTCATCAGCCCGGCGGCCGTGACTGGAACCTGGCTGATCGCGCTGCCCGCTTCCAGCAGCGGCGAACCCTGCCATGCCACACCGTCCGAACGCACCCCCGATGCGGTGGCATCGACATAGAGCGTCGCCCCGTTGAGCGTGAAGCTGCCGTCAGTGGTCACCGATCGATAGTTCGGGGTGTCGCGCAGTTCGTTCTTTTTGGCCGGGCTGATCTTGACGCTGTTGGTCGATCCGGCGACCGCCACATCCATCACCCCGGCAACATCGATGACCGCGCCCGAGGCGATGGTGACGCCGCTGGCCACTTCCGGTTGCAGCGTGAAATTGCCTTTCGATGCATCCGCACCGATCACGACATTGGCGTTGGGCGCATAGATGAACGCATTGCTGCCCATGGTGACCATCGACGGGAACAGCGACAGCGTCAGCCCGCTCGTGGCCGAAAGATAGGATGCGGCAACATCGCCGATCGCGATGCGCGACGATTTGAACGCTGGCGGCGAATCCGCGGTGCCCTGCGGCACGGTTTCGCCATCATCATCCGGCAGAATGACAATCCCGCTGGCGGTGGCGCCGCTGGTGCCGCCGCCCAGATTTACCGCACCGGCGGTCAGTTGGATGAAGCCGTTGCGCGACACACTGGTCGTCGCCTGCAGCAGGCCACTGTTTTCGACCGTGCCATAGACCGCCGTGCCCAGCGAAATATAGCCGCGCCGCGATTCGATATAGCCATAATTGACAACTGCGCCCTGGTCGGGCGTCGGCGCCTGCGGGACGGTGGGCAGGTTGGGTACCTGGCTGGTCAACACCAGCCCGCGCACATTGATATCGGCACTGCCCGACCCGCCTGAAGACGCCACCGCGCCGATATTCATCCCACCCTGCAGGCTGACCTGGCCATCGGCCGCATAGAGCGAACCGGCGTTGATCACCGATGGCCCGGCCAGGATGATATAGCCGCCCGCGCCCGACGTGATGCTGGCGCCGCTGTCCACCACCACCGCACCAAGATCTGATGTCGGCAGATCGGCATTCACATTGTAATTGCCCGCCGGCAGCAATGCCGACAGGATCTGGCCCTGATAGCCGCTGACGCCATTGACCAGCAGCCCGTTTTGCAGAAACGCGGTGTTGCGTTGCGCCACTGTCGACGCGACGAACAATTGTGTCTGGCCCGCTGACACCACCTGCGACGCAAAATTGCCCAGTTCCAGCGAACTGACGATCAGGCCGTTCAGGTTGACTTGCGCATGGGGGCCGAAAATCACCCCGTTGCGGTTGAGGATCAGCACCGTGCCGTCGGCCTTGATCGTGCCCAGGATCTTGCTGGGATCGACCGAATTGACCACGCGGTTGACCACTGTCCAGCCGGGTTTGGCCACTCCGCCCTGTTTCTGCACGAATTGCAGCGTGGTCTGGGCGCCGACATCGAAATTCAGCCAGCTGAGCAGCGCGTTCTGCTGCGTCTGGGTGATGGTGACCGTGGTGGCGGTGCTGGCGCCCGTGCCGGTCGTGGTCTGCACCGGGGCATTCGCGCCCTCCCACGTGTTGAGCCCGGTCGCGTCCCTGGCCGCCGCCACCTGCAACGGCGGCGCATTGGCGGTCACGCTGCTGGCGGCGGCACCGGCCGCGGCAAACACCGTCAGCGCGCGCACCGGTGCAATCGGGTTGAGGCCATGGGTCGAAATGCCGTCGGTGACGTTTTCGGCGCCCTTGACCGAGGCATAGGCCGCGTTGCGCGCCGACTGCACATAGCCGCGCAATTGCTGCGCCTGGGTCTGCATCGCCTGCTGGCGGGCAAGCGCCTCTACCATTGTCGCCGGGCGGGCCGGCACAGTCGTGGTCGGGGTGGCGGCCGTGGCGGGGTTAAGCGTGCCGGCGTTCGCACGCAGTTGTGCCAGTTGCGCCGCTGCCGGCGTGGCTGACAGGCCCAGCAACAGCGCCGCCAGGCTGACCCCGGCCAGCGGGCGCAGCTTTTGCCCGGCTGGCAGACCCGCACCGCTGAAGCGGAACGCCGCCGCACCGCTGGTACTGGTGCTGCGCCTGGATCGGGTCCGCGCCATGATCAATGTGCCTGTTCTGGTGTGGGCGCAGTGGCGCCGGGCGTTGCCGCTGTTGCCGGCGGTTTCGTGGCGGGGCCGGACGCGGCGTCAGGCGTTGCATCGGGTGCGGCGGCGGGTGCGGCGGCGGGCGCGGATTTCGCCTTGTCGCGCTTTTTCGGCTTTGGCGCAGGATCGGGTGCGTCACCCGCGCGCTTGTCGCCGGGCACCGGTGGTGGCACCGGCACATCGATCCGGTTGGTATAGATCGCGTCGGACAAGGCCTGCAGTTCAAATTCAAAGCGGCGGCGGCCCAGTTGCAGCGGGTCCTTGTGCGCCTGCTGATACCGCTTTTCGTACCCTTCGATCAGTTCGCGGCCGATGAACACCAGCCGGCCGTTCTTGACCCGGCATTCGTCCATCACCACCGCGCGGTTTTTGGCAGAGGCCAGTTCGCGTTCCAGCGTGGCGATGGTCTGCTGGCTGGCCAGCAGGCGTTGTTGCAGCGATTCAATTTTGGCGGCGTCGGCCTCTGCCGTGCTGGCGGGCGCGGCCTGCGCCGGGGGTGCCGGCACTGCCGCTGCCAGTGCCGGGGCAGCCTGTACCAGCGCGCAAAAGGCCAGAAACCGGCGCATCAGAACGCCACGTTCAGATCAAGCTGGAACACGTCGATCGCCAGCGGATCGCCCGACACCTGGTTGGCGCTTTGCCAGCGCGGCGTCAGGGTCACCCCGGGTGACAGTGCCAGCGTGCCGCCAATCGTGAAACCCTTGGCATTGGTGCCGCCCAGATGGAACGAATCGTCGTTGAACGCATCGAGCACGACATCGCTTTCCAGGTATTTGTAGCCCAGGAACGCGCGCCATTCGCCCCACTGTTTCGGCGCCGGATTGCCGATCGACGCCAGCAATTGGAACCCCTGGCCACCGCCGACAAACGGCGTGCGGTTGGCCACCACCGTGTCGCAGATATTGCCACTGCCGCCGGCGCCACCGTTGTTGACCGGTTCATAGGCCTGCCCGTACTGGCAAACGTTGCGCCGGAACGCCAGGTTGCGCAGATATTCGCCCATCAGCGTCACTTCGGTCTTGTCGTGGACCGGGATTTTCAGCACCGCGATGGCATCAAGCACGCGGAACCGTTCGGCCAGCCCCAGCAATTGTGCGCCATCGACCGCCTGCCCCGCGCTGTTGACGATATCGCGGATCTGGAACAGCGTGTTGCCCTTTTGCACAAAGAACGCGGCACTGGCATCGGTCGAACATTGCGTATCGCCAAAGCCCAGCGCGCAGGCCTTTGACGGCACCCCGGTGATATTCTTGAACATGTAATAGCCGGCGCTGAGTTTCAGCGTGCGGTCGTTGCCCAGTCGCCAATCGGTTTCCAGCTGCCCGGCGAACAGCCATTTCTGCCCCGAAGTCGCCTTTATGGTCGATGTGTCGGGGAAATTCTGGTTGCCGAAATCCAGCGGGAACGCACCGCCGCGCACAAAGAAATCGGCATTCCCGAACACCCGGTTGGGCATCGCCAGGGTGCCGGCAATCCCGTCGAATTTCAGTTCGTTGCTGAACAAGGCCTCGTTCGACAGGAACGGATTGTCCATCCGGCCGACCGTGACGCTGAAATTGGGGGTAAAGCGTTCGGTCACGAACGCCTTGTTGAGATAAAGATTGCGTTTGAAAAACCCGTTGCCCAGCGTCGCGCTGGTCGAAACCGGCGCGTTGTTGTTGCCGCTGGCCAGTTCCAGCCCGACCGTGGTGCGCGAATTGACATTGAAATCAAACCCCAGCCGCGCGCGCACGCTCATCAGGCTGTATTTGTTGGCGGTGGTGTTGAGGAACGGGATGGCGCCGCTCAACAGATTGAGCGGCCCGCCGCTGACAATCGACTGAAAATTGGGAATGACGGTGGAATTGAACTTGCTGTACAATTGCGATTGCGACCGGATGCGCAGATCGCCGTAAATGCGCATGCCGCGGACCCATTCGGGCGCCGCCAGCCCCGGCGATGCCCAGCCCTGCGCGCGCGCTTCGCGCATCACGTCGGCCTTGATATCGTCACGGATCTGGTCGCGCACCACTTGCGGAATATAGGGCACGCGGATCGCGCCATTGATCGGCGGTGGCAGATTGGCGGCCATTTCGACCGGCGCACTGGCGGCGGCGGCGGGGGTCGCCGCAGCAGCGCCGCCGCTACCAGCCTGTGCCAATGCCGGCGCGGGCGCACCGCCCGACGGCGCAGTCTGCACCAGCGCGAGTGCCCGATGCGCCTCCGCCTCCGCCAGCTTGGCCTGTTCCGCCTCCTGCAGCGCCTGGGCGATCAGCGCATCGCCCTTGTCTTTGGCGATCGTCCCTTGCGCCACCAGCAGGCGCACCAGATTGACCATGGCATTGGTCGATGGCGCGGGGGTTGCGGACGCGGCCGTGGCTTGCGCGGAACCGACCGCCTGCGCATGCGCCAGGGGTGACCCCAGCGCGATGCCAGCGGGCAGACCGAGCAGCAATGCCGCTTTGCGCGTCCAGTTGGGTGACATTACTTCAAAAACCTCTTCATGCTGTTTCGCTGTTGCCGGTTACAATACGGCTACAACGATCGCTTGCCGCGCACGGTTACCCGTTGTGGAAACTTCACACCGGCCGGTGGCGGATCAAGATCGACCGCGCTCAACAGATCGGTGCGCAAAATCTGGTCGCGATCGGTGCGGCCCGATGATTTCAGCAGCGACACCGCGGTCACGCGCCCAGCCGGCGAAATGGTGATTGCGAAATCGGCCGAAAACACCAGCCGGTTGATGCGGTCATCGCGCTGGATCTTTTCCTGCAGCACCGCGCTCAGATAGCGGCGATAAAACACCTCGCTCATCGCCGTGCCACCGCCGCCAGTGCCGTTGCCACTGCCGCAATTGGTGCCCGCGCACGTTCCGCTACCGCCGATCCCGCCACCACTGCCCGATTGCAGGCCAAACGAATCCGAACCCGCCTGCGCCGGGCCATTGATCGATACCGGCGCCGGCGAATTGGGGGCGGCGGCCGGTTTCGGGTCCGGGTTGGGCACCGGGTTGGGCTTGTCCTGCGGTTCGGGCGGCTTTGGCTCCGGCTTGGGCGGGGGCGGCGGGGGCGGGGGCGGTGGGGGCAGCATGTTGACCACCGCGGGTGGTGGCGCTTCGACCTTGACGCCCGTCGTGGCCGACATCTGGCTGTAGATCAGCCACGCCACCCCCAACAGCACCAGCGCGCCGATGATAAGCGGCAGGCGGCGCATGATTCCCCCGGATTCGGAGTCGTCATCATCATCGGGGGCAGGTTGCGGGGGCATGATGGATTAACGCATCACCCGCCGGTCGGCTTGCCGGTGACCAGCCCGACCTTGTTCAGATCCAGCTGGCGACACAGGTCGAGCACCGACATGATCTTGCCATATTGCGATGCCTGATCGCCCTTCAGCACGATCGGCACATCGGGATTGTTGGCCTTGGCATTGCGCAGCCGGGTTTCCAGATCGGACAGCGTGACCGGGAACGCATCCATGTAGATCTGCCCCTGGTTGTCGACCGTGATCGACACGATCTTGGGCTGCACCAGGCTCTTGGCCGAACTGGCCTTGGGCAGATCGACCTTTACCCCCTGCACGCCGGCAGTGGCCATCAGGATGAAAATCACCAGCAGCACATAGGCCAGGTCCAGCATCGGGGTGATGTTGATATCGTCATAGGCCTTGCGGCCACCACCGACATCCATGGGTCGTCTCCTTTTATGCTGGCTTCAGATCAACGCGCCGGGGGGATTGAAACGGGGTGGAGGTTAAAAGCTGTCGTCCATTTCCATCATCGCCATGTCGTCGTCGCCAAATCCGCCCATGGCGTTATCGGCGGCCTCTTCGGCCTGGGTTTCGGCAATGCGGGCCAGCAACTGGTCGATGAAAATGCCCATGTCGCTGGCCAGCGGGATCACCTGGCTGTTGAGGTAGTTGTACCCGAACAGCGACGGAATGGCGCAAAACAGCCCCGAAATTGTCGCCAGCAGCGCCGCGGCGATCCCCGGCGCAATCGCGTTGACGTTCACGTCGCCAGCCATCGCCACCCCGCCAAAGGTGTTCATCACGCCCATCACCGTGCCCAGCAGGCCGATGAACGGCCCGCCCGAAATGGCGATGGTCAGGATCACCATCCACTGGTCCAGCTTGTGGTTTTCGTGCACCACCACTTCGGATGCGGCGGCGCGCATGGATTCGATCGCCTGGGATGACAGCGGGCGGTTGCCCAGCCTGGCCTTGCGCCGGTTGAATTCCTCGATCCCCACGTCGTAGATGTGCGCCAGCGGCGACGTTTTGATCAGCCTGGCTTCTTTTTTGTCCAAACCGGGGATTTCGGCCGAGGGCACCAGTTCGCCGTCCATCCGGCGAAACTGGCGCATGAACGCGGCGTTGCCCTTGGTGCATTTGGCAAAATAGGCGAACCGGTTGTACATCACGAACGCCGAAATCGCGGTCAGGATCAGGCACACGCCCACGACGATTTCGTCGACGCCTTCCAGCTTTGACAGCACGAAAAAGAACACGCCGCCGCCAGAGCTTTGCTTTTCGGCGGTTTCGGTGACGGTGACCAGCTTGCCGCCCTTGCCTTCCGCATCGGCCATCGCCTGGATCATCGCGGCCGGGCGCGCGGTTTTCGACAGGCGCACTTCGTCGAGCTCACCGGTAAACGGCTGGCCGGCGGCACCGCCCAGCGTGGCCGGGCCGGCGATTGCCCCCAGCGCCGCCGGCCCGGTCGCCTGTTCCAGCCCGTTGACGTACAGATGGCCCTCCTTGCCATCGGTGGTGAACGCAATCGCGTTCCAGTCGCCCTGCTTCACCGGCGCCTTGCCCTGCAGCGAAACCCCCGGCCCCGAAACGAACAGCACGCCCGCGTTCAGCCCGATGGTCAGACCACCACGCGCAAAAATCGCCTGTGTCCCGGCCAGCTGCGCAGGTTTGACCCATGCCGTAAACGAAAACGGCGCGGCGGCCGGCATCGCCAGCGATGCGGATTCGGCAATCTGCACCTCACCCTGCCCGGGAAACCGTGCCGCACGGCCAATAATGCCGGCATCATCGACCCCGGGGGGCGCGCTTTTGGCGATATTGGCGTTGGCGGTCGAATCGTTCGATGCGGTGCCGGGGCCTTCGCCAAAGTGATAGACCGCCATATAATCGGGGTCGTAAGTGCCCTTTTCATCCTGGGCGACGGGCGCGGTCTTGGCGCCGAAATACAGCCAGATCGAATGCTTTTCGCCGCCGTTCAGGTTGGGCACCGCGACCCAGGCGGTGGCAATGCCCACCGTGGAATCATAATGTTCGATGTGAAACGGCAACGGCGTCTTGTTGTCGGTATCGACAAAGCGGATGTCCGCGCCATTGGGCATCGCATCGGTAAAGGTGAAATTGCCGCTGTGCAGCCGCACCAGCACCACCGTCCGCCCGATCACCCCGGTGGCATTGATCCCCGATGGCGAACTGTCGATCGTCACCTGTTTGCGGTACGACCAGTCCTTGTTCCACCAGCCCTGGTCGCCCGCCGCCGCGGCCGGCGCGGCAAAGCCCAGAATCAGCAATAATGCCAATAGGATACGGGTCACAGACAATTCCCTCAAAAGCCGAAACATCGCTCAAAAATCCCCTTTGACCTGAAAATTGATCCGGGGATGGTATTTTTTGGTGGTCGATCCATCGGTCATCGGTACACCCGCCACGACCTCGCCGCTGAACCGGCTGAACAGCCGCAACCGCAATCCCCCGCCCACGCCGACCAGGTCATAGCCGCGGGTCTGCCCGGCCAGCGCACTGTCGGTGTGCAGGAACGCCGCGTCGGCAAAGGCAAACGCCCGCGCCTCGGTCAGCCAGCTGCCAAACAGCCCGGCCAGCGATGGTGACCGCAATTCCAGGCTGGGTTCGATACCGGTGTCGCCCACCGCCTCTGATGAAAAATACCCGCGCACGGTCTGCGTGCCGCCGCCGGCGAACTGTTCGTTGCTGACCAGGTGCGAATCCGCAAACTGCCCCGCCAGCTTGAACGCGGCGATCATGTCGTTTTTGAACGCATAGGAAAAACCGGCGGTCAGATTGGTGCGCACAAAGTTTTCATTGGCGAACCCGGCGGCGTTCTGAAACGCATCGGCCAGCACGCATGTGCCGTTCACATCGACGCACACCACCTGGTGAAACGCGCGCAGGCCCACCGTGGTGCCCAGCGCCAGATCATAACTGGTGTGTTCGGTCGCGCCCGACAGCGCATATTGCACCTCGAACGGAATATAGCGGATCGGCGCGGAACTGGCCTGCACGCCGCCGACCGCGATCTTTTGTTTGAAATTCTTGAAATCCACGCCGAAACTGATGGTTTGCGACAACCCCGACGATGGCAGCCGGTACAGCAGCCGCGCGCCGATCTGGTATCCCTTGCCCAGCACCGCCGACCCGCCCAGCGACGAAACATTGCTGTTGGAATGGTACCCCGACAGCGACAGCGTCCACGGCGAATTGAGGAACGGGATGGTATAGGACCCGGCGATCACCTCCACATCCTTGCGCCGTTCGGGTGACACCACATAGGTCAGCGACACCGACTGCCCAGCCTGGAACAGGTTGGTATAGCGCGCGCTGGCAGACATCCGCAGCGGGGTGGTCGACGGGCTGGCATCGTTGTCGAGCTCGATACTGGCATGCGCGGGGTGCTGGTCGGTCATCGCCAGATCGACATCAAGCTCACCCGCCACTTTGCCGGGTTTGAACTGCGGGTTCAGCGACCGGTCGGGGAACCGGTTGGCGGCCGATACTTCGGCCTGCAGCGCTTTCAGGTTGATCGGCTGGCCCTCGACCAGCGATGGCACCTGCTGGCGCGCGACATACAGCGAATGAAACCGGGCACCGGTTACACGCAATTGCCCGACCGGCGCTTCGCTCACCGCAATCTGCACGATCCCGGCGGCAAACAGGTCGTGGTCCTGCACCGGCACTTCGACAATGACCGCGCCATAGCCCTTGGCGGCATAGGCATCCGCCAGCGCCTTGCGCGCGGATTCCACATCTTCCTTGGTGCGGCGCGGGCCGCTGTGGTTGTACACCAGCCGCTCGACCTCGTCCGTGGTCAGCCTGGTTACGCCCGACACGTCAAACGCCTGAATGAAAAAGCTTTCAGGTGCGGGATTGGCCACTGGCGCAGCAGGGGCAGATGCGGCGGAGGCAGATGGGGTGGAGGCTGGCGCGGCGGGCGCAGTCACTGCCTCAACCGGCGCCGCCACAGCACCGCCCGCCTGCAACGCAAAGCCCAAAGCACCGCAGGCCCAGATGGGGCGCGGGCGAATCCCCTTCTTAAACACCGATTGTCCCCGCTAAGCGCAGGTGACCTTGGTAACTTTGTGTTTAAGTTATGTGACATCCGGCAGTCTGCCACACGCAACCGGGCGAGATTTCCGCCGGCGGCGGCAAAAAGCAAGGGGCCCCGGATAAATCCGGGGCCCCCGCAATGTGGTATTCAAACCGTCGCAGGACGATCAGAGACCGGTGTTGGTACCAGCAGCAACCGACGCGCTCGACGCGGTGTTGCCTTCGCTGTTGCAGATCACGGTGTTGTTCACCGGCGGGGTGTAAACGAACACACCGGCCGAAACCTTGACCTTGGTCGGGATCGGCGAGCTGGTGAAGTGCAGCGGCGAAGTTGCATAGGCGCCAGTCAGCGAGTCGTTCACGTCCGAAGTGGCCTTCAGGAACGTGTTGGCAATCGCCGTCTGCCATGCGGCAGGGACGATCCCGATGCTCGATGCACCGATGATGCCCGGGATAGCAGCCGACGAGCTGCTGAACGCGGTCTTGTTGACCTTGCTGTTGGTCGAATCGACGGTCAGCGAGCCAGTCAGCGATGCCACGAGGTTTGCCACCGCTTCGCGGTTACCCGCGGAGCTGAAGCAGGTGTAGGTCAGCATCTGGGTGGTACCCACGAACGGATAACCCTGGCTCGGCATGGCCAGCGTGTAGTTTTCCGTCAGCAGGCCGCCGCCAGCAGAATAGCTTGCGCCGTTCTGATAGAGGTTGTCGGTCCAGGCGTAGGGGTTCGAACGCGTGATCAGACCACCCTGCGCGGAAGTCGCAGTGTTGTTGGCAACCTTGTAAGCACCCGTGCTGTCCGATTCTGGCGGCAGGAACGCCAGCGTGCCGTCGATCTTGTTAAAGGCCGAAAGCACGTTTTTCAGCGTCGGAGCGTAGTAGGTGTACGCGTAGATGCCACCGACAGCAGTGTAGCTGTTGGGCACCGTGGCCAACACGGCCGAACGCAGGGTCGGGTTGACCGAAGCGTCAGCACCGACGGCCACGTCGGTCGAAACGTAACCGATTTTGCCGTTGAACAGCAATTTGGTCGACGCTGTCAGCAGGGGATTGGCAGCCAGCGCCACACTGTCGCCGCTGTTGTTGTAGGTCCCGGTGGTCGGATCGTAATCCGGACCATAGCTGATCGTCGCAGCAACCGCGCCGCCGCCGTTGGCGACAATGAACAGGCCACTGCCGTTATAGAGGGTCGGATTGGCAGGAACCACGGCCGTGCCGCCATTGGTGGTGGCGCCGATGTTCTTCAGGATCGAACCGGTCCAGTAATCGCCCGAGACGACGTTGGTGGTGCCGGCGAAGTCCGAGGCAGTGGTGTCGCTGGGAACCAGGTGTGTGTCAGCACGCAGCGAGTTGAAGTCCAGATTCGGGGTCTGGTTATAAGGCAGCGATTCAGCAGCCTGCAGGAACTTGTTGGGCTTGAAGTTCTTCTTGATTGAAACCGGCAGGAGCGGTGCGGTCACGCCAGTTGCAGTGAAGTAGTTCGAACCCGGAGTGGTGCTCGACCCGTAGATCGCCGACTGGCTGCAAACCGCAGCAAGGTGGCGGGTAAAAATATCGGTCGAACCCGAGTTGTCCATACGGCCAACCAGACGGATCGGCGCACCCTGCGTGTTCCAGCGCGTGGCGGTGTCGTTGATCGGATCGTACAGCGGGATGTTCTTGTTGGCCTGGGTCAGCGCCGGATCATTCCAGTTGGTGATCATGCCGTTGAAGATGCCACAATAGATCGGGCCGGTCAGCTGCAGCGATGCAACCTTGCCACCGTTGGTAACGCCGGTCGGGTATGTCGCGTTGCCTTTGACGTTGAACGTCATGGTCTTGGTGGTCGCGCCATTGATCTGCTTGGCATAAACGCTGTTGTAAACGATCGAGATCGGCACAACGAACAGCGGGAATTGAACGGCTGGGCCACCCTTGATACCGGCATTGGCGACATAGGTCAGGTACTGACCCTTGGACGCGCTGGCACCAGGAGCAAGCGGAGCGTCCGACATCGCGAACTGCACGTGGCTCCAGTAGTTCTGGCCACCGATGGTCACGAACGGGTTGGGAACGTTTTTGGTCGAGCCGGGCTGGGCGGTGGTCACGCCATAGCCGTCATCGAACACGTCGGAGCCGAATGACCAGGCCTTTTTACCAAAGCCCGAACCGGTGCCGATGTACTTGCCCGAAAAACCATAAGGCGCAACGTTGCCCGTGGTGATCGAGTAATCGCTGAACTGCGGCTGCAATTCAGCGGTGTTGACGCCGGGAACGAAATAGGTGTTGGTGGTGGCGTTGGCACCATACAGGATGCCGCCAGCAGGGGCAGCAGTTGCGGTCGACTGGTTGACGAACGTGCCGTTGTTGCACAGCAGCTCAGGCGTGCCTTTATAGCTCTGGGCACGCGCATTCTTGACCGAGAACGAACCCTGGGGAATGGTGCCAGCGGCAGCAGCCACACCGACGCCGCCGTTGGCGAGCGGGTTGGGGGTGCCAAAGCAGTTCATTGCGCGCGCGATGGTGTTCTGCACCGCCGACGAACCCGTGCCGTGAATGGCATTGTCACCGTCAAAAATGGCATAACCAGTGGTCGGCGTGTAAACGGTGCGGCCCCAGATGTCAGTGGTCGACGTCGGAACACCGGTAAAGCCGGAGAGCGCGACAACAGTCTGCGGGTTGCCCGGAGCTTCGATCGCGAAGGGGTTGTCGGCCAGCGACAGCGGCGCTGCAGGCTGCGCCACGTTGGTGATCTTGGTGTCGAGCACGTAGGTCTGCAGGTCGAACGGGGCGGGATAGGACGACTGCACGCTTTGCGCGCTGGCAGCCGACGACACTGCCACGCCAGCGATCATCGTCGCGGCAAGCAGTGAAGTTTTAAAAGTAGACATATGGGAAACCTCCGAGTGGTGAAACGAATGCAGCAGAGCGTGGAAAGTCATGAAACCGTCAAACTTCGCACATACGAAGTTCGAACAAGACAAATTTTCCACAGGGAATCAATAACAAGCGTAATTGCTTGCCTGACTGAACAAACAGGTAAACGAATCTGGCCGACATTCTTGAGTCGAAACACAAGAACCGGCTAAGACATGGGTTTTCATTGCAATTTTTGCTTACTACCCCCCCCATGGCCTGCAAAAGATCCTTGCTGGCAGGGCTGTGGTTAGCGATCGTTGATGACATTAATGTGATTTATTTGTTTCAGTGGCCAAAAACTTTCTGAATGATGAACGGGTGCGCCCGTATCGCTGCGCATGGTCAGACCCCCGCCAAACCCCGCCAACGCGCCGGTTTCGTTTGTAACAATGCTGTCGCAATCCCCGCATAGAGGCCATGGCTTGGCTTGTGCTGCGGGCCAGGTCTGACCCGGACATGGTTAACGCTGCGGCAGCGGCCACAGGCCGCCGCACAGCGCGGATCGTGCGGCACGGGCAGGGTTTTTTCGCACGCATCAGCCACCCTGGGTGGCTGGCCAGATGCGTGGCAGGGATCGCGCCGCACGGCGCTATGCCGCACGCGGCCATTTGGGATGCGGTTCAACGTGATTTTCGATGACGCCCCTGACCAGACCGCGCCAGACCATAAACAGGGCGATTCGGTGGCGTGCACGATCACGATGCCCGCGTCCGTATACCGTTCGATCGGTGCGGTGCTGGCGGCAGACGGCCTGTTGTCGAAAGAGGCGCTGGCCCGCGCGCAGCTGGTGGCACAGGAAAGCGGCGAACGGCTGGAGGCGGTGGTCACCCGGCTGGGGCTGATGACCGAAACCGCGCTGTGCGATCATCTGGGCGCAGCCAGTGGCCTGGCGGTGGCACCGGCGGAGCAGTTGCGCACCCCGCTGCCGCTGGACCGCGCGCTGACATCCGATTTCCTGCGCGATATCCGCGCGGTGCCGATCGCCCGCGATGCGCATGGGTTACGCGTCGCGGTGGTTGATCCGTTCGATCCGTTTGTCGAACAATCGTTCCGGTTCGTGTTCGGCTGCGCGGTCGAACGCATGGTGGCCCGGCCCAGCGACATCGATGCCGCAATCGAACGGCTGGGGCTGGGCGATGACGAACCATCGCTGCTGGATGATGCGGCCAATGCCGATGACATCGACCGGCTGCGCGATCTGATCAGCGATGCGCCGGCGATTCGCGCGGTCAACCGCCTGATTGCGGAGGCGGTCGATGAACGCGCGTCGGACATTCATCTGGAACCGGGCGAAGACTGCCTGGTGGTGCGGTTCCGCATCGACGGCATGTTGCGCGAAGTGACGCGCCTGCCGCAGGCGATGAAGAGCGCGGTGGTGTCGCGCGTCAAAGTGGTGTCAGGCCTCGACATATCCGAACGGCGCCTGCCGCAGGATGGCCGGTTGCGCATTGCCGTGCGCGGGCACGAGATTGACCTGCGCGTGGCGACCGCGCCATCGATCCACGGCGAAAGCGTGGTCATGCGCATTCTCGACCGGTCAAACCTGACGCTCGATTTTGCCACGCTGGGGTTTGACGATGCGCTGGCGGCGCAGTTCGCCGCGGTCGTGCGCCGCCCGCACGGCATCGTGCTGGTGACCGGGCCGACCGGCAGCGGCAAGACCACCACGCTTTATGCTGCGCTGGCCGGCATCAACAGCGTGGAACGCAAGCTGCTGACGGTGGAAGACCCGATCGAATACCGCCTGAACGGGGTGGTGCAGACGCAAGTGCAGCCGGGCATCGGCTTTACCTTTGCCACCGCGCTGCGATCGTTTCTGCGGCAGGACCCCGATGTGATCATGGTCGGTGAAATCCGCGATACCGAAACCGCGCAGATCGCGGTGCAGGCGGCGCTGACCGGGCACATGATCCTGTCAACGCTGCACACCAATACCGCCGCCGGCGCGATCAGCCGCCTGATCGACATGGAGGTTGAACCGTTCCTGCTGGGATCGGTGCTGGCGGGCGTATTGGCGCAGCGACTGGTGCGGCGGCTGTGCCATGAGTGCCGCGAAGTCTATCACCCCGATGCCGCGCTGCGCAGCGGGCTGGGCCTGCCCGATCAGGCATTCTGGCGCGCCACTGGTTGCCCCGCTTGCCACCACACCGGTTATGCCGGCCGGCTGGCGGTGTTTGAATTCCTGGCCATCGATGCCACGCTGGCGCGGCTGATCAGCCAGCGCGCCGATACCCATGCGATCGAAAGTGCCGCTGCCGCCGATGGCTATCACAGCCTGATGCGCGATGGTTTTGCCAAGGCCGCCGCCGGGCTGACCACGATCGAGGAAGTGCTGCGCGTGGCGAGCGGCGGCGAATGAACGCAGGTCTCGCCCCTGCCCTGCGCGCCTCTGTCGCTGGCGCCTGGCGCTATCGCGCGGTGCGGCCCGATGGTAGCCAGGTTGCGGGCGAGATCGAGGCATTGGACCAGGGCGATGCCATTGCGCGCATCCGCCGCACCGGCGCGGTGCCGCTGGATTTGCGCGCCATCGATGGCGGCGCGGCCAGCCCGGCGCAAAAATCCCGCCGCCAGCCGCGCGCAATCAGCCGCGCACTGATCGGCGAACTGGCGGTGCTGCTGGGCGCCGGCCTGCCGCTGGACCGTGCGCTGGCACTGGCGATCGACAATATCGAAAACCCGGCCGCCGCGCAGGCAATGGGCGCGTTGCTGATCGCGGTGCGTGAAGGCGCGCCGCTGTCGCGCGCCATGCTCGACAACCCGTCACTGTTCACGCCGGCAGAGGCGGCGATGGCCGAGGCGGGGGAAGCCGGCGGCAAACTGGCCGAGGCGCTGGAACGGCTGTCGGAAATGCTGGAGCAGGAGGCGGAATTGCAGCGCATCCTGATCACATCGATGATCTATCCGGTCGCGCTGCTGATCATCGCGACCGGCGTGATCGGGCTGATGCTGATCTATGTCGTGCCGCAGTTCGAACACCTGCTCGACAATTCCCGGGCGCAATTGCCCGCCGCAACGATGGCGGTGATCGGCGCCAGCCGGCTGCTGCGCGAAGACGGCATTTATGCGCTGGTGGTACTGGTGGCGCTGGGCTTCGGCCTGCGCCAGGCCGCGGCGCGGCCGGGCGTGCGCGCGGCGATCGATGTGCAGGTGCTGCGCCTGCCGTTGCTGGGCGAATTGCTGCGGCGGATCGATACCGCGCGGTTTGCGCATACGCTGGGCGCGCTGGTCGATGGCGGGGTGCCGCTGCCCACAGCGCTGGTGCTGGCGCAGCGGGTGATCGCCAATTCGGTGATCGCCGCCGCGATCGGCAAAGTGGCCGAGGGCCTGCGCGAAGGCGGCGGGCTGGCCGGGCCGCTGGCCGCCACCAAAGTGCTGCCCCGGCTGGCGCTGGCGTTTGTGCGCACGGGCGAGGAAACGTCGGAACTGGCGCTGATGCTGCGGCGGCTGGCGGTGGTGCTCGACCGCGATGTGCGCACCCGGCTGGAACGACTGGTGGCCATTCTCACCCCGACGATCACCGTGGTGCTGGGGGCGGTTGTCGCCACCATCATCGCATCGATCATGTCGGCCATTCTCGGCTTTAACGACCTGGCGGTATCCCCATGACGATTATCAGCGCTGCACCATCTTCCCGGTCAGACAACGAACGCGGCTTTACGCTGCTGGAACTGCTGGTGGTGCTGGCCATTCTAGGGCTGCTGGCGGCGATCATCGGCCCGCAGGTCATCCGCTATCTGGGCAGTTCGCGCACGCAGACCGCGCATGTCCAGGCCAAGAATATCGAAGCGGCAATGGAGCTCTACAAGCTGGATGCCGGGCGTTACCCCTCCCCCGAAGAAGGGCTGCAGGCGCTGGTCAAGGCGCCGGCCAGCGATCCGGCGTGGAACGGGCCCTATATTGCCGATGCCGCCGCGCTGACCGATCCCTGGGGCAAACCCTATCTGCTGAAAATTCCGGGCGACCATGGTGAGGTTGATATCTATTCGCTCGGCTCTGACGGCCAGCCTGGCGGCACTGGTGAGGCCAAAGATGTCGGCAGCTGGTAAGACAACCGACCGGATTGGCCGATTCCGCCTGTGCGGGCCTGCGCCTGGCGAGCGCGGTTTTACGCTGCTGGAAATGATGGTGACGGTGGCAATCATGGCGCTGGCCACCGGCATCGGCTGGCCGTTGCTGGAACGGCTGATGGCGCGCGCGCCGATGGATGCGGCGCGTGGCACGGTGGCACTGGCAGTGGCGCAGGCACGCAGCGCGGCAGTGGCCGGCGATCGCCCGGTCAGCATCGCACTGGCCGGCATCGATGCGCACACGCTGGTATTTTCGGCCGGGCCGGCGCCGCTGGCACTGCCCGCTGGCGCGGTGGTCGAATGGCCCGAAGGCGGCGTCACCATCCATGGCGATGGATCGACGCGCGCGGCGACCGGCGTGATCCATGCCGGGGCCGCCACCAGCCGCTTCACCATCGATCCCGCCACCGCGCGGATCGGTTTTGCACCATGACGCTGGGCAGGCCTGCGCACGAAGCGGGCTTTTCGCTGATCGAGGCACTGGTCGCATTGGCGATCATTGCCGCCATGACGCTGACGCTGTTTGCCACGATGACCGCCGATGCCCGCGCGCGCCGCATGGTGCGCGAACGCCGCGCGGCGCTGATGGTGGCGCAATCGCAGCTGGATCGCGCGGTCGGCGGCGATACCGAAACAGCGGGCACCGCGCTGGGCCTTGCCTGGCAGATCGAACGCGACAATTACGGCAATGCCGAGGCATTTGCCCATGGCCGGCTGGAACAGCTGACAATCACGGTTGGAAATGCCGATCATCAGCAACTGGCGCGGCTGGCCACCATGCGGATCGCGCCATGACCGCGCGCGGGCCCGCCAGTGCCGGTTTCAGCCTGATCGAAATGCTGGTCAGCCTGGTCGTGCTGGGCGTGACCGCGCTGCTGTTTGCCGGCGGCATCGGCCGGGTCGGGCAGGGGCTCAGCCTGGCCAACCAGACCGATGCGCGGGTTGATCTGGTGGCCACGGCGCAATTTGTGCTGCGCCAGCGGCTGGCAGGGATTCAGCCGGTGCCCGAAACCCAGACCGGGAACAACAGCATCGATTTCGTCGGGCTGGACGGCCGGGTCGATTTCATTGCCGATCCCGCCGACCACGATGCGCCCGACGCCCTGTATTATTACCGCATCGCGCGCGATCCCGATGGGGATCTGGTGCTGTTCAGCGTCAACACGCTGGACCAGCGCATCGATGTGCACAACCCCGCCACGGTGGGATGGACCGCGCACCCGCTGGTGCCGGGCACGGCGGGAATTGAAATCCGCTATCTTGGCCGCCTGTCGGCTGGCAGCACGCCGGGGCTGATGTGGCAGGACAACTGGACCCATCGTGACACCTTGCCGCAACTGGTGCGGGTACGAGTCAGCTTTCCGGTCGGCGATACACGCGTGTGGCCCGATCTGATCGTCCACCCGCGCGCGACCACCGCCGACACCTGCCCGCAGGACTCGCTGTCCGACGATTGCACCAGGGCAGGCAACACATGAGCGGGCGCGGCATTCTTGACGCTGACATGCAGACCGTGCGCGGGTGGATCACCAACGGCTGGCGCTGGTGGATCGATGAACTGGCCGGGCTGGTACCAGCGCGTTTGCGCCAGACCACCGCGCGGCGGCTGACGCTGATGGCCTATGATCCGGCGCAGGGCGTGCTGGAACCGGTGCCGGCGGCGGATGGCCGCGCTGTGCGATCGGGCGCGCCGGTGGCGGTGGTCCTGCCAGTCGGTCTGACGCTGATCCGCACAATCACCACACCGCAATTGCCCCCGCGTGACGTCGCCAGTCTGATCGCGCTTGACGCCGACCGCATCATGCCGATCGCGCGCGGCGATGTGCTGCTGGGATCGCGGATCAATCCCGCCACCAGCGACACCCCGGCGGGCCGCCTGTCGGTAGAGGTGGCCGGGCTGCCGCGCGCCAGCGCACAGGCGCTGGCGCAAGTGCTGGCCAATGCGCCGCGCGCGCCTGCCTGCGTGCTGGTCAGCGCGCCCGAACCGGGTCAGCCGCCACCGATCGACCTGTTGCCGGCGCTGCGCCGGGCCGGGCTGGCCGGGGCGGTCGAACAATCGCCCGCGCCGTTCTGGCTGGCCGCCGGGTTTCTGTTTGCGCTCAACATCGGCCTGCTGGTGTGGCGCGATACCGCGCTGACCGACAATCTGGCGGCGGTGGTTGATCAGCAGCAGCCCGCGGTCAACGTCGCGCATGGCATTTTGACCCGCATGGGCCGCGACGATGCCATTGCCACCGCGACAATCGCCGCGCGCCAACACCACGAACCGCTGGCCCTGCTGGCGCGGATCACTGCCGCGCTGCCCGCCGGTACCTGGCTGCAACGGTTCACCTGGGAAGGCACCAGTGTGCGCCTGGCGGGGTTCCATCCCGCCAAAACCGATGTGCCGGGCGCGCTGCGCAAGGCCGGGCTGGCGGTCGCACGTTATGGCGACACATCGAATGCGGCGCCGACGCCATTGGGCGAACCGTTTGAAATTACGCTGAAACTGGGGAAACCATAATCATGCGTGCGCTATCGCCGCGCGAATCCCGGCTGGTTGCGGTGCTGTTGCTGCTGGCCGCGCTGGCGCTGGTGTATGTGGCGGTGATCCAACCGCTGTTCGGCGGATTTGCCGACCGCGCCGATGCGCGTGAAGCGTTGCTGACCCGCTATGCCGCCAACAATCGCACCATCGCCGCCATCCCCCGGCTGGGCCGGCAGGCCGCCGCGCGGAGCCGCCAGACCGCGCGCTATGCCCTGATCGCCGCCGATCGTGCAACGGCGGCAGACCAGCTGCGCGACCGCATGCAGGCCGCTGCCAACGCGGTCGGCGGCGAATTCCACGGGGCAGAGGATGTGACCGCCGCGCCCGCCATGATGGCGATGCGCGTGGCCATGCGCGTTCCCGCCGGAAAGCTGCCGGCGTTGATCGCCGCTGTCGAAAATGCGCCGCCGCTGCTGACCATCACCGGCCTGGCCGTCAGCGCGGATGACGCGCTGGTATCTGGCGCCACCTCAAACCTGGATGTGAAATTTGATATCGCGATTGCCTTTCGCCCTGCCGCCACGCGGTAGTCCGGCACGACTGCCGTTTCTGCTGCTGCCCGTACTGGCGGCGGCGGCGGTCGTGCAGCTGGCTATCCCGTCGCATATCGACCTGCCCGTGGGCGGCACGCCCGCGCGCATCGGCGAAACCGCGCCGGCCACCATGCCGCCAGTGGTGGTGACCCCGCCGGTCATCGCCAGCCGCGATCCGTTTTCACCGGTGGCGAACCAGCCCGGCGCTGGTGCCACAGCACCCGCGCCACCGCCGCCCGACCCGCTGGGCGGCGCGATCATCGCCGGTGTGGTTCAGCGTGGACAGCTGCGGCTGGCGGTGGTGCAACGCGCGAATGGCGCCGTGCGCTACCTGGCGATCGGCGGCCAGCTGGCCGGATGGCGGCTGGATGCGCTGACGCCATTTGGCCCGCGCCTGTCGCGTGGCAGACATCGCATTTTGACGCCCGCCTATGGCGCGCACCCCTCGCCGCCGCCGATTTCCGGCGCGCCCGGCAAACCAGCAGATGACCAATGACCCCATCCAATCGGCCCCTTTCAACCGCGATCACCACGATCACGCTGCTGGCGCTGTCCGGCCCGACAGCGATGGCCGCTCAGCCACCGATCGAAATCCCGGCCACGCCATCGATTGCGCAGGAAAAAGACCCGACCAGCGTGCTCGACATGCCGGTGCGCACCACCGTCGTGCGCGGCACTGCGCCGATGCCGGTGGTGGCGCGACCCGCGCCAAAACCGCCCGAACATGGTGACATCACGCTGAATTTTCCCGCCGCCGATGTGCGCGCGGTGGCCGCCACCGTGCTGGGCGACCTGCTGCACAAAAACTATGTGGTGGCGCAGGGCGTCGCGGGCACGGTCACGCTGGTAACCCCCTATCCGGTGTCAAAGGCGGCGCTGTTCGATCTGTTCGAAGCCGCGCTGCAGCAGGGCAATCTCGCGCTGGTGCCGGTCGCATCCGGCTATGAAATCCAGACCGCGGCCGGCGCGCGCAATCTGATCGCGCCAGAGGTTGCGGGTGCAGGCAGCGAGGTGATCACGCTGCATTTCATCAACGCCGATGAAGTGCGCAAACTGCTCGACACCGTGCTGCCCGGCGTGATCACCCAGACCAATGCCGCCACCGGCATGGTCACCATTGCAGGCAGCACGGGCCAGCGCGCCAGTGCGCGCGACCTGTTGCGGCAGTTCGATGTCGACTGGCTGCGCAACACCAGTTTTGCGTTATACATTACGCAACGTACCGATGCCCGGCTGATCGTGCCATCGCTGGACAAGCTGATCAACGCGCCGGATTCGCCGACCCATGGCCTGGTGCGGCTGATCGCGATGGACCAGCTCAACGGTATCCTGGCGATCAGCACGCAGCCGCAATATCTTGACGATGTACGGCGGTGGATCGAAATCCTTGACCGTGAAGGCGAAAACAACGAACAGCGCATCTTTGTTTATCGCGTGCAGAACAGCCGCGCAAAGGACCTGACCAAGACCATCAATGCTGCCTATGGCGGCATTTCCGCCGCGTCTGGCGGGGCCGGCAGCAGCGGCGCCACGGGTGGCGCCGGCGATTACGGGGGTCAGCCGCCTTCACCCCCCGGTGGCTTTGCCCAGGCACCGGCCGCGCCGGTAACCAGCGGCACCGGCGTGGCGCAGCGCGGCGGCGGAACATCCGGTGGCAGCGCGGCGCAGGCCAAGATCACTGCCGATGAAACCAACAACGCGGTCATCGTGTTCGGCACCGCGCGGCAATATGCGGTGATCGAGGATGCCTTGCGCAAGCTGGACATCGTGTCGAAGCAGATCCTGATCGAAGCCGCGATTACCGAAGTCACGCTGACCGACGATCTGGCCTATGGCGTGCAGTGGAACTATTCCAACGCCAGCGGCAGCACCCAGGTCGGCTATGCCACCAGCCCGTCCGGCGTACCGTTGACCCAGAACTTTCCCGGGTTTTCGGTTTTCACCATGGGTAACAGCATTGCCGCAACGCTGAACGCACTGCAAAAACACACCAATGTCAAAGTGGTATCGGCACCAAAACTGCTGGTGCTGAACAACCAGACCGCATCGCTGCAGGTGGGTGACCAGGTGCCGACGCAGACCGGCAGCAGCACCGGCGCCGGCGGATCGTCAACCTCGATCGCCTATGCCGACACCGGCATCATTCTGAAAATCACCCCGCGCGTGAATGCCAGCGGGGTGGTTCAGCTCGACGTCGCGCAAGAGGTCAGCAATGTCAGTTCCCGCAGCGGCGGTTCGGCAGTCGAAGCAGCGACCCCGACAATTTCGACGCGAAAGATTGCGACCACGGTTGAAGTGAAGGATGGGCAGGTGATCGCGCTGGGCGGGTTGTTCAGCGACACCAGGACCGTGACCAAGAACGGCATCCCGCTGCTGTCGCAAATCCCCGTCCTTGGCGGCCTGTTCGGGTCGCGCGGGACCAAGGACACCCGGACCGAACTGATCGTGCTGCTGAAACCGCATGTCATCGCCACCGAGGATGACGCGCGCGGGATTACCGACGAACTGGCGCGCAAATTGCACCAGCTTGGCCCCTTGCGCAGCCCGGGCGGCATCCCCTGATACCCGCCCGCCCCGCCGCCGCCGAGCGCGGCTATGCGTTGATCGCGGCGGTGGCGGCGATTGCGGTGTTTGGCGCACTGGCGCTGGCGATCGGCACCGCCACGCGGATCAGCATCGCATCCGGCACGGGCGAACTGGCCCGCGCCCGCGCCGACCTGGCTGCCGATGCCGGGCTGGCGATAGCCGAGCACGGGCTGGTGGCCGGCGAAGACGCGATGCTGGGGCTGGTCCGCGGCCACGAACACCAGTTCGATTTCGATGGCAGCCGGGTGACCATTCGCATCAGCGATGAACGCGGCAAGATCCCGCTAAGCCATATCGAAGGCGACATGATCACACGCATGTTTGCCCAGGCCGGCCTGTCGGGCGAACAGCTGGCGATCGCCAGCGATTCGTTGCAGGACTGGATGGACGATGACGATCAGCCACGCGCCAGCGGCGCCGAAGCGTTCTATTACGCGCAACAGAAAATTGCCCCGCGCAACGGCGGCCTGCTGTCGGTGGATGAACTGGCGCGGGTGCGTGGCGTGGGGCCGGTGATTGCCGCGAAGTTGCGCGACAGCGTCACCATCGACCGCGATGTGCTGTCGATCGACCCGGCCTATGCGCAAGGGCCGGCATTGGCGGTGCTGTCCGACGGCGGGGACCTGTCCCCCTCTGCGCTGGCGCGCCAGCGCGAAACTCAGGGCCAGCAAGCGGTGATCACCATCACCAAGGCCAGCGATTTTCTCAATCGGCCGATGACCATCGCGGTCGACGCCGAAGCGCCGGGGGGTGGCCACGCTCACCACGAAGCGGTGATCGTCATAACGGGCAAAGCCGGGCGCCCTTACGTGATCCACGCGGTCCGATAACCGATTGGCGGGGCATAAATGCAGGTTCACCGCGCTGGTTTCATTCGATTGACACAATCCCCGGCATAAGAGCGCAAGCGTCGCGCGACACCGCGATCTTGTGCGCATTCAGGATGTGATGATGGTCAAGTGGCTACGCCGCGGGGAATGGATACGAAGCCTGGGTCTGGCCTGTGCCACCCTTGCGATCATGCTGCCCGCTGCGGCAGACGCGGGTGCGACCCCCGCACCGGTGCCGGCAACGCTGCCAGACCGGCTGCTGACGTGCCTGGTCGGGCATGTCACCAATTTCGACCCGCACCTGGCCCAGAGACCCGACCAGTTGCGGTTTGACAGCCACCATGTGTTTACGCTGTTCCTGCCATCGATTCCGGTGCTGGTCGGAAGGCCGCCCGATGCCGCCGAGAAGGCGCCACCGGTTGATCCGCGCACGCGCATCATCAGCGATCCTGACCACATTTCGGGCCAGCCCGACGGACATTTCGGCCGGATCGTTGACCTGTGGCCCGAACGCACCGAATTGAGCGCGACGATCGAAGGACCGCTGCTGAACCTGATCGTGATCAACCCGATCGATACCGCGACCGGCACCGCCAACCTGTTCATGCTGCGCGCGACCGAGCTGACGCATTATCAGCAGGATCATATCTATCAGGGAACGTGCCACATCCTGCAGGGCGAAGCCGCACGACAGGCGCTGACACCGGTTGCCTGATCGGCGTTTGGCATCAGGCGGGGCGCACCGTCACAGGTGGGGATGCACCGTCGCGCCAATCACGCTGACCATCAGGCACAGCACGATCACGACCAGTTCACCGCCCTGACCGCTGCCGATTGTCCCCAGGCCGGACCGGACGATTCCACGCACCCTGCCCGTCACCGCGCTGGTCACCCGGCGCAGCGCGGATCGTGGCATTGCGCCACGGTGCACAATGCCGGGATTGGCCACCGGCGCCGGTTGGATCGCAACCGGCCGATCGCGCAGCGCCTGGCGCGCGCGATCCAGCACTTCGCGCGCCAGAATCGCGGATTCGGCGGTGGTCAGGCGGCGTTGCGGGGTAAAATCGCGGTGGGCAAACGACATCGGAACACCTTGCTATGGACGCAGCGGACCGGGCGGTGTGCCGGGTCAGGCGGTCAGGCAAAGCTATCCCGATGTGGTCAATATGGCGTGCCGCATGCATCAGGGGTTCTACGCGTTTGCGCCGGGCCGGATGCGACGATCCGGCCCATGTCTGCCATCAATGCGTGGCGGGGCACTCCACGCCCGGCTGGCAATCCTTGGCAGCGCCGGTGTCGAGGTTCAGCTGGCTGACATCGTTGTTGCCGTTCAGCGTCTGGTTCTGGTCTGATCCATCGCCGTTTGCGCCCGATGCATCCTGATGGCCCAGCGTGTTCGACCCGAACTGCGATGATGCCGGGCTGATCGTCAGTGCGGTTGCATTGGCGGGGTTCTGCGCAAAGGCAAAGGTATAGTTGGTGCTGTGCGCAACCAGCCCGCTGCCCATGATTGCATAGGCGCCCGGGTTGCTGGCGCTGGTGGCCAGGGTGGTCCAGATCACCGTGCCGTTGGTCACGCTGGCCACGGTATCACCATTGACCAGGCCAGTGCCGCTGACGCTGCCGGTCAGCCCGGTCAGCGGCGTGCCCGTCACGAAATTTGCCGGCATGGCGTTGTAGGTCAGCGTCAGGCTGGCCGGGGTCACCGCCAGATTGGCGCCGCTAAAGCCCAGCGTGTAATTGCTGCCCGCGCTCAGCGTGCCAAGCGTGATGCCATAGCTGCCGACATTCGATGCCGCCGTGGCCGTGGTGACCAGGGCGCCCGACAGCGTATCACCATTGACCAGCCCGGTGGCGCTGTAGGTCAGCGTCGGGTTGGCCGCACCATAGCTGCGCGTCTGTGCGTTGGCGATCACCGCCAGGCTGGCCGGATTGATCGTCAGCGCCGTGGCATTGCCCAGCCCTTGCACGAAATGCACCGCATAGTTGGCGTTGCTGCCGGCCAGGCCACTGCCGGCGATGGCATAAGCACCGACATTGCTGCGGGCCCCGGCGGTCGTCGTCCACTGCGCCGTTCCGCTGACCACCGCGGCGAGCGTATCGCCATTGACCAGCCCGGTTTCGACCACCGACCCGGTCAGCCCGGTCGGCGTCGCGCCATAAGTGCTGGTGGCAGTATTGGCGTTGTAGGTCACCGTCAGGCTGGCGGGGTTGACCGTCAGCGCCGTGGCATTGCCCGCGCTTTGCGCAAACGCGATGGTGTAATCCCCACCGGCGACCGCGGTCAGCCCGCTGCCGGTGATCGCATAAACGCCGACACCGCTGGTCGCGGTTGCCGTCGTGGTCCAGCTGGCCGTGCCGCTGGTCAGCCCTGCCAGTGTATCACCGTTGAGCAGGCCGGTCGCGCCGATCGCGCCGGTCAGCCCGGCAGGCGTGGAGCCATAAGTGCTGGATGCGGCCGTGGCGTTATAGGTCAGCGTCAGGCTGGCCGGGGTGACCGCCAGATTGGCGCCGGTATAGCCCAACGTGTAATCGTTGCCCGCGCTCAACGTGCCGAGCGTGATGCCGTAGCTGCCGACATGCGATGCCGCCGTGGCGGTCGTCGCCAGACTGCCTGACAGCGTATCGCCATTGACCAGCCCGGTGGTGCTGTAGGTCAGCGCCGGGTTGGCCGCGCCATAGCTGCGCGTCTGTGCGTTGGCGATGACCGCCAGGCTGGCCGGGTTGATCGTCAGCGCACCGGCATTGCCGGCCGCCTGCACCGCATTGATGGTGTAATTGGCGTTTGCACTGGCAATACCGCTGCCGGTCACGCCATAATGGCCGACGTGGCTGGTGCTGCTGGCGGTCGTCGTCCAGTTTGCCGTTCCACTGACCACATTGGCCAGCGAATCGCCATTGACCAGCCCGGTTTCGGCGACCGATCCGGTCAGCCCGGCGGGCGTGGTGCCATACGTGCTGGTGGCGGCAGTGGCGGTATAGGTCACGGTCAGGCTGGCAGGATTGACCGTCAGCGCCGTGGCGTTGCCCGCAGCCTGACCTGCATTGATGGTGTAATCGGCGCTGGTGCTGGTGATTCCGCTGCCGGTCACGCCATACTGGCCGACATTGCTGGCCGCGGTGGCGGTGGTCGCCCAGGTGGCCGTGCCGCCGATCACATTGGCCAGTACATCGCCATTCAGCAGCCCGGTTCCGGCAACCGACCCGGTCAATCCGGCGGGCGCGGAGCCATAGGTGCTGGTGGCCGCGCTGGCGGTATAGGTCACGGTCAGGCTGGCCGGGGTCACTGCCAGATTGGCGCCGGTAAAGCCCAGCGTGTAATTGCTGCCCGCGCTCAGTGTGCCCAGCGTGATGCCATAATTGCCGACATGCGATGCCGCCGTGGCGGTCGTCGCCAGGCTGCCCGACAGGGTGTCACCATTGACCAGCCCGGTGGCGCTGTAGGTCAGCACGGGGTTGGCCGCGCCATAGCTGCGTGTCTGCGCGTTGGCGATCACCGACAGGGTGGCCGGATCAATCGTCAGCGCGCTGGCATTGCCCAGCCCTTGCACGAAATGCACGCTATAGTTGGCGCTGTCGCCAGAAAGCCCGCTGCCGGTGATCGCATAGGCGCCGACATTGCTGGTGGCCGTGGCGGTGGTGGCCCACTGCGCGGTGCCGTTCAGCACTTCGGCCAGGCTATCGCCGTTGACCAGCCCGGTTTCGGCAACCGCACCGCCCAGCCCGCCAGGGGTGGTGCCATAGGTGCTGTTGGCGGAATTGGCATTGTAGGTCACGGTCAGGCTGGCGGGGTTGATGGTCAGCGCGCTGGCGTTGCCCGCGCCCTGCGCAAACGACACGGTATAGTTGCTGTCGTTGCCCGACAGGCCCGAACCGGTCACGGCATAGCTGCCCACACCGCTGGCCGATGTGGCTGTCGTGCCCCACAGCAGCGAACCGGTGGTGATGGCGGACGCCGATTTGCCATCGACAATACCGACCGCGCTTAGTGAACCGGTCAGGCCGCCGGGCGTGGTGCCATAGGTGCTCGATGCCGATGCTGCGTTGTAGCTGACGGTCACGCTGGCGGGGGTAATCGCGCCGATGTTGCCGGTGGCAGAGGTCGGCAGGCTGTAATTGCCAAGATCGGTGCCGGCATTGGCGACAAAGTTCGCCGCGCTCAGGTTGGCGGTAACGCTGATGCCGCTGCCGACATTGGCCGAGGCATAAGTGCCGGCGGTCTGGTTGACCGTGGCGCCCTGCCCGGTGACAAAGCCCGACAGCACATAGTTGGCAGAGGTCAGCGTGGCGGCCAGCGTGCCGTCATAGACCTTGGTGATCGAACCGGTCAGCCCGGCGGTCACCACGATCAGCGGCGCTTTCGAAATCGTCAGCGCGGTGGCGTTGCCTGCGCCTTGCGCAAAGGTGAACTGGTAATTGCTGTTCGCGCCCGTCAGCCCCGATCCGGTGATCGCATAGCTGCCGACATTGCTGGCCGATGTGGCGGTCGTGGTCCACGCCGCGGTTCCGGTCGTAACCCCGGCCAGCGTATCGCCGTTGACCAGGCCCGCGGTGGCCACCGTGCCGGTCAGGCCCGATGGAGTCGTGCCGTACACGACGTTCTTGCCATCGGCGTTGTACGTGACCGTCAGGGACGCGGGGTTCACCGTCAGCGCGGCTGCATTGCCTGCGGCCTGCAGCGCGTTGATGGTGTAATCGGCGCTGGCACTGGCCAGGCCGCTGCCGGTCACGCCATAATGGCCCACGTTGCTGGTGCTGGTGGCGCTGGTCGCCCAGGTCGCGGTACCGCTGATCACATCGGCCAGCGTATCACCGTTGAGCAGCCCGGTTTCGACCACCGCGCCGGTCAGCCCGGCCGGGGTGGTGCCATACGTGCTGGTGGCGGCATTGGCGGTATAGGTCACCGTCAGGCTGGCAGGGGTCACCGCCAGATTGGCGCCGGTATAGCCGATCGTGTAATCGCTGCCCGCGCTGAGCGTGCCCAGCGTGATGCCATAATTGCCGACATGCGATGCCGTCGTGGCACTCGTCGCCAGGCTGCCCGACAGCGTATCGCCATTGACCAGGCCGCTGGAACTGTAGCTCAGCACCGGGTTGGCCGCGCCATAGCTGCGCGTCTGCGCATTGGCGATCACCGACAGGCTGGCGGGATTGATGGTCAGCGCCGTCGCATTGCCCGCTGCCTGCACCGCGTTGATGATGTAATTGGCGCTGGTGGTGGAAATGCCGTTGCCCGACACCGTGTAATGGCCGACGTGGCTGGTGGAATTGGCGTTGGTGGCCGACCAGCTGGCGGTGCCGCCGGTCACATTGGCCAGCACATCGCCGTTGACCAGCCCGGTTTCGACCACCGATCCGGTCAGCCCCGACGGCGTGGTGCCATAAATGCTGGTGGCGGCATTGGCGGTATAGGTCACCGTCAGCGTGGCGGGGTTGACCACCAGCGCCGTGGCGTTGCCCGGGCTTTGCGCAAACGACACGGTATAATTGCCGTCGTTGCCCGACAGGCCCGAACCGGTCACCGCGTAACGACCGACATTGCTGGCCGCGGTGGCGGTGGTGCCCCACAACAGTGATCCGGTGGTGATCGCGGAAATCGCTTTGCCATCGACAATGCCGACCGCGCTCAACGATCCGGCCAGGCCGGCAGGCGTGGCGCCAAAGGTGTTCGACACCGGCGCGGCGTTGTAGGTGACGGTCACGCTGGCGGGGGTAATCGCGCCGATGTTGCCGGTGGCCGTGGTCGGCAGGCTGTAATTGCCCAGATCGGTGCCGGCATTGGCGACAAAGTTCGCCGCGCTCAGATTGGCGGTGACGGTGATGCCACTGCCGACATTGGCCGAAGCATAGGTCCCGACCGTCTGGTTGACCGTGGCGCCATCGCCATTGACGAACCCCGACAGCACATAGTTGGCCGAGGTCAGCGTGGCGGCCAGCGTGCCGTCATAGACCTTGGTGATCGAACCGGTCAGCCCGACGGTCACCGCAGTCAGCGCTTTTTGTGTGATCGTCAGCGCAGTATTGTTGCCCGCACCTTGTGCAAAGGTGAAAGTGTAATTGCCGCTGCTGGCCGACAGGCCCGACCCGGTAATCGCATATGTCCCGACATTGCTGGCGGCGGTCGCAGTGGTGGTCCATTGCGCCGTCCCGATGGTCACCCCGGCCAGCGTATCGCCATTGACCAGCCCGGTGGTGGCCACGACCCCGGTCAGCCCCGACGGCGTGGTGCCAAACGTCGAAGTCTTTGGCGTGGCGTTGTACGTCACGGTCAGGTTGGCCGGATTGACCACCAGGTTGTTGCCGACATAGCTGATCGTATAATTGCTGCCCGCGCTCAGCGTGCCGAGCGTGATGCCATACGTGCCCGCGTTGCTGGCGGCGGTGGCGGTGGTGGTCAGGCTGCCGGTCAGTGCGTCGGTGCCGATCAGGCCGCTTTGGCTAAAGCTGAACACCGGGTTCGCCGCGCCATAGCTGCGGCTTTTCAGATCGGCAGAGATTGTCAGGCTGGCCGGATTGATCGTCAGCTTGCCCGGTGTCAGCGTCAGGTCATAACCCTGCTGGTTGGAATAGAGCCCGCTGAGCGATACGTCATAGGTCCCGGCGTTGGTGCCGCTGGCGGTGCCGACGCTGGGCGTGCCCAGGATATTCGCCGCATTGGCGCCGCCGGGCGCGGTATAGCCGGTGGCCGAATGCGCGGCGCCATCATAGGTGATGGTCGAATTGTTGGCGCTGACGGTCAAGGGCGTCAGGAACAGACGCAATAGCGGCGCGGTGTTGCCACCATAGATGCGCCAGGTGCTGGACGTGCTGCCGGTATCGTCAATGCTCCACCCGGCACCGGAAAACACGCTGAGCGTTTCCATGCCCGACGTGTTCAGCCCGCTGCCGCCATTGGCATCGCCCTGCCCGGTGGTCTGGTCGTTGTAGAACGACGCGCTGATCGTGCCCAGGTTCGAACCGATCAGCCCGCCGATCGCGGTGGCGCCGGCGACGGTGCTCTTGACCAGTCCGCTGGCATAGCTGCGGGTGATCGTCGGGGTTGGACCGCCCGCGATCGCCGCGCTCTGGCCGACCAGCCCGCCGACATTGGCCTGGCTCTTGATCGCGCCGGCGGTGGCCGAACCGGTGGCATAAGTATCGGCGATCGAACCGTAATTGGCGCCGACCAGCCCGCCGACAAAATTTTTGCCGGCAACCGCGCCGGTGGCATAGCTTTTGCTGATCGACCCGAATGCCGCGCCCACCAGGCCACCGACGTTTGATCCCGTCCCGGTGACTTTGCCGGTGGCGAAGGCGCCGACAATGCTGCCGGTGATGTCCTGCTGCCCGACCAGCCCGCCGACGTTGATGGTGCCGTTGACCACGCCCGTGGCATAGCTGCCGCCGCTGCTGCCATTGGCAATATGGCCGGCATTTTCGCCAACCAGACCGCCAGTGATCCCGGTGCTGACGTCGGTGCCGGTGACAAGCCCGGTGGCATAGCTGCCGGTCACACCCGCCCCGCCGGCATTCAGCCCGACCAGGCCGCCGACCACCGTGCTGCCATGCACCGCACCGGTCGCATAGCTGTCGACGATCGATCCATAGTTCTGTCCGGCCAGTCCGCCGACCGCACCGACCGAACCGGTCTGCGCAACCGCACCGGTGGCGTGGCTGTTGGTGATGGAACCGGTGGCGCTGTTGCTGCCCACCAGCCCGCCGACCGTATCGGTGCCGCTGACCGTCACGGCGGCATAGGAACCGCCCGAAATCGTGCCGGCATTCAGCCCGACCAGGCCACCGGTGATACCCGCGCCACCTTCGGTCAGAGTGCCGGTGGCATAGCTGTTGGAAATCGTGCCCAGGTTTTGCCCGACCAGACCGCCACCATTGCTGTTGGCGGTGATTGATACCGCAGTGACCCCGACGTTGCTGATCGCACCAGCCGTATCGACATAGCCGAACACGCCGATGTTGTCGGAACTGGCCTGCTTGATCGTCACGCCATTGATGGTGTGGCCCTGCCCGTTGAAGCTGCCGGTAAACCCGCTGCCGCCGGCGTTGGGGGCCACCAGCGCATCGGCCGCATCGATGCCGATGGCTGCAAACCCGGTGCCGGCATTCCATTTTGATGTGCCGGTGGCGTCGATATTGTTGGCCAGGACAAAGCTGGCCGACAGGTGCAGCGCCGAATTGATGCCCTGCAGGCCATAGACATCGCTGATCTGATAGGGGCTGGCCGCGGTGCCCAAACCGCCAGTCACGCGCAGAAAGCTGGCGTTGACCGCATCAAAGCTGAAATCGGTGGCGGAAAACGTGGGCAAGGTCGCAGTGTTCTGCGCCCAGTTGCCGTTGGTCAGGCTGAACGTGCCGACCGACACCCCTGCCGTGGCGGTGATCGCGCCGGTCTGCGCCACGCCATTGCCGGCGGTCAGCACCAGCCCGCCCAACGCCGCGGTGATCGGCGCAGTAATGTTGATGCCGTCAAACGCCTGCAACGTCAGCGAATTGCTGCTCGACCAGCTGACCGCGCTGGTGATGTTGATATTGCCGGTGCCGTTGGACGCGGTGCCATAGGCGCTGGGGTTGACCGCAGTGTTGGACCCGGTCGCGCTGGCGGTGCCGGTCGCATCGCTGGTGCCGGTGGTCTGCAGGATCACGCTGTTGCTGGCCAGCGCCGTCGACAGCGCCGCGGCGCCAGCGGCGTCGATCGTCAGATCCAGCGGGTCCAGCAGCCAGGTGCCGGTGCGGCCATGCACGGCGGCGGTGGTGATCGTGAACCCGGTAAAATCGACCGTATTGCCCGATGTTTCGATGGTGCCGCCATTGCCGCTGACGCCCAGCGCGCGCGCCGACAGGCTGGCATGGCCCGCCAGGCTGTTGCCCAGCACCATGATATGGCCACCATTGCCGCTGGCTGCATCAACGTTGATGGTGCCGCCCAGGTCGATGCTGCCCGATGTGCCGCTGACGCTTTGCGCGTTGATCGTGCCCGGCAGGTTGACGATGTTGCGCACCGCATCGCGCGCCGCAGCCCCGCTGACCAGCGCGGCCGAACCATCGGCAGACAGCGCCGCGCCGCCGGGCAGTTCAACCTGCAAAAATCCGCCGCCATTGATGTCGAGCGTGGCCAGCGTGCCCGCGCCGATCACCACATGCCCGGATGGGGCCAGGATGCTGCCGCTGGTTGCCACATTGCCCGCCAGCAGCCCGACAAAGCCGCCGGTCTGCGTGGTGATCGTGCCGGCGTGGGTGATGCTGCCGCCGTGTCCGGTGAACGTGCCCTTGCCCGCGACAAAATCGGCATCGGCCAGATCGAACGTCGATGCGACAAACCCGCGCCCGACGCTGATCGCGCCCGTTGACGTGATCTGAATGCCGTTGGGGTTGATCAGATAGACGCTGCCATTGGCGGTGATCTGACCCGCGATCACCGATGTGGTGTTGCCGGTTACCCGGTTGAGCGTGGCGCTGCTGACGTCCGGCTGCACAAACCGGACCGTGTTGCCCGCGCCGACATCAAAACTTTGCCAGTTGATCACCGCGTTGGCAGTGGTCTGGTTGATGGTCAGCGTGTTGCCGCTGCCGGCAATGCTGGCGTTGCCGGTGGCGACGCTGCCGTTGATGGGCAGTCCGCCGGCAAAGGCCGGGGCGGCCGCGGTAGCGGCCAGCAGCGCGGTCACGCTGGCGGTAAGGTTCAGTTTGTGCCTGGAAAGACGCATGGGTCTGCGCTCCGTTAAAGGTCTGATGCGTCAAAAATGCAGGCTGAGGCTGACGGTCGCACGGGTCGGATCAACGCCCCTCGCTGCGCCAGCTGCGCCAGGGGCACTGGTGATATGGCCGTGGCTGACCTCGACCGAGCCGACCGTGGCCAGGCCGCCGGCGTTGATCAGCAGCCGCAAACCGCCACCGGCGGCCCAGCTGTGCAGCTCGGCCGCCTCGACAATGGTCGGGGCGGACACGTGGCCATAACCGGCCACCGCAAAGCCATAAGGCGTGATCAGCGTGCCGTGCCCGCCATCCACCGTGATTGGCCGCGCCAGTTCGATCCGGCCGGTCACCCCGCTGTCAACGCTGACGGTGCCCAGCGCAAAGCTGGACAGCGCGTCGCTGCCATCCAGCGAAAATTCCGCCGCAGCAGGCAGCGCGCCGCTGAAACTGGCCTGCGCGCGCACCACGCCCGACAGGTCAAACCCGCCACCGATGCGGTCGGCGATGCTGATATGCACGTTGGCTTTGCTGAAATCGGGGCTGGAACCCTGGCGCGACAGGCCGATGCCGCTCGCCACGGCATCGGCGCGGGTGCGCGCGCCCAGCCCGGTAATCCCGACACTGACCTGGCCATCGGCGTTGAATATGGCAGTCTGGCCCAGCGAGCTTGCATAGCTGAGCCCCAGCGTGCCGAACCGCAACCGGTCGCGGCTGAGCACACCCAGCCCGACCACGGTCTGGTCTTCGTTGCTCATTTCGACGCTGCCGGTGACCGACAGGTTTTCACGGCGGCTGCGGATCAGCGGATAGCTGGCGCGCAGCACCAGCCGTTCGAACCGGCCAGCCACGATCGCGCTGCCGGCGGCGCCGCGCGGGGTGGTGTCGGCACGGGTATATTCGGGGTTGATGGTCAGGCCATCGTTGCCGATCGGCACGATCGCGCCCACTGCGGCGATGCGCCGGCGCGGGTTGGCGTTGAACAGGTGGTTGAAATCGGGACCGGTGGTCAGCGAGGCATAGATCTGTTCGCCCACGCCGAGCGCGGAATTCAGCGACAGCTGCACCGTAAACGCCTCATACTCATAGGCGTTGCCCAGATTGTTGTCGAAACCAACGCTGCCCGACAGCACGTGATATTCGCCCGATACCGCCAGCCGGGTCGCCCCGGGCGCGCTGCCGCGCACCAGCACCGAACGCAGGCGCACCCCGGGTACATCCCCCGCCAGCAACACGCGCCGTTCGATCTGCGCCAGCGTCAGCCCGCGTTTGCCCACCAGCGCCGCCAGCCGCCGGCGCACCGGGCCCTGCACATTGGCGGACAGCGCGCTGACATCGACGCTTTCGATAAACCCGGCGACAATTAGAAAATGCACCGCCGCGCCATCGGACAGATGCTGTGGGGGCAGCGTAACGCGGGTGAGCACTTCGCCGGACCGGCTGAAGCTGGCCTCCATCCGGCCGGCGGCGGCATAGAGTTCGGCGACGGTGACGGTGCGACCGGCCAGCCCGTCGCGTTCGGCCACCACCGCCTTCATCGCCGCGGCTGGCGCAGCCTGGTCCAGACCGTCGATCACCACACCGCCGACTTTGACCGACAGCGCATCGGACCCCGGCGGCGCGGTGGCGGTGGCGGTGGCGGGCAGATCGATCGACCCGTCGGGCTGCGCGCGCACCGGGGCCAGGCTGTCGGGAACGACTCGGCTGGCCGATGGTGCAGCCTGGGCCAGGGCGGTCTGCGGCAGCGTCAGCGCCAGGCATGGCAGCGCCGCAACCGTCGCGCAAAACAGCGCGTGCGACGGCACAAATCGCCGGATTGTGAAGGGTGTACGCCCGATCTGGTCGGGTTCAGGGCACCGGAGTCGCATAGTATTTCCCGAAATTACCCTCAACGTCCGCACGCACCGCATACGGACACCAGGAACCAGACATGGAGGCGTGATCTGCCCGCGCTTGAGCAGCTAAGTATGCAAGTTTTGTGACAGCTAGCTGACTGCCCGGACAATCTGCGACGATTGGTGGCGCTGACGGCAACCTGGGGGTTTTGCCGGGCAAAGCGAAACCGGCACGCGGGTCAAATTCGGTCACGGCCGTCGCACAATTGTAACATAAGCACTCTTTAGCGGCGCGTGCGGAGGCAATTTGCACCATGTACGCCAGCATCAATCGGTCATGACCAATCCAGCAACCAGCGCGGTGACACACAGCGCGTGGATGCGCGGGATGGCTGGCTGATGGCCAAACCCCCGGCGCGTAAAAAGGCTGCCGCAACGTCGCCAGCGCCCCCGCCGCGTCGTCCACGCGCAAAACCCGCAAAATCGGCGCAGCCGTCAGCGCCCATGGACCAACCCGAACCAGCCGCCCCGGCCCCGGCCGTGGCCAGCGAGACCGAACGGCTGCTGTGCGCGCCCGACCAGGCCGGATCGCTCGACAACGTCTTGCCGCGCAATCCCGGCGCATGGTCGATGCAGTTGCGCGGGTTGAACAGTTTTGTCGAATGCGATGAACCGCGCCGGCCGATCCGCATCTGCATCGCCGCCGAACAGATCACCGGCCCGGTGCGCAACGGCGGCATCGGCACCACCTATGCGGCGATGGCGCTGCTGCTGGCCGACGTCGGCTTTGACGTGACCGTGCTCTATCTGCGCGGGCAGGAATCCGAAATCAACACGATCGATTACTGGATTGCCGACTACGCATCGAAGGGCGTCAAGCTGGTGCCGGTGCCCGATTATGCCACCGCCGACCACTTTGCCTCTGGCGCGGACCGCTGGCTGCGCGCGCCGTACAACATGCTGTGCTGGCTGATCGACAATCCGATGGACGTCGTCCACGTGTCGGAATGGCGGGGCAGCGGCTATCTGGCGCTGCTGGCCAAACGCCAGGGGATTGCCTGCACTGACACGGTGTTCGCGGTAAAAACCTCCAGCCCGTGGATGTGGAACCGGCTGTACGGATCGAACCTGATCGAACGCGTCGATGATCTGGTGAAGAACCATGCCGAACGCCAGAGCGTGGAACTGGCCGATGTGGTGATCGGCGGCAGCCTGCATCTGCTGCGCTGGATGGCCAGCCAGGGCTATGCCATCCCGCAGGCCCGCGCGTTTGTGCAGCCCAATGTGGTCACGTTCGACGCGTTGCAACCGCTGATTCAGCGCCGCGCGCTGCCGCATGGCCAGCGCACGCCGATCGACGAATTCGTGTTTTTCGGCCGGCTGGAGGCGCGCAAGGGCCTGTTCGTGTTCTGCCAGGCAATCCGGCGTTTGATCCGCAAGGGCGTCAAACTGCCCGCCAAAATCACCTTCATGGGCAAGCCCGGGGCGCGGCTGCCCTCGCACCCCGATCAGGATACCCCCGATTTCATCCACGAGGTCAGCGCCGACTGGCCAACCGAAGTGCAGATCATTTCCAGTTATCAGCAGTACGAAGCGATCGAATACCTGCTGGGTGGGAAGCGGCTGGCGGTGATGCCGTCGATCATCGAAAACAGTTCGATGGCCATTTATGAAGCCGCGATCTGCGCGATCCCGGCGGTGGCCACCAATGTCGGTGGCAATGCCGAACTGATCGAAGCCGGCGACCATGATGCGGTGCTGTGCGCGCCGCACCCGGTGGCGCTGGGCGACCGGCTGGAAGAGGCGCTGACGCTGGGCGGGATGGTGCCACGGCCGAGTTTCGACAACGATGCCAATCTGGAAACCTGGCGCAGTTTCCACCGCCAGCTGGGCGGCAGCCTGCACCGGCAGCTGATCGATGCGACCCGACCGACCGTGCCCGACGCCGCGGCCCCCGTGCCCGCCACCACGGTCGCGGTCTATTTTGCCGGAGACAGTGCCGCGCTGGAAACCACGCTGGCCAGCCTGGCCGCGCAAGTCCCGGTACGGCCCGAAGTGATCGTGGCGGTTGACGCCAACAGCAACGATGATTGCGACACCGCCGCCGCGATGCTGACCGCACACGGTTTTGCGCCGGTTGTGGTGGAGGCGTTCGACCTGGATGCCGGATTGGCGTTCAACACCGCCGCCGCGCGTGCGACCGGCGCCTGGCTGCTGTTTTTGTGGGAAGGGGCCAGCCTGTATCCGGCGGCGATCGCCACGCTGGCCGCCGCGGCGGCCACCACCGGCGCGCATGTGCTGAACTATCTGTTCCGCGCGGTCGATCCGACCGCGGCGGCGGGGTCGATCATGCCTTTGTGCGCGCACATGATCGTGACCCCGTCCGACAGCTTTTTCCGCACCGAAAACGGCGAAATGCCGTTGTTTGTGCGCGCCGAACTGTTTGCGCAGATGGGTGGTTTCACCACCGATTACCGTGTCGTCGGCTATGACCATGAATTCGTGGCGCGGGCGCTGATCGACGGCACCGCGTGCCAGACGCTGTTGCGCGAAGTGGGCAGCATCCGCCGGCGCACGCCCGACTGGCTGCGCCAGCGCGGGTATGACCTGGCGGCTGGCGGCTTTCGCATGATCCGGCCCGAGCTGGCCGCCACCCCGCTGGCCCTGCGCGATACGCTGTTGCTGGCGCGCGGGTTGCACGTGCGCAGCGGCGGCAAATCGCGCAGCATTACCAACCCCGCCACCCCCGAAGGCATGCTGGTGCGGATGATCGCCGGGGTCGCCAGCGAAGCCGAAGGGCAAGCGAGCGACCGGCCGCGCACCCGGTCTGCGACCAAAGCCAAACCGGCGCTGCGCAGCAAAGTGGCCGCGCCCGCGGCAAACACCGCCCCGGCCACCCCGCGCGCGCCGGTCAGCCCCCGCACCGCCGCCAAACCCCGCACCACCCCGCGCCGGGCCAGCAATGCCGGTCTGGGCCAGGCCGGTGATCGGCTGCAGGCCGATATGGCGGCACGGGTTTCCGCGCGGCCCGCGGCGGAGGCGGCTGCCAAGGGGCGTGCCCGCGCGCGCGCCATGTCGGCGCCGCTGCGCGCACTGGTGGCGCGCAACGAAGCAGCATCGGACGGCACCCGGGTCGGCCAGGTACTGGGGGTGTTCGACGGGCGGCTGTATGGCTGGGTTACCCGACTGGGCAATGTTGCCGATCCGGTCGAGGTCGAATTGCTGGTCGATGGCGCGCGCGGATCATTTCACGCGCAACCCGCTGACCGCGCGTTTGCGCGCTTTGCCGCGCTGCCGGCAGAGGCGGCACGGCACGGCTTTGTGATCGAACTGCCCCCGGCGCCGGCCGCCAGCAAAGGCCCGGTGGCCTATGCCGTGGCGGCCATCGGCGGTGATCTGGTGCTGGGCGAAGGGCTGGTCCTGCCGCGCGCCACCACGCTGGCGCAATGTGGCATCGATGCCGGTTGCCTGGCCGCAACCGACGGCGTGGTGCGCGGCTGGGCCCGGCAGACCCATGATCCGGCGCGCGTGCTGGACGTCGCGCTGTTTGCCAATGGCGTGTTCCTGGGCCGGACCCGCGCGGACCTGCCCGGAATTGACCGTCATGGCGCGGACCTGCCCAAGGCGCTGGGCGATCGCGGCTTTGCCATGCCGGTGCCGCGGCTGTTCCGCGATGCCGGGCGCCACCGCATCGATGTGGTGATTGCCACGCTCGGGCTGCCGCTGCCCGGCCTGCCACTGTGGGTCGAAGGCGCCACCGTCACACCAAGCGAACCGCGCCAGCGCAAACGGGGCAAGACATGAACATTCTGGTTACCGGCGGTTGCGGCTTTATCGGGTCGAACCTGGTCCCCCTGCTGGAATCGGCGGGCCATGCGGTGCGGGTGTTTGACAACCAGTCGCTGGGCCGACGCGACCATCTGGGCGACTTTGCCGGCGAATTCATCGATGGCGACATCCGCGACAGCGCCGCGCTGCATGCCGCGCTGGCGGGCATCGACGCGGTCGTGCATCTGGCCGCCGACACCCGCGTGATCGATTCGATCGCCGATCCGGCGTTCAATTTCGATGTCAACGTGGTCGGATCGTTCCGCCTGCTTGAAGCGATGCGTGCGCGCGGCGTGCGGCGAATCATCAACGCATCGACCGGCGGCGCGATTATGGGCGACGTGGTGCCCCCGGTGCACGAAGCCATGGTGCCCAACCCGATCGCACCCTATGGCGCGACCAAGCTCGCGGTGGAGGGGATGTGTTCGGCCTGGGCCGGCAGCTATGGCTTTGCCGCGTTGTCGCTGCGCTTTGCCAATGTCTATGGCCCACGGTCGTTTCACAAGGGCAGCGCGGTGGCGCAATTCATGAAACAGGCGCTGAAACGCCAGCCGCTGATCGTCTATGGCGATGGCGAACAGACGCGCGACTTCGTCTATGTCGCGGATCTGTGCGACGGCATCATGCGCAGCATTGCCAGCGGACAATCGGGCGTGCTGCAACTGGGATCGGGGGTGCCGCTGTCGGTCAACCGGCTGATCAGCGCGATTCGCGCCGTGGCCGATCCGGTGGCGGTCAATGTGGAACATCACCCGGCGCGCGCCGGCGAAATCGCGCACACCTGGTGCGATGTGGCGCTGGCGCGGGCCCGCATCGGTTTTGCGCCCGATACCCCGCTGCACGCCGGGCTGGCCGCAACCTGGACGTGGTTTTGCGAAACGCAGGTCCCGGCGTAATTTGCAAGGCGCTGGCGTGCAGGCAGACCTCGCGCGGAAGCGCGAAAAGGGCGTAACGCACCGTGACAAAGCTGACCCGTTTTCGGGCAGCGCGGCCCCCCTGGCGATGATTCACGCGACCGTCGGCGTCGCTGTCGCACCTCTGTCACACTGGTAAATTAGCGACACCTGACGTTTCCGGGCCAGCGGGTGTGCGGGAACGGGGGGCAAAGCTGGTTATTTCCGCGACCGACGACGGCCTGGCGGAATGACGGATTGATTACTGTTCGCGCGTTTGGTTAAGAAATTACTAAGGGATGACCGGGGGGAATTTGCAATAACAGGTGCCGGCCCGAATCGAACGGATATTTGCGTTTTTCGTAAATTCCGCCGGTTGGATACCAAGTGCCCATCCTGATCACCATTTCTGACCAGCCGTCGCCAACAACCTTGATGCTTTTTTAAACGGAGAGATACGATCATGCTGCTTTTTATCGATGAACCGCGCAACATCAAAATCGTTCGCCAGGATCCCGATGGCGGCGCACGCCTGCCGCTGGGCAAAGTCAAAAAGCAGGAAATGGCTGTTCCTGATGACATGGCGGCGCAGCTCAAGGGCACCGAGCTCGAAGAAATCGAAGCCGCGTTCGACCTGCTGACCGAAGGCGAAACCTGCCGCATCAAGGCTGCGGTTGCCGGTTTCCCCACCACCATCCGCGAAGTGCTGACGTACTACAAGGAAGTCGCAACTGCGGCCGAACAGCGCTGGATTCTCAGTGCCATGCTCGAAGGTCTGCGCCAGGTGCGCCGCCACGATCGTGAGCATGCGGGCTGAATATCACCACCGGCCTGAAAAACCGGTCCACGATTGTAGAATACCTTAAGGCACTACCCCATGGAAACGGTCCTCGTTCTCGGTGGAGACGGGTTTTGTGGCTGGCCAACAGCCCTGCACCTTTCTGACATTGGTTATGATGTTATAATCGTTGACAATCTTTCGCGCCGCAAGATCGATATCGAACTTGAGGCCGATTCCCTGACACCGATCCGTTCGATCGGGGTACGCCTGGATGCCTGGCGCGAGGTCAGCGGCAAGACGATACGGTTCGAGAATTTGACAGTCGGTACCGATTATGACCGCCTGCTCGACCTTATCCGCCGCGAAAAACCTCGCGCCATCGTCCACTTTGCCGAACAGCGCGCTGCGCCCTATTCGATGAAAGGCGCCAAAGAGCGCCGTTATACCGTCAACAACAACCTGAACGCGACCCACGATGTGCTGTCGGCCATCGTCGAAAGCGGGCTGGACATCCATCTGGTGCATCTGGGGACCATGGGCGTCTATGGCTATGGCACCGCCGGCATGGCCATCCCCGAAGGCTATCTGGCGGTAAAGGTCGATACGCCGCAGGGGCAGCAGGAAATCGAAATCCTGTATCCGGCCAACCCTGGCAGCATCTATCACATGACCAAATCGCAGGATGCGCTGTTTTTCTGGTACTACGCCCGCAATTTCCGCACCCGGGTGACCGATCTGCACCAGGGCATCGTGTGGGGCACCCAGACCGCGCAGACCAGCAGCGATGACCGACTGATCAACCGGTTCGATTACGATGGTGATTACGGCACGGTGCTCAACCGCTTTTTGATGCAGGCGGCGATCGGCTATGCGCCCACGGTGCACGGCACCGGCGGCCAGACCCGCGCGTTCATCCACATCCGCGATACGGTGCGCTGCATCGAACTGGCGATTGCCAACCCGCCCGAACGCGGCGACCGGGTGGCGATCATGAACCAGATGACCGAAACGCACCGGTTGATCGATCTGGCGCAGATGGTGACCGACATGACCGGTGTCGATTACACGCTGGTGCCCAATCCGCGCAACGAAGCCGCTGAAAACACGCTGGTGGTGTGCAACGATTCGTTCCTGAAACTGGGTCTGAGACCGACCCGGCTGCAGGAAGGCCTGGCCGAAGAGGTTGCCCAGATCGCGCGGCGCTTTGCAGGTCGGTGTGACGTGTCCAAAATCCCGTGCGTTTCGCACTGGGTCAGCGACACTGCGCGCGAACCGCTGCCCGCGGCAACCCCGGCACGCGATCATGCGCCGGTGATGTTCCCCGCCGAAATCGCCATGCCGGAACGCGAAGTGCGCGCCGGTCCGCCCAATCTGGTGCTGGTCGCGCGCCAACCGGCGGAGCTGATGCCCATCGCCATGTGATTTTATAATCGTGTTGTTTTGAAATGGAGGGCCTGCCACGGCAACCCCCCCGTGCGGATGCACCGGGGTCAGCTCTTCAAATATTGTATTGAGATCAAGGGAAACGCCGGCATGGCCAACGAACACGGGACGGATGGTTCACCGATCCCACCACACGCGGCTGACGCCACTGCACCAACCGCCGCTGGCGGGGAAGGCAGCGTTGCGACCATTCCGGCGTTCCCGAAATCCGTGGTTCAGCCTGCGGCCCCCGCCGACGGAAAAATGCCGCCGCCGCTGAAACCCGACAACAGTTTTCGCGGGATCGCTGCGCTGGTGGCCGACAAACGTCCGATATTGCGCGAGGTCAAAGCGTCTCAGCCTGCGACATCGGCGCCGGCACCAGTGCGCGAACCCACCGCATTGCAGGACGACCAACCGGCCGAACCCGACCGCCCGGTGAACGATGACGAACCGCGCATTGCCGGCATGAAATTGCCATCGGGCAAGCTGCGGACCTCGCGCGGTCGCCAGATCTGGTTTTTGCTGTCGTTCGTCGCGCCGGTCATCCTGGGCGCGACGTATCTGTTTGCGATCGCGCCCGATGTCTATGTCACTGAATACCGGTTCAGCGTGCGTCTGCCGATCCCGATTTCCACCACGCCGCAAGTGCAGGGCAAATCGTTCCTGTTCGATGGCAATACCACGCCGGGCACCGACCTGCTGGATAACTATACCGTGGTCGATTATGTCAACAGCCGCCAGGCCGCGGTCGATCTGAACACCAAGATGAACCTGCGCGATGCGTACAACCGGCCGTTCGATCCGCTGTCAAAGGTGGGCAAGAACGCCAGTATCGAACGTCTGGCCGGGTTCTGGCAGGGCATGGTCTATTCGGTCTATGACCCTGCGTCAGGCCTGGCGGTGGTGCGGGTCAAGGCCTATAACCCGCAGGACAGCTTTGCGATCGCCACCAATCTGGTCAACCTGTCCACGCAACTGGTCAATTCGATCGGCCAGACTTCCGAACAGGATTCGGTGCGGTTTGCGCAAGCGCATGTCGATGACGCGCTGGCGAAACTGGCGACGATGAACGCCGAAGTGGCCGAGGCGCGCCGCACCACCGGCTTTATCAACCCCGACCAGGGCCAGAACGGCCCGGTGAACGCCACGCAGAGCTTCATCGCGCAGCTGAACGAACGCGACAGCCAGTTGAAGGGCCAGATCGCGGCCATCACCGCGCAGTTGCAAAACCCGGACGCACCCCAGGTCCAACTGTTGCGCCAGCAGCTGGCCGCCAACGAACTGCAATTGCGCACGTTGAACGGGTCGATCAAGGCGCGCGGGCAGACCAGCATCGCCGATTCCGTCACCCAGTTCGAAGCGCTGCAAAACCGCCTGCGCGACTATCAGGCGGTATTGAAACAGGCGATCAACACGCTTGGCGCCACCCAGGCCGCCGCGCAATCGCAGCGCGTGTACATGACCACTTATGTCAAACCGACCCTGCCCGAAGCGCCGCTGGAACCGCGCCGCTGGGTCGACATGCTGATCATTGTCATTGCCGCAGCGATGGCATGGGCAGTTGGCCGGCTGGTTGAAAATTCGATCATGGAGCACGGCTGATGGCCGGCGCCATCCGCAAGCGCAGCCATAACCAGGCCGGATTCTGGCGCAACGCGTTGCAGACCGAGGCACGCGTGCTGTCTGCGCTGTTTTTCCGCGAATCCGAAACCCGGCGCGGACGGCGTTTTTCGCTGGGCTATATCGCGGCCGGGCTGGAACCGCTGCTGGTGATCATCACTATCACCATGGTGTTTTATACCATCGGCCGGCAGGCGCCTTATGGCCACAGCCTGTTCCTGTTCATCGCCACCGGGGTGTTCCCGATCTACCTGTTCATCCACACGTCGATGCGGCTGCGCGGTGCACTGGCCCCCGGATCGCACCGCAAACGCTATCCCATTGAAACCGCGTTCGATCATATCCTGGTGCATGGCGTGCTGCACATCATCAGCACCGCGTTGATCGGCTGTTCGTTCTTTGCGTTCCTGTATTGGTTCGGCATCCGCGAAGCGCTGCCGTGGGACCCGTTGAACGCACTGCTGGCGGTCAGCATCTTTTTCCTGTTCGGCGTCGGCGCAGGCATCATCAATTCGGTAATCGCGCGGCTGTTTCCGCCATGGGATACGCTGTGGCCGGCGCTGGCGCGGGGGTCGCTGCACTTTTCTGCGCCCTATTTCGTTGCCGCCTATGAACCGCCCAACGTGCGCTGGTATTTCGGGCTGAACCCGGTGATCCACGCCGTAAACTGGTTCCGTCAGTCATTTTATTTCTTTTATCCCAATCAGTTGACGACGGCATCCTATCCGCTGGCGTTTGCCATCGTGATGATCGTGGTGGGCCTGCTGCTCGAAGCCGGCATGCGCACTTATCTGGAAGACAAGGAATGACGCGATGATCCAGCTGCACAGGGTCACTTTTACCGGCCAGGACGGCCACACCCTGTTCGACGATGTCTCGCTGGAGATGCCGTCGGACCGCCGGGTGGCCGTGCTGGGCGGCAAATGGAGCGGCAAGAGCACGCTGGTGCAGATGCTGTGCGGGCTGGTGAAGCCGTCGCACGGCTATGTCGACCGGTTTGCACGGCTGTCGTTTCCCGGCGGGTTCCTGCGCGGATTTCGCCCGGCCCACACCGGCCGCCACAATGTGATGTTCGCGGCCAAGATCTATGGCGCCGACCCGGATGAGGTGTTCGAATTCGTCCGCCACGTGTCGGGCCTGGGCGACAAGATCGAAATCCACATGCGGCTGATGACCCCGCAGGATCGCGCGCGGCTCAGCTATGTGCTGACATATGCGCTGCCGTTTGACACCTATCTGTTCGACAATTCGATCGGCGCGATCGATCCCGAATTCCGCGCCCGCTGCGAAGCGATGTTCGAAGCGCGCACCCGGACGGCCGGCGCAATCGTGGCGACCGCCAACGTGCGCGTGGTGCGCCAGCATTGCGATTGCGGCTATGTCATCCGCAACAAGGGCCTGGTGTTCTATAACGACGTGATGGAGGCCATTTCCGTCTTCGAAAGCGACCAGGCCGCCGCTGCCTCGGTCGCCAGCGAAGAAGAGGCCGCGTTTCTGGCGCCAGAGGGCGCCCGCGTGTGACGATGCGCGGGGGCCATTACGCTGCGGCAGCAATATGGCTGGCCGGTCTGGCGCTGGTGACAGCGCCGATGGCCGCGCAGGCCGGCCCGGCGTGTTTTGCCAGCGCCGACAACGCCCGATTGTCGTTTCAGGTGATCCAGAACGCGCCTGCCCCCGCCGCCGCCGCCGCCGCCGGTGCGACACCGGGTCGGCCCGGCCCCTATGCCTATTACCCGCTGACCGGCATTGCATCGATGCAATTGCGATCGGTGATCACCGCACCGGCCGGGATATCGGCGCATTATTTCCAGTGGGCCAACCGTTCCAATGCCCCGCTGACCAATGGCCAGGGCGCAAGCGTTGCGCGCAAGGCCAATCTGCAACCCGCACTGGCCGGCAAACGCAAACAGCGCACCACTTTCACCTCGGTCGCGCGCGCCAACGGCTGCACCCTGGCGCAGACCGCCAGCATTCTGGGCCTGCCCGAACAGGCCCGCCGGTTTGCCGGCGCTGCAGCGATCGTGCTGGTCAGCGAAGACGACCAGGCGGATCAACCGCCGCTGGGGCCCCCTGATACCTGTGTGATTCCGGCCGGGCAATTGCCGCCGGGCCGGGCCGGGGTGCTGCTCGACTATGAAGTGCAGGATGGTCGCAGCGTCGCGGATACCACCGCATTTCTGCAGCAATGGGCCGATCTGGTGCATGGTGCGGGCCGGCCCAGCATCCTGCTGATCAACCCGCTGGATGCGCCGACGCAGCGCTATACCGGGATCAGCGCGGCCAATGCCCATACGCTGGTCAACCGGTTTGATCTGACCACGATCCTGTTGTGGAACAAGAATCCCGAACACAGCCTGCCCGCCAGCTATCAGGCGCAAAAGGCCGTCATCGCCGCCGGCGGCGCGTTTGACGGATCGCGGGTGCTGATCGATTTTGAATTGGCCGGCACCACGCTGGATGATGCGAAATTCGTGCGCCGAACGATCCTGGCAGACCGGCTGGCCGGGGTGTTTTTCTGGCGCAACGGGGCAAAGGTGGGCGGCGATTGCCGTTCCGCAATCAACGCCCGGATCGCGGCGATCGCGCTGGGGCACGACGATGCGCACGGTGCAGCGCGGTGGCCGTCGTGATGGCGGACCGGGGTAACCGCCTGGGCGCCGCTGCGGGTGCGCACGAAACGCGACATTTTTGGAAAAATCAAACCGTCGGCGCCGGCAAACAGGCAGGTGTGATGTGTGGAAGGAGCTGACCGAAATGGTAAAGCGGAAAAAGACCGGGCAACCCGCGCCCCGCGGCAGCGCACAGGCGCCAGCCGCAGCCGCGGCGCCCGTTGCAGCGGCGGCACCGGCGGTCGCGGTTGCCGCGGTGGCGGTGGATACGCCACCGGTGATCGCGCCGCCCGCAGAACCCGTTGCGCCATCCGCGCCGGTGGTTGCGGCGGCCCCGCCCGTGCTGGCCAAACCGGTGCCGCTGCGCAAACCCGCCGCCAAAAAACCCGCAAAAAAACAATCCGACCGCGTGGTGCGCCGGCTGTCAAAGCCCGAAGTGCAGAAAGAACTGCTGTCGATCATGGCCAAGACCGGTGGCCACACCGATTCGGCCGCGCTGGCGCCTGCCGACAGCATTGCCGCCACGGTCGAGCCTGCTTGATCTGCACCACCTGAATTTGCGCCAGATGTTTTGAATTTCGAGGATTACCGTGAACGAGCTCAGCCCCTTTTCGATTGCGCCCAGCCACAGGCCACGCCGCCATGCCCTGCGTGGTGCCCTGCTGGCGGGGGCACTGGCGCTGCTGACCGGCGGTTGCAGCACCGTGCCGGTGGCCGGGCCGATGGCCCCCAGCCTGCAGCGAGAGGCCAATGAGGAAGCGCCGCCGTTCCTGCTGGTGCCGGTCAACCGCATGACGCTGACCGCGCTGGGGCATGTGCCGGCCGACAGCTTTACGCCGCTGGCCGCGCCGGCCCCGCCGCCGGCCGATACCATTCACATCGGCGACACCATTTCGGTCACGTTGTGGGAATTCGGCAGCGGCCTGCTCGGCCCGATCCCGTCGATTCCCAACGTTGGCGCCGCGGCACCAGGGTTGGTCGGTGCGCAATCGGCGACTGTGCCCAACCAGACTGTGGACCAGAGCGGCGATATCATCGTGCCGTTCGCGGGCGAAATCCACGCCGCCGGTCGCACCACCAAAGTGGTGCAGAACGCGATCATCGCCGCGCTGAAGGGCAAGGCCAACCAGACCCAGGCGCTGGTGCAGATCGTGCGCAGCAGCGACAATGCGGTGACCGTGACCGGCGATGTCAACCGCCCGGGGCGCGTTCCGCTGATGCGCAATGGCACGCGTCTGCTGGATGCGATCGCCGAATCCGGCGGCACCACTGGCAAAGCCCGCGACATGCTGGTGCAATTGACCCGCGGCGGGGTGGTGCGCAACATTCGCATGGCCGATGTCATGGCCGACCCGACGCAAAACATCTATCTGCGCGGCGACGATGTCCTTTCGCTGGACCATGAACCACAGACGCTGGTCGTGCTGGGCGCCGCCAACAAGAACACCGAAGTGGTGTTCGGAAAATCGCGCGTCACGCTGGCCGAGGCGATCGGCAATGGCGGCGGGCTGGCCGACAATCTGGCCGACCCCTATGGCGTCTATGTGCTGCGCTATGAAAAGCTGGTGGTGGCACGCAATCTGACCACCACCCCGCTGCCCGATTACCTGCAGGCGAGCGACGTGGTGCCGGTGATTTATCAGCTGAATTTCAAGAGCGGCGACGGCCTGCTGCTGGCCGACAGTTTTGTCATGCGCGACCGCGACCTGGTCTATATCGCCACCGCGCCGTCAGTGCAGGTCAACAAACTGGCCAAGATGTTCGGGTTGGTGGCATCGATTTTCAAAGGCAATTCGTCGGTCAACCTGGGTTTCTGATCACGCGCCAACGCGCGTGATCGTTATTCCTGCGCGGCGGCGACTTGCAGGCCCCAGGGTTGAAACAGTGAATGCGCCGTCGGTGCGGGTGCAACGCTGCGCGGCATGATCACCGCATTGCGCGCGCGGCGGCCGGCGCGGTGGGCAGGCCGCATGTCGATCTGCGGTGTCGCGGCGGCGACATAGGATTCGCCCACAGTGGCCAGCGGCGCGGCCAGTTGCGCGGTGTCGCCTGGCATGTTGTAAAAGATGTGCGCGCCGATCTGCGTAACCCGTCGCCCGGTGGCGGCCCATACCGGCAGGACATAATCGGCATGGTAATGCGTCGCCCCGCCGACATGATCGGGCGCCGCACCACCCAGCACTGCCTGTGCCGCGTTGCGCGCAATCAGCATCGTATCGGCCGTCAGGTGGCGGTGGAGCGAACCGTCGCAGGCAAACGTGAACTGGCACCCGGTCCGGCGTTCAGATCCTTCGAACACCACGCCACACACGGTCTTGGGCCGATGCGGGTTGCGCACGCGGTTCAGAATGACCTGGCCCACCGCCTCTTGCCCGGCGATCGGCTGGCCGGCCGCCTCATAGGCGATCGCCCAGCTCATGCAATCGAGCGCGCGGCTGCGATCGTCGGTCAGCAGCGGCGCGATCGGCGCGATCGGCGCAGCGGGGGTAAACAGTGGCGTGGCGGCGGGCGCCACGGTGGCCTGCATATCCGCGCCATAATACGCGGTCAGGCCGGTTTCACCCTGCCCGTCGATGGTGGTGGCCATGGCCGCCAGCGGCAGGAACAGCGCGCAGACCGCGGCCAGGGCCGCAAACAGCCAGGGCCCGGTCCACCCCGATGCCACGCGCGACATGCCCCTGTTGCGGAATTCCCCCATGGCGCCGTCTTGGCGGCGATATGTTTCACAACATTGACACATTGCACGCGATACGGCGCAAATGTCGTCGCACCGGCCACCACACCCGGTTGATCGGTCACGATTGGCTGCGCACCGGGGTGTTCGATCGGGGCCGACAGCGACCACGGGCCATCAACCGGTTGTCCACCCCGCCGGTCTGCACGGATGATTCGCGCTCTGGCCGCGCCGGGTTAGCCCAGGTGCTGCACAGCCAGGATGATCAGGCAGGTCAGCACGGTGCACGCAATCAGCCGACATTCGGCCCAATGCACAAACGATTCCGTCCCTCCGCGTGCGGGCGTCACGGGCGGTGGCGGCACCATTGGCACACCCTGGCGCGGGCGGGCCGGCAGCGGATTGTTGCGTGCGGCTGCGGCTGCGCACGCGAGCACGTGGCTGGCCAGCACCCCCGCCTCGTCAACGGTCAGCCGCCGTCGTGACCGCGAAAACATCAGCGGCGGTTCCGGCGGAAATGGCGGCGTGTTTTCAACCATGGCGCGGTCTCGCTGTGTCGTCCCGGATGATCCGGAACGGCATCCTGCACCGTGATAGCGCGAAGTCGACCAACGGAAAACACTCACCCCCGGCGGGGTTGGCGCAGCGCAGGCGTTATTCCCCGCGTTCCAGCGCGGCGACGATGTGCTGCGCCAGGCGATGCGCGGTGTCGGACAGGCCGGGCGCCTCGATCAGCGCAATTTCGGTATCGTACAGCGGCGGCAGATCATGATCGCTGGTGATCGCGGTCAGATAGGCCGGGACCATTTCGCGCGGCAGCACAGTAATGCCCAGCCCGGCGTTCACCGCCGACCGCGCGCCCGCCAGGCTGGTGGAGGTATAGGCCACGCGCCATTTGCGCCCCATCGCCTCCAGCGCATCGATCGCGCGTTTGCGATAGACGCATGGTTCGGGCGACATCACCAGCGGCACGCTGCCAGCCCCAGCCGCAGCGCTGCCATCGCGCGCCACCCACACCAGCGGTTCGCGCCACACCCGCACCCCCTCCAGCGCCGCTGACGGCTCCCGCTTCACCAGCACCAGGTCGAACTGCCCGGCATGAAACGCCGCTTGCAGGTTGAGCGTCAGATCGCACGTCACCTCCAGTTCGACCAGCGGATGCGCCTTGGCAAAGGCGGCCAGCACGGCCGGCAGATGCGCGGTGGCGAAATCTTCCGGCACGCCCAGCCGCACCCGGCCGACCATGTCGGGTTCAAACAGTTCGGCCAGCGCGGCGTCGTTCAGCCGCAACATCTGACGCGCCGGGCCGAGCAGACGTTCGCCCTCTGGCGTCAGCGCCATTGAGCGCGGGCTGCGCGCAAACACCGCGCGGCCGATCTGGTCCTCCAGCCGTTTGATCTGCAGGCTGACAGTCGATTGCGTGCGCCCCAGCCGGTCACCAGCGCGCGTGAAACTGCCGGTTTCGGCGATCGTCACAAAACAGCGCAACAGATCAAGATCAAAGGTCCGGGTGCCGGGCATTGTACGCTCCAAAGCGATCAATCATTTCGATATTCAATGGTCAGGATTTCAAGATATCGTTTTACCAATGGTTGCGCAAGCGCGACAGGGTCCCTCGAAAGGGATCGCCCATGCCTTCTGTCCAGACCCTGTTTGACGAGCCATTTTCTGCCCATTCGCTGATGCCCGACCCGTTGGCGCTGGTGATGATCGCGCTGACGCTGTTCGTGGCGCTGGTCGTGGCCGGATTTTCGCGGGTCTATATGCGCGCCGATCCGGGCTTGCGCCGGTTTGGCCGCACCCTGGTGGTGCTGATCGCCTGCGTGCTGGTGGTGGTGACCACGCACAACCTGGTCGCGCTGGCCATCGCGTGGGTGGGCAGCGGCGTGCTGCTGGCACGGCTGATCGGGCACGATCGCGGCTGGGCAGAGGCGCGCGGTGCGGCACGGCGGGCGCAAGTGGCGTTTGCGATCGGGGATCTGGCGTTGATCGTCGCGCTGGCGCTGCTGGGCCACGCGGCGGGGTCGGCTGATCTGGGCGCGGTGACCGTCGCGGCACCAACGATGCCGGCGGGCACAACCACGGTAGCGGCGCTGCTGTTGCTGGTGGCGGCGGCAGCACGCTGTGCGCTGCCGCCGTTTTCGGGCTGGCTGCTGTCATCGATGACCGCGCCGACCCCGGTTTCGGCGCTGATGCACGCCGGGCTGGTCAATGCCGGCGGGCTGCTGCTGATCCGGTTTGGCCCGGTGCTGGAATGTGCGCCCGCCGCGCGCGTCGCAGCGGTTGTCGTCGGTCTGGCCGCGGCAATCCTCGGTGCCGGCGTGATGGTGGTGCGCCCCGATGTGAAACGCGCGCTGGCGGGATCGACGGTGTCGCAAATGGGCTTCATGATCATCAGTTGCGGGCTGGGGGCCTATGCCGCCGCGCTGTGGCACATTGTCGCACACGGCATGTTCAAGGCCTGGCTGTTCCTGGGATCGGGATCGACCATCGGCATGAAACCCCGCGCGATGGCGCCGGGACCACGCGCCGACCGCACGACGCTGGCGATCGCCACCATCACGCTCGGCACGGCGCTGGCGCTGGTGGCGGGCGGGCAGGCCAGCGCCAATCTGGTGCCGCTGCTGCTGGGGCTGGCGACCGCGCTGGCCACGCTCGGCACCGGGCTGCGTGCCAGCCCGCACTGGGGCGACCGCGCGGTGACGGGCGCGCTGGTCGCCGGGCTGATCGGCGGCAATGTGCTGGGGCTGGCGCTGTGCCACGCCGTGCTGGGCGCCGATGCCCCGACGCTGCTGTCCACCCCGGCGCTGATCGCGCTGATCGCCGGATTTCTGGGCGTGTGGGCATGGCAGGCGCAACGCCGCGCACTGCCCGCAGCAATCTATGTCCACCTGATCAACAGCGGAGCGCTCAACTCTGCCCGTGCCGGAGACGCCTGATGACCGTGCTGAACCACGCCGATTTTGCCGCAATCGATACCCCCCTGCCCTCTCGCGCCGAAGTGGCCGCGATGGTGTCGCTGGCCGCGCGCACGGTCGCGCCGCTGTGGCCGCTGGAAAGCGCGATCGCGGTCAACCCGCTGTCGGGGTTTGAAGATCTGGGCTTTGACGAGGCTGTGGCACGCGCCGCGCGCCGGTTTGGCGCACGCGATCATATGGCGCTGGGCACCTGGCGGCGGCTGTTGCAGGCGGGGCGGATCGATGCCGGCGCGTTGCGCGACGCAGCGATTGCCGTGCTGGGCGGGATCGATGCCGCGTTCAGCCCGATCGGGCCCGATCTGTCGCCGCTGGACCTGCTGATGGCGCGGCTGATCGATCTGCCGGCCAGTCCCGCGCCCGCCGCCGCGCCATTGCCGGCCGATGCGGCATTCGTGGCGAAATGGTGCGCGGCGTTTTTTGACCAGGGCATGGCGGCCAGCCCGATGCCACACCGCGATCTGGGGCTGTATCGCGCGGTGCTGGCGCTGGCCGCGCATGACCGCGATTATCGCGCGCTGACCGGGAGCATCGGGCGGCGGCTGCTGCTCAGCGTGCCGCGCGATCCGCACGATGCGATTGCCGAAGGGCTGATCATGCTGGGGGTGCCGGCGGCGGACCAGGTCGATTATCTGGCCACGCTGGTGGCGCGGTTGCCGGGCTGGGCCGGGCACATTCGCTGGCGCAGCGACCATGCCGAACCATCGGATCGCGCTGGCGCGCCGGCGGGCATGGCCGATCTGATCGCGCTGTGGGTGCTGCTGGAACGCGCCAGGGCGGGCCGCGTTCCAATGGCCGACATGCCCATCCCTGATGCTGATGCTGATGCTGATGCTGATGCTGATGCTGATGCTGTCGGCACCGCTCTGCTTGGTCATTTCCACCTGGCCCCCGCCATGCTGGCGGCGTTGCAGCCCGAACAACGGGCGCGCTGGCACCAGATCGTGACGATGTCCGAAAACGCGCTGGGCCGCATTTACATGACGGCCGCCGAAACCGGGCTGCGCAATGATCTGGTGCGCCGGTTGCGCGGTGCCGTCCGTCATGATCCGCCGGTATCGCGCGCCGATGCGCAGCTGGTGTTCTGCATCGATGTGCGGTCCGAACCGTTCCGCCGCGCGATAGAGGCGCAAGGGGCCTATGAAACGCTGGGCTATGCCGGGTTTTTCGGCCTGCCGATCGCGCGGGCCGGCGACGGTGCCGGGGGACGTCGCGAACGCCTGTTGCCGGTACTGCTGGCGCCGCAGCATGATCTGATGACGGTTCCGGCACAGGGCCAGACGGCAGCGGCGGAGCACGCTTGCGCGGCAGCGGCGCGGCGCAGCGCCACCACGCGCGTGTTTGACCAGGCCAAACAGGGCCTGGCCACCGCCTTTGCCACGGCCGAGGCGACCGGGCCGCTGGCAGGGGCGGTGATGGCCATGCGCACGTTTGCCCCCAGGCTGGCACGGCGGCTGGGCGCGACGCTGACCCCGCCGGCGGATCCGCTGCTGGCGCCGTGCATCACCGGGTTCACGCTGGCCGAAAAGCTGGGCTATGCGCGGCTGCTGTTCCGGCTGACCGGGCTGTCCCCCGCCACAGCGCGGCTGGTCGTACTGGCCGGGCACAGCGGGGCGGCGGTCAACAATCCTTATGCCGCCGCGCTCGATTGCGGGGCGTGTGGCGGGCATCCCGGCGGGTTCAACGCCCGCGTGCTGGCCACATTGCTGAACGACCCTGAGGTGCGCACGGGGCTGGCGGCGCAGGATTTCGCGCTGCCCGAAACCACCGTGTTCATCGCTGCCGAACACAACACCACCACCGATGCGGTGACCGTGTTCGACCGCGACGCCGTGCCCGCCAGCCACCAGGCCGATCTGGCCGCGCTGGAACGCGATCTGGCGCGCGCGGGCACAATCAACCGCCAGTTGCGCGCGCACCAGTTGGGCCGCAGCGCTGACGATCTGCTGACCGCGGCGGTCAACTGGGCCGAAGTGCGGCCCGAATGGGGCCTGTCGGGCAATGCCGCATTCGTGGTCGGCCCACGCTGGCTGAGCCGCGATTGCGATCTGGGTGCGCGCGCGTTTCTGCACAGTTACGACTGGCGCGACGATGCCGATGGCACGGTGCTGGCGATGATCCTGACCGCGCCGATGGTCGTCGCGCAATGGATCAATTGCCAGTACCTGTTTTCGACGATCGACAACCATGCCTATGGTTCGGGTGACAAGACCACCCAGAACGTGATCGGCCGGATCGGCGTGGTGCAGGGCAATGGCGGCGATCTGCGCGTCGGGCTGCCGCGCCAGTCGCTGTTCGCCGATGATGGCACCCCCTGGCACGTGCCCCAGCGATTGTTGACCGTGGTGCTCGCCCCGTTTGACCGGGTGGAGGCGGTGATCGGCGCCAATGACATCCTGATGCGCCTGTTCGGCAAAGGCTGGGTGCAACTGGTGGTGATCGACCCGCACACCGGCAAGGCGCTGCGCTGGGCCACCGACGACGAAACCAGCCAAACCAGCGAAACCCCCAACACCAATTCGGAGAACCAGCCATGACCACGCCCGCCGCTTCCAACGCCGACTTTGCCAGCCTGACGCTGCACCGGCTCAAGAAAATCGAGATCATCGTCCACGCCGCCGACCAGCGCCCGGTCGAAGACCTGCTGCATGTTGCCGGCATCGGCGGGTGGACCATGATCCGAGATGTCGCCGGGGTGGGCCATAGCGGGTTTCACCAGGCGCGCTCAATCTTCAACGATCAGACCGGGCTGGTGATGTTCCTGGGCGTCGGTGAAGCGCCGGCGATCGCCCGCATCGCCCGCGGCCTGGCGCGCCTGTTCGAAACGCTGCCGGGGGTGACATTTCTGTCGGACGTGGAGGTCATGCGATCGGACTATTTCGCACGCAGCGAACCCGACCGGGTGTGATCCCGGCTTGCCCCTGGCGAGCCAGGGGCGGTTTCGAAAGGGTCGCGCGGTGCCGCGCGGCCAGGCAACGCTTGCCGGGCCTTGCGTCGTGAAACCGGCAGCCGACCAACGCAAAAATGTATGCGCAACCGCCTGTTGTATACTGATGCGCAAGCCATTCGCGCGCGGCTTGCGTCCTTCGTCCAACCCCCGTAGAGTTCCAGGACAACAGAACCGAAAAAGTTGCTGCAAATATTGACAGCAATGCGCCGGGTGAAATCGGGGGAGAAGCATATGCCTGGTCATTATCGCCATGCACGCGCGGCGTTCATAGCCGCCACATTGGTATTCACCACGGCGCCGGCGCTGGCCGGACCCGCACCGGCGCCCGGCGTCAACGATGCCGAAGTCGCGCTGCCGCCGCCACCCACGGCATGGTTTGCCGAAAAGCCTGTTGGTACGTCGGCGGGGCCCGTAACGGCGGCACAACTGGCCAAGGGCGCCGATCACGACAACTGGCTGACTTATGGCGGCGATTATCGCAATTTCCGGCACAGCCCGGTTTCCGGCATCACGCCAGCGTCGATCAGGAAACTGCGCGTCGCATGGTCAGCCCCGACCGGCACCGTCGGCCAATTCGAAAACTCGCCGATTGTCTATGGCGGCGTGATGTACGTGACCACGTCCTACAATCGCCTGATGGCACTGGATGCCAGGACCGGGCGGATCTTGTGGCGGTACGATGTCCAGTTGCCGGGCGATCTGCGGCTGTGCTGCGGACCGTCCAACCGCGGCGTCGCGATCGGCGGCGACATGGTGTTCATGGCGACACTCGACGGGCATCTGATCGCTTTTGATCGGACCACCGGCAAGGTGGCATGGAACGAAGTGGTCGCCAACTACAAGGACGGGTATTCGATCACCGCGGCGCCGCTGATTGTCGGCGATCTGGTCTATACCGGCATCGCCGGCGGCGAATTCGGTGCGCCGGGTTTCATCGATGCCTATGACATGAAGACCGGCAAACGCGTCTGGCGCATCAACACCGTGCCGACCGCCGGGCAGCCCGGGGTCGAGACCTGGGCCGGCGAATCGTGGAAATCGGGCGGCGCGCCAACCTGGACCACCGGCGCCTATGATGCAGAAACCAACACGCTGTTCTGGACCGTCGGCAATCCGTCGCCGGATTGGAACGGTGACAGCCGTGCCGGCGATAATCTCTATTCCAACTCGCTGCTGGCGCTCGACCCTGCGACCGGCAAGATGAAATGGCATTTTCAGTTCACGCCGCATGACGTGTGGGATTATGACGGCAATACCCAGATTTTCCTGGTTGATACCGAATTCAACGGCAAACCGGTCAAAGCGATCGCCCAGGCCAATCGCAACGGCTATTTCTATCTGCTCGACCGGGCCAGCGGCAAGTTCCTGCGCGCCAGCCAATATGTCGAACAACTGACCTGGGCCAAGGGCGTCGATGCCAAGGGCCGTCCGATGGTTGACCCCGCCGCCATGCCGCAGGAAAATCCGACCGCGCGGGTCTGCCCGTCCAACCTCGGCGGCATGAATGGCTCCTGGACCGGTGCCTATGACCCGGCGACAGGGCTCGTCTATGCACCGTCGATCGAATCGTGCCAGCAATTCGTCAAGGGTATTGCCGTCCATGTGAAGGGCATTCCGTTCATGGGTGGCATGCCCAACACCACCGATGCCAACGAAGGCAAGTCATACGGGCTGTTGAGTGCGATCGACGTCAAGACCGGCAAGATCAAATGGCGCTACAAGGATGCCCGCCCGATGATGGCCGGCGTGGCTTCGACAGCGGGGGGCGTGCTGTTCACGTCGAATCAACAGGGGGAGGCGCTCGCCTTCGACCAGGCGACAGGCGAAAAGCTGTGGTCGTTCCGCATGGGCGGCGCTGGCCGTGGCCAGCCGATCGTCTATGAAATCGACGGCAAGCCCTATGTGGCCATACCATCGGGCGGGTTCGCCGGTATCGACGGCTTTGCCGGCGCTGGGTCGAGCATCCCCGAAGGCGGGCAGCTGTTTGTTTTTTCGCTCGATTGACCGGTATGGGCCTTGGCGTTGGCGCAGTTTCAGGAGCAGCATGTTGATGGACAAGCGTCTGGGCAGGATCGGCATCGCCATTTCGACGGCGAGCGCATTGGCGATAGCGATCATCTCCGCCGGTCATGCAATGCCCGCCGCTGCTGGTAACAACGCTCAGCCCGCCGACACGGCTGTCCATTCACCCCCGCAATCCCCGGCTGACGTTGCACGCGGCAGGGCGTTGTTTACCGGAACCTGCAGTGGTTATTGTCACCGGCCGAGCGCGTCTGCCGCCCGCGAGCCGGCTTCCGACGCGCCGTCGCTGTTCGATTGCGAGTGGCTGCATGGCGGGTCTGACGCGCAGGTATTCCACACCATCACGACGGGCGTAGCGGGCACGCGAATGGTGGCGTTCGGCGGCGCCCTGCCTGACGAAGACATCTGGCGGATCATTGCCTATCTGCGGTCCAGCTCCCAATGTGCGGTACCGTCCCCGCACTGATTTGTGTGGTCTCTGCCCTGGCCATTCGACGATCGTGCCGGTACCCGCGCGCGCCGTTCACCTGCTGGCTCAAGCCGACTTGCAGCGGCCCGGGAAGGAACGGCAGCGCTGGCCCGTTTGGCGGCGGAATTTATCCAGGCCGCCCGTGCCTTTCAGCAACAGGCCGCGCGGCGCAGGTTGATGAAGTGGGCGGAGGCTACCAGGGCCACCCCGGCGATGGTCATCACCGCCTCACCCAATCCGTGGTGCGACAGCACTGCGGCGGCCATCAGCGACAGCCCGCTGGCGCCGACCACCAGCGCCAGGCGGTGGCCGGCATCGCTGAGGCCCGACCGCAGCGCGTTGGCGCCGATCGTCGCCACGCCGATGGCCAGCGCCAGCGCCAGGCCGATGTGGTGGATCGCCGGGTTCAGCAGCACGCCGCCGCCCAGCCCCAGCACCCCGATCAGCACCAGCCCCGCCACGCAATGCACCATGCACAGCCCGGACACGATCACGCCGGCGCGGTCGAGCCGGGCACCGTTGGTGGTGCGATGGGATGTTGAGGGGGTGGCGGGCGATTCGCGCATGGCGGCCTCTTATGTGATAATGTAACATCACACAAGGCCGCTGGCATCGCTTGCGGCGCAACCACCACCCGCATGCACGCAACTTTAACCCACCCGGGCAAATGCCCGCAACGGGGGCTTGCGCGGCGAACAATCCGGTTCCAGATCACGCGCCATGACCAGCAACGCCCTTGCCCCGTCCGCGCGCCCGACCGCGAACCTCCGCCCGATGATCGCGTGGCTGATCGTGGTGGCGGCGATGATCATGGGTATCGTGGTGGTGGGCGGGATCACCCGGCTGACCGAATCCGGGGTGTCGATCACCGAATGGAACGTGGTGTCGGGCACTTTGCCACCGCTGAGCGATGCCGCCTGGGCCGCCGAATTCGACAAATACCGCGCCACCCCGCAATTCATCCGCATCAACGGCCCGGCGGGGATGACGCTGGCGACGTACAAGGTGATCTTTTTTTGGGAATGGGTGCACCGGTTGCTGGCACGCAGCATTGTCATGGTGTTTGCGCTGCCCTTCGCGTGGTTCTGGCTGCGCGGCACAATTCCGGCGGGGTACAAATTGCGGCTGATCGCGCTGTTGGCATTGCTCGGCCTGCAGGGCGCAGTGGGCTGGTGGATGGTCAAATCGGGCATCACCCATGATGTGAAAGTCAGCCATTTTCGGCTGGCGACGCACCTGTTGCTGGCGCTGACATCACTGGCCGGCATGGTGTGGACCGCGCTTGATCTGGCCGGCACCGGTCGCGGTCGCGCGACGGCAGGACTGCGCCCGCTGGCGGCGCTGACGCTGGGCGCGCTGGTGGTGCAACTGGTGCTGGGGGCCTGGCTGGCGGGCTTGCGCGCCGGGGTGGTGGCGGGCGCGGGCTGGGGCAGCATGGACGCCTGGCCACTGATGCAGGGGCAATTCTGGCCGGCTGGCATCGACTGGACGCAAGGGGCGGGCTTTGCGTTCAGCCATGATCCCTATCTTATTCATTTCGTCCACCGCTGGTGGGCGTGGGTGGTGGTCGCGCTGATGGTGGTGCTGGCGCGGGCGGTGCGTCGCGGCGGCAACCGCGTGGCCTCGGTCGCGCTGCACAGCGCGTTTGGCACGCAGATCATCCTGGGCATTGCCACGGTGTGGAGCGGGGTGTGGCTGCCGCTGGCGGTGCTGCACCAGCTGACCGGGGCGCTGCTGGTGGTGGCGACAACCTGCGCGGCGCATGCGCTGGGGCGGGCAGCGGCGCCGCGTTAAGGGGTGCCAAATCGGCTGCGGTATTATTATACCTCTCCGCAAAGCCGCCTGAAACCTTGACTCTGCGCGCCAATTGCAACAAAGGCCCGCATCACTGATCGTGACGCCGATGCGGGGCCTGAACCCGCAACGTCCAAATGATTCCATATGTCTAGGGAAACCATAAGCCCATGAAGGCGCTCAGCAAGGTTACCCGGTCGATCAAACCGGCCGAGGTAGAAAAGAAGTGGCACGTAATCGATGCCAGCGATCTGGTCGTGGGACGGCTGGCGGTGATTGTCGCCAACCTGCTGCGCGGCAAGCACAAGCCCAGCTATACCCCGCATGTCGATTGCGGTGACCACGTCATCGTGATCAACGCCGGCAAGGTGAAGTTCACCGGCAACAAGCTGCGTGACAAGATCTATTACAAGCACACCGGTTATGCCGGCGGCATCAAGGAATCGACCCCGGCCAAAGTGTTGGGCGGCCGTTTCCCCGAACGCGTGCTGGAAAAGGCGGTTGAACGCATGATCCCGCGCGGGCCACTGGGCCGTGCGCAGATGCGCGCGCTGCATCTTTATGCCGAGGCAGAGCATCCGCACGCCGGCAACCAGCCCGAAGCGCTCGATGTCGCTTCGCTCAATCGCAAGAACAAGGTGGGTGCATAATGGCTGACACCGATACCGTTTCCAGCCTCGCTGATCTGAAGGATCTGTCGGCTGCCGCCCCGGTCGAAACGACCGAAGAATACCAGGCACCCGCCGTCCGCACCGGCCCGCTCGCGGTTATCCGCGAAAAGGAAATCGATGCGCAGGGCCGTTCCTATGCCACCGGCCGCCGCAAAGACGCGGTTGCACGCGTGTGGATCAAGCCCGGTTCGGGCAAGATCCTGGTCAATGGCCGCGATCAGACCGTCTATTTCGCCCGCCCCACGCTGCGCCTGGTGATCAACCAGCCGTTCCAGGTGGCTGGCCGCGATGGCGCCTATGACGTGGTCTGCACCGTCAAGGGCGGCGGGCTTTCGGGCCAGGCCGGCGCGGTCAAGCACGGCATCGCACAAGCGCTGTCAAAGTTTGAACCGCTGCTGCGCAGCGCGGTCAAGGCCGCCGGTTTCCTGACCCGCGACCCGCGCGTCGTGGAACGCAAGAAATACGGCAAGGCCAAAGCGCGCAAGAGCTTCCAGTTCTCGAAGCGCTGATTTTTCGGCTTTTTCGAAGCTTGGCATGAAAATGGGAGAGCCCGGCGTTTTCGCCGGGCTTTTTCGTATGTTCAGCCCGCGCGAGCCATGGCCAGGATCAACAGATGTTAACCCCCGGCGCGTAACCTGCGCCCCATGCTGATTCCCGGGCCAAAGCTGAACACGCTGTTCCGCAGCCGCTGGAACGCGTTGCTGTGGGGGGCGGGTGTGCTGTTGACCGCCTATTGCTCGATCCCCAGCCGCGAGGAGAGCAAGGCAGAGGCCGATGCCGCTGCCGCCAGCAAGGTTGCCGCAACATCGCCGTGGGCCCGTGAGCCGACCCCGGCGGCACCGGCGCAGTGACACCAGTCTGCGCTGAGCAGGACTTGTAAAGCCCTTCCCTCAGGGGAAGGGTTGGGAAGGGGTGTCCGGTGCTGCGATGGCGCGCGACAATTCGGGCGTTGGACACCCTTCCCCAACCCCTCCCCTGAAGGGGAGTGGAGCAGCGACGCCCATCGTAAATCCCGTCAAGGTTTGGTGAACAGCGCCTTGGGCAGCACCACGTGCACGCCCTTGTTGCGGTCGACCAGTTCGGTCACTTCGACATCGCCGGCCACGCTGATCAGCATATAGGCATCATCGCGCGACATCCCTTTGGCGTTGATCAGGAAATCGATCATGTTGCGCAGCGCTTTGCGTGTCGCATTGCTCAGGTCGTCGTCGAAACCCATGGCGATATAGGCCTTGGGTGTTTCGGCGCGGGGATAGGGCAGGTTCTGGTCCTTGTGCAGGATGAACTGGAACGTGCCGACCAGCGATGTTTCCAGCGCGGTGATATCCACTTCGCCATTGCCCTGCGCGGCGTGGCCATCGCCGACCGAAAACAGCGCGCCGGGGGCATGCACCGGCAGGAACAGCGTGGTGCCCGCCACCAGCGCCTTGTCATCCATATTGCCGCCATGGATGGTTGGCGGCGCGCTGTCATAGCGGCCAAACGATGGCGGCGGGGCCACGCCCATGCTGCCGAAAAACGGCGCCAGCGGCACGTCGATGCCCGGGCCGAAATGGCCCACCATGCGTTTGGCATCCAGCGGCACGATCTTCATTTTGGGATAGGGAAAATCGTCGGTCAGAAACCCGGCGCCATAGCGAAACGCGTTATAGGCATAGGGGATGGCCAGATCGACCTTCAATATCCGCACTTCCAGCGTGTCACCCGGCATGGCGCCGGCGATCGCCACCGGGCCGGTCAGGATATGGCCGCCCGGGCCGCGCGCCGCCAGCGGCACGCCGTCAAACACGGCGCGCAATTCGGGTTCGACATCGGCGGGCGCGACGCCGGCCTTTTCCAGACCCGCCGGGCTGTTGGTCAGCAGGGTGTGGATCACCACCGTGTCGCCCGACTGGACCGTCAGCACCGGTTTGTCATTGGCGTCATAATGCCCCCAGGTGACCGTCTGCGGGGCCACTTTCAATTCATACGTGGCGGCGCTGACCGGCGCGACGTGGACGACAGTCATCGCGAAAGCGAGTGTACCCAACCAGACAAAGCGCATGATCTCTTCCCCTGACCCCCATCGGTGGCGGCAATATGTATTTGAACGACAACCGTTGTGCGTTGGCAGAATGTCCGCCGTCAATCCCGACAGGGCAGATTGCCCGATGTAGGCCGATCGTGCAGCACGTCGCAGTGCGTCGCCACGGCGCCGGGTCAATTTGGGAAACATTCATGCCGATCCTGCCAGTCATGCGCCGATTGATACTGGGCACCGCCACCGGCGCGCTGATTCTGACGGGTGCGCCGGTACTGGCGGCTGAAAAATCCGACGCGCCGGCGGCCACTGGTCCGAACACGATTTTCAAGGATGCCGCACCGGTCATCACCGCCGGCACGGTCACCATAAAAGGCCAGAAAATCGATTATACCGCCATTTCGGGCACCATCGTGGTGCATCCCGAACATTGGGATGACACCGCGTGGCGCGCCCACCCGGCCAAGCCTGACGACACCGCGGTACCGGATGCAGAGGCATCGATGTTCTATGTTGCCTATGTCAAAAAGGGTGTGCCGGCGGCCAGCCGCCCGATCACGTTCCTGTTCAACGGCGGGCCGGGGTCGGCCAGCGTGTGGTTGCATATGGGGGCGTTCGGCCCACGCCGGGTGGTCACGCGCGATGACAGCCACACCCCGGCGGCGCCCTATGACCTGATCGACAACGATGCCAGCCTGCTTGATGCCAGCGACGTGGTGTTCATCGATGCCCCCGGCACCGGCTTTTCGCGCGTGGCGGGCAAGGACAAGGAAAAGGCGTTCTGGGGTATGGATGCCGACGCCCATGCCTTTACCAGCTTTATCCAGGCGTTTCTGACCCGGCATGGCCGCTGGAATTCGCCCAAATACCTGTTCGGCGAAAGCTATGGCACCCCGCGCGCAGCGATGATCGCGGCGCGGCTGACGGTTGACCATGCGGTCGATCTGAACGGGGTGATCCTGTTGTCGCAAATCCTGAATTACAATCTGTCGGCCGATGGCGCCGTGCTCAATCCCGGCACCGATCAGCCCTATATCACCACGTTGCCGACCTATGCCGCGACCGCGTGGTACCACAACCGCCTGCCTGGCACGCGGCCCGCCGACATCGAACCGTTTCTGAAAGAGGCAGAAAGCTTTGCCATCGGGGATTATGCCAGCGCGCTGCAACAAGGATCGCTGCTGGACCCGGGCAAACGGCGCGACATTGCCGAACGCATGGCAAAATATATCGGCCTGCCGGTGGATTACATCCTGAAATCCGACCTGCGCATCGAAGGCGGGCAATTCACCCAGGCCCTGCAGATTGGCAGCGGGCTGATCACCGGGCGGCTGGATTCGCGGTTTTCCGGCCCGGCGATCGACGTGCTGAACAAAGAGGCCGATTATGATCCGCAGTCGGCCGCGATCAGTTCGGCGTATATTTCGGCGTTCAACGCCTATGCCCGCGACACGCTGCATTATGGCCAGGATGAAACGTACAAGCCCGATGCCCCGGTGGGGGCGTTCTGGAATTACGACCACCGCCCGCCGGGGCAGCCCGAACCGGTGCGCGGCATCATCAACGTGATGCCCGACATCGCCTATGCCATGAAATACAACCCGCAGATGAAGGTGCTGGTCACCGGCGGGTATTACGACCTGGCCACGCCCTATTACGAAGGGTGGTACGAAATGCACCATCTGCCCATTCCTGCCAGCCTGCAGAGCAACATCGCGTTCCGCTATTTCCGGTCGGGCCACATGGTCTATGCCAATACGGCGGCGCTGCACGACCTGCACGACGCGGTCGCCGGGTTCATCGCCGCGACCGACAACCTGCACAAATGATTGCATGCCAGTCCGCCCCGCGACGACGGGGTGGACTGGCTTCGTGCGTCACAGATCCTTTGAAATACCAAAGAAAAATCCGCGGCGCGGGCCCCATTGCGGCGCGCCCACGCCGATCCCGGTGCCATCGCGGATCTGGTATTTCGCATCGAACGCATTGGTCACGTCAAAGCGCACTTCGACCCCCGCCTTTTCCCATTTGTAGCTGGCGGCCAGATTGACCTGCGCATAAGCGGGCAGGTGGGCGCCGTTGGGAATGGTGGTGCCATCGGCCAGCACCAGATCCGACCGCAGGCCCGAACCATAGATCATGCTGGCCCCCAGTTTCAGCCCGGTCAGCGCGCCATCTTTGAAGGAATAGCTGGCACCGGCCGAACCGGTATAAGTCTGATCGTGATCAACATAGATATAGTGGCTGGCAATATAGGCCAGATCATCGGCCGAAAACGAAAATTCGCTCGATTCAATCTGCCGCCCCTGCGCCTTGGCCACGGCAAAGTTGGCGTAGAGCAGCCAGGCCCCGCGCTGATAATTGCCATAAAGATTGACCCCGCGCACCCGGCCAAAGGCATAGTTGAACGGCGTCAGGATGATCGGCGCGCCAAACTGGCCTTCATCGACCATGTGGCGCGACAGGCGGTAATAGCCGTCAATCCCGACGGTGAATCCGGGGGCCAGTTTCTGCTGCATGCCGATATCGAAATAGTGCTGACGTTCGGCGCGCGGCGTCGTGTTGACCAGCGAATTGGCCGCGGCGCTGGTGCCGACAAACCGCGCGATGGTGCCATTTGCCACCAGTTCGAACGGTGGCGGTGAAAAATAGCGGGAATAGCCCAGGTGCAGCGTGGTCAGCGCACCTGGCTGCCACACCAGGTTCGCGCGCGGGCTCAACTGGTTTTCGTGTCTGTAAGCGTCGTAATAGTCGAACCGCGCGCCATAGTTCAGCGTGACTTTGCCCGACAGCTGCCATTCGTCCTGGACATAGGCGCTCAGCATCACCGCGTTTTTTGTACTGCGGTCGCCGATCGTCAGCGGTGGGCCATTGGCCACGCCACCGCCGTCAACCGGGAACACCGCGGTGGTGGTGTTGCTGCGGGTGTTGTCGTGCTGGACAAACCCGCCAAAGCGCAACGTATGCCCGCCGCCGACGCGCCATGACGCATCGCCCTGCAACCCCAGCGCCAGATCGGTCTTCACCGCAGCTTGCGCCTGGCCGTTGAAAATCAGTTCACCAACCGCATCGGGCCGGTAGAGCAGCGCCGAATAGCGCGCAAACGCCCCGATCTGTACCGTCAACGGACCATTGTCGTGCAGAAACGCCAGCTGGCCAAATCCGGTGCGTTCCAGCTGCGTTTCGTTCAACCGGTCAGAGGCGAACGTGGTTTGTCCATCGACCGCCACGGGTGATGTCGCGATCAGCCCGGGCGGATTGGGGATCTGGAACCACTGGTTGGAATAGCCACCGACAAAGCTGATGCGATCGTTGGCAGACAGGATATGATCGACGTAGGCAAAGCCCTGAAACTGATCGGTGGCATCGTGCAGCGCGGTGCGCGCAGAGGTGACATTTTCAATCCCCAGCGCATCATGGCGGTAATCGGCCGACACGAAATAGTTGGTGGTGCCGTTCGATCCGCCATATTCCACGCTGGGTTCAAACGTGTCGTGGCTGCCACCGTACAGCGAGATCTGCCCGCCGTTGGCAAACCCGCTTTTTGTGTGGATGTCGATCACGCCGGCGGTGCGCAACCCGTATTGCGCGGGCAGCGCGCCGGTCAGCAGATCGAAATGGTCGATCAGCCGGGGCGACAGCGTCTGGCCAAACACCGCCAGCCCTTCGGGCAGGATCGTGCCGTTGATTCGGTATTGCAGGTTGGCGTGATCGTCGCGCACGTGAAACTGGCCAAAGCCATCCTGCACCACGCCGGGCAATTGCAGCATGATCTGGTTGAATTGCTGGTTGTCGCCGCCGGGCAACGCCTGGATGGCGGCGGCGGAAATGCCATAGGAATCCGCGCCCAGGCTTTTCTGGATCGCCGAACGCGCCTCATCCAGCCGGCGCGCGGTGACCACGATCGGGGCATCGGCGGGCCTGTCGGGCGGCGCATCGTTGGTGGCGGGGGGGGCCTCTGCCGCCACGGCGGGCGTTGCGATGGCCAGCATGACAGCGCAGACGGTATACGCGGTTCCGCCAAGCAGCTTGACACGGGGCATGATCATCGTGGTGTCAAATGTCCTGAAAGCATCGCGGTCGGTGGTTCGCCATATGTAATGTTATAGTATAACACAAGTGTCCATTCATGACCATTTTGTCAGTTTTTACCGTAGCTTGCCCAACCAAGGCGGCCCGTGTTGAACGCCCAGTGGACAGCCATTCTGCAGCATGCAGCCGGAGTCCGTGCGTAAAGATATATCTTTTGCCTTGCATCGGCAGACTTACGATATATCTTAGACCTATTCAAACGAATCACCCGTTTTGCAAGGATGCCAGATGTCCCGCCACCAGATTACCCGCCTGCGCCACGACACCCGCCGTCGCACCCTGACGATCGTGTCAATCGAAACCCTCGGCAGCCATATGCGGCGCATGGTGTTTACCGCACCTGAACTCAAGGACTTTGTCAGTGCGTCAGCCGACGATCATATCAAGCTGTTCTTTCGCGCCGCTGATGGAGAGACGGTCATGCGCGATTTCACGCCGCGCCGGTTTGACCCCACCGCACAGACGCTGACCATCGATTTTGCCCTGCACGATGCCGGCCCCGCCACGCAATGGGCCGCGGCCGCGCAGATCGGTGATACGCTGGACATCGGCGGCCCGCGCGGATCGGCGGTGGTGCCCGATGATTTCGACTGGGTGCTGATGATCGGCGATGAAACCGCGCTGCCCGCGATCGGCCGCCGGGTAGAGGAATTGCGCGCCGGCGTGCCGGCCATCACGCTGGTGGTGGTCGATGGCCCGGCGGATGAACAGCGCTTTGCCGCCCGCGCCGATTGGCAGGGCCACTGGGTTTATCGCGCCGGCCAGAGCGATGATGACAGCGGCCTGCTGCTGGGCGCATTGCGCACTCTGGCGCTGCCCGCCGGCGAAGGGTTTGTGTGGATCGCGGCCGAAACCGCGGTGGCGCGCGCCCTGCGCGCGCATGTGCAGGACGTGATCGGCCACCCGCGCGAATGGCTGAAGGCCGCGGGATACTGGACCCGGGGCGTGGCCGACGCAGCGGACAAAACGCTCGACGGTTGAGCGACCGCCTGCCCCCTTGCCCGGCCCGGCCCGCCTGCTAGTCGTGCGTGCATGACGGCAACAGCGCGAAGGGCAGGCTTGATGAGCAGAACATTGCGCAAAGGGATGGTTGTGGCGGCAGCCGCCCTGCTGCTGGCGCAACCGGTCGACAGCGCCTTCGCCGCATCGCCGGTGCCGGTGGCCGCCGATCATGGCATGGTGGTCACCGCGCATCGCCTGGCCACGGCGGCCGGGCTGGACGTGTTGCGCCACGGCGGCAACGCCATCGATGCCGCGGTGGCGGTGGCCTATGCGCTGGCAGTGACTTTCCCGGAGGCGGGCAATCTGGGCGGCGGCGGGTTCATGACCGTGCGGCTGGCCGATGGCACCACGCATTTCCTGGACTTTCGCGAAACCGCGCCGGGTGCCGCGCGCGCCACGATGTATCTGGATCAGGCCGGCAAGGTGATCCCCGGCCGGTCGACCCGTGGCTGGCTGGCGGCGGGCATTCCCGGCACCGTCGCCGGGATGGACTATGCGCTGGCGCATTGGGGCAGCCGCCCGCGCGCCGAACTGATGGATGCGGCCATCCACCTTGCTGGCGATGGCTTCACGCTCGACCGCGGCGATGCCGAAATGCTGGCCGAGGCGGCCGATGAATTGCGCCGGGACCCGGCGAGCGCGGCGATCTTCCTCAACGCCGGCAGGCCATGGCAGGCCGGCGACCGGCTGGTGCAGGCCGACCTGGGCCGATCGTTGCGCCAGATTGCCGACCACGGCGCCGATGCCTTTTACAAAGGGCCGATCGGTGCGGCGATGGTGGCGGGCAGCGTCCACGGCGGCGGAATCATGACCGGCGCCGATTTTGCCGGTTACACCGTGCGTGATCTGCACCCGCTGGAATGCGATTATCGTGGGTATCACGTGATTGCCGCGCCGCCGCCCAGTTCGGGCGGGGTGGTGATCTGCGAAACGCTGGGCATTCTGTCGGGATATCCCATGGCGCAGTGGGGCTGGCATTCGGCCGATGGCACGCATGCGCTGATAGAGGCGCTGCGCCGCGCCTATCACGACCGCAATGCGCGGATGGGCGATCCCGATTTTGTGAAGGTTGATACCGCCCGGCTGATTTCGGTCGATTATACGACGGCGCTGCGCGCGGGGATCAGCATGACGAAAGCCACGCCATCGCTGTCGCTGGGCGGGGTGACCGCCAGCCGCGAAGGGCAGAATACCACGCATTTTTCGATCGTCGATGCCGCCGGCAATGCGGTGGCGATGACCTATACGCTCAACGACTGGTTTGGCGCGCATGTCACCGCGCCCGGCACCGGCGTGCTGATGAACGATGAAATGGATGATTTTTCGGCCAAGCCCGGCGCATCCAACATGTACGGGCTGGTCGAATCCGCCAACAATGCGATCCGCCCAGGCGCGCGGCCGCTGTCATCGATGAGCCCGACCATCGTCACCCATGATGGCGCGCTGGCACTGGTGATCGGCACCCCTGGCGGCAGCCGCATCCCTACCGGCGTGCTGCAGGTCATGCTCAACCTGATCGATCATGGCATGACCCTGACCGAGGCGATCGAAGCCCCGCGCATCCACCAGCAATGGTTGCCCGATCAGACCTGGTACGAACGCTATGCGCTGTCGCCCGATACACTGAAGATTCTGGCAGCGCGCGGCCACACCCTGACCGAACGCCGCCACGGCAACCATATTGCCGCGATCGTGGTGGGCGGGCCCCGGATTGCCGGCGCGACCCCGCCACCGCCCGATGACGAAGGCGTGGCGATCCCCCCCGCACACCTGTTCGGCACGATCGACCCGCGCCTGCCGATGGGTGAGGCGGCGGGGTATTAGCGTCTGTTTCGAAAGTCGCCGTTCGGCGACTTTGTGCCACCCACCGCCCCGCACCCCCGGCCCAACCGCCCACAGGGTACCTTAACTG